>JAFPME010000030.1 GCA_017402445.1 Prevotella sp. | reverse complement strand
TCGATGTCGAAGGTCACCTCAATCTGAGGAATACCACGACGGGCGGGAGCGATGCCTGTGAGGTTGAACTGGCCGATGCTCTTGTTCTGGGCAGCCATCGGGCGCTCACCCTGCAGCACGTGGATGGTCACCTCGGTCTGGTTGTCGGCAGCCGTTGAGAACGTCTCGCTCTTCTTGCACGGGATGGTCGTGTTGGCTTCAATCAGCTTGGTCATCACGCCACCGAGGGTTTCGATACCCAGTGTCAGCGGTGTCACGTCGAGCAGCACGATGTCGCCCACGCCGCCTTCCTTGTTCAGGATGGCACCCTGAATAGATGCACCTACAGCCACCACTTCGTCGGGGTTCACACCCTTCGACGGTTCCTTGCCGAAGTAGTTCTTCACCAGTGTCTGCACGGCAGGAATACGGCTCGAACCACCCACGAGGATTACTTCGTCGATCTCAGATGTCGAGAGCTTGGCATCAGCCATAGCCTTCTGACACGGAGCCAGACAAGCCTGAATGAGGTCGTGAGCCAGCTGTTCGAACTTAGCACGAGTCAGTGTCTTCACCAAGTGCTTCGGCACGCCGCCTACCGGCATGATGTACGGCAGGTTGATTTCAGTGCTTGTAGACGACGACAGCTCAATCTTGGCCTTCTCGGCAGCTTCCTTCAGACGCTGCATGGCCATCGGGTCTGCCTTCAGGTCGGCACCCTCGTCGTTCTTGAACTCTTGCACCAGCCAGTCGATAATCACCTGATCGAAGTCATCACCACCGAGATGAGTGTCACCGTTTGTAGAGAGCACCTCGAACACGCCGCCGCCGAATTCCAAGATAGAGATATCGAACGTACCGCCACCGAGGTCGAACACAGCAATCTTCATGTCCTTGTTGGCCTTGTCCACACCGTAAGCCAGTGCAGCAGCCGTCGGCTCATTGACGATACGGCGCACGTTCAGACCAGCAATCTGGCCAGCTTCCTTCGTTGCCTGACGCTGAGAGTCAGAGAAGTATGCAGGCACGGTGATGACGGCGTCGGTCACTTCCTGTCCGAGATAGTCCTCAGCGGTCTTCTTCATCTTCTGCAGAATCATGGCCGAGATTTCCTGCGGAGTGTACTTGCGGCCCTCGATGTCAACGCGCGGATAGCCGTTCTCGTTGACAACATTATAAGGTACGCGCGAGATTTCCTTTTCGGTCTGCTGCCAGTTCTCACCCATGAAACGCTTGATAGAGTACACGGTGTTCTTCGGGTTGGTGATAGCCTGACGCTTTGCCGGGTCACCAATCTTGCGTTCGCCGCCCTGTACGAAGCCTACCACCGACGGAGTGGTGCGCTTTCCTTCACTGTTTGCGATTACTACCGGCTCGTTACCTTCGAAAACGGCAACGCAGCTGTTTGTAGTTCCTAAGTCAATACCAATTACTTTTCCCATAGTTGTATTTATTTTATTTGATTTTACTTGTTTTGCCAGCTCTCTTGCGGAGAGCCAGACTTTTCAATTACTCTCACTCGACTACACAAGTAGCCGACAACAGATTAACAAAACGTGTGCCAAATGGGAATCAGCAGGTGGTATACTGACAGAGATATGACATATTGTCACGTCCTTATTGATGGTCAGCAGATATAATTGTCGGTCGAGGGGGCGCCCCCGTTTTAGCCCATCTCGGAGGCGACGCCCACATGAAAGCACAGCTGTGTCGCAGCAGTGGCGACGCAGCCCGTGGGACAGTGCACGACATCGGGCAGGAAGCCGTCCCACGGCGAATAGTCGGGCAGCGGACACATCAGACTGTAGGGTTCGTCCTGTCCACAGATGGCATGCATCAGCAGTGGGCAACTGTCGGGGGAACCTTGTTGGGGCGGGTCTGACGGCAGTCAGGCGAGCATTGCCGTCCGCTTTTTGTTCTACTTCGTTGAGGAATCACCTCATCCCGGGATTCCCGTCGCTTGGGTCAAATGTCGTGTTCGAGTAGGCCAGCAGCTCCGTCCAGTTTTTCTGCGCGATGGCTTGCATCTGCTGCAAGGAGCGTGGCCGAGCATCGGTTGCCATGCTGAAGAAGATGGCGAGCAAAGCCATGATGAGTTCTTTTTTCATATTCATATCCTTTTTTATTGCAGTCTGATCAGTGCGGAACCTGTTGTCTTTCCCGATCCCGTATTCAGCTGGACGGCATAGACACCCGACGGCGGTGCGCCAAGGTCGAGCTGGTAACGGCAGCCTTCGAAGCGTTCCGACGCCACTTTCCTGCCATCAGTTGTGTAAACACTTATCTCTGCTGCAGAGCCTTGTGCCTCGGTTGCCGCCATATTCACGGTCAGCCGCTTTCCCGAAAGCGAGAAGTGCGCCTCTTCGGGCTGCGACAGCGAGAGCTCGGGGATGCATCTGTAGGCAGAAAGATAGTCCTTGTACGTCAACATGACCCTTAAATGCAAGAATAAACTAATTATAATAATCCCTCAACGACAGTTTGGATTATTTTAGCAAAGACACGGAGAGTTAACGATTGATAATAAAAGCTGGATTCACCTTCGCTTGTACGCATAATTATTCGTTTTTTTACACCAAATCAAACTCTTGGGAATTATGAAAAAAACAGAACCTGATTCTTGTTTTTTCCTGATTGGTCTTGCCTCGCCTGTTTCGGCGCAGAGGAGATGCTCCGTCTTCGATGCCCAATTCTACAATCGGGAGAACCTGTTCGGCATCTGTCACGACGAGAGGAAGTGCGACTACGACTGTCTTCCTACAGAGTCCAACCGCTGCGAGGCCATCATCCGTTTGTTACAAAAAATCCTAAAAAGACTTCCGTTTTACTGCCCTTGTTTTGTATTCTCGAAAAATATCAATACATTTGCATTCCACCATCCTGCAGCAAGCGTTCCGTTCCGGTTTTGTTTCACTGGGCGGAGCAGGAGAAAGGATGATGAATTTAAAAAAGAAAACAAACACACCCTGCGAATGAAAAGAATACTGACAACAATGGCCTGTGCATGGCTGTTTGGCATCGGAGTCCACGCGCAAGGCAACATACAGACCGAAAAACCCTACGGGTACCTTTACTGCCACATGAGTGGGGCAGGGGAGTGGACGGCTTATGCCTTGAGTCGTGACGGACTGAACTATCACGACCTCATCGAAGGACAGCCCGTCTACGACACGGAGAAGGTAAACAAGATAGAAGGCGGTTCGCGCGATGCCTATATTGCGCGCTCGTTCGACGGCAAAGGTTACGTGATGGTGACTACAGACATGTGTGTCAGGAAGAGCAAGCACTGGTACAACTACGGCATCAACCTCTTGCGCAGTGACGACCTGATACACTGGGAGTCCGTCACGTTCGATTTCCGCAAGGGACCTTCTATTTTCTGCGACCCTCAGACCGTCGATGTCTACCGCGACTACTCGAAGATATGCCGCGTATGGGCGCCGCAGGTAATGTGGGACGCCGACTACGTATGGAGCGACGGCACGCGTGGCGGTTATTTCGTCTACTATTCGCTGCTGAACAGCGAGGAAGACACATACGACCGTATCTTCTATTCCTACGCCGACCGTTCGTTCACCCGCCTCACCAAGCCGCAGGTGCTCATCGATTGGGGCTATGCAACCATCGACACCGACATCAACTACCTGAAGAGCGACGGCATGTACCACCTGATGATCAAGAAGGAAGGCGGCACTCCCGGCATCTTCACTTCTCTGAGCAAGCAACTGACAGGCCCGTGGCCTGAACCCGACGACCGTGACTACGTGAACTTCGAGGGCCGAAAGAAGTGCGAAGGTCCTTCTGCCTTCCAGCTTATCGGTGAAGACACATGGCGCGTGGGCTACATCGAGTACTCTTCGAACCCCAAGCACTACCGCATCTGTCAGGCCGATGCCTATCTGCGCAACTTCCACGACCCTGTCGACATTAAAGGTGTTGAGGCACCGCAGCACGGTTCGTTCCTCATCATCGACAAGAAAGAATACAAACGGCTGGAGAAATGGAGCCGTCGAGAACTGAAAAAACGCAAGAACTGAATGAAAAAGACACTCCTGTTTCTTCTTTGTGCACTCTCTCAGCTGGCAGCCACGGCTTCTGAGCCCGATGGCCGCATCCAGCGCGAGTGCCTTTGGTCGTTGGCTCACTTCATGCAGTACGCCAGCAATCTCTACACCGACGCCGGAATCAATGCTCGCGGCGACTCCATCGGCTATTTCAAGGCAAACGATGCCGGCCGCAGCAACGAAGACGGCGTGCGCACCAATGCCGACTTGTCCATGGTGGCAGCCTTTGTCTACGAGATGGGACGCGTCGACAACATCGCGTTGCCCCAAGGACTCACTTATCCGCAGCTGCGACGCATGGCTATCCGTTCCTTTCGCTATGCCTGTGCCACCCATCGAGCCAACCAACTGGCAGTCTGCACCGACAAGAAACATTGGGGTTCCGACCCCGAACACCACCAGTGGGAGAGCTCTCTGTGGGCATTGAGCGTGGCCGTGGCAGCCGAGTTCATCGACCGTGGCTGGGGTCTGACCACTTACGACACGCAGCAACTGGAGCGACTGCTGGCCGCCGAAGCCGACTATCAGCTGACGCGCCCGGTGCCGACAGGCTTCAAGGGCGACACGAAAGCTGAGGAAAACGGCTGGGAGAGCAATGTCCTGGCCGCCGCCTGCGCCTTCTTCCCCGAGCATCCCAATGCCAAACAGTGGTACGAAGCCCTGCTGCGCTACGGTTTCAACTGCTATACCATAGCCGCCGACGGTAGCGACTCCACGCGTGTGGCAGGCCGTAAGGCCAAGGAATGGTTTGCCGGTGCCAATCTCTACGACGACTTCACGCTGCAGAACCACAACTACTTCCACACGTCCTACCAGAACGTCGTCATGCAAGAGATGGCCGAGAGCCTTATTGCCTTCCGTTTAGCGGAGAACACGAAGAAGCCGCAGGCCGTGCGCGAGGCCCTGACGTGGCACTGGAACGATGTCTGGGAGCGCGTGCTTGCACAGCTGGCACTCTGCGACGGCGAGCTGGCCATGCCCAACGGCAACGACTGGAGCATGTTCCTCTACGACCAGCTGCCAGCCTACGCTGCCATGGCCACCATCGGGCGCCATCCTGACGCGCTGATGCTCGAAGAACGGTGTCTGCAGTCGCTCCTCAGCCGGCAGAAGACGACACCCGACGGCTCCTACATGCTCCATCCCGACATCGGGCCGCGCCGCATGGGCGTTACAGCTCACCGTGTGCTGATGACCTATCTGCTCCACGAAATGTTCCCCACCAACGGCTTGCGCCCCTCCACTTGGGAGAGTTTCCAGCGTCGACATGCATGGACACGCACGTTCCCTAATCAGCATCTCGTGCGCAGCATGAGCAAAGACCGCTTCACGTGTTTCTCGTGGAGTGAGGGATTGAAGAACTGCACGGGCATCATCGTGCCCAACACGGTGTCGGCCAGCAAGATTTTCGTCCCCTACAAGAACGGCTTTGGCGGCAACATCACCGGGAAACCGGAGAAGATGATGGACCGTCCCGTCTTCATCACTGACTCCACCGAGTGGGTGGCCTATGTTCAAGGGAAGCATCCTTACTGCATCTGGTCGACCGCAGGCAATGCCGTCATCGTCATCAACGACCCGAAAACGAAGGATGCTGGGCTGATGGCGGTCAGCATGGACCCGCTGACGCAGGAACGACGGACGCTCTACACGCACAACATGCGCCAACTGACGGCCGACGGCCGCAAGGCTCTCTCCTTCAGCAGCCAGTGGGTGAACATCGACAAGGCCGTGGCCGTCGTGCTGCCCGAACGGTCGCACTTCCAGTTCAGTGAGCGCAAGCTCATCAACTCCGTCTGGACATCCACGCTCACGCCGAAGAACGACGTGTGTGTTTATTTCTCCAACGTGGACGAAACCATCACGTCTTCACTGGCCGATGCCACGCAGCAGTGGAACGAAAAAGGTTGGAAGGTGGTGTTCACGATGGATCCCGACGGCACGGCCTATCTGTTGGCTTTCAATCCCGGCACGGGCAAGAAGTCGTTCAAGGTTCCGCGCAAACTGAAAAAGCTCAAGAATCTCAGAGTGAAAATCGTGGGCGGCCAGTGACCTGCGCCGTTCCTCACTCTCCATGATGCAAAAAACGTATCCTCCAAGCAATGGTTACCAATAACTATATCAAGCAATACCCCGACTTAATGGTCGGAAAGAAAATCATGTACGTTCACGGCTTCGGCTCGTCTGCCCAGTCTGGCACCGTCACGCGGCTACGCGACATGTTACCCTCGGCCACGGTTGTCGCCGAAGACATACCTGTTCACCCTGCCGAAGGGTTCGACATGCTGCAGCGCATGGCCGAAACGGAGCGTCCCGACCTCATCATCGGCACGTCTATGGGAGGCATGTATGCCGAAATGCTCTACGGCTTCGACCGCATTCTCATCAATCCTGCCTTTCAGATAGCCGACACGATGGGGGCTCACGGCATGACCGGCAAGCAAGTGTTTCAGAATCCGCGCAAGGACGGCGTTCAGGAGTTTCTCGTCACGAAGTCGATGGTGAAGGAATACCGCGACATGCAGGAACACTGTTTCAGCCAACAGGAAGACCCACGGCGCGTCTGGGGGCTCTTCGGTGACGAGGATCCGCTGGTGCATACGTTCCCTGTGTTCATGGAGCACTACACGCAGGGTATCTCTTTCCACGGCGAACACCGCACGAACGACAAGGTCTTCGTCAACAGCGTCATTCCCGTCATCCGTTGGATTGACGACCGTCAGGAAGGCCGGACGCGCCCTGTCGTCTTCATCGGCATTGACACGCTGCGCGACAACCGCGGCATGCAGACCTCCAGTGCGCTGAAGGCGTTACGCTATCTGCTCGAAACCTATAACATCTATGTCGTAGCCAAGGCTCCGAACTACGACCTTAATTATATAAAAGATGTGGAAGACTGGACGCAGGAAGTCATCAACGTGCCTGCCTATGGCCACCTTGTCTTCACTAACCGCACCGACCTGTTGCTGGGCGACTACCTCATCGACACGCAGAAAGACTCCGACTTCATGGGTACGCACGTGCAATTCGGCAGCGATACCTTCAAGACGTGGGAAGAAATCATCGTTTTCTTCAGCCGTCTGGGCGGACAGTGAGCCTTGACGGACGTCCGAACGCGCACCTGCATGCTGATGTCAGGGTGTCCGGCTTCGTCTGTTTTCCATTCCTACCGATGAACCATGAGCGACGAACTCTATTCCTTTCTTCCCGAGATAGCACGCCTGCTGCCCGACGATCCGTCGGCATGGGCACCCGTCAGCGCCAACCAACGCATGCACGAAGCCTTGGTGCTTTGCTGTCACGAAGGAGCGCAGCATCAGGCACAGGCTTTTGGTAACCTGTTTTCGCAGGTGGACTATCTCTGCCGGAAACATCGGGTGGCCACACGCGACAAGATTGCCATTCAGACCATGCGCAGGCACTCCAATCAGCGCGTTGCACTGAGTGTGGCAGACCTTCGCTACGACCTGCGCGCCCTGGCTCGCTTCATCTCTGCCATCACTGCCACCGACATTCCCGACAGCGTCGTCCGCATCATTCCCGCAGAGAACAGACCCTACGAACGGGCCGCCGACATTAACTACCGCTACGTCCGGTGCATCGTGACGGCGTGGGACGAGCACACCATCACAGCCACAGCCGAACAGTCAACAGACACAGAAACCATCGTCATCGACTATTCCGCAGAACATCTTCGTTACATCCACGAACTACTGTGTGACGGCATGCAGCTCAACCTGCTCGACTGCACCGTTGAGCAGGGCCGTATCCGACCTGCCCTCATCATCGTAGAACCCGACTTCCTCATTGACATCAGTTCCATTGCTGCCTGCTTCGAGCCTCACGGGCACCATCCTCTCGGCTACACGCTGCGCCGGTTGGCACCCGTCGCTTCCACTCAGCCCATTCTCTTGGGTAATCTTGCCAGCCAGATTCTCGACGACACCGTCAACCACTCGGCCGACTTGAACGGTTCCATTCGCAAGAACTTCCGACGGAAGGCACTGGAGTTCTGCACCTGCACAGGCTTTTCGTCCGAACAGTTCGTCAGGGATGCAGGCGTGCAGAGCCGGAACATCCGCCAGGCCGTAGCGTCCCTCTTGTCGGAAAAGAGCCCCGACGGCAGCCGACTGCTCGAAAAAGCCATCCTGGAACCGTCGTTCGTCTGCGAGCGGCTGGGCCTGCAAGGTCGCGTAGACCTCATGACGACCGACTTCCGGCTGCTTGTCGAGCAGAAGTCGGGGAAGAACTACTACGTGGAACGCCGCATCCCGGGCGAGCATGGCAGCATGATGCTTGAGAACAACTACGTGCAGCTGCTGCTCTACTATGGTGTGCTGCGACAGAACTTCAACCTGAGCTTCGACCGCGTGGACATGCGACTGCTCTATTCACGCTACCCTGCCGAGCAGGGACTCGTCGTGGTGAACTACCTGCAACGGCTGTTCCGCGAGGCCATTGAGCAGCGCAACCTCATCGTGGCGTGGGAACTGTACATCGCCCGCCACGGATTCGGCTCCGTCATCGACCTGTTAAAGCCCGACACCTTCAACACGCGGGGCCAGAACAGCTCGTTCTTTGAACGCTGGAAACGGCCTGAACTGCAAGCCATCTGCGACCCGCTGTATCGGTTGTCCGACTTGGAACGCGCCTATTTCTGCCGGATGATGACCTTCGTCTATCGCGAACAGCGCGTCAGCCGACTCGGTGTGCAGGAAGGAACGACTGCGGCTGCGAACGACTCCTGGACAATGCCGCTCAGTCAGAAGCTTGAAGCCGGCAACATCATCGTCAACCTGACCATCACGAAAAAAGAGATGAGCGACGAGAACGGCGGCTACGACCTCATCACATTGTCGCCGCTGCCGGTGCAACACGCAGAGCCGACAGCCGACGAAGCTGGCCTGCTGTCAACAAACGAAGCCGAACAGCGCGGCGAAGTGAACTTCCGGCCGGGCGATGCAGTCTATCTCTACGCCTACAAACAAGGGCAGGAACCCGACCTGCGCAACGCTATATTATATAAAGGTACGCTCGA
Source organism: Prevotella sp. (assembly GCA_017402445.1). Taxonomy (GTDB): domain Bacteria; phylum Bacteroidota; class Bacteroidia; order Bacteroidales; family Bacteroidaceae; genus Prevotella. The sequence continues at coordinate 22,446 of JAFPME010000030.1, read as the reverse complement.
AACCTTGCAGGAAGACAAGCTCGTGGTAGCTCTGAACGACGGACAGCAGAACGGAAACGTGCTGGGCGACGGACCGTTTGCCATTGAGCACGCCGCTTCCGACACCTCCACCACCTCCATACGCTCACTCTATGCCTTCATAACCGGGCCGAAAGCCTGCCGCGACCTGCTCCTGGCACAGCGACAGCCGCGCCACGACGACCGTCAGCGGCTCTCACGTTCCTATCATCGCGACTACGACTCCGTGCTGCTGAAGGCCCGGCAGGCGCGCGACTACTTCCTGTTGGTGGGCCCGCCCGGGACGGGGAAGACCTCCATGGCACTGCGCTTCCTCGTGGAGGAGGAGCTGGCTGCCGGGCAGGACGGCGTCACAGACGACGTCAGTCAGCCGACCGGGCACACCGACCACCAGCACACGGCAGGCGGGAACGGCAGCAGCGCCATCCTGCTGATGTCGTACACCAACCGCGCGGTGGACGAAATCTGCGACATGCTGGTCACGGCCGGTCACGACTTCATTCGCATCGGCAGTCCGCACCGCTGCGACCCACGCTTCCGCAAATTCCTGTTGGCCAACCGGCTGGGCGAACATCCGAGGTTAGACAGCATGCAGACGCTCGTCAGGCAGGCCCGACTGGTCGTCGCGACGACAACGACGGTGCTCAGCCATACGGATCTTTTCCGGCTGAAGGACTTCGCATTGGCCATCGTCGACGAGGCCAGCCAGATTCTGGAGCCCGATCTGGTGGGACTCTTGGCCCGTGTGCCGCGGTTCATTCTCATCGGCGACCACAAACAACTGCCCGCCGTCGTGCAGCAGGGCGAAGCTGACAGCCGCGTGGAAGAGCCGCTGTTGCGCGACATACAGCTTTCCGACTGTCGCGATTCGCTGTTCGAGCGCTTGCTGCGCATCGAACGGACGGCCCGCCGAACGCAGTTCATCGGGACACTGAACCATCAGGGCCGCATGCACCCCGACATTGCCTCGTTCCCCAACACGTTCTTCTACGTTCACGAAAACATTCAGCCCGTGCCGCTGCCTCATCAGCTGGAGGACAGCGCTGCGCCGCGGCTGCTCTTCATCCCCGCTACGTTGCAGCGAAAGGCCATTGGGGCCGCGGCGTCCTCCGTGCCGACTAACACATCGCGCTCCAATCCCGTCGAGGCTGCCATCGTCGCACAAGAACTGCAGCGCGTCTACCGCGAATATGGCGACAGCTTCGACCCGAACAAGACCGTCGGCGTCATCGTGCCCTACAGGAATCAGATAGCACAGATACGGCGCGAGACGGCAGCGCTCGGCATTCCGGCCCTTCAGGACATCTCCATCGACACCGTTGAGCGCTATCAGGGTTCGCAGCGCGACGTCATCATCTTCTCCTTCACCGTCAGCAGGCGCTACGAACTGGACTTCCTCACCGCCAGCACGTTCATCGATACCGACGGAACCATCGTTGACCGAAAGCTCAACGTGGCCCTGACACGTGCCCGCAAGCAGCTCATCCTCACAGGTGATCCAGCACTGCTCAGCCGCATCCCCATCTTCGCGCACCTGCTGGAACACGTCCGCGAACACGGAACATGGCTCTCCCAACGGACTTAATGCAGCTTTTTTGACCCTTTTCGGACAGCTTTTCCTGCGTTTTTTCCTTACTGTCCGAATTTCCTGAACTTGTCCGATGCTTCTTCTGCCTTTTTCTGTCTTTTGTTTGGAATGAACGGTAAAAGCATTGTACTTTTGCATCGTCAAAACAAAATAACAAGTATAACAAATAAAAAAAGGAGAAAAAGAAAATGAAAAAGTTAATGATGATCGTCGCCATGATGGCAGCAACAATTGCAACAAACGCTCAGATTCTGGAAAGAGGTGATTTCGCTATCACACCGAAAGTAGGAATGAACTGTTCGGACATTTCAGGAGCAAAGGATTACGTAGACAACAAGTTCGGCATTGCAGCCGGCGTAGAAGCAGAATATAAGTTTAATGATTGGTTCGCTCTGAGTGCCGGAGCCATGTACGAGCAGCAGGGGTTCCGCCTGAAGTCAGCCAAGGAAGATGTAAACACCGAGTTCATCAATATCCCCGTCATGGCCAAGTTCTATATCTGGAAAGGTCTGAATGCAGGTATCGGCGTACAGACGGGCTTCCTGACCAAGGCAAAGTACGATGGCGAAGACGTGAAGGATGTCTTCAACAAGGTTGATGTCGGTTTGTCTTCCAGCTTTGGCTACGACTTCCCCTTCGGATTGTCAATTGATTTGCGCTATACGGAAGGTCTCATTGACATGATTGACGGAATCAGTCCGTACCTCACGCCCAACAATAGCTGGGAAAGCAAGAACAAGAACCGCACGTTCCAGCTGTCAGTGGCTTACAAAATTAAATTGTGATCATTTTCATCTATAATTTTATCTTAATCTTTTTTGGGGGAAGGGCCGCAGTTGACTGTCGCCCTTTCTTTGTTTTCAGGCGTCAAGGGCAGTCACGCTTTCCTGGTTGGACAAGCATTGGGGGGGCTTGAAAACGCGCATGCCGCGAGCGTACAGGCACTTCAACGGTTCTTGATTCCAGTCGGTTTGATTTGAATCCAGGCGTTCCGTTCGATTTGAATTTTGCTGACAAAAAGTGCGTTTTGGGCTTCTGAGAGTGCCATCGTTTTGAAATAAAAATCTGACGGACGCGTACGCGCGAATTTTGAGGGTCTTCTAAAGACTTGAAAACTAAGCTCTTGTGTTTTCTTTACATTTTTCGGGCTTTTAAAATGGCCCATTTTACACTTCAAAACGGCCCTTTCTGCTTGACAGAATGAGCCATTCTGAAAGTCAAAACGGGCCGTTCTGCGATGCAAAATGGCCCATTTTGAAAAACCGCTTGATTTTTTTTGCTTTCCTGTATGGATTTTTAACCGTTTCGGAAGCTTTCTCCCTCAAAAAACGAACGAAAATTCCGACAGAATTTTTTGGTAATTTTATTTGACGGGGGAGCCCGTTCCGATGTACTTCCCAAACCGTCAGAACGGCGGGTCGGAACGGAACGACAGTCGTTCGCCAGTGCGTGGATGGGTGAAACAGAGGCTGGAGGCGTGCAGATGGAGTCGGGTGGACTTTGTTCCGTAGAGCTCGTCGCCGAGAATGGGGACTGCCAGCCCGTCGGTATGAGCGCAGTGTACGCGCAACTGGTGCGTGCGTCCGGTGTGGGGTGTGAGCAACAGTCGCACCCGTGCGTCCGTTCGTGACAGCAGTTCGTACTCGGTGACGGCCTCTTTGCCGTTGTCGGGGTCCACCAGCTGGCGCGGACGGTCGAGCGTGTCGGGGCGGAGGGGCAGGCTGACGATGCCGCGCTGTCCGACAGGCGCATTGGCCAACAGCGGCGGAACGCCTTCGAGCAGGGCTACATACTGCTTCTGCACCTGATGGTGGAGGAACTGTTTCTGCAGGTGTTCGTGTGCCCCTTTCGTGCGAGCCACGACCATCAGCCCCGATGTTTCCATGTCGAGCCGGTGGACGATGAGCGGGTTCACGTCGTCCTTCCACCGTTGACGCATGACATCCTCTACCGACTGTCGGCTGATCTTGCCCGGCACACTCAGCATGCCTGCCGGTTTGTTCACCACGGCGAGCGCTTCGTCCTCGTAGACCACTTCGAGCTTGAATGTCGGTGCTGGGCCTTCCGTCTCCACGTCGAGTCCTTTCATCATCCACGGGAGAATGGGCAGGCACTTGCCCCGGCACGCCGGATAGAAGGAAAGGTGGTGGCGCACCTCGCCCTTGGGCGATGCTCCCCACCAGAACTCGGCGATGCAGAGCGGCCGTACGCCGATGCGGTAGGCATGCTGCAGCAGCTTGGGCGCGCAGCAGTCACCGCTGCCTGCAGGCGGCAGCTCCGTTTCGGCGTGCGACGGGTCTGCGTGCAGTGTCTGCAAGGCGAAGACATCGGGCAGCGAGCGTTCTTCGCCCTGCGCGTTCCGCAGCATGTACTGCGCGAACAACCATCGCTGCAGGTCGTCCGATGCCTGTTTGCGCTCCTGTTTCAGTTGTCTGATTTGTTCGCGACAGGCATCGAGTCGCAGGGCCAGCTCCTGCAGACGGCTTTCCGTGCGCTTCTTCATGCGGTGCAGTTCAGCCTTCATGAACTGACTCTCGCGGATGAGCTCTGCATTCTCTTCGGGCGAGAGGTTGTGGTGGAGACGGCGCGTGTCGCGGATGAGCTTGGCGGCCTGCACTTTCTTGCGGTAGGCCTCCACTTCCTGCTCTGTCTCGCGCATCAGGTGGGCGTGGTCGTGGCGCAGTTGCTGGTAGTCGTCCGACGTTTCGAGCGCCTCAATCTTACGGTTCAGGGCCGAGATGGCCTGCTCCTGCTGCTTGAAGTGGCCGTCGGGTTGCTGCGCGTCGTAGATAGGCGGCACGAACCATGGCCAGTCGTTGCGTCCGGCCAGCAGTCCTGAATAAGCTGCGAGGAACCCCATCCGGTGCGTGGTCGGCTCCGTTTCCACGACCAGCACGCCGAACATCTTGCCCTGGTTGGCATCGCCGATGATGTCGGGATGGGTTTCAAGATAGTCTTTCACGGCCGCTGCTGCTTGCAGGCAGAGCGGATGAGGCTCGTAGGAAAAGGGGTTGTTGAAGCGTGCGGGAGGTTCCACGGCACTCTCCAAGGGGTGAAGATGTTTCATAAGAATCGATGTCAGCCGCTGCAAATGTACGAAAAAAAAATGTGACAGGGGCAAAATCCCTGCACGAATAGGAATTTACACCTGTCAAAATAGGGGTTTTTCTTTGTGCGGTCGGGATTTTATCGCTATCTTTGCAACAGAAAAGAAAAATGTCTAACCGTTTAATCATTCGACGATTATGAAGAAAATACTTGCAACCATCGCCTTGATGATGACGATAGTCGTCTCGGCAACAGCCATGAGCTTCAGCCAGGCACGCAGCGAAGCACACTACCTGAGTGACAAAATGGCCTACGAGCTGGAACTGAGTCTGGAACAGTATGCTGCCGTATACGAAATCAACCTGGACTACCTGATGAGCGTCACAAGCCAGTATGATGTCTACGGAGCTGCCTGGGCTCGCCGAAACAGCGACCTGCGCTTTGTGCTGAACTACTACCAGTACGAACTCTACATCCGTACCAGCTACTTCTACGAGCCCTTGGAGTGGACAGGAACGTCGTGGCGCTACGGCATCTACACCCGTTACACCGACCGCTCGCGCTTCTTCTTCTCCTATCCGACAAGCTACAGCAGCTATCGTGGCGGCAACAACCGGCTGGCCGACTACTATGCCAACCGTCACTACAACAAACCGACGGGCAAGCCGCGCTCCTGGCGCGACAATGCTACGGGCAACGTGCGCAACAACTGGCGCCAGTACTCGACGGGCGGTGCCCCGCAGCACAGCAACAGCTACGGATCGCAAAACCATGGGAACTACCGGAACAACAGCAATAATGGCAATAACGGTAGCGGCGGAAGCCAGTACAACGACCGCAACAACCGCAACAGCCGCAGTACGGGCGGAAACTCTTGGCGTCGCAACGCTTCGGGTGCCGACAACGGCAGCGGACAGACCGGCTCTGCGGGCACGCGCAGCAGCAAAAGTGGTGACAATGGTAACGGTGGACACTTCGGCGGGAAAAGATAGAAGCCATGGAGTACAGAAACGAGGCTGTCAGACGGCAGGACCGGCTGCTCAGCGAGGAGCGGGCACGGGAGCTGATACGTGACGTTGAATACGGAACACTTTCGATGATTGACGAGGACGGCCGTCCGTACGGCATCCCCGTCAATCACGTTTGGGACGGTGACAGTTGTCTCTATATACATTGTGCGCCTGAAGGACGCAAGCTCAGGGCGCTGACAGCGCATCCAGAGGTGTCGTTCTGCATTGTCGGCCGCGTGCACCTGCATCCGTCAAAGTTCACGACGGAGTACGAGAGCGTGGTGCTCAGGGGCACTGCGCACGTGGGGTTGACTGCGGAAGAACGTCGGAAAGCCTTATCGTTGCTGCTCGACAAGCTGTCGCCCAACGACAAGGAAGTGGGTATGATGTATGCAGAAAAGTCGTTCCATCGCGTTGAAATCATCCGGATGGAAATCAAAGAATACAGCGGAAAGTGTAAAAAGCTGAACGGCTGACGGCAAAACCGGAACCGGTGGACGGTTAACGGGGCCCGAAGACAGGTGCGTCAGTCAACAATCAGCATTCTGGTGACAAAGCAAAGAATGAGGATAATGGCCGCAACGACGCAGAGAATGGCGAATCCCCACTTGCTGAAGATGTCTTTCTTGTCTTTCTTGTAGTAGTTGTAACGGCGCTCATCGCGCTTACGGCGCAGCTTGGCTTGCTCGGAAACAGCCTCTGTGCGATTGTTGTTAATGTTGTCGTTTGCCATTTCTTCTTTCGGAATGCAGCGGCCGGTTCAGTAAACAGGGAACCGACAAGTCTTGAAATACTGATGATTGGATGAAGTGTACGCAGCTTGGATACTGAGAATTGCGCCGCGTCATCGCATGAAAGAGAGTAAGGAAAGGCCGCACCAACATCTTGTGCGGCCTTTCTGATAGTGTCTGCCGACGGCTGATTTACTTCAGCTTGGCATATTTGTACTTGCTGGTGCAGCCGAGCTCTTCCTCGATGCGGATGAGTTGGTTGTACTTTGCCATACGGTCTGTGCGTGAGAGAGAACCCGTCTTGATCTGACCGCTGTTGGTAGCAACGGCGATGTCGGCGATGGTGGTGTCCTCAGTCTCGCCGGAACGGTGAGATGTGACAGTGGTGTAGCCGTGACGGTGAGCCATCTCGATGGCGTCGAGGGTCTCGGTGAGCGAACCGATCTGGTTCACCTTGATCAGAATAGAGTTGGCAGCACCCATCTTGATGCCCTTCTCGAGGAACTTCACGTTCGTGACGAAGAGGTCGTCGCCTACGAGCTGGCACTTGTTGCCCACTTTCTCGGTCAGCTTCACCCAGTTCTCCCAGTCGTTCTCGTCGAGACCATCCTCAATTGAGTAGATAGGATACTTGTCGATGAGCTGCTCCAGATATGCAATCTGCTCGTCGGCAGAGAGCTTCTTGCCGTTGGGATCCTTCTTCTTGCCGTTCTTCAGCTGGCGATAGTCGTAGAACCACTTGCCATCTTCGCATACAGCGAACTCAGATGCAGCGCAGTCCATAGCGATGCGGACGTCCTTACCCGGCTCGTAACCGGCAGCCTTGATGGCTTCCATGATGGTGTCGAGTGCATCCTCGATGCCGTTGAAGTTAGGAGCGAAGCCGCCTTCGTCACCAACAGCTGTGGAAAGGCCGCGGGCCTTCAGCAGCTTGGCCAGGTTGTGGAACACTTCAGCACCCATGCGGACAGCTTCCTTGATAGAAGTGGCGCCGACCGGGCCAATCATGAACTCCTGGAAAGCGATGGGAGCGTCTGAGTGTGCACCACCGTTCACGATGTTCATCATCGGCAGAGGCATAGTGTAGCTGTTGCAGCCACCGATATAACGATAGAGAGGAATGTTCAGAGCCTTGGCAGCAGCCTGTGCAGCAGCCAAAGAAACACTCAGAATGGCGTTGGCACCGAGCTTCGACTTAGTGGGTGTGCCGTCCAGTTCGAGCATCTTCATGTCCAGACCACGCTGGTCGAACACACAGTCGCCTTTCAATGCGGGAGCAATGATATTGTTAACGTTCTCAACAGCCTTCAGTACGCCCTTGCCGAGATAGCGGCCCTTGTCGCCATCGCGGAGCTCGAGAGCTTCGTTCTCACCGGTGGAAGCACCTGACGGAACGGCAGCGCGGCCCATTACGCCGTTTTCCAATGTTACTTCACACTCCACAGTGGGATTACCTCTTGAATCGAGGATTTCTCTTGCATGAATTTTTTCAATCTTCATAATTACCTTATTGTTAAATTGACGTTGTATAAACTTTTTGCAAAGTTACTGATAAAAAGATAATTGCTAAAACTTTACGCTTTTTTATTTCCTGTCATTTAATTATTTTTAATAATCAAACAGTGATAATGGATGGACAGTCAGGCTTGTTGTTATTCGTACATGACAAAACGAAAGTTGTTGAAGGTCTTGCCATACATGGTTTGAACGGCTTCTGTCGCGTCTTTTTTAGTAGAAAAAACGGTGTCTCGGCCATCACCACAAACACGTTCTCGTCAGCAGACCTTGTCTCTTGGTGCCGTAAAAAAGCGCTTGACTGCAAAAAAAATGTCCTTTCGTTCGGCTGTTCGCGTAAATTTATGTATCTTTGCAGCAAATCAAACTATTCATATTATGAAGAAGCGGAACCTGATCCTTGTATTCTTTTTGATTGGCCTTATGCTTCCAGCCTCGGCTCAGCGGAAGTTTTCCGTTTACGGCATTGGTTTTTACAATCAGGAGAACCTGTTCGACACCTGCCATGACGAAGGAAAGAACGACTACGAGTACCTCCCAATGGGTACCAACCGGTGGGATGCACGCAAGTATGAACACAAGCTGCGAAACATGGCGCGCGCACTGGCCGACATGGGCACCGACAAACTGCCTGGTTTGGGCTGTGCCGTCATCGGATTGTCGGAAGTTGAGAACGCCCGTGCGCTGGAGGACCTGATTGCTCAGGAACCTCTTCGCGCGCGAAATATTAAATATGTGCATGTGGAAGGCCCTGACCGCCGCGGTGTTGACTGTGCTATGCTCTACAACCCTGCTCTGTTTACTGTCAAGGATGTGAAGCTTTACCCGTACGTACAGGAGCTTGAAGCCGACAGCGCGTTCTACACGAGAGGCTTCCTCGCCGTTCAAGGTATGCTGGCCAACGAGCTCATCACGGTCATCGTGTGTCATTGGCCCAGCCGTTTCTCCGAATCGTTCTATAGGGAGAGTGCAGCCCGTCAAGTGCGCATCATCAAAGACAAGCTGTTGCAGGAGAATCCTGACAACAAAATCATCGTGATGGGCGACCTGAACGACGATCCGACGAATAAAAGCCTGACAGAAGGGCTCAGTGCGAAGAGTGAAATCAAGAAGACGCACGACGGCGACATGTACAATCCGTGGTACAACTACTTGGTGAAACAAGGTACGGGCACACTGCAATATGACGGTGGCTGGAACCTGTTCGACCAGATTCTGATGACTCCGAACATGCTCGACCGCAAGGGAACGAAGGACTACTCAAGCCTGACATATCTCAATAGCCAGATTTTCCGGCGCGATTACCTCATCCAGACCGAAGGCAAATACAAAGGAAACCCCAAGCGTACCTTTGCAGGTGGCGTGTGGCTCGACGGCTTCAGCGACCACCTGCCAGTGGTCGTCTATCTCGTCAAGGAGCAGAAATGACCGTTGTCGAACAGCATCCGCTACAGCCTTTCCTGCCCACCGGAGCCCGTCTGCTGATGCTCGGCAGTTTCCCTCCGGCCCGCAAGCGGTGGTCGATGGACTTCTTCTATCCTAACTACACGAACGATATGTGGCGCATCTTCGGTCTGTGTTTCTTCGGAGACAAGCTACATTTCGTGGACGAGGAGCGAAAAACATATCGCCGGGAATCCATCATCGAACTGTTGAACTGTAAAGGCATTGCCCTTTATGACACGGCCTGCGCCGTGGTCAGGACGAAGAACACCGCATCGGACAAGGACCTGGAGATTGTACAACAGACTGACGTGGAAGCTCTTCTGCGGCAGATGCCACTCTGTGAGACTGTCGTCACGACGGGTCAGAAAGCCACCGACGTTTTTACAGGGCATTTCAGCATGGGCCAGCCGAAGGTCGGAACGTGGCTTCCGTTCCAATTCGAGGGCCGCAGTCTCCGGCTCTACCGCATGCCCAGCAGCTCAAGAGCCTATCCCATGCGCGTGGAGAAGAAGGCGGAGAGCTACCTTCAGATGTTTCAGGACCTGTCGCTTCTCGCTGAGACCGACCGTTCCGACTCGTAAACAAGCAGCAGATAAAAGAAAACAAGATAAGACATGACAATTATTGGAATTGCCGGAGGTACCGGCTCAGGAAAGACTACGGTCGTCAAGAAGATTGTCGAGGCCCTGCCGCCTCACTGTGTAGCCGTGGTTCCGCTTGACTCCTACTACAACGACACGTCCGACATGACGCCCGAGGAGCGCAAACTCATCAATTTCGACCATCCCGATGCTTTCGACTGGAAGCTGCTGCATAAGCAAATTGCCCAGCTCAAGCGCGGAGAGGCCATCGAACAGCCCACTTACAGCTACATCATCAGCAACCGTCTGCCCGAGACCGTGCATGTGGAGCCCAAGCCTGTCATCATCATCGAGGGCATCATGACGCTCGTCGACCGTAAGCTGCGCAACATGATGGACCTGAAAATCTTCGTAGACACCGATTCCGACGAGCGACTCATCCGCAACATCCTGCGCGACGTGGTGGAGCGTGGACGCACGGTTGACATGGTGCTCAACCGTTATCTCGACGTGCTCAAGCCCATGCACGAGCAGTTCATTGAGCCTACGAAGAAGTATGCCGACATTATCATTCCGCAGGGCGGCGAGAACCTGAAGGGCATCGGCATCCTCTGCAAGTACATCGAGGGCCTTACCATCTGATCCGCTGCGTGTCTCAGGTGTTCCCGGACGAAGGAAAACGCCTCTACGTGCACTTTTCTGGAAGAGAATAAAAGAGAAGACAAAAATAATGGAAATCATCATCAAAGACATAGAACATATCCGCGAGGCGGCCCGAGAGTTCATCGGGCAGATGTCTACGGGAAACGTTTTCGCCTTTTACGGCAAGATGGGAGCGGGAAAAACGACCTTCATCAAGGCCCTTTGCGAAGAGTTGGGTGTAGAAGACGTCATCACCTCACCCACGTTCGCCATCGTCAATGAGTATGGCAGCAACCGTTCTCCGTTGCCAGCGTACCCCGCTCCGCTGCGCATCTGTCATTTCGACTTCTATCGCATCAAGAAACTCGAGGAAGTCTACGACATGGGTTACGAGGATTATTTCTACAGTGGGGCTCTCTGTTTCATCGAATGGCCCGAGCTTGTCGAAGAACTTCTGCCTGAAGACGCCACGAAGGTGTACATCGAAGAGGCCGAAGACGGCAGCAGGCGAATCTTCACTGAAGCATAGCAAGCCTGTTTTTTCCTGCTATTTGCGTCACCTACAAACAGAAAGTGAGGAGCATCCGGCTTGGAGCTCCTCACTTTCTGTTTGTAGGCGGCCGTATTTTTGTGCCGCAATTGTCGTTGTCTGTCAGTCTACTGTCTTTACTTTCGTGTCGTAGACGAAACCAATCAGACGCTGGTTCTCGTCCAGAACGCCAATCCAGTGGCTCTGCTTGCCGCCGACATAGACAGGAGTTCCGATGAATTCCTTGCCCTTGTTCATCGTCTTCACGATGGCTGTCTTCGTCGAAGCACCCTTGCGGACATTCGTGTAGCCGTCGGCGTCGGTCACGACATACGTCAGCAGGTCTTCACCCGACACGCTGATGCGGTTCCAGTATACGTAACCGATGGCCTTGCCCGCCGGTGTCAGGCTTACTTGATACCAGTTAGTGCCCGTCATGGAGTAGTACAGGGTCTGATTGTTGTCCATCTGCCGAACAATGTCCGACGAGCTCGACATTCCTTTGCGCACGTTCACGTAGCCGTCTGTGTCGTACACGAAGCCTTTACATCTTCCCTGAGCCGACACGCCGATGGCAACGACGAGCCCCATCAATAGCAATACGATTTTTTTCATGGTTGTAATGATTTTTGTGAATTAAAGTAAAGCCTCGAACTTTTCCTGGATCTTGGCCTTAGAAGCGGCGCCGACCATCTTGTCGACCACCTGCCCGTTCTTGAAAAAGAGTATGGTGGGAATGTTACGGATGCCAAATTCCATGGCGATGTCGTCGTTTTCCTCCACGTCGCACTTGCCCACGACGATGCGTCCGTCGTATTCCTTGGCCAGTTCTTCGATGACGGGAGCAATCATGCGGCACGGTCCGCACCATGTAGCCCAGAAATCAACTACTAACGGCAGGTTGCCGTTCTTCAAACTCTCGAAATTCTCAGTTGTGATTTGTACTTCCATTGCTGTTTGTTATGATTGGTTGATACATTAAAATCTATTCTTGCTTGCTTCCTCCAAACCGTAGCGTCTGTCCCGAAGCGGTCATGAAGAGACACTTTGTGTTCCAACAAACATCGTGCCGCGGCCGTTGCTGGCATCTTGTCATGTCTGTCGGTGAGCCGACGTGGCCCGAGCAGGTTTTGTCAGCCGACCGTTGTCAGTTGATTTTGTAATCCATTGACGGATGCGCGTCGATGTAGGAGGTCAGGTCTCGCTTGATGTCGATGGTGCACGAGCGTGCATGCAGCGTGACGAAGCGGTTCGTCTCGGTGTCCTTGATTTGGAAATAGAGCTGCGCAGTCCCCGGATGTTTGTTGAAGAGGCTCGTCAGTTCGCTCACAACGTCTTCGTTCAGACTGTCCGAATCCATCGAAATAGTGATTTTCTCGATGCGATTTTTTTTCACCGTCTCCATGTATTGGATGTCCTGCACGCGCATGGTCTTGACGTTACTGTCGCGGAAGCGCTGCACCATCTTTGCCGTCACGAAGACCGTGCTGCCTTCTATCAGCATGCCTTGCCAGCGTCCCCAGTCCTCGCCGAAGAGCGCCAGCTCGCCGGCACCGTCGAAGTCTTCGATGGTCACGAAGCCGCAGGGCCTGTTGTCGCGCGTGAATCGGGTGCGCCTGTCGGTCACGATGCCTCCCATGGTGATTTCGTCTTTCTGTCCCAGTTTGTCCTTGTCCGACAGCTCCGTGCACTTTGTGTTGCACATGCCGCGCAGCACCACGGCGTAGTCGTCCAGCGGATGGGCCGACACATAGATGCCTACGAGCTCGCGTTCGCGGTTCAACCGGTCGATGGAGCTCCAGTGTTCGTACTGTTGCGGCACTTGCGGCTTGGCTATCTCCACCGCGTCGAAGTCGCCGAAGAGCGATTGTGTGGACTGCAGCTGCTCGTTCTGGTAGATGTAACCGTACTTTATCAGGGCGTCGAGGAACATGTAGCCCTTGTTATCGTAGCCGAAGTACTGTTCGCGCTCGATGCCGAAGCTGTCGAAACCGCCGCTCAGTGCCATACTCTCCATGGCCTTGCGGTTGCAGGCCTGCAGGTTCACGCGCTCCACCACGTCGTAGATGCTCTTGTAGGGACCGTTCTTGTCGCGCTCTTCGATGATGGCGTCGGCAGCTGCGGCTCCCATGCCCTTGATGGCGGCGAGTCCGAAGCGGATGGTGCCTTTCTTGTTGGCTGCGAATTTCTGCCGACTCTCGTTGATGTCAGGGCCCAGCGTGGGTATGTCCATGGCGCGGCATTCGTCCATCAGCTTCGTCACCTCGGTGATGTTGTTCAGGTTTCGGCTCATCACGGCGGCCATGTATTCGGCCGGATAGTGAGCTTTCAGGTAGGCTGTCTGGTAGGCCACCCACGAATAGCACGTGGCGTGGCTCTTGTTGAAGGCGTAGGAGGCGAACTTCTTCCAGTCCTCCCATATCTTGTTCAGCACCGTCTTGTCGTAGCCGTTCTTCACGCCGCCCTCGTAGAACAGCTTTTCCAGCTTCTCCATCTCGGCTATTTTCTTCTTTCCCATGGCCTTTCGCAGCGAGTCCGACTGTCCGCGGGTGAAGTTGGCGAGCTGTCTTGAGAGCAACATCACCTGTTCCTGATAGACGGTGATGCCGTATGTGTCCTTCAGGTACTTCTCCATGCAGGGAATGTCGTAGGCGATGAGCGACGGATCCTTCTTTCGCTTGATGAAGTCGGGAATGTAGTCCATGGGGCCCGGGCGGTACAGTGCGTTCATGGCTATCAGGTCCTCGAACACCGTGGGGTGAAGCTCGCGCAGATACTTCTGCATGCCGGTGGACTCGAACTGGAACGTGCCGATGGTGCGGCCCTCCTGATAGAGCTTGTAGGTCAGTTCGTCGTCTATGGGGATGTTGTCCAGGTCGATGGTCTCGCCCGTTGTCAGCCGGATGTTCTCCACGGCTTCCTTCAGGATGCTCAGCGTCTTCAGTCCGAGGAAGTCCATCTTGATGAGGCCCGTTGACTCGATGACGTGGCCGTCGTACTGCGTGCAGTGCAGCTTGTGGCCCGGGTCGCTCTTGTCTTCCACCACGCTCACCGGCACCCAGTCGTCTATGGGGTCGCGGCAGATGATGAACCCGCAGGCGTGAATGCCCGTTCCGCGCACCGTTCCCTCCAGCATCTTCGCATACCGCATCGTGTTGCGCAGACGGTCGTCGACCGATGCTTCGGCTTCGCGCAGCTCCTGCACGCACTTGATGGCGTTCGTCAGGTTCATCTTCAGCCCGTCGGGCAGACGGTCGGGGATGGCTTTGCACAGCTTGTTGACCACGTCGAGCGGCACGCGCTCCACGCGGGCCACGTCCTTGATGGAGTTTTTCGTGGCCATGGTGCCGTAGGTGATGATGTGAGCGCAGTTGTCGTGCCCGTATTTCTCTTCCACCCATTCCAGCACGCGCCCGCGGCCGTCGTCGTCGAAGTCGGTGTCGATATCGGGCAGCGAGATTCGGTCGGGGTTCAGGAATCGTTCGAACAGCAGGTCATACTTGATGGGGTCTATCTTGGTGATGCCCAGGCAGTAGGCAACGACGCTTCCTGCCGCCGAGCCACGTCCCGGTCCGACCATGACGCCCAGCTCTTTCTGCGCGGAATTGATGAAGTCCTGCACGATGAGGAAGTAACCGGGGAAACCCATCGTCTTCATGATGTGCAGTTCGAACCGCACACGCTCGTCAACCTCCTGCGGCAGCGGGTCGCCGTAGAGCCGGCGGGCTCCTTCGTAGGCCAGTTTGCCTAAGTAGTCGGCCTCGAACTTGATGCGGTAGAGCTTGTCCACGCCGCCCAGCTTCTTTACTTTCTTCTCGCCTTCCTCCTGCGGCAGCGGGTTTTCGCCGTTCTCGTCGGTCGTGAACTCGCGGAACAGCTCTTCGGGCGTGATGCGCTGACGGTATTCCTCCTCCGTTCCGAACTCTTCGGGAATGGGGAAGAAGGGCATGATGGGCGCGTGCTCGATGTCGTACGTCTCCACCTTGTCGAGCACTTCCACCGTGTTGGCCAGCGCTTCGGGCAGATCGGCGAACACTTCGTTCATTTCTTCGCGCGTCTTGAACCACTCCTGCTTTGTGTAGAGCATGCGTGTGGGGTCGTCGAGGTCTTTGCCCGTGCTCAGGCAGAGCAGGTGGTCGTGCGCCTCGGCGTTTTCCTCGTCCACGAAGTGGCTGTCGTTCGTGCACACCAGCTTCACGCCGTGCTTCCGGGCCAGTTCGATGAGCACGCGGTTGGCCTTCTGCTGCTCGGGAAACGTTTCGCGGTTGGCCCTGATCGTGGGGTCCTTCACCTCGTGGCGCATCAGTTCCACGTAGTAGTCGTCGCCGAAGACGCGCTTGTACCACAGCAGTGTCTCTTCGGCTCCGGCCACGTCGCCCTTCAGGATTTTGCGCGGCAGCTCGCCCGCCAGGCAGGCCGAGCAGCAGATGATGCCCTCGTGGAAGCGCTCAATGTCGTCGTGGTCCGTACGCGGACGCATGTAGTAACCGTCCACCCATGCGCGGCTGACAATCTTCACCAGGTTCTTGTAGCCCGTCTTGTTCTTTGCCAGCAGGATGAGGTGGTAGCGCGTCAGGTCGCCGTGCTCCTTTATCTTGCTTTCTTTCTTTCCGTTTGCCACGTATACTTCGCAGCCGAAGATGGGCTTGAAGGGTTCCTTGCCGGCTTCCTTCAGCTTGCCGTTCTTCTTGTTGCACACATCGAAGAACTCCTTGATGCCGAACATGTTGCCGTGGTCGGTCACGGCCATGCCTTTCATGCCGTTGCCGATGGCCTTGTCCACCAGTTTCTCGATGCTGGCCTGTCCGTCAAGAATAGAATAATAGGTGTGTACGTGCAGATGTACGAAGTCTTCCATTTTTCTTGTCGTTTTGTCTATGCAAAGATAAATCAAAAAGACTGAACGCCCAAATAAATTAGGTTTAATTATAGATTCCTTTTCCGCGACCAGCCGCCACGGCGGATGCGCTTCGCGAGATGGCCCTCGGCGTCGTAGAGGGAGACCTGTTCCAGACGGCACTTGTCCGTGAACGGGCGCAGCAGGCGGCCGCTGAGCGGGTCGCGGTGGCTGTCGGGCGTGTACTTGCAGACCACTCCTTTCACGTGGCGCTGCACGCTGAAGTCGTCGGGACGGTCCACGCACTCGCTGCGGATGCTCAGTCTGAGCTTGCCGAGCTCGCCGAGCGACACCACGCGCCCGTCCTTCAGTGCGCGCAGCACCACGTCGTGCAGTGCGGCGAGCACGGCTTTCACGTCGGCTCGTGTGGCCGAGCAGTTTTCCTGTATGCACTTTTCTATCTCGTCCATGGACAGTTCTTCGCCGCGCAACGTGTGTGCATACCATTTTCCGTACGACTTGTTACTCTCGATGTTGTGCTTTTTCAGTGTGAATTTCAGTGACATGTTTTTTCTCCTTTTTTTAGTGGTTCTGATGGTTCGGTTTTCTCTTTCCGATGGCAAAGTTACGCTTTTCGGTTGCCAGATGCAAGCTTCATGTGTGTAACTATGTGTATAGCAAGTTGCCATGTCACTGAAATTGCCGTGCAAAATCAGTGAGATTGCCGTGCAAAATCAGTGAGATTGCTGTGCAATATCAATGAAATGGCATCGAAAAAACGCTCTGCCGACAACTCAACGGCTGCCGGGTGGCATGTGGAAATGAGCCGTCGGTCAGCCGATGGCACACAGCGACCGGGCCGTTGGCGCACCGGGTTCTGACGGAGAAAGGGTGGGGGACTATTTCAGGTCGTACTCTTGAAGAATCTTCTTGGCGCGTTTCAGATGCTTGCGGTCGCGTCGGCCGCGCTTGTCGAGCATGTCGCCGAGGTCGAACGAGAGAAGCGATGAAGGTCGCGGAGTGTTCACCATGCGCTCATGTGCGGCCCGCATGGCGCGCCGAAGGTCGGGTCCGAAGTCGGTGACGACGAGCTCTGGCAGCACCGTTCCGTTGGAGAACATGAGCATGGTGTCGGCCACTTCCTTGAAGGCGAGCTTTTCCTTGCCGTAGGCCAGGTGGCTGAACGTGATGCTGTCGAACGTTTCGGCCACGGCGATGCGTCCGTTTTGGTCGGTCTTCTGCACCTTGCTGCTGTCCACGCGCACCGAGACGCCTGCGATGGGTGCGAGCGTTTCCTGGTCGAGCACGATGATCTGCCGTTGTGCGGAGAGTGCCAGACAGACGATGGTCAGCAGACCTGTAGCCAGTAGTCTTTTCATTCTTCTTCCTCTTCAGCGGGGCCTCCCAGACCTTCCAGAATGCGTTTCACCCGCTCCTTCTTCTTTTCGCGCTTGCTCTTGAAGCCGAACCACTTCAGAATCTTCGACAACGGGACGCTCATCGCCGCCTTGCCAGGGTCGGGTAGCGGCTTTGTCTTCAGCTGTTCCTTCATGCTGTTGAGCATGGTCTGCGGTGAGACGACGGTCACTTCGTCGAGCATGTTCTCGGTGGCAAAGAGGTAGACGGTGTCTTTCACCTCGTGGGCCAGCAGTCGTTCGTGTTCGTACTTCAGATGTCGGATGAACAGACTGTCGAACACTTCGGGAATCGTGGCGTAGCCGAGCGAGTCGGTCATGGTGAACGCCCCCTTGTTCGGCTCAACGGAAGCGTTCCCCACGGGCTCGTGGGTCTCCACGTCGAGCACGCGGATTCTGCGTTGCGCCGTGACAGAGAGGCATGCGAATATCGCAAAGCAGAGGAAGAAGGCTCTTCTCATGATGCTGGTAGTCTGTAATGATGAAGCACGACGCGTCGCTGAGCCGTTGTCGTTGCTGCATGCAAAGGTAGCAGAAAATTTAGTTGGAGGCGTTGTCTGTTATGTGGAATTAGTAAAAAACAACTTTTCTTGCCCTAATTAGTGTTGCGTTAATGAAAGTTTTTGTAATTTTGTGGCACATTAATAATGCTACATCATGAAACGAACACTGATCAAGAATATCGGAATGTTGGCTGGCATATTGCCGGCCGACAAACCGTGCCTCTGCGGCGAGGAAATGGCTCATGTGGAAACGATGCGGGACGCATGGCTGCTTGTTGAAGACGGGAAAATCAAGGATTTCGGCACCAATGGCGACGGTCCGACCGTCCGGTCGGCTGCCGTCGTCGACGCTGAGGGCGGAACGGTGTTGCCGTCGTTCTGCGACAGCCACACCCATCTGGTCTATGCCGACAGCCGCGAGCAGGAGTTTGTCGACAAAATCCAGGGGCTGAGCTACGCTGAGATAGCACGGCGCGGCGGCGGCATACTGAATTCGGCCGACCGTCTGCACGAGTTGTCGGAGGATGAGCTCTACCGTCAGGCCATGCGTCGGGTTCGGGAGGTAATATATAAAGGTACGGGCGCGATAGAAATCAAGAGCGGCTACGGTCTGAACACGGAGGACGAGCTGAAGATGCTGCGCGTGATACGGCGCATACGCGAGACGAGCCCCGTCACCGTGCGCAGCACTTTCCTCGGCGCCCACGCCGTGGGACGCGCCTATTCGGGTAGGCAGAGCGACTATGTGGACCTGGTTGTGCGCGAAATGATTCCCGAGGTGGGACGGCAGGGACTGGCCGATTTCGTCGACGTGTTCTGCGACGAGGGCTTCTTCACCCCCGACGAGACGGCCCGCATCCTCGAAGCAGCTGCCGAGTACGGCATGCGGCCGAAGATTCACGGGCAGGAGTTGGCCGACAGCGGCGGCGTGGAGGTGGCTGTGGCCCACGGGGCCCTCAGCGTGGACCATTTAGAGAGCATGACCGAGCGCGACATCGACCTGCTCCGTCAGTCCGACAGCGGACCAAGCTCTACGAATAGCGTATCGCAAACAAAAAACTATGAACTATGCACGATGAACTCTGAACTGAGAACCATCCCAACTGCGCTGCCAGGCACGTCGTTCTTCCTGAACATGCCGTTTGCTCCTGCGCGAAAGATGATTGCAGCAGGGCTGCCGTTGGCTACGGCAAGCGACTATAATCCGGGCTCCACGCCCTCGGGCGACATGAAGTTCGTGGTGTCGCTGGCATGCATCAAGATGCGGCTGCTGCCCGAAGAGGCCATCAATGCGGCCACCATCAACACGGCGGCGGCCATGGGACTCGGACGGACGCACGGCAGCATTACGCGCGGAAAGGTGGCCAATCTCATCATCACTGAGCCGATACCCTCGCTTGCCTACATTCCCTACGCCTACACGCAGCCCATCATCAGCCGTGTGGTGCTCAACGGTGAGGTTGTGAAGAACGCTGGCTGACGGGGGGATAGCCGCACAAGAAGCTGGAAAAAGATGGAAAAAAGCCGGAATCGGTGCAAGATATACACCTTCCGGATGTTTATGTAGGAAAAGAAATGTTTTTCTCGCATGAACAAAAGTGTTTTTCTTCAATGGATGTTTATCATAGTGGCGGTGTTCTCGTGTTCGTCGTGCGCAACGATCTTTCTCGGTTCAAAAGCCGATGTGACCTTCGACGGGCAGGTGGGCGAACCTGTCACCATCGTGACGGGCACCGACACCTTCCCCGACAGATTGCTGCCTGCGACGCTTCCCGTGCCCCGGAAGCAGCTGAAGGACACCATCTGGTTCCAGTCGGAGCACTTCCTCTATGCTCCGATTGTGCCCGGTCGGCGCACCAGTGCATGGCTTTGGGGCGATTTGTACATTTCCGGACCGTTTGGATTGATTGTTGACTATGGCACAGGCAGCATTTATACACCGGCTGAAAAGGTGTATCAGCTGCACTATGTGCCCAAGAGTGAGGGCACTGCGCCCTTGGCTGTCAGGAACTACAGCCTTCCTACCAGCCGACTTGCCCGTCCGCAACGGCTCTATCGGCATGAAATCGGCCTGAGCTGCGGACTTTTCAACAAGGAAAACAAAGAACTCAGCAAGGCTGAAAAGCAGTTGGACGAGCTGGTCAGTGAGCCTGCCGCGTCGTGGATGGAGTTGCTGGCAGACCTTGTGCGGACAACCTTCGTTCCGAATGATGCCTTTCAATGCGGTTTGCCGGGTGGCGTTTCGTTGACCGCATTCTATTTCTATCATCTAAATAAGAGGTTGGCCATCGGGCTGACGGGCGGCATCAGTGGTGATTTCCGGTCGTTCACCTATACGACGCGGACCATGGATGCGGAGTCGATGAAGTGTCTTGATGGGGAAATCAGACAGAGAAACACGTTCGTAATGCCGACAGTCAAGTGGACTTGGCAGCATTACACTTGGGGAAACCTATACTCAAAAGCAGCTCTCGGCGCAAAACGTGAGCATACGTGGCTGAACATCTGGTGCCTGAAAGGCTACGAACAGCATGAGGATGACTTCCGACGGATGGACCGACGGCGTTGGGGAATGGCTTTTCAGTTCTGTCCGGTAGGCATGGAGGTGGGGACGAAGGGGCTGCGCTTCTTTTCCGACCTTGGCTTCGGCGACTGTTGCGTGTGGAATTTCGGTTTCTGTGTTCATCTTTAGTGCAATGTCAGCTTACGAATTTTCTCTGTCCTTGAACACAATTTGCGGGTTCAAGGTTTGTAGCTGGCGGATGAAGGCTTCCTTCTGACGGGGTGAAATGACTACTTCATCATATTTGTTGTAGCTGATGCGCAGACGGTCTAAAGAGCTGGCTGGCGCACTGAGAATGGTGTGGGTGGGCTCGATGCTTTTGATGGTGTTGATGTCGATGGCGATTTTTCCCCACTTGCCTATAAATTGGTAAACGATGAGTTGTGAGCCGTTGATTTCGTACTTGATGCTGGCCATCAGATATAGTAAAAGAAAGTAAAACACTAAAACAACCGTGAAATGAATCCACAGACCGTTGATGACAAACGGGGAGAGCACACAGAGCCAGGCCGCACTGACGAAAAGAATGAGCGTGGCGGATACCTTTGTGGGATAGACTGTTTTCATAACGGATAGGATGATTAGTGGATTTGAAAAAAGGGAATGCGCAGGTTTCTGCACATTCCCTTTTCGTATTCTGGTGATTTTAAGCTTCGGCGCTCTCGGCAGCCTTGAAAGCCTCAAGATCTTCCACTTGGAAGTTCTTGATGTAGGCCGATTTGCCGCAAACGTCTTCTTCGGTCATGCGAACATACACGTTGGCACTCTTCTCGAAGAGCTCGGGACACTTGGCAGCGTCGCGGATGATGAGCAACGACATGACGAGTTCGCAGGTCATATCGTAGAGACGGCGGGCCAGGAAGTCGAAGGCATCCTGATTGCCGAGACCCTTAGCATAGTTGAGCGCGTCCTCATAGACGGGGATGAGCTTCTCCACGCGGGCTTTCAGCGCTGCATTGGCTTCTGCGGGCAGGGCAGCGAGCATATCCTTGATGTTGTTGAGCATGGTGCCGTTGCTGATATAGCGGATGGCGGCCACCACCTGCAGCTGGGTTGTTCCCTCGTAGATGGAGAAGATGCGGGCGTCGCGATAGAGGCGTTGGCTCTTGTACTCCATGATGAAGCCCGAACCGCCGTGGATGGAGATGGCGTCGTAGGCATTCTGGTTGGCATACTCAGAGTTCATTCCCTTGGCCAGCGGTGTGAAGGCATCGGCCAGACGCTGATACTTCTTCATCTCCTGCTTCTCTTCGGGTGTGAGCTTGCGGTCGCGCTCGATGTCCTCGAGGCACTTATAGATGTCCACGTAGGCAGCTGTCTCGTAGAGCAATGAACGACCTGCATCGAGCTTGGCCTTCATGCGGCTGAGCATGTCGTACACGGCGGGGAAGTTGATAATCTTCTCGCCGAACTGTGCGCGCTCCTTGGCGTAAGCCAGTCCCTCGTTGTAAGCCTCCTGCGACAGACCGACCGACTGAGCAGCGATACCCAAACGGGCACCGTTCATCAGTGCCATCACATACTTGATGAGGCCCAGACGTGTACTTCCGCAGAGCTCAGCCTTCGCGTTCTTGTAGGTCAGCTCGCAGGTGGGCGATCCGTGGATGCCGAGCTTGTGCTCAATGTGACGCACGTTGACACCGCCCTGACGCTTGTCGTAGATGAACATCGACAGACCGCGGCCATCCTTCGTACCCTCTTCGGAGCGGGCCAGCACGAGGTGGATGTCGGAGTCGCCGTTGGTGATGAAACGCTTCACACCGTTCAGACGCCAGCAGTTCTCCTTCTCGTCGAAGGTAGCCTTCAGCATCACGCGCTGCAGGTCGGAACCGGCATCGGGCTCGGTGAGGTCCATTGACATGCCTTCGCCAGCACAAACGCGGGGGATATACTTCTGGCGCTGCTCCTCAGAACCGAACTCATAGAGCGTATCGATACAGCTCTGCAGGCTCCAGATGTTCTGGAAACCGGCATCGGCAGCAGAAATCACTTCAGAAAGCATGGAGAACACTGCGTTGGG
>JAFPME010000029.1 GCA_017402445.1 Prevotella sp. | reverse complement strand
CCGTTGTTGTTGGCATCCACGATGCGCTGGTTAAACACGGCGTCCGTGAGATTGTCAATCAGCATCTGGATGCAGATGTCCGTCGGCCGGGGGTCTTTCTTCTGCTTCGCGCCGGGGTTCTTCTGCTTCCATTCGGCCTCACGCTGGCGGTTGGGCTGGTCGCGCTGCTTGATGTCCTCCATGATGTACTCAATGGGCTTCTTGATGGTTCCCTTACCTATCGACTGACGACCAATCAGCACATTCATAAACGTCGCCTCGTGCTCCACATTGTCCCAGTAGCGGAACTTCACGCCATGCAGGTGAGCACCTAATGCCGGGAACACCGCGTTGGCCACAGCCGGCTTGTAGAACCAGGGAACGTTCTTCGTCAGCAGCTTCAGCAGCGGAGGCAGCTTCTTGGGCATCGGCGGAGGCGTAGTCAGCGTACCCCCACAAGCCTTCACCGCCTGCTGCGACCTCAGCGCCTGCAGCACCTGCCTCAACCTGTAGGGCATGCCCTTGCGCGGCTCCTTCAGCGCATTCTCCAGCGTCCCCCGCCACTCCTCAGTACACAAAAGGGACGGTTCTTTTTGTGTACTTTTTGCCCAGTAGTTGGGGACAACCTGCATCAGTTTTTCCAGCGAATAGCCGCAGATGCTACGCAGAGTCACCGCCAGTTCGAACGTCAGCACGTTGCGGTCACCCTCAACCGGCTCCTTGCCGCCGTTGAACAGCTCCCAATACTTCGCGATGATGTCCCTGAACAGCACCCCGTTGTACCTTGCCTCCGCGTCGTAAGTACACAAAAGGGACGGTTCTTTTTGTGTACTTGAACTGCAACACTGCAACGCTGCAACAGCCTCAAAAACCGCATCGTCCAGATAAATCAGTTCGTTCTCAGTAGTGGTAAAGAACACGCGGGTGATGTCCTTCGCACCCTTGTCGTACGCCACCTCCAACAGGTCGCTGGCCCACTTCAGGTTCTCCTCCTGACCGAGCTCCGGACGGCGACGGAACACCAGGTGATACCCCGCGCCACGGG
The DNA here is from genome assembly GCA_017402445.1 of Prevotella sp. GTDB lineage: Bacteria > Bacteroidota > Bacteroidia > Bacteroidales > Bacteroidaceae > Prevotella. The sequence continues at coordinate 3,878 of JAFPME010000029.1, read as the reverse complement.
CACTCTCCTCCAGCATCAGCAGCCCCAGCTCGTCCTTCCTACTGAGTATCCGCTCACGAACCACAGGCATCTCGTCCTTCGACAGATGGTCGACGTCCATGCCCACCGTCGTGCTCATCCGCTTCGAGCCCTTCAGGCTCCCGTCCTCGTTCGGCAGGCACGAGTAGTTCATCTGCACCAGACTCGATTTCAGTCCCTCGTCACCCTGACGAATGCGAGCCACGTTCTGCACCTGGAGACCACCGTTCCTCAACTTCAGATACTCCTCTCTCGACGAAACGGGGCGCATCATCTTTGCGCCACCGTTCCCCTTATAAATATAATGTACACTCATAACTATTAACTATGAATTATAAACTATGAACTAAAAGTTCGGGTATCCAAGTTTGGAATTCAGAAATCGCAGTCCACTCAGCGTCCACGTCATGTAGACCTTCACCTTCTTCTGACCCTTCAGCGAGTAGCTCACGTAAGTACGCAGCCTTACCAGGTCGCGGTCTTTCAGGTCGTCGCTGATGTTCCAGTGGCCGTGGCGACGGTATTGTATGCCCATGTCGCGCACCACGGCGTTGAAGTCCCATACCGTCATGTTGAACGTCTTCGCCACCTGCGTCGCCGTCAGCGTGTCCTCAGCATCCTCGTTCAGCATGCGCAGGGTGCGCCCTACGATGGCATCGGCCCGGTCAATAATCTCCTCGCTCGAGAGTTCACGTCCGCTTGCATCGCGGGTGGGGATATAGCCGCCCGTCTTACGAATCTGTGGCAGCACCTCGGCCGTCACCCAACGCTTGAAGGCCTTGGCCTGCGGCAGCTTGGAAGAGAGAATCAGCGAGTACAGTCCCGACTCGTTGATGAGTGTCACACGAGTTTCGTAGGCAGTGTCGCGAATTGCGACGGTGCCCTTATCCTCGGCATCCACATGTTTGCTCAGCGCATCGCGGGTGTTGCTGTAGCCCAGTGCAGTAGCCACATCCTTGCCCACGAACATGATTTGGTTGTTGACTTGGCAAGTACGAATCTCGCCGAAAACGTCACTTGTAAAAGTTAGAATTTCATTGGTCATAATAAACTGAGATTTAAAGCGAGAAGAAGTTTCGGATTCCTTGGCCATTTACTCGAGAATATCCTCCTCGGCTCCAACTCAGTGTTAATACATTATTTATTTACTTTCACGACATCAGTTGCCAGAACCTCTTGGAACGTCTGCCCCTGATACTCGTGCGTAGAGAAACGAAGCGTGGCCACAACCACATCGCCTTCGTAGAACCTGCACGCCGCCAGATTGCCCAGCATGGCGCACACATACTCGTTTTCGAACCGAGAGCCGCCCAGCTCACGAAGCACAATGTTGCACTTCTGAATGCTGCCCGACTCGCTCTTGCTTGACTGTACGCTGAAGGCCTCGCCCTGGCGTACCACACGTAAGATTTTTGTTTCCATCGTTTGTTTGATTATTACTAAGTACACAAAAAGAACCGTCCCTTTTGTGTACTTTGGATCGTTGTTGCAGTAAGTCAAAGACCGCTCAAGCCGATTTCTCGCGGCAACGCAAAGAGCGCCGTCAATCAATTTCGACGATGCAAAGGTACAAACAAACAAAAACAAAAAGCCCCTATATAGGGCCTATAATAGGGGCTATATAGGGGGCAAGCTATACTGATAGTCAGCGAGTTGCGCTAATCTGCAAAAATCTTTTCTATATCTTCCGAACGTGCGGGCGACTTGCCCGTATCCTGCATTTCCCACTTCTCCTGTGCCAGGTTGTTGATGTGCCACAGTTCCTGAAACGGCTTCCACTTCGAGCGCATCTGCAACTTGTCTGAAAACACATCGGCAATATACATGGCCTGCTTCCGCGTCGTGGTAGCCGACAGCTGGTAATGCTCGTCGACGAAGCCAGCCTTCTGCAACCTTTGCCAATACTTCATCGCCATACCGGTAGCCAACACATCAGGCAGCAGACTGCTGTATTCGCTTTCCGTCCCGGCGGCCTGCAACTTCTGGCGCCACTGCTGCGCCAAGTCAATCTTGTACATGTACTTCAGAAAGGCATTGCGGTGAGCCTTGGCATTCTCCTCCTTCCGGTTCGTATAGAAATGGCGACCCACCTTCACAGGATTGACCACCAGGCATCCGTCGCTATAGTCCACCAACTTGCGCAACTCGGAATAGTGCTTGTGAATCGACTTCTTCAGCTTATGGTCATCGTCCAGCAGGCTGAAGTCAAACTCAGCAGGATAGCGCGTGGCACGCCGTATATGCTCCACCTTGGTGTTGAACACCCCCTTCTCAAACATGTGCACCAGCTTCTCCGTCACGTAGTCGTTGATGTCATCCATGCTGGGCGACCCGTTGCACACGTCGTACAGCCACTCGTCGAAAGTCTGGCGAACCCGGCGGGACGTTCCAGAGTTCAGGTAGCGACGCTTTTCCTGGTCATACAAACGCGCGTAGGCCTCGTCCTTATGCCGACGCTCCAGCTGAATGCTAATCTGCGTCAGCACGTCGTTCAGCCCGCCCAGCGCGTCGTTCACCTGCTGCGTCAGTTCCTCCAGCCCGCCGCCCGGCACCACCAGTTCCCACGACAACACCTCTTCGGCCAGCACGTCGAAATCAACGTCCACATCGACATCCAGCGCAGCCTCCTGCCTCACGCGCTCCAGCACCTGTTCCGACAGGGCCTCCGTCACCTCAGCAATGTCAGCCACCACTCCCATCAGCCGGTATCTTGTACCAGCCGAGAGCCGTTCTTCCCTCAAACCGGAGAGCCTCTCGGCGACTCCAGTCAGTATAATTTTGCAGTCCATCGTGTCTTAATACAAATGATTGTTATTGGTTTCCGTTATCCCATCCTGTTGGGGCTACAAAGGTATAAAATATCCCGCAACCCCACCGCGTCCGAAAGGTTAATAATATGAAAATTGTGGATAACTCGCAGGTTATCCACAAAGTACACAAAAGGAACCGTCCCTTCTGTGTACTTTGTCATATTTTCCTGATTATGCCCTCGCTGACACCAGTTATTCTGCTGATTTGACGGATGCTGGCTCCATAATTTTTCGCCATGCGGATAATGTTGTCGCGCTGGTCTTTCGCGTAATGCTGAATCTCAGTAAGATTGTCGTTGCCGCAGACAGTGTGAAGATATTCACGCACCTTTTCATCGGTAACTCTTACGGCGGTCTCGTTACCGAAGTCGAGGATGTTGAGCGTCTTGGGGAGAGGCTCGTTGACCAGTGACGTCAGGTCTTCCCTTGATATCCTTCCATATACGTGTTGAGTAGTACAGACAGGTAACGCGCAAGGCTTAGCGTCGTCATATTCACACCAGCTGCTCCAGGTATAACCGCTTACTGAAGCAGCAATGCCGGCAGCTATCGGATTCTGATGGATATACCTCAGCAGAGTGATGAAATAGCCCATATCGTTTACCGGCTCGCTCTTGAAACGGTCTTGGAAAAGATGGCCAGAGCGCTCATATTTCAGATTGAAATACTGCGCATAGGCAATGGAAATGCTCTTGATGGGTGGCATCAGCCCCTCATCGAGTTCGCGAAGCAGCAGATGGACATGGTTCGTCATCAGGCAATAGGCATAGACGATGCAATGAGGCTGTAGCGGTCGCCCCAGCTTGTCTTCCGGGTGAGTCTGAAGCCGCAGCAGCTTCAGGAACTTCCAATAGTCAGACCGCTCCTCAAAGATATCTTGATGGTTGATACCCCTGAGCATAACGTGGTAGATGCCCGTACCACTCTTTTCTCTTGCTTTTCTTGGCATAACTTTTCAAATTATGGTGCAAATATAAGGAAAAAAACACAAACCACCAAAAAAAGTACACAAAAAGAACCGTCCCTTTTGTGTACTTGTTGCGGCTGTTG
>JAFPME010000020.1 GCA_017402445.1 Prevotella sp. | reverse complement strand
TCGCTGGACTTATTGCCTACAACCTGCTACCAAAGAAGCCCGAAATGAATATAGAAATCATCGATAAAAGTAGACTTATTGCGTAAGGCTTACGTCGAACTCACGTTATAATTAATGTTGTTGCGAATTATGCAGTTTCTTTAATACGGAACTGAGTTCTTCAACGTTACGGGGACAGGCCACGATAGTGCCTTTTGCATCGATGACTATCAGTTCCGGATAGGAACGGATGCCGTAGGCGGTAAGTGCGTCGCGCGGGTTGGTGTCTGGATCGGGCATCAGCTGCGGCCATGGCAGCTGGCGCTGCTTTACTTCCTCCCGCCATCTCTGCACACCGAAACTGAAAGCCAAGGTGACGAACTCCACACCGCGGGACGTGTTGTTGAGCGAATGCGAAAAATGGTAAGTATCGTAAAGTGTCTTCATGGACGGATGGATTTCAGAACCATCACCGCCAAGACCATGCCAGAAATGCAGCACGACATATCCCTTGCCGACGTATTCGCTCAGCAGATGAGGGCGGCCCTTCGTGTCCACCAGTTGGAGGTCGGTGTAGGGAGTGCCGGGACGGCGCTTCTCCAGTCCTTCCACGTATTCGCGCATCGGTGCCAGCAGGATGTGATGCGAGAAAGCATAGTCGTCGCTGAGGTAAGGCTTCAGTTCCTTGTAACTCATTTCGGTATAGACCTGACTGAGTGCATACGCGGAGAGGATGTTGTCGCGGTTTTCGCGGACTGCCTTGAGAAGCCGTTCGCCGCGCTGGCGGTTGATTTCCGCTTTTTTCTGGCTATCGGTCTCGTGAAGTTCGGCCAGTCGCTCACGTTCTACTGTCTGTAGGAAGTCGTTCACCTTTTGGCTGGCCTTGCTGCCCTTTACTGTCTGGTGCTCCATGTCCGCAATGATAGGCTTTCCGTCTGTATAGAAGAAAACAGCATCACTGTTGTCAAGATACACCCGACAGATCTCGTTCTTAGGCAACTTGCAGGTGAGAGAGAACTTGCCATCGACGACCTGACACGTTCCCATTGGCTCCAAAGTCACATTACGTCTTACGGAAATATTCTTTCCACTCAATGGTGCCGTACCGGATATCTGGCACTCCACCATCTCTTTCTCCGCCGATTCGTTCATCAGCATACTATTGTAGATGATGGTTTTCGACACCTGCGAAGTGGTGATTTCTGAAGCAACTGTCGGCGCACGTGTGACATCTGTGTCCCTGTCACCCTTGTATAATTCACTCTTCTTGTAAATCATGTAGCAGGAGTAGCCCAGGATGCCCTTCAGGTTTTCATTTTTTGTGCTATCAACTAACGGCTGGATATTGCTCAGTAGGTCGAAATACTGTTCTTTTGTCAGTTTTCCGCTGAATGCGTTGCACGTCTTATTGAGCACCACTCCGGCCGCCATCTGTCCCTGCGGTGTCTCGCGCTGGAATATCTCGCATGTGCGTTTCACCTTAGCCATGAACGCTTCGACGCTCCCCATGTCCTGGGCAGTAGGGGGGATTATTTCCCTCCCCCCTCGGGGAAGTTGGAGGGGGCTTCTGGTAATAAATGGTCTGTCGTCCATTTTCCTGCCGCTGATTTCGTAAATCATGCCGTCCATTAGGAACGTATCACCGACTTTCTTGTCTTGGTCAACGGTCTGGTCCCACATCAGCAGCAGGGCATAGATGCTGCCGTCGGGCTCTTCAAAGGAAATCAGACGGATATTCTTGTTGAGGTCGAATGTCACGGATTGCACCATCGGATGTTGGGCATCCATCATAAACTGGAACTTAACGCCTGGCAAGGGCGAATCTCCATCGCTGGCATCATGGATATAGATGGATTTGGCATTCACGGCCTCAGCCCTGATGGCTTTCTCCAGTTCCAGCATCCGGGGCGTGAACAACGGGCCGTAGTACTTGCCTCCCAATTCATCATCGATGGCAAATTGCTGGGCAAACTGATAGACATTGAACCCGTCTTTTGAGAAACTGAGCCGGTGCACACCGTACTCATTCGATTCTACAAAGGCACTGAGTTTTTCCCGTATGTTGTTGGAGTGAGTAGTCTGAGCATGGCACCAACCACCATCACCCAACACCCAACAGCCAAAACCCAATAGGGCTGCTATGGTTATGAAAAGTCTATTCTTCATCTTGCTCTGATTTTTCGTTATACATGTTCTCTGCCGTTTGTGGGCGGCCTTCCTTGTCGAGGGTGTGCAGGATATAGCTGTTGACCATGCGCTGCAGTCGCTCGTCAGCACGTATCACCTTGTTCATCCGCTCTATGTAGAGGCTTTCGTCCACTTGGGCCAGTTCGCGTTCTATCTTGTCGATATAGTAGTCCAGGCTGTCGGTTGCTTGGGTGGTTGGTTGCGGTGATACCGCAACATGCTGAACGTGGGGGGGCGTTTGGGGAGTTGGGGTTGTTCGTGCAGGACGTTGGCTGATGGCCTTGCTTTTAGCTATAGGAAGCCCCCTCCAACCTCCCCCGATAGGGGAGGCTTTTTTACTATCCCCCCTCGGAAGGGGTTGTTCCGTCTTTTTCACTACCACCGACTGAGTTTTTGCCGGTTCATCTTTAGGCAGCAGTGCCATGCCAACACCAATGATGATGAGCAGACAAGCGGCGGCAAGCCCCCACCAACCTCCCCGAGGGGAGGCTTTTGCATTCTCCTCCCCTCGGGGAGGAAGGGAGGGGGGCGCCTCCTCCAATCTCTCCATCAGTCTGTCGGTGAAGTCCTCCGAAAGCATCATCCGCTCGGCGGCCTCGTTCCTGCGCTGCAAGGCTTGGCGCAGTCCCCTGTCTTTATTTCCTTCCTTGTTCTTCATCGCTTTCAAGTGTTTTGATGGTGATGGCCAGTCTTTTGCGTATCCATTGCAACCGCGAGTGGAGATAGCTCTCTTCGTGCTCCGTGATGATGGCTATTTCGCGCATCGGGCGGTTGTCAAAGTAGTAGAGGTTGAGGAGCATCTGGTCGTCGGGCTTCAGCGTTTCGATGGCTCTTTCCAAGAACTCCACGCGGTCGGTGTCGTCAAGCAGGGCATCGGTCTCATCGTCGGGGAAGGCGTCGAGCCTTTGTTGGTCCACTTCCACCATGTGCAGCGTCCTGTATTGCTGTCGGTAATGCTTCAGAGCCGTGTGGTAGGCTATGCGCATGAGCCATGTCTGGAAACTGGCCCGCTGGGCATCGTAGCGGCCCAAACTCTGGAAAGCCTCCACCAGTGTGTCCTGCGTTGCCTCCTCGGCTTCTTCGGGCGAAGGAATCAGGCGGGCCACCATCCGCAACACCTGTCCGGCATATCGGTTGGCCAGCTGGCGGAACAGCGCAGTCTGTCCGTCGAGGATGCGGCTGATGAGCAGCGTCTCGTCTTCTCTGGCTTTTGGTGTTTTGCCTGTCGTTGTTTCCATTCGCTTGATGTCCTTCTACTTGTATATTACCACTTTTCCGGTAATTCTATAATCTTAGGATGGGTTTTTTCTAACTCTCCACTCTTGCCCGTAAAAGTACGAATAAAATTTCAAAGCCATTATCTTTTGCTGTTTTTTTCGCAAAAGATAAGATTATAATGAAAAAACATGAAATGCAAAACAACGGCCTGGTCCACGAATTTGTGAACCAGGCCGTTGTTCTGTATGATTGCGGAACTTTCTCCACCTGTTCCAGCCGCCTGGCGATGGTGCGCGGCTGAAGCAGTGTCAGCCTCTTGCCATCTTGTAAATGTTCTCCATGTCTGCTGCCTTCAGCACCTTCAGTCCGCCACAGGTAGCCGTATAGTCGTGGCTGCACTTGCGGGTCATCTCACGTATCTCGTCGTCGGTGATGTCGCGGCCTATGAGCTCTTTGATGTTAATCGGCATGCCGATGGCGTGGTAGAAACACTCCATAGCCTCGATGCCTTTCAGGGCCGTAGCCTCCGAATCGGTGAAGTCGTTGGGCACATCCATCACATTGACAGCGAAGCGGACAAAACGACTCAGGTTCTCGTGCATCACGTAGCGGGCCCAACTCGGCCAGATGGCAGCCAGTCCGGCGCCATGAGTGACGTCGAACATTCCGCTCAGCTCGTGCTCCAACTGGTGGGTTGCCCAGTCTTCTTCGACGCCCTTGCCCAGCAATCCCCAGTGTGCCACGCTTCCGCCCCACATGATCTGTGCGCGCTGGCGATAGTCGTTGGGATTCTTTAAGACGTCGAAGACGGCCGTCTTGATCCTGCGGATCGTTGCTTCGGCAAGATCGGTCGTCAGGTCCATATCGTCATCCTTCGTGAAATAACGCTCGAAGATGTGTATCATCATGTCGGTCACGCCAGCGGCCGTCTGGTAGGGAGGCAGGGTGAAGGTGCGACATGGGTTCATGATGGCGAACTTAGGACGGAGGATGTCGTTAGAGTATCCCAGTTTGACACCGTCGTTATCATTTCATTTCCACTTTTTTACCATTATAATTACAAAAAGATGGAAAAATGTTTGTCGGTTTCAAAGATTTGATATAAATTTGCACCCGAAAACATCAAAATGACATCAAAATGAAGTCTTACGCTTACTTTTACGGCTATTACTTTTACTTTGCAGAGAACTGTGAAGCGGGAAGTTGCGTATGATTTTCAAGTTGCAAAAGGTTACAGCTCAATAACGACAAAGTCCCGCTTCACAACATGAGGTGGGACTTTTTTTAGTTAAGAGTTAAGAATTAAGAGTTAGGAATTAAGAAATCCGATATAGATGAAGAGAATAGCCATACAAGGATTGGTGGGATCGTTCCACGACATGGCAGCCCACCAGTATTTCGAGAACGAACAGATGCAGCTCATCTGTTGCGCCACGTTCGAGCAGGTGTTCGACAGCATCCGGCGCGACCCTACTGCCATCGGCATGCTGGCCATCGAGAACACCATTGCCGGTTCGCTGCTCCACAACTACGAACTGCTGCGCGACTCAGGCACAACAGTCGTCGGCGAGCATAAACTGCACATCTCGCACTGCATCTGCTGTCTGCCCGACGACGACTGGACCACCGTCGAGGAGGTCCACTCCCACCCCGTCGCACTGATGCAGTGCCGACATTTCCTCAGCAACCACCCCACGCTGAAGCTCGTGGAGGCCGACGACACGGCTGGCTCGGCCAAGCACATCAGCGAGAACCAGTGTCACGGATGGGCCGCCATCTGCAGCAGCGACGCCGCGCGGCTCTACGGCATGCGCATCCTGGAGGACCATATCGAGGACAACAAGCACAACTTCACGCGCTTCCTGGTGGTCTGCAATCCGATGAAAGCCGACTTCCTGCGCCCGTTAGAAAAGGCGAACAAGGCCAGCCTGGTCTTCTCGCTGCCCCACGAGGAGGGTAAACTGTCGCAGGTGCTCAGCATCTTGTCGTTCTACAAGATCAACCTAACGAAGATTCAGTCGCTTCCCATCATCGGACGCGAATGGGAATACATGTTCTACGTGGACGTCACCTACGACTCGCTGACGCGCTACCGACAGAGCATCGACGCCATCATACCACTCACGCGCGAACTGAAGGTGCTGGGCGAATACAGCGAGGCGCCCTCGGCTCCCGTCAACAGCATCACGCCCACCCTCGGCTGATTCGCCAGCGAACCTATTGGTCACCACAATCACATTCACACAACCGTTCAAGCAATGAAAAAAGACATTACGCCCGCCGCAAGACTACAACAAGTCTCGGAATACTATTTCAGCCGGAAGCTGAAGGAAGTGGCCCAACTCAATGCACAAGGCCGCGACATCATCAGTCTGGCCATCGGCAGTCCCGACATGCCACCGTCGCCACAGACCATCGAAAAGCTGTGCAGCGTGGCGAACGACCCGAATGCCCACGGCTATCAGCCCACGATGGGAACGCCCGAACTGCGCCAAGCCATGGCCGACTTCTACCTGCGCTGGTACGGCGTGGAGCTGAACCCTCAGACCGAGATACAGCCGCTCATCGGCAGCAAGGAGGGCATCCTGCACACCACGCTGGCCTTCGTCAACCCCGGCGAGCAGGTACTCGTGCCCAATCCAGGCTATCCCACCTACACTTCGCTCAGCAAGATTCTCGGTGCCGAGGTCGTGAACTACGACCTGATGGAGAACAACGGCTGGCAACCCGACTTCGACTCGTTGGAGAAGATGGACCTGAGCCGCGTCAAGCTGATGTGGACCAACTATCCCAACATGCCCACCGGCGGCGCAGCACGCATGGAAACCTACGAGCGTCTGGTGCGGTTCGCACAAGACCATGGCATCGTCGTGGTGAACGACAACCCCTACTCCTTCATCCTGAACGACCATCCGCTGTCGCTCCTGCAGGTGCCCGGCGCCAAGGACTGCTGCATTGAGTTCAACTCGATGTCGAAGAGCCACAACATGCCGGGGTGGCGTGTGGGCCTGTGCGCCTCGAACGCCCAGTTCATCCAGTGGATCCTGAAAATCAAGAGCAACATCGACAGCGGAACTTTCCGCGGCATACAGCTGGCAGCGGCCGAAGCCTACAGCAACAGCGAGCAGTGGCACCGCGAAGCCAATATAACTACCTACCGCCGACGCCGCAACCTGGCCGAGGAAATCATGCGCACGCTGCAGTGCGACTTCGATCCCTCTCAGGTGGGCATGTTCCTCTGGGGCAAGATTCCCGCCCGCTATGCCAATGCCGAAGAGCTCACTGAGCGTGTGCTCCACGAGGCTCGCGTCTTCATCACGCCCGGCTTCATCTTCGGCAGCAACGGCGAGCGCTACATCCGCATCTCGCTCTGCGCCAAGGACGAGAAGATCAGCGAGGCCCTGCAGAGAATCAAGCAGCTGGATTTCCCCAAAAAATAACGGAATAACGGCATTACGAAATACCGAAATTACGAAATAACGGAATTACGGAATACCGGAATAACGGAACAACGGAATACCGAAATACCGAAAATACCGAAATAACGAAAAAAAACAAAAATATGGAACTCGAATTAGAAAAACTCCGCTTACCCAGTGACCAAGAACGTCCCTTCGTCATCGCAGGCCCCTGCTCGGCCGAGACCGAAGAGCAAGTGATGACAACAGCCCGACAGCTCGCACAGAAGGGCTGTCACAACTTCCGTGCCGGTGCATGGAAGCCGCGCACGAAGCCCGGAGGCTTCGAGGGGCACGGCGAACCGGCGCTGAAATGGCTCAAGCAGGTGAAAGAAGAGACGGGCATGCTCGTCACAACCGAAGTGGCAACACCCGAGCACGTGGAGCTGTGCCTGAAATACGGCATCGACATCCTATGGATCGGCGCACGCACCTCGGCCAACCCCTTCGCCATGCAGGCACTGGCCGACGCGCTGAAGGGCGTCGACGTGCCCGTCTTCGTGAAAAATCCCGTCAATCCCGACCTCGAACTGTGGATCGGAGCCCTGGAACGCATCAACCAGGCCGGCATCAAGATGCTCGGAGCCATCCACCGCGGCTTCTCCAGCTACGACAAGAAGATCTACCGCAACCTGCCCATGTGGCAGATACCCATCGAACTGCGCCGCCGCATTCCCGAACTGCCCATCATCTGCGACCCCAGCCACATCGGAGGTCGGCGCGAACTCATCGCGCCGCTCTGCCAGCAAGCCATGGACCTCGGCTTCGACGGACTCATCGTGGAGAGCCACTGCGACCCCGACAAAGCCTGGAGCGACGCCAAGCAGCAGGTGACACCCGACGTTCTGGACTACATCCTCTCGCTGCTCATCATCCGTGACGAGAAGATGTCGACCGAAGGCATCACACAGCTGCGCAGCCAGATCGACGAACTCGACAACGAACTGATGAACCTGCTGGCCAAGCGCATGCGCGTATGCCGCGAAATCGGCATGTACAAGAAGGAGCACAACATGACCGTGCTGCAGCCCACGCGCTACAACGAGATTCTCGACAAGCGCGGTGCACAGGGTACGCTCTGCGGAATGGACAGCGACTTCATCAAGCACATCTTCGAATCGGTCCACGAAGAATCGGTTCGTCAGCAGATGGAAATCATCAACAAATAAGGAAAAGGTATGAGAATATTAGTCATGGGAGCAGGAAAGATGGGGAGCTTCTTCATCGACCTGCTGAGTTTCGAAGGGCTACGGGTAGGCGAGTCTTGCTCGGGGATGCATGAGGTTGCCGTCTTTGAACGCGATCCCCGACGCATGCGGTTCACCTACAACTGCCAACGCTTCACCAAGTTCGAAGAGATTGAGGCTTTCGAGCCCGAGCTGGTCATCAATGCCGTCACGCTGAAATACACGATTCCTGTTTTCCAGGAGCTCATCCCGCACCTCCCGCCGACGTGCATCATCAGCGACATTGCCTCGGTGAAGACCAATCTGAAGGAGTTCTACGAACAGTCGGGCATGCGCTACGTCTCGTCGCACCCCATGTTCGGACCCACGTTCGCCAACCTGAACCAGCTCCACGAGGAGAACGCCATCATCATCAACGAGGGCGACTACATGGGACGCATCTTCTTCAAGGACCTTTACCAGAAGCTGGGCCTCAACATCTACGAATATTCATTCGAGGAGCACGACAAGACGGTGGCCTACTCGCTCTCCATACCCTTCGTCTCCACCTTCGTCTTCGCTGCCGTCATGAAGCATCAGGACGCACCCGGCACCACCTTCAAGCGCCACATGCGCATCGCCAAGGGTGTGCTCAACGAGGACGACTACCTGTTGCAGGAGATTCTCTTCAATCCCTACACCCACGACCAGGTGGCACAGATACGCACCGAGCTGAAGGAACTGCTCGAAATCATCGACGACAAGGATGCCGACGGCATGAAAGCCTACCTGACGAAGATCAGGAACAACGTGCGCCGCGACATTTCATAAGCCGTAACCAATGTGGCTCTCCGTCATACAACTGCTGTGCGGCATCTTCACGCTCGTGGAACTGAACTGCGAGAACCTCTTCGACTGCCGCCACGACTCGCTGAAGCAGGACCAGGAGTTCCTCGCCGACAGCGAGCGACACTGGAACACTCACCGATATTGGGACAAGCTGAACCACATCGGACAGGAGATTATCGCCTGCGGTGAGTCGGCTGATGGCTGGTCGCTGCCCGATATGGTGGTGCTCTGCGAGGTGGAGAACGACAGCGTGTGCCGCGACCTGTGCCGACGGTCCATGCTTCGGCAGGCTGGCTACGAGTATATCGTCACCCAGAGCCCCGACCTGCGCGGCATCGACGTGGCACTGCTCTACAGTCCGTTCTCGTTCCGCCTCATCAGCCACCACGCCATCCGCGTGGAACCGCTCGAAGACATGCGCCCCACGCGCGACATTCTCTACGCGGCAGGACAGACAGCCGACGGCGACACGCTCCACGTCTTCGTGGTCCACGCGCCCAGCCGATACGGAGGCGAGCACGCCACGCGGCCTCACCGACTGCAGGTGGCCGACCGTCTCTGCACGGCCATCGACTCCCTGCGGTCACTGTCGCCCGAGGCACGCATCATCGTGGCTGGCGACTTCAACGACTATCACGACAACGCCGCGCCGCAGCAGCTCGAACGCCACCGTCTCCACAACATTTCAAAGACCGCCACCGGTGCGCACGGCGCCCGCGGCACCTACAAGTACCAGGGCAGCTGGCACAGCATCGACCACATCTTCGTCAGCCAGCCGCTTGCGCCGAAGAGCCTCTCGTGCGTCGTCTGGGACGCGCCCTTCCTGCTGGAAGACGACAAGAAGTACGGCGGCGTCATGCCCCACCGCAACTACAACGGCCTGCGCTACAACAACGGCTACAGCGACCATCTGCCCCTCGTGGCCCGTTTCCGCTTCTGACAAAGAGGCGGATTTTTCTTTTCTGAGAACGATTTTCTTGCAAAAAGACGAGCACGTTTCGGTTTTTTCTCGTATATTTGCAACAAAAATTCAAGCATGAACATCTGCATTGTTGCCGGAGCACGACCTAACTTCATCAAGGTGGCTCCACTCATCAGAGCCATCAGGAAGACCGAGGGCACTGATTATAAACTGGTTTACGCCGGACGGGCCGACGATCCGACGCTGGAGGGAACGCTCTTCGACGACCTCCAGATAGCACGTCCCGACGTGTATCTCGGCGTTGACAGCGTCAGTCTGAACGAGATCACGGGTCGCGTGATGGGCGAGTTTGAGCATTATCTCACCCAGAATCCCACCGACGTGGTGGTCGTCGTCGACGACCTCGCCTCAACCATGGCCGCCGCCATCGTCACCAAGAAGCAGGGCATACGTCTGGCTCACCTCGTGGCAGGCACGCGCTCGTTCGACATCTCCATGCCGAAAGAGGTGAACCGCCTCGTCATCGACGGACTGTCCGACCTGCTCTTCACCGCAGGCATGTCGGCCAACAGCATCACCAACCGCGAGGGTGCCGAGCAAAGCCGCGTCTACATGGTGGGAAACATACTCATCGACAACCTGCGCTTCAACCACGACCGCTGGCAACGGCCGTCCATCATGGACGAACTGCAACTGAACGAAGGCCAGTACATCGTGTTCACGCTCAACCGCAAGGCCCTTCTACAAGACAAGGACAACCTGCAGCGAATGATCAGTGCGATGACTTCCACCGACATGCGCAGCACGCCCGTCGTGGCCGTGCTCCGTGGGAAGGCGCGCGACATCGTGGCAAGCCTCCTGCCCGACGGTTCCAACATCCACATGGCCGCCCCCCTGCCCTATCTGGAGTTCGGATGGCTCACGGCCCACGCCAAAGGCATCGTCACCGACAGCGGCAACGTGGCCGAGGAAGCCACGTTCAACGGCGTACCATGCATCACCCTGAACAGCTACACCGAGCACATTGAGACCGTGAAGACGGGAACGAACGTCCTCGTAGGCGAAGATGCCGAGAAACTGGCTGCCGCGCTGGCCGACATGGTGGACGGCAACTGGAAGAAAGCCGCGCTGCCCGACCGCTGGGACGGCCGCACCGCCGAGCGCATCGTGCGCATTCTCAATGAATGATCATCAGCTATAAACAATGAACTATAAACTATGAACTAAAATAATCATGAAGGATTTCAATTTCTACAGCCCTACGCAGGTGGTCTTCGGACGACAGAGTGAGGAACAGGTAGCTGCCTTGGTGAAGCGCTGGGGCGGCTCGAAAGTATTGGTACACTACGGTGGAGGCAGTGCCCGGCGGTCGGGGCTGCTCGACAAGATGTTCCGTCTGCTCAGCGAGGGGGGCATCGAATACGTCGAGCTGGGAGGCGTCGTGCCCAACCCCCTGCTCTCGAAGGTGAAGGAAGGCATAGACCTCTGCCGCAAGGAAGGCGTCGACTTCATCCTCGCCGTGGGCGGAGGAAGCGTCATCGACTCCGCGAAAGCCATTGCCTACGGCATGTGCTACGACGGCGACGTGTGGGACTTCTGGGCCGGAAAGGCCAAGCCCCAGGCATCCATGCCCATCGGCTGCGTGCTCACCATACCCGCTGCCGGCAGCGAGATGAGCGACAGCTGCGTCATCACGCGCGACGAGGACCAGAACAAACGGGGCATCAACAGCGACCTCTGCCGCTGCCGCTTCGCCATCATGAACCCCGAACGAACATTCACCCTGCCTGAATACCAAACGGCAGCCGGCGCCACCGACATCATGATGCACACCATGGAGCGCTACTTCACGTCCGAGCAGGACGTCAACCTGACCGACGCCCTGGCCGAAGCACTCATGCGCACGGTCAAGGACAGCGTCTTCGAGGTGCTGAAGAACCCCGAAGACTACCGCCACCGCGCACAGATCATGTGGGCAGGAAGCCTCTCGCACAACAACCTCATGGAGTGCGGACTGGGCAAGGACTTCGCCACACACCGTCTGGAACACGAGCTCAGCGCCGTCTACGGCGTCACCCACGGAGCTGGACTGGCCGCCATCTGGCCGTCGTGGGCCCGTCTGGTCATGCCCAAGCACGTCAGCCGATTCGTGCAGTTCGCCGTCAACGTGATGGGAGTCAGCAACGACTTCACCGATCCCGAGGGCACCGCCGAGCGCGGCATCGAGGCCATGGAGCGCTTCTACCGCGCCATCAACATGCCGACCTGCCTGAGCGAACTGCTCGGACGCACCATCAGCGACGACGAAATCGACGTGCTCGTGGACAAATGCAGCCGCGGAAAGACCATCACCGTCGGCTCGCTCGAGGTGCTCGGCACGGAAGAAATGGCACAGGTCTACCGCATGGCCAACCATTAATCGTCCATCTGTCACGACAACAATCCCCAACCGGCACGGGTTTCCATGCCGATTGGGGATTTTTTCGTGCTCCGACGAAACATGATTCGGCACGAAATTGTAAATATTTCATTCCGAAAAATCGTGCACAGATTTTTTTTCATTCTACGAAGACGAACGCCGTTATTTTGGTAAAAGAATCGAACAAAAACAAAAGAAAAATCTTCTCCTGTTTCAAAATGGGTCATTTTGCATCGCAAAACGGCCCTTTCTGGCCGACAGAATGAATCATTTTGGCGAGAAAAAAAGGCCGTTTTGCAGTGTAAAATGAATCATTTTGAAAACGTCGGCAATGTAAAGAATATTCAATCGTCACGTTTTCAAGCATTTAGGACATTCGCAAAATTCGCGTGTACGCGTCCGTCGGATTTTTATTTCAGAAAGATGGCATTCTCAGAGGCCCAAATCGCACTTTTTGTACGAATAATTCAGCATCTCACTTCTTCTTCCTGACCGCCGAAGCAATGTAAAGAACCACGACAGCGCCGATGACGGCCGTTCCGACAGCGCCCAAAGTGCCTCCCCACGAAATGCCGAGCCAACTGAACAACTTACCGCCCACGAAACCGCCGACAATACCGAGAATGCAGTTCCACACGCATCCGTAGCCCTCACCCCGCATGAACTTTCCAGCCAGGAAACCGGCAATGATTCCGATAATGATTGAACCAATCGTTATTTCCATATCTTTTTTCTTTAAAAAACAATTCACCTTTGATGTTGCAAAGATAAAGAAAAAAAGCGAGACCCATTCAAAAAGGAGCACGATATCGGCATTTCAACCATTGTTTTTTGAAAATACCAGTAGCTTGTTCCCACAAAACGTAAAACCAAGCAGATTTTTTTGGTTAATCACTTAACATTCCGTATCTTTGCCGAAGATAACGAAAACTACGGAAACGACCTATGAAGAAAACGATTTTTTTAATGCTATTGATGTGCGTGACTCTCTTGACATGGGGGCAACGCATCAAGGAGACAGAACGATTCTTCGACGGATACAGCGTATATTCGGCTGAAGTGCGCATGAACGGCGACGTGGTCTGCCTGCACGAGTTGAACAACGACTGGGGTGAGGTGACCATCCAGAGAGTTCAAGGTAAGACGGGCGAATACAAGCTGATTCCGAGTCGACAGGCAGAGGAGCCACCCTTCCACTGCTCATGGAACAGCCGCGTGCGCTACATCCGGCAAGAGGGAATGAACTTCCTCGCTTTCTACAACGACGATGGCCTTATCGTTGAAACATTCGTTCTGACGCCCGATACACCTGAGAATTGTGAAGCCCAGCAGGCATGGGCCTCCGAACAGCCACCGCTTGAGATGGTTTCCAACTATCTCATGAACAGCCAGTATCTCATGAGCTTCGATATACCTACGTTGCAGAAGATGCTTCAGAAGCTGGAGGGAATCAAGAAACGCAGCATCATAGAGGATGTAAATTTCCAGCTCATCACAACAATGATTGCCCGCCAGCTGGCCGAAGCAAACGAGATGTCGGAGAGTGTAGGATAACAGCAGCGGTACAACCACCGATGGTCATACCGGGAGAGAGAATGCCAGCAAGAGCAGATAGGCAATGATGAAACGAAGCGTGAAAATGTGTGCCGCTGTCAGTCCGTTGATTAGCAACAGCTTCGTAAAAACAAACGTACTGCCCCATATCACGACGACCAGAATCGCCACGATATGGGGCAGCCATGTTGATTGTGAAAGGTTCATGAAAGCGGCTGCGTTACTGTTTCTTACGGATTTCCGACTTGTCGATGACAACATATACGGTATCGACAACATGCCCCTGACGGGCTTTACCACCCAGTAGCGGATTGGCAAAGTGGCGGTCGAGCACTGTCACATCATCAACGAAATAGTCGGAACGTCCACGATTGCCAAACCAGTTCCACCCCATCACCTTATGATACTTCACCTTTATCTTCCACCCCTCTATCTGCGCTTGGTAGAGCAGCTGGATGAGAGAGTCCTGATCGTCCCGATCGTTGTCAAGTGAAAAGGTGAAGGGTTCACCGGCTGTGTTCATCCCCGTCTGCGTCAGGTTGAGCCGACCGTCCCACGAATCCCAAAACAGTCCCGATTGGGCAAACTCAATGACGGTGCCCACTTTCTCGCCGCGCGAGTAGTTTTCCGAACAGGCAGCGAAGGTTAAGCACGCCAGCACGGCCACTAAATAAGACACAACGTGTTTTCTCATGCGATTATTCATTTTTGAAGAGCTCCTTGATGCCACCGATAGAGCCCATGACATTGGTAGCCTCGTAAGGCAGGTAGACGGTCTTGGCTTTGTCTCCCTTAGCGAGCTCTTCCATCATCTGAATGTACTTCTGTGCAAGCAGGTAGTTGGCTGGATTAGTAGACTTGCCTACAGCCTCTGTAATCTTCTCGATAGCAACGGCCTCAGCCTCAGCTTTCCGTATGCGTGCCTGAGCTTCACCTTCGGCATGAAGGATGGCTTGCTGCTTGGCAGCCTCAGCGCGGTTGATCATAGCCGTCTTCTCACCCTCGGAAGCCAAGATCTCAGCAGCTTTCTCTCCTTCGGAGGTCAGAATCTGTGCTCGTTTGTTACGCTCGGCCTGCATCTGTTTCTCCATGGCGTTGAGCACGGTTGACGGCGGCACGATGTCTTGCAGCTCGACGCGGTTCACCTTCACGCCCCACTTGTCGGTGGCATCGTCAAGCACGGCGCGCAGCTTGGTGTTGATCGTGTCGCGCGAGGTCAGCGTCTCGTCGAGTTCCAGCTCACCGATGATGTTACGCAGTGTGGTCTGCGTCAGTTTCTCGATGGCATTGGGCAGGTTCGATATCTCGTAGACAGCTTTGAATGGGTCGACAATCTGGAAGTAGAGCAGTGCGTTGATCTCCATCTGGATGTTATCCTTGGTGATGACGTTCTGCGAAGGGAAGTCATATACCTGTTCGCGCAAGTCGATGCTGTTGGCATAAGAGTAGCGTCCGCGGTTGAGCACAACGATTTCCTTGGCGCGGTCAATGAAGGGAATAATGATGTTCACGCCCGGTTTAAGGGTGGCAAAGTAACGTCCGAGACGTTCAATGATCTTGGTTTCCGACTGAGGAATAATCACGAGTGCCTTTTTGGCTACGATAACCACGAGCACAACGATGGCTATCAGTACATAGGTCATAATATCCATATTCTTTTATTGTTTAAATAGATGAGTAATAATTCTTTCAAAAGAAACAGGGTCAGAGCTGTTCCACTGTGATGACGATGCTCTCGCGATCCGTCACACGTACAGAAGCCCCGACAGGAATATCGGTCGTGGCAGTGCTGACAGCCTTCCATACGTCACCGTCTATAGCCACACGTCCATAGCCGCCTGCCTCGACAGCTTCGACCACCCTGCCTCGCCGACCGATGAGCGCATCGGCATTGCTGACGCGGTGCTCTTCGCCTTTGTGCAGATAGCGCAGTGCAAAGGGACGCACGAAATAGAGACTGATGAGCGTGAAGATGGCAAAGACTCCGATCTGCCAGTAGAATCCCAGTCCCAGCGGGTCGCTGATGGCTGCGAAGACGGCCCCGATGGAGAAGCAGATGATAAAGAAGTCACCGGCTGTCAATTCCAGAATCAGGCAGAGAACTGCTACTACGGCCCATATCTGCCACAAGTGTTGAGATAAGTAGTCAATCATAATGGTTCTTTTTATATGGTTTCACTTCTTTTTTTACATTTAGTACAGGTTTGAGGGGAATAGCCTTTCGTACGAGCTGATGCCTGCAACGGTTGATACTTTCGGGTGCGAACTCAGTCAGAGAGACAGCACAAACTCGTCCCAGTCACGCGAAGATCCCTTCTTTCCGAACACTTTTTGGTAGAGACGGCTACGCGTGGAAGCGACGCTCTCCTTCGAATGGGCTGTCAACAAGGCGATGTCCTTCGGTTGTACGCGCGCCTTGGTGAGCAGACTGACGTAGTAGTCCTGTTGCGACATGGGATAGATACCGTAGAGTTTGTCTGTGAATCCCGAATAGATGCTGTCGACGAGCTGTGTCAGTGCAGCCCAGTCGTCCTGCTCCATGCTACGTCCTGTCTCAAGCAGATGCTGAATCCGTCGGTAAATGTCCGACTGAAAGATGACGGTCTCCGCCTGCTGCCGCTTCTCCTGCTCGATGATGGCTACCTTATTATGAAAGTCCAGACGCGCCTTACGTTCTTCGAGCTCGAGCCTCAACATGGAATTCTCACTTCCCAACTGCTGAAGCAATGCCTCCAGCTCGGTTATCTTGCGCTTGTTCTGCTCAATGTTTTGCTGGCTCTGTGCCTCCTGTTCCTCTTTCATTGCACGTACCTTGTTCAGTCTTTCTTCGAGCAAGAGTATTTGGCGTCGGCTGTTCTGAACGGCAACGACGAACAGCGCCACGTAGGTCACCGTGCAAAGGAGCAACAAGAACAGCTCCCGCTGGGTCAATATCGCCATCAACATCTGATTCATAGTGCAAAGATAGAGAAAAAAAACGAACCTACAAAACATTTAGGTTCGCAATAGTTTGCAATTGTCTCAGCCGTTCGCAAAAGTTAAAAACGAGTGCGCAAAAGTTTGCAACACCCATGACAGGCAGGGCTCTACCTTATTATTATAACTCAACTTTCGCATGTTGAAGGAGTTCAGGAGTTACAGGGAGTTCAGGAGTTCAGACAATACTTTACTCCCTTGTAAAGTCTACAGAAAAGGGAGTTCAGGAGTTACAGGGAGTCAGGAGTTCAGACAATACTTTACTCCCTTGTAAGGTCTACAGAAAAGGGAGTTCAGAAGTTACAGGGAGTCCAGGAGTTCAGACAATACTTTACTCCCTTGTAAGGTCTACAGAAAAGGGAGTCTTCAGGACTAATGTCTGAACTCCCGTAACTACTGAACTACTGAACTCCGGTAACTACTGAACTCCTGAACTCCTGAACTACACGATGTTGAGCACTTGCGAAACTTGAATTATAATAGGAATAGGCCGGTATAGTGGACGTCAATCCGTCAGACAATCCGTTTCTGGCGGATGTAGTCCAGCCTGTCACGCAATGACATTTTTGCAAAGCGACGCCATTCCGACGTCCCGTTTTCCGCAGCACGGTCCAGATAGTGCAGGTCGTACATGTGTGTATATGCTTCTATCTCGAACGGATTGAGATAGTATCCGGCATTTTTCACCTTGCTAAAATAGGGCAAGGCCTTAATGACATACCATAAGTAAAGAATGTAAAAGCAGAACCAAGAGTTTCGGGTATTCTGCGCTTGCCGCAGGTGAATCATCTCATGGTTTTTAGTATAGGTAACCTTATGGTTCAACAGGTCAGCATCTTCCTGATCGTGTGTAAAAATGAAGCCGAACATCGTTATCGCAGCATAGTTCTTCCGGCAGAGAAACCGGTTGACAGAGGCTGGCATGTCGGTAACGATATTCGGCCTCGGCGCCCTGAATATGAGTTTGAAGAGATTCAAGGGCTTTATTTCTTCTTTTTCGTCGTCTTTTTCGTTGTGGTTTTCTTCGTCGTAGTCTTTTTGGCTGCGCTCTTTGTGCCTGTTGTGTACGTTGCTGAGACTGGAGTCGTCGCCTTCTTGTAGTACATCAAGGCCTCGGGCAGGTGCTTCTGAATGTCGCTCACGCGCTGTGCATCCGATGGATGCGAACTCAGCCAAGTGGCCTGCTGGCCCTGCGACTGTGCTGCCATTCGCTGCCAGAAGGTGACGGCGACGTTGGGATCATAGCCTGCCATGGCTGCAAAAATGAGCCCCATGTAGTCGGCTTCGCTCTCGTTGTCGCGCGAATACTTCAGGTTAAGCAGCGAAAGTCCTTGCGAAGCCACACCTTGCAGCACCTGTGTGCTGGAGTTGTCCATGCCCAGAGCCGTCAGCACGCCTCCGCCAAGCTGCACCAGTGTGGAGGAATTCTGCTCCTTGGTCATCTGTTCTGCAGAATGTTTGGCCACGGCGTGTGCTATTTCGTGTCCAAGCACGATGGCCAACGAGGCTTCGTTCTGCGTCACAGGCAGGATGCCCTCGTAAACGACAATTTTTCCGCCGGGCATGCAGAAAGCATTCACTTGGTTGTCGGCAATCAGGTTGAACTCCCAAGCAAAGTTCTTCACTTCGTTGGCAAAGCCGTTGCTGCGCAGATAGGTCTCCACGGCCGTCGCCAGCTTCTGGCCTACACGCTTCACCAGCGCCGTGTTAGTAGCGTTGGTGGATTTCTTCGCTTGCTGTAGATACTGATTGTACTGCTGGGCACTGAGGCTCAGTACGTATTCATCGCTGACGCTGAGACGATGTTTGCGACCTGTCACGGGCACGGTGCTTGTTGTTCCGCACGACACCAGAATCGATGCGACAAGTGACAAAAGAATAAACTTTACTTTTTTCATTGTGGAATAGAATTAGTATTTTCGGAAACAAAAGTACACTTATTTCGCGAAATATCCAAAAAATTAAAGATAAATGATTAAATTTGCACGGAATAAACAGTTACTTTTATGAAGAAGATGAAGTCTTTGCTGAATACGAGTCGGATAAAAGGACGTGACCATCATCACTATGAAGAGCGCGTAAATCCCCTGCCTGTATGAAGACATCAATAATAGGAGGTGGTGCGGCCGGTTTCTTCTTGGCCATCAACCTAAAGGAAATGATGCCCGAAATGGAGGTGACCATTTTTGAGAGAAGTCGCCATGTGCTGTCAAAAGTGGAGATCTCGGGAGGCGGGCGGTGCAACTGCACCAACTCGTTTGAAGGTGTGAGCGACCTGAGTCAGGTCTATCCGCGCGGACATCGGCTGTTGCGCAGACTCTTCAACGTGTTCGACCATCGCTCGGCCTACGAATGGTTCGTGCGCCACGGCGTACGGCTCACGACTCAGGACGACCACTGCGTTTTTCCGCAGTCGCAGGACTCGCACACCATCATCAACTGTTTCCTGAACGAAGCAAGGGAAAAAGGAATACGGATAGAGACGGGACGGACCATCCGTTCGCTCGAAGAATTGCCCGACGAAGGTTTTGTTGCAGTGACGACGGGCGGGTCGCCCCGCCCCGAAGGGCTGGAATGGCTCCGCACTTTGGGCCACCGCATAGAAACACCCGTGCCCTCGCTCTTTACATTCAACATCGACGACAAGGCCCTGCAAGCTCTAATGGGCACTGTTGCCAACCATGCCAGCTGCCTGATACCTGGCACAAAGTTACGCTCGGAAGGTCCGTTGCTCGTCACACATTGGGGTTTGAGCGGGCCTGCCATACTGAAACTGTCGAGCCATGCCGCCCGTCTGTTGAACGAACAGGGCTACCGTTCACCCTTGAGCGTGAACTGGCCGGGAATGGCAGAACAGCAAGTGTTGCAACAAGTGGTACGTTGCGCACAGCAAAACGGAATGAAACTCGTGCAGAACGCACATCCGTTTGACCTCTCCCAAAGGCTGTGGTCCTATTTGTTGGAAAAGAGCTTGGCGGCAAAAGCACAAAGCAGATGGGACGAACTTGGCAAAAAGGACATTAACCGACTGATAAATGTCCTTTGCAACGATGCGTACCAAATCATCGGACGCGCCGCATTCAAAGAGGAGTTCGTCACTTGCGGCGGTATTTCACTGAAAAGCATCAACCCAAACACGATGGAAAGCCGTGTACGCAAAGGTCTGTATTTCGCCGGCGAAGTGCTTGACATCGATGGAGTGACGGGCGGATTCAACTTTCAGGCAGCCTGGACCACAGCCTACGTAGCCGCGCTATCCATCAAGAACTCTCTAAAAGTGAGCGGTCAAGAATGAGGAACAAACGGTGAAAGGTTGTATCTACACAACTCAACTTCTTTACTGCGACTGCTCTACTCTACGAATAAATAGCACAGATCAAAACAGACGAACGCCCTCTATCCTCTTGGCCTTGGCTTTCGATGCTTCCGAAAGCTGACCTTTCAGATACATTTCCATAATGAGCGACGCTATTGGAACGGCCAGGTCGGACCCGAATCCACCGTGCTCAACGTAAACGGCAACGGCTATCTTCGGCTGGTTCATCGGGGCAAAGCCCATGAAGGCTGAATGGTCGCGCCCGGCATTCTCCACCGTTCCGGTCTTTCCGCAAACTGTATAGCTGGCGCGCGCTGCCGTACAGGTTCCTTTTTCCACTGCTTTTCGCATGCCCTCGATGACAGGCGCGTAAGCATCGGGGCTCACCAACGTCTGGCGACGGCGAAGATACTTCTTTGCCAATGGCTTCGACGGCGTTCCCTTGTGAATGTGGGGGGTATAGAAGAAACCGCGGTTGGCGATGGTCACGGCCAGATTGCAAAGCTGCAGCGGCGTCAGCGTGATGTCACCTTGTCCCATGCCGGCCCAGAGAATGGTACGCGCGTCCCATCCCTGCTTGTAACGGCGGTTCAGGTAGGGGGCGTTGGCTACCAGTCCGCCACGCTCACCAGGCAGATCGATGCCCAACGGACCGCCCATTCCCATGCTGGTCATGTAGCGATGCCACACGGTGATGGCCTCACTGGGACTTTCGTAGAGGAAATCGTCGTTGATGAGGGCCATGAAGTTGGAGAGAAACCACGTGTTGCACGAATAGGCCAGGGCGTCTGTCAGTGCAAGCGGTGATACATGATGATGACAACCCACGTGGATGTTGCCGTCGGTGAAGCCACCGTTGCACTGGTTTGTCTGCTCCGGACTGATGAAACCTTCGGAAAGCATCACCAGTGCCTGTGCCGTCTTGAATGTGGAACCAGGTGCATAAGCCGTACCGATGGCCAAGCCGACGTTGCTGCCTGAAGGAGAATTAGTGGCCAGACAGACAATTTCACCCGTAGACGGCTTGATGGCTACGATGCTTCCCTGCTTGCCTTTCAGCAGCCTGTGGCCCAGTTCCTGCAACAAGGGCCGCGTGGTGAGCGGCTCTTCTGCCTGAAGTGGTCTGCCAAAAGAGACCAGGAAGAACAGGAACAGTATGTAAACGATGTTTCTCATCTTGTGCACATGGTTTTCAAACAGTCTGCAAAAGTATAGTTTTTTTGTCGAACCACAAAATCTTTAACGTTAATTGGGCTGCTTCCAAAAAGGGCTATCCTCTCGGACAGCCCTTTTTTTATACAAAAACATTATGTTGTTTAGCGAACAAGATTATACAAATCCGTGTGTGAAAACAGCTAAGGTATAGAGTGTCTGTACGCTCGTCGTTTGATAATCTGAATGGTTCTCGTCTGCAAAGGTACGATAAAAACAACATTCAAGCAATACCTAAAAATGAGGTTTTGCACAAATACCTATTTATGGGGAGAGCATTTCAGGGCGGAAAACGAAGAGGTTTTCCGTCTTTCGTTTTCCGCCCTTGTTACAAGATGTATCCATTCTTCACCGATGAGACCTGTTCTTCGATTGTCATAGCCGGATGAGCGAGGAGCCTCTGACAGCACGATCGCTGCTGTTCAGCTGCACGGCATAGACACCAGAAGGAAGGCCCGACAGACGGCAACGGCCTTCGACAGCGCCGGAACCCAGCGACTGCGTGGCCACCTTCACGCCTGCGAGCGAATAGACCGTCACCTCCACGGGGCTCACTGCGGCCTCGGCGAAGTGCAGTTGCAGCTCGTCACCACAAAGCGAGAACGTCACGCCGCGCGGCTGCGACGACGACAGCTGGGGAATGCTGCTCGTCAGCCCGAGAATGTCGAGCAGTCCGGCGTACGCATCTATCTCACCGTAGCCGTAGTAGATGTTCGGATAGTCCCAGTCTGGCTCGTAATGGCGGCAGGTACGGCTGAAGACCTCCTTCACCTCCTCCGCCGTCAGGTCGGGTTTGGCCTGCAGCCACGTTGCAATGATGCCGGCCACGATGGGCGTAGACATGGAAGTGCCCATGTCGCTGGTCCAAGCATAGGTCCGACCGTTGAAGTCGAAGTGCTCAACACTCCATCGGATGTCGTTGGCTTCGGGCAAAGCTTCAAGGTACCAGCTGCTATACGACGAGACAATGTTCGTGCCGGGGGCCATCACGTCGGGCTTGATGCCCTCGTAGAGCGTCGGGCCGACACTGCTGTACGTTGCCCGCACACCGTCTGTTCCGTCGTCGTTGGTCATCTGTTCGCCCAGATAGTTCACGATTCCTGTACGGTGAGAGGTGGCACCGACGCAGACCACCGACGGAGCTGCCCCTGGCGAAAACACACTGTATCGCGAGATGGCGTCGCTCAGGTCGCGGGCGAAAGGCATTTTGTTGCGCATCTCTCCGCTCAGCGCGAAAAACTCCACGTGGGCTTCGCGGCCGACAAGCTCCAGAGAGACGGGTACGACGAATCCGAAACTGTCGTACGGACTCAGAATGTAGGCTTCGTAGACCATCTGGGTGGAATCGTAGACACACGGATAGGCCACCATGTCGATGATGAAACGCTCGCCGGCCCTTGTCATGAGCGTGTCCACGAGTTCTGAATCGGGCAAGTGGAAGAGCTGCTCCACGGGGATGGTGAAGGTGTCGGGGTCTTTCTTCTCGTAGTACGACTTCAGCCGCAGGTCGAACGTGCGGTCGGAACGCATCATGATGTGTGTGTAAGGCTTGCCCACAAACATAAACGCTCCGGCGGAATCGACTTCGGCGGGCTTGTCGATGTAGTTCTTCATGCGGCCTTCGTTGCCGGCCGAGGCCACGATGATGTGCCCGGGGCCCGACATCTGTTGCAGCACATCGTAATAAAGCACGTCGTCGCCATAGAGATCCATGTGCGAACCCTCGCTGAACGACACCACGCACGGGCGGCCAACAGAGTCGGCATAGTCGAAAGCGTACTTGAATCCCAGTGCATCGGTGGCCGAGGTGTATTTCTGGCGCGCGGCACTGTCAACGAGCGCTATGTTGTTCGTCACGGCATTGGCTATCAGACAGAGGTCGCTCTCGCTGGCCATGCCGCCGTAAGGACTGTTGTAGCCGCTGCCGCCAGCCGTTCCGGCCGTGTGCGTGCCGTGGGTCTGATAGATGCCGTCGTACGTATGACCTAACGACAGTATCTCTTCCTGCGTGCGGTAGTCGCGACCCACATATAAGGGGCTGTCAAGCGTGTCGGGCGAGAGCTGGTCCCATAGGCGCTTGATGCGGTATTCGGAAAGGTCGCGGCTGTAGAAGGTGGGATGAGTGACGTCGAAACCGATGTCCTCGACGCCTATCACGACACCACGCCCCGTGAAAGCCTGCGGAAGAGGGGCCTGACCGGAACGGACGGCGTTCATCCCGACGATCAGCGCCGACGTGTCGTTCTGCACAGTACACGACTCGCTGGCCTCTATGCGGCTGACCGACGGACTCTCCGACAGCGCGGTGAGACGGTCCAAGGGTATGTCGGCAATGTAGATGTCGTCGAAACGGGCCAGCACACGGCAACCATGACGCGTCAGCTCGGAAGAACCGTCGCCGCTGACGCGCACGAAGGCACAGATCGACTCCTGCCGACGCTGCTCTGAAGCGGGGGCCAGACGGCTCTGCTGCCTGTGCTCCGTTGCTGCACGGCGCACGTAGGACGACATCTTAGACACGTTTCCGCGCCCGCCGCCGGCCTGCATGGCGATGGTGGAAACAGCAAGCAGCAACACAATAGCGAAATATTTCCTCATTTTTGTCTTCTTCGTTAGGTTCTGACCACAAAGATAATGAAAAAAAACGACACGGCTCCCTTTTTGTGTCAAAAACATGAAAAAAGCCGCGTTTCACGGTGGAAACACGGCCCTTACAGTCATTCTATTTACACAAATTCTCTCTCTCTTATTTCCCTTCAGACGGAAGCTTAAAGCAGTCCGCGGTTCACCAGTGTGGTGTTCAGCAGAAGCAGATAACGCTTGTACTGCTTTTTGTTCAGAACAGAGCGCATGAAGCGGAGGTCGTTGTTGATGGCGTTCTTCATCATGGCCGGACGAGCCTCTTTGTTGGCGGCGGCTACGCTCATCATGTTTGCGCAGAACTCGTGATGGATGTCCTTGACGGCTTCCAGCTGGTCGCTGCTCAGGTCGAGGGCCTCACCCAGTTTGTAGTAGTTCACCTCCATCTTATAAGCCTGCAGGCTGTTAGTGCTGTTCAGATTCTCATCTTCTGCAAATGCCATAGTCATGCTGAGCAAGGCTACAACGGTCATCAATAATTTTTTCATAA
This sequence comes from Prevotella sp., assembly GCA_017402445.1. Taxonomy (GTDB): domain Bacteria; phylum Bacteroidota; class Bacteroidia; order Bacteroidales; family Bacteroidaceae; genus Prevotella. The sequence continues at coordinate 79,432 of JAFPME010000020.1, read as the reverse complement.
TCTTTTCCTTTCTTTTTGTTATCCTAAAATTGTTATCCTGTGGCGCCACTCTTCAGCGCCTCTTTCTTGTTTTTGACACTGCAAAGGTAGAGCCTTTTTTCAATCCCACAATGGAAAAACGGGGTCTTAATGCTTAAAAAAGCCCCTTTTTTGACGCACATCAAAAAAAGATGGAGATACTGAAAAAAGCTCAAAAAGCCACCTGTCTGACAAAATGGCAGCATGTCTATAATAGGTACCTATTTAATAAAAAAGACGTCTGTGTGTCCGCAAGAACAGCAACGGCGTAGCTACGGACATGCAGGCACGGCAAGATTGCTGAAAAAACAGGACAAAAAGTGCGATTTTGCCTTCCAAGAAGGCCACTTTTTCAAAATAAAAATCTGACGGGCGCAAATACGCGAATTTTGAGAGTTTTCTAAAACACTGGAAACAAAGCACTTGTATTTTCTTTACATTTTTGACGCTTGCAAAATGGCCCATTTTACACTTCAAAACGGCCCATTTTACTTTCCCAAATGAATCATTTTACCGAGCAAAAAGGGCCATTTCGCGATGTAAAATGGCCCATTCTGAAAAACCAGTCGGATTTTCCGCCTCTTTTGTTCGGACTTTTTACCATTCCAAGCGCTTTTTGCCTCAAAAAAAGAGCAAAAAATCTTGCAGAATTTTTCGGTATTTTTTATTGACAAAGAAGACACAGGGAAAGGTGCCTTCAAATCTGTCTTGGGGACCCAAAAAGCCACTGAGCCCCAGGCAAACGATCAATCGGAACGGGCCGCGGCGGGTATTCTGAACAAGAAAAAAACGACGTTTGTTGACGCAAATGGGTGTATTATTTTGCCGTCTCGATTATTATGCGTAAATTTGCAGGCTAAACATTCAACCGAAAAACAATGGAAGAACAGAAAAAGAACCAATTCATAGCCGTGGCTTACAAGCTGTACGCCGCTGGCGACAAGTCGCTGGAGTTCATCGAAGAGGCCACAGAAGAGCGGCCGTTCACCTTCATCAGTGGATTCGGCATCACGCTGCCCGAGTTTGAAAAACAAATAGAAGGACTGAACGAGGGCGACAAGTTTGAATTCAAACTCACCAAGGAACAGGCATACGGCGACTACGAGCAGGCACACGTAGTGAGTCTCGACCGGGAAGTGTTCTGCATCAACGGACACTTCGACCACGACAACGTCTTCGTAGACGCCATCCTGCCGCTGCAGAACGAGGACGGACAACGTTTCCAGGGCCGCGTGCTCGAGATTACAGACAAGCAGGTGACAGTGGACCTGAACCATCCGTTGGCAGGAAAAGAGCTGAGCTTCAGCGGAAGCGTCGTGCAGAAGCGCGAAGCTACGAACGAAGAGATTCAGCACCTCATCAACCACATGAACGGAGAAGGGTGCGGATGCGGATGCGACGAATGCGGCGGCGGATGCGGACACGACCATCATCACGAAGAAGGCTGCGGATGCGGGCACTGCCATTGACAAACCGACACCCTCAGACGCTGTCCCGTCGCGTTCCGTATGTTGCGGTATCACCGCAACAACACGCCCACCCAACAGCGCCAACCCCCACAACAACTGTAACCACAAACACTTAGAGAATGCGCAATACTTTCGGAACACTATTCACGCTGACCACCTTCGGCGAGAGCCACGGGCCTGCTGTTGGCGGCGTTGTCGACGGAATGCCGGCCGGCATCGAGGTTGACGTGGACTTCATTCAACACGAACTGGACAGAAGAAGGCCCGGACAAAGCCGCATCACCACAGACAGGCAGGAGCAGGACCGCGTGGAACTGCTCAGCGGCGTGTTCGAAGGGAAGTCCACTGGAGCACCCATCGGCTTCGTGGTGAACAACCAGAACCAGCATTCGCAGGATTATGAGAACATGCGGAGCCTCTTCAGGCCCAGCCACGCCGACTATACCTATTATTATAAGTATGGCATTCGCGACCACAGAGGTGGCGGACGATCGTCGGCACGCATCACCATTGCACGGTGCGTAGGCGGAGCACTGGCCAAACTTGCGCTCAGGCAGCTGGGCGTCAGCGTGCAGGCCTACACCTCGCAGGTGGCCGACATCGCGCTGGAAAAGGACTACCGGCGCTACGATCTCGCGAAGACGGAGCTGAACAACGTGAGGTGCCCCGACGAAGAGGTTGCAGCAAGGATGGAAGAGCTCATCGCACGGGTGAAAGCTGAAGGCGACACCGTGGGAGGTATCATCACATGCGTGGTCAAGGGATGCCCGCCCGGACTGGGAGAACCGGAATTCGGCAAGCTGCACGCGCAACTGGGCGCCGCCATGCTGGGCATCAACGCCGCCAAAGGATTTGAATACGGCGACGGTTTTGACAGCATTCTCACGCGAGGATCGCAGCAGAACGACCGCTTCGTGCCACTGGGACACGCTGCAGAAAAGGGCAACGGGACCGCACCGCGACTCAAAACAAGCACCAACCATAGCGGAGGCATACAGGGAGGCATCAGCAACGGGCAGGACATCTGGTTCAGGGTGGCATTCAAACCAGTGGCCACCATTCTGCAGGAGCAGCCGACCGTCGATCTGCAAGGACTGCCGACATCTCTGAAAGCACGAGGAAGACACGACCCGTGCGTACTGCCCAGAGCCGTACCCATCGTGGAAGCGATGGCTGCAATGACGATTCTTGATGCCTTATTGGTCAATAAATCGGTTAAAATGTGATAAAACGCCGACAAGGAACAAAAAATATGTAAATTGACTTGTAATTTCAATGATTTTTTGTACCTTTGTATCGGCAATACGATTAGGGTTTGTGAAAATCCCGTTATTGTCTAGTTAAGTCTAGTTTAGTTTTTGTGTTGGTTGAGGGCGGTTGTTTGGCCGCCCTCTTTTTTTGATATTTTTTTCAGATGCCCTGTAGTTTTTCGGGCAACCCTTGCGTCTAATGAACAGAAAGAAAAAAAACAAAAAGCATTTATGGAAACAAAAGAAATGGAATTCACCCAGGTGGTGAAGGAACACAAAAGCACCATCTACACCGTGTGCTACATGTTCTCTAACGATGCCGACGAGGTGAACGACCTCTTTCAGGAGGTGCTCGTGAATCTGTGGAAAGGCTTCGACAGCTTCGAAGGGCGCAGCGACGTGCGAACATGGGTATACCGAGTGAGCCTGAACACCTGCATCTCGCAGGACCGCAAGAAACGACGCCGAAAGACCATTCCACTGTCGATGAGTGTGAACCTCTTTGAAGACCAAGACAGCGACGCGCGCCAGGCCGACATGCTGCGCAAGCGCATCAGCCGACTGGGAGCCTTCGACCGAGCCATCATCCTGCTATGGTTAGAGAACATGAGCTACGAAGAGATAGGACAAGTGGTGGGCATCTCCACGAAAAACGTCTCCGTAAGGCTCTACCGCATCAAGGAACAACTGAAAAAAATGTCGAACGAATCATAAAACGAAAATAGAACTATGGATAAGAATTTTGATAACACACAGGAATGGGAAGAGATGCGCTTGTCATTGAACGCTCTGAAAAACAAACTCGACAAACAGGAGATCGTAAACGACCGTTTGCTGCGCGAGTCTATGAAGTCGAAGATGTCGTGGATAAAGAAATACCTCTGGTTTGCTGTGGCTGCCGTGCCTTTCGTGGCCTTGTGCTTCCTCCCAATGACCATCATGCTGAATCTCTCCTGGTGGCTCTATGGATTCACCATCCTCTTCATGACGGGCTGCGTCGTTGCCGACTGGTACATCAACAACATGAACAGCCGCGAGTTCCTTACGGGCAACCTCACCGAAACGGCCTATAAGCTGCGCCGGATGAAGAGTTTGCGCATGAAGAACGAGATTGTCAGCTGCGCCGTGCTCGTGGTATGGTTGGCGTGGATGGCATGGGAGATATACACCAAGGGACAGGCTGCATCTGCCGACTCGATGGAGCGCGCCATGTCGATGGGATTTCTCGTTGGCGGAGGCATCGGTGGCGTCATCGGTCTCATCATCGGACTGAGCATTTTCTTCAAGATGCAGCGCACCAACGACGAGATTATCCAGCAGATAGAGGATATCACTGGCGAAAAGAACCTCTGAATGCCTTGAAAAAACAATACAAGGGCGGGGAAACAGACAACAGTCTGCATCCCCGCCCTTCCTTTTGTGAGCCGTACTCAGGCCTCCAGGGCCCCGATGATTTCCTGCACGCTCTGACAGCCGTGGCGGTCAAGCCACGCACTGATGCCGTCGCGAACACGGATGGTCACCGTGGGGTCGATGAAATTGGCTGTGCCTATCTCGATGGCCGTGGCACCTGCCATGAGGAACTCAATGGCGTCCTCGGCCGTCATGATGCCGCCAAGTCCCACAACGGGAATCTTCACGGCTTTCGCCACCTGCCACACCATGCGCAGAGCAACGGGCTTCACGGCCGGGCCGCTCAGTCCGCCTGTGTTGATACTCAGTCGGGGGCGGCGCTTCTCAATGTCAATCGACATACCCATGAGCGTGTTGATGAGCGAGACACTGTCGGCTCCTTCAGCCTCTACGGCTCGCGCGATGTCCGCAATGTTCGTGACGTTGGGCGAAAGCTTCACAATCATCGTCTTATGATAACGCGCACGAACCGCCTTCACGACACTGGCAGCTCCCTCGCAAGTGACGCCGAAAGCCATGCCGCCCTGTTTCACGTTCGGACAGGAGATGTTCAGCTCGATGGCAGGCACTTTCGACAGCGCATCCACGCGGGCCGCACACTCAGCATAGTCGTCAGGCGACGAGCCACTGACGTTCACGATGATGTTCGTATCAATGTCCTTGACTTCAGGATAGATGTGCTCACAGAAATAATCCACGCCCTTGTTCTGCAACCCCACACAGTTGAGCATGCCAGATGCAGTCTCCACCATCCGGGGATAGTCGTTTCCCTGACGAGGATGCAACGTCGTTCCTTTCACAATGATACCTCCAAGACCGTCCAACGGAATGAAATCGGCAAACTCAGGGCCGTAACCGAACGTTCCGGAAGCTGTCATTACAGGGTTCTTCAGCTCTAATGAATTTATTTTTACATTTAAATCAGCCATATATTATGATTTTTCTTTACAGAATTACGAATTAACAAGACATCACAAATACGTTTTTTCCGGACTTCAACCTGTCGCTTTAGTACAGAAGAACGGAGCAACATAATGCACAATTGCTACCACATCAGCCGACAGACATCGAAGACAGGACCTTCTTTGCACACACACTGATTACCTTCTGTCGTCTTTTCGACGCAACAAAGGCAGGCTCCCAAGCCGCAGGCCATCAGGTTCTCAAGCGATGCTTCACAGTAGATACCCTTCTCTTTGGCATAACGAGCCACCGCCAACATCATCGGCTTCGGACCACAAGTAGAAATCTGATCGTACGATTCGGACTGAAGAACGGAATGATTGGTCACAAATCCGCGTTCACCTGCACTTCCATCTTCCGTCGTTACGCATACGCGCCCGTACTTTTTAAACTCGTCAAGCAAAAGAAGATCTTTCTCGGAACGCGCGCCAAGGAGAAAAGTGGGGGACATCCCACGCTCAGACAGCTGCTGACCAAAATAGAGCAGTGGAGCGACTCCAACTCCACCTCCCACAAGAAGCACCTTCTGAGGGGTATCGGGAAGGGTGAACGAGTTGCCCAAAGGATACATGCAGTTCAACGTGTCGCCTACCTGCAAGCGCGACAAGCGACGTGTACCGTCACCAACGGCAGCCACCAACAGCCATAACTGGTTCTGTTTGTAGTCAACGAAACTAATGGATATGGGCCTGCGAAGGAACGTTGTCGGGGAGTTGTCAACTCTAACTTCGACGAATTGACCTGGCAACATCGGAGGCAATGGGGCTTCCTGAGTTAGTTTCAGAAGGACATACTTCTCATGAATGTGCTCCACGGAAGCCACTTTCAAATCAGAAACATATTTTTTCATGAATATCATAGCATAAGTTTTCAACCGCAAAGATATATAAAAAACCTCAGACAGACGCCTTAACTCGCTAAAAACTTACTCTATTTTAATGCATCAGCCCATAGGTGACAGTTGAAAGGATGCGCCAAACGAACTTCAAATCACCTTCAGACGATTAAGAGAGATGAAACAAAGCATGACAGACTGCTTGCAAATGCGATGAAAAAACTCTTCAAGGAAAGTCTCATAACAATCGTTCTCATCCTTTTTAGGAACAATGTCTGATTCCTTCCAACCACCGTCTGTGCTCTTCCTGATTTCAAATCAAAAAAAACAGGAGGGCAAAAGAATCCAATTGCCATACAAGATGACAATGACAGTGATTCAACAGCTACTTCTTAGGGACGAAAGACTCCCATGTCTGGTCATCATAAAAGACACGGATCTCTGTTATTTTTCGCTGATGTTTGTCAAAATATTTCAAATCTTGCTTTGCAGAATTATTGGGTGTTACTATAACACCCTGAGATATGAGCTGCTGTTTTGATGTAGGCTGGGGCATAGCATCTGCTCCAGAAAAGTCTATTTCGGGTTCTTTCCGAACCACGTTGCCTCCAGGCTGCTGCACATCAGCAGCGTCATTCCCGTCAGCATACATCTGACCTCTGCCAAACATCAGCCAGTCTGTATTGATGGCTGGAATTTTATTCTTGATCGCTTCGACGATATTCAGGGTAGGACGAGTGCGTCCATTGAAGACACTACTCAACGATCCTTCTGACATCCCGATGAAATTTGCGAACGTTTTCTGAGTCATGTGCTGACTCTCCATTATAAGCCGAATTCTGTCCTTCATTGTACGTAAGGGGTGTTTTGGAGCACTTTCAGGCCTTTCCCCATTCAATTTACAAAGGTAAAACAAAAACTTTGAACCACCAAACAAATCAAAAGAAATTTTAATTTGAATATATTCGGTTTATAAATTCAAAGTTTTAAATAACAAATTCACAAACGTTCGTTTTTGTGTTTTGATTTTAAAATCTGAATATTATGCCTGAAATCAGAACTAAGGCCCACTACAGTCAACTTTTACAACTATCTGACTGTTTTATAGTTGTTATAGCACAGAAATTCGAGAAAACAGGAATTATGCATCACTTCGCACCGTTTTTTCGCGTTTTTAGATTTCATTATGCTAACAAATAGATATAACAGGCTGATATTTAATGGCTTACAAAACAGGAGGAGGATTCGCATAACTATTCGTTTTGCTCTGAAAATCAAAACATTTAGGTTTTAATATTTTAATTTTACACCCTAAACACGTAAAAGATTGGAAAGTTTTGTAACCAAAAATCTTTTATTGTATTTTGTGATTTAAATATTTAAATACCAAAATTCAACTATTTAAACCATTAAAGAATCCTAATAGTAAATTTCAAAAGCTCAAAAATTGGAAAATTTCGCATATTTGAAGAATTCTGAAATCCTGCCCGAAAATTTTCAAATGCGCGAATCTCAGAGGCCTTTTTTGAAGCTAAGTGTTCTGTTTCACAACACTTTAACCCCCTTTTTTTATGTCATGAAAAAATGAAATTTTAGAGAAAAAACAGCTCAAAAAAGGCCGAAAATCAGTGAAGAATGAAGAAAACAAGTTCTTTCAGAAGCTCTCCGATGGGTGTATTTGGGTTGTCAAGGCCCTTACTTTTGGCATCTGTCTCCCGAATTTTCCCAATAATTTGCATAACTTTTGTTCCCGAATAATTTCTCATGCCGGTCATGTACTCTCTGGCAGCCCATGCAGATCGCAGATCAAGCCATTTCGCAACGTCGTTTTCATTGGTCCGATTTGGTGCGTAATACGCAATCATCAGATTTTGAAAATAAGAAAACAAAACAGGAATCAACATAAAGGCACTTCCTGTTTTTGGATTATTGTCAAAATATTTCAGAATCCTGTTAGCCTTCAGAATGTCCCGTTCTGCGATAGCACTTCGCAGTTCGAAGCCATTAAAATCCTTGCTGACTCCGATCTGTTTCTCTACGATTTCAGGAGTCACTCTCCTATCCCCTGTCTCGGGCATGGACAAGACGACTTTGTCTAATTCCGATGTCAGCCGCGTCAAGTCAGCCCCGATGTGCTCCACTATCATATGTGCGGCTTTGTTATCGACGGTGCATTGCTTCGACTTCAGGTAGTTTTCGATGAATCCCGGCAACTCATAGTCCCGTTTCTTTTTGCTTTCGAAAACCACACCCACTTTCTGAGCCCTGGCCAGGAACTTGCTTTTTCCGCTGATGGCTCCATTCTTATAGGCAATGACGAGGATGGTTGTCGGCTGCGGTTTCTCCATATAAGTCTCCAGCCGGTCCCAGTTCTTGATGTTCTGCGCTTCCTTTACGATTACCACTTGCCTTTCGGCCATCATGGGGAATCGCCTTGCCAGATCGGCAACCTGAGCACAAGTGACATCCACCCCGAAGACAACGGTCTGATTGAAATCGCGTTCCTCCTCCCGAAGAGCATGCTCGGCGATGAAGTCTGTAATCAGATCGATGTAGTAAGACTCCTCCCCCATGAGCACATACACCTTTGCGTACTGTCCAGCTCTGAGTTCACGCATCACCATTTCGAACGTGACGCCAGCCCCTTTCTTTTCTGCCATAAGTTTTGGAGTTAAGGATAAAATTAGTAATTTTGCTGCAAAATTACAGCAAAAAACGCAAAGAGCAAAACAAATGGAGCCATTAAACCTCCCTCGATACGAAATAAAGGTGAAGAAGGCCTGTGGTCGTCTTGCTATTTTCGACATTCTCCGCCGCAAATATGTTGCACTGACCCCCGAGGAGTGGGTTCGCCAGCATTTCGTTCACTATCTCATCGAACATCTCGGCTACCCCAGCGGCCTGATGGCCAACGAAAAACAGCTCCAGATAGGCGACAAGCACCTTCGTTGTGACACCTTATTATATAATAGGGACCTCCAACCGCAGATGATCATCGAATACAAGGCCCCCAGTGTTGCGCTGACTCATCGTGTTTTCGACCAGATACTCACCTACAACCTGCTTCTTCACGTGGACTATATCGTTGTCTCCAACGGTCTTCAGCACATTTGTTGCAAGACAGACTATGAGCATCAAAAATATTTACAATTAAATACTATTCCAGAATACGAAAAATTATGACAAAAAAGGGTTCTTTCTGATGATTGAAAGAACCCTTTTTCTTCTTCAGGTACACTCATTCTGTTCCCCAAAACCAGTTTCGTCACAAACAGACCGGCGATGAACCAATCGCCGTAAGGATCTCACTGCCCCACCGCCACGGCCGCCTTTCCCCCACCCCCTCCCATCCGACTGTCAGAATCCGATGTGCGGCTTGCTCTTCGGGACCTCTATCGGCAGAATGTCTGACGGCATCAGCTTCAGCAGTTCTTTCGGATTGTACTGCTCATGCAGCACACATCTGCGCGCATGCACCGCATAGATTCTGTTGAGCAGATTGGCGACGAATCGCGCATTGCCCCATATCTCCGGATCGCGCACGTTGTATGCCTGCCCCAGCACCGTCTTATACTTCTCCCACGCTAAAGGAGTGAAGTGGTAGCCATGCTCTTTGACACGTCGCTTTGTGATTTCCAGCAATTCGTCGACAGAAAAATCAGCGAACTCAAAGCGATTCGGGAACCGACTTTCCAGTCCAGGATTCAGCTCCAGCAACGTCATCATCGGCCGTTTGTATCCGCAGAGCACCACTGCGATGTCGCGCCGATGCTCGTCGGCCAGCAGTTCCATCAGCAACGGAACGACCATTTTCCCGGGATCGCTCTCGTGTGCCGAATTCAGCAGGTAAGCCTCGTCGATCATCAGCACCCCACCCTTTGCTTTCTCAATCGCCATGTTCACGGCCTTTTCCTCATAGCCCCAGTGCTGCCCCACGAACGTTCCTCTGTTGCATATCACGACATGCCCCTTGCTCAGCGCACCCGCCTCATGCAGCAAAGCACCCATCAATCGGCACACCGTTGTTTTTCCTGTGCCCGGACGCCCGAAGAAGATGCTGTGCAAAGCCACTTCGTGCTGTTTGTACTCCGGGTAATAGTAGTGAAGCAAATCGTTGTATTCGTACAACATCTTGAGCTCCTCGATGTGTGCCTTGATTTCCTCACAGCCCACGAGTTTCTCCATTTCCTCCCTTGCATTCCTCATCGGAGGGAGCACTTCGGCCTTCAGCCGGAACGGTTCGGATGCCGGTCCGCCCACCATCGGCTCCGTTTGTCCTGTCCTCATTTCCTCTTCCAAGAAATCCGACAGCTTTTGTGCAAATTCATCGTCATCATCGTCTCCCGAACTCTGCTCCGCCAAGTCGTCAACCGCCAGACCTTCCTCGTCCGTCACCTCTTCGTCCACACTTTCGTCGTCGTCTTCTTCGTCGTCCGAATCGTCGAATGGATCCCCAAGACTGTAGAATGTACTCGCTTCCCTGAATTCTTCTATCAGTGTTTCCTGCACCGCTTGCCGGTCCACCATCTTCTTCACGTTCACCATTTCCCAATATGTCTTCATGAACGAGGCCCCGCACAGCATCTTGTTGCCGTTCAGCGGAAACTCCCTACTCATCACTTCCCTCTCCACCTGAATGGCACTGACGCCGAGATGCTCCCAAACATTCTCAATGCCTCGCACGGTGTGCAGTTCGCTGGTAGTCACCCAGACGCCCCAAAGCTCCGGCACCGGTACACCCGCCAGCTCCAAAGCTCTTCGGAAACTCTCCATGGCCATTTTCAGTTTCCACACCGTGCTGACGCGACCCCCTTCCATTGAATAGTAAATCGGAGGCTGCCCGTTGTCGGGCAATTCTCTTTGTATTTCCGTATCGCTTTCATAAGGATCCATGCAGACCAACACAACTTCTTTCCTATGCGCATATACGAACAAAACCATCTCCTTGAAGTCAGCACCGAACTCCAAAGCGATTTTCGAATACACGCGCGGCCGTTTTCCCATGCGCTCCAAGAAATTCCCGATCGTCTTCCCCGTCTGTAACTTAAAGTCCCTTATCATTTTTTCCTGTATTGTCTTTGTTTTTCTTCGATTGTTTTCCCCATGCGGCCCATGACCACATGGGGTTTCTGTCTTCGTTGCAGTCAGCTGCACAAGGGCCGTAGTCCGCCATCCGTTACCGTCAGGCAACTCTCAAGCACCGATGCAGCAGTAGGTCCGCCGCCATGCACTTCCATGCCGACAACGCGCACCAGAGTCAGGATGCCCCACAGAGGACATCCGTCCGTTCGTCTTCAGTTATTCAGTTATAGTTATTCGTTCGCATCACCATGCTCCACCACCCGCTGTCCGCACCAATTTCGCGCGGTATTCCACGGGATGAGAGCGCACAAGAGTTCTCGGACGGCCCGAAAGGCACCGCCCGCCATCATTACGCCAAACGACCGGGAACAACTCTACTATTCCATCTGTCCGTAACAAAAAGTCAAAGAACACACCACAAACCGTCAGTTCGCATTGCGTCAGCGCACACGTTCAGCCCTCGCGGACTTCCCGTGAGTGATATAACAAAGCGCTATACGCGTGGAAAGAACAGCTGATTGTGGAACAATTTGTTAACTTGAATGAAAAAATAATAGAGTTTTTAATTGCGAGTGCAAAGATATGTCAAAAGGCAGAAAGCACCAAACAAAACGGAGAAAGATTCTCCGATTTAACATTTCAGTCCGTCGAAGACACCCGAAAGGACTGACAGAAGAGCAGAAACGCACCTGCGACGCCGCTGCATAGTCCTCAGACACGACCAACAAAGCAGCCCTGCCTACAGAAAACCGTCCACGGCATCCTGTTCCGCAATCGTTTCTCTCAAACAGAACAACCATAACATCTGCCTATTCAGGATAAGAAAGAGGTATACAAAATGGCTTTCTCCCCCTGTCGCCGCTGCCTGAACGAGTGCTGAATTATGCTTACAAAATAACATTTATTATACGAAATTATGGCGGTTTTTCCAAAATAAAAATCAGACGGACGCGTACACGCGAAATATGAGAGAGTTATAAGACGCTGGAAACAAACGACTTGTGTTTTCTTTACATTTTTCGGGCTTTCAAAATGACTCATTCTGCACACGAAAACGGCCCTTTTTGCTCGTCAGAATGAATCATTCTGAACGGCAAAACGGGCCATTTTGCGGCGTAAAATGAGCCATTCTGAAAAACGGAAAGAATAAATTTCATGAATTGTCCGATTCTTTTACCAAAACAACCGCTTCCGTCTTCGTAGAATGAAAGAAAACGAACACCCGTTTTTTCGGTATAAAATATTGACAATCGCACCGTTATTTTTACCTGTTACGCCAGAACCTACTTCGATGTAGCATTGCAGCAGCACCCACCTTGCGGTTTTCTTATCCTCAGAACAGGCGAAACAATTCGTCGTCGGAGACCTTATGGTTCTCAGTTTCAACAGTCTGATGGTTAAAATTCTAAAAAAACCAAGCGACAGATTCGTCTGTTCCATTTTTTATGCTTATCTTTGCACATTAAAATACGCTTTTATCAGCGTGAAACATTGTATATGGGAAAAACCAAGATTCAAGAAGTGGTGAATGCCCTTGAACGTTTCGCGCCTCTGCCCTTGCAGGAAGGCTTCGACAATGCCGGCCTGCAGGTTGGATTGACAGAGACGCAGGAGGTTTCAGGGGCATTGTTGTGTCTTGACGTCACGGAAGCTGTGGTGGACGAAGCAGTGGCATTGAAGTGCAACCTCATCGTCAGTCATCATCCGCTCATCTTCCATGCATTGAAGCGCATCAGCGGCGAAAACGACGTGCAGCGCGCTGTGTGCAAGGCCATCAAGAACGACATTACCGTGGTGTCGATGCACACCAACATGGACAATGCCCCCGGTGGGGTGAACTACAAGATAGCCGAGAAGATGGAGCTCGAAGGTCTGACACCGTTCGGACCACAGAAGAGCGCACAGCGCCCAGCTTCGCCTGGGTCCACGACGGCCGACGGTGAGTCGGAAACGGTGGTCGGTGCGAGCGGCATCGTGGGCATGTTCAAGGAACCGATGTCCGCCCAGTCTTTCATCAAGATGCTCAAGAGCACGTTCGACGTGGACTGTGTGATGGCCAACCAGCCGTTGCGACGGCCCATCGTGAAGGTGGCGGTTTGCGGCGGAGCCGGAGCTTTCCTGCTCGACGATGCCATCCGCGCGGGAGCCGACGCCTTCGTGACCGGTGAGATGCACTATCACGACTATTTCGGACACGACCAGGAAATACAGATTGCCGTCATCGGTCACTATCAGAGCGAGCAATACACGAACGAAGTGTTCCGCGACATTATCGAAAGCAACTTCCCCGACGTGAAGTGCTTCCTGTCACAGGCCAATACAAACCCGATTGTGTACTTGTGACGTCAACGCAAGAGAAGGAAAAAAGAATCGTATAACAACATTATTAGAAACGTGTCACCCCGCGTTAGCCCCCAGGTAAAGCGACACTGAGCCCGGGACTGGGGTAAGAAAAAAAATTATGGCAAAAAAAGATCCTACAGACTTGTCGGTAGAGGAGAAGCTGAAGACCCTTTACCAACTGCAGACCACACTGTCGTCGATTGACGAGAAACGCGCTCTCCGAGGTGAACTGCCGCTGGAAGTGCAGGACCTGGAAGACGAAATAGCCGGTCTGAACACTCGCGTGGAAAAAATCCAGGGCGAGATTGAAGAGTTCCGCAATGCCATCGTGCAGAAGAAGGCGGAGATTGAAGAGGCTCGTTCCAGCGTGGAGCGCTACAAGGACCAGCTCAACGTGGTGCGCAACAACCGCGAGTATGACACCCTGACAAAGGAAATCGAGTTCCAGGAGCTGGAGATCGAGCTTTGCAACAAGAAGATCCGTGAAGCCAACTCGAAAGTAGAAGAGCGCAACGGCGACCTTGAGCACGCCAAGGAGTTGATCAGCGACCGCAAGATTGCCCTGAAAGAGAAGAAGGAAGAGCTCGACGAAATCATGGACGAGACCCGCGCTGAGGAAGAGAAGCTGAAGGATCGCGCCTCCGACCTGGAGCTGAAGATTGAGCCTCGCCTGCTGACGAGCTTCAAGCGCATCCGCAAGAACGCGCGCAACGGCCTGGGCATCGTCTACGTGCAGCGCGACGCGTGCGGCGGTTGCTTCAACAAGATACCGCCCCAGCGCCAGCTTGACATCAAGATGCATAAGAAAATCATTGTCTGCGAATACTGCGGACGCATTCTCGTAGACCCCGAGCTGGCCGGTGTGAAGCTGGACAAGCCTCTGACCGACGAGAAGCCCAAGCGCAAGCGCAGCATCCGGAAGAAGAAGCTGGAGGATGATACACCCGCTGAGGATTGATTGCCCCACTCACAACCGAAACACTCCTTCCCGCATTATCGGCGGGAAGGGGAAACCTAACGTAATCTGAACATTAAAAACAATAAAACTTATGAGTCAAACTAACAAACAAAACGGAAGTGTCATCGCCATTGTCACGATGTTCTTCCTCTATGCCATGATTTCGTTCGTCACCAACCTGGGTGCTCCCATCGGTGTGATCTGGAAGAACCAGCCGGAAATCGGCGGGTCGAACGTGCTGGGTATCATGGGTAACTTCATGAACTTCTTCGCCTATCTGTTCATGGGAATCCCAGCTGGTAAGATGCTCACCAAGGTGGGCTACAAGAAGACGGCCCTCATCGGCATTGCCGTGGGCTTCTTCGGTGTGCTGATACAGTATCTCTCAGGATTCTCGGGAGGCATCCCCGGCTTCTGCATCTACCTGCTGGGCGCTTTCATCTCGGGATTCTCTGTCTGCATCCTGAACACGGTGGTGAACCCGATGCTGAACCTGCTGGGCGGCGGCGGTAACCGCGGCAACCAGCTGAACATGATCGGTGGTACACTGAACTCGCTGGCCGGCACGCTCACGCCGATGTTGGTGGGTGCCCTGATCGGAACGGTGACAGCCAGCACGCAGATGGCCGACGTCAACCTGGTGATGTATATCGCCATGACCGTCTTTGCCGCTGCCTTCGTCATCCTGCTGTTCATCCCCATTCAGGACCCGGAGATGGGCAAGGTGACGGCCGACACAGTGTTCGAGCATTCGCCCTGGTCGTTCCGCCACTGCCTGCTGGGCGTCATTGCCATCTTCGTCTACGTGGGCGTAGAGGTCGGTATCCCCGGCGGACTGAACTTCTATCTCTCTGATACGACTGCCAACGGTGCGTGGGTGAACCCCGAGGCCGTGGCCAATGCCGCTACCATCGGCGGTGCCGTGGCTGCTATGTACTGGCTGCTGATGCTGGTGGGCCGTCTGTGCTCGAGCGTCATCGCTGCAAAGGTGTCGTCGCGCCAGCTGATGCTTGCCACAACCTTCATCGGCATGATTCTCATCGTGGCTGCCATGCTCACTCCTAAGTCCGTAACCGTCTCCATGCCGCTCTTCTCAATCCTTGAGGGATCGTTCTCAACGGTTGTGGTGCCGCTGAGCGCGCTGCTGTTGGTGCTCTGCGGACTGTGCACCTCTGTGATGTGGGCCTCCATCTTCAACCTCGCCACCGAGGGACTGGGCAAGTACACAGCTCAGGCCAGCGGCATCTTCATGATGATGGTGGTAGGCGGTGGCGTGCTGCCCGTGGTGCAGAACTTCTTCGCCGACTTCATGGGCTACATGCCGAGCTACTTTGTCTACCTGCTCGCCATGGCCTACATGTTCTACTATGCCCTCTCCGGCTGCAAGAACGTAAACAAGGACATTCCGGTATAAGCCAAAACATGGAGCCTGAAAACAAAGGCTTCAGAGAAAGACAAACAGTAAACCGGCACCTGCGCTTCGCAAGTGCCGGTTTCTTGTTTGCATTTTAGCGCATACGCGCAGTAAAAATGTGTAAAAAAGCACTTGTTTAGAAAATAATTCTGTATATTTGCACTCAATTATGGGGACGCATCGGGTGCGTGTCTGTTAATGGTTTTATCAAGACTAAAGATCTGTGGTTATGGAAGGCGAGATGACAATCAACGGGAAACGAAACGGAAGAGTGGTGTTGGAGTTTTTGCCAACGCTCAACGAATCAATGTTGCTGAATGGAGTGCAGGCCTGTCTGCGCTGCGTGCTGGAAAATCAGGACGCCGAAGACTGGCATCATGTACAGGTATGTGTGGAAGGCGATGTGATACGCCGCTCGGAAGTTACCATCGACGTCGTTCCCCATGCAGGTGCCATGCAAGTAAAGGACTTGCGCATTGAGCCGACCCACGAGAAAATGCTATCGCTGACCGAAGCTGTTCCATCACAGTTCGTACTGACTGTCACGGTTGACGGCGAGCAAGTGCTGCACAAGGCCCATCAGGTGATGCTTCAGCCCTACGACCAATGGGCGGGAGTTGGCGTGATGCCGCATCTGCTGGCTTCTTTCGTCACACCGAACCATCCCGCATTGTCGGCTGTCAGCGTAGAAGCATCGACATTCTTGAAGAAGTGGACCGATTCTGACTCGCTGGATGCCTATCAGACACAGGATCGCAATCGCGTACGTTTTCAGGTGGCCGCCGTCTACGAAGCACTCCGTTCGCAGGGAATTGTGTACAGCGAGCCGCCAGCATCGTTTGAACGTCAGGGGCAGCGCGTACGTCTGGCCGACCGTGTGCTGCAGGAGAAGCTCGGCACCTGTCTCGACACAACGCTTCTTTTCGCCTCGTGTCTTGAGAATATAGGCATTCATCCGCTGCTGGTCATCATGCGTGGGCATGCTTTTGTGGGTGCCTGGCTCACCGAACAGTACTATTCGCAGGATGTATGCGACGACAGTTCCTACCTGTTAAAGGAGTCGGCCGACGGCATCTCGAACATCGTGCTTGTGGAAACCACATTCATCACGCAGTCGCGTTCTGTGAGTTTCGACGAGGCCGTGGTTGCTGCTGACCAGAAAATACACGACGAGAATGCCTTCATTATGTTTGTCGACGTGCATCGTTGCCGTCTCGACGGCATACGTCCCTTGCCACAGCGCGTCATGGAAGACGGCAAGTGGTCAGTGGTGCAGGACACGACAGGTCGCGAACACGCCACGGTGGAAATCAAGAAGCAGGACCACTATGCCCTGCATCTTGACAATCAGGAGACAGAAGTCACCAAACAAATCATCTGGGAACGCAAACTGCTCGACTTCTCGCTCCGCAATAACCTGATCAACTGTAGGCTGGGACGTAGAGTAGTCCCCTTCGTGACGTTCGACATGGATGCCATGGAGGACAATCTGCACGCTGGTGTGGACTATTCCATCGTGCATTACCCGCAAAAACAGATTGAACCCACGGAAAGCGGCATCTACGACAGCAAGCTGCAAGCCTCTGAACTCAGGCAAATGGTGAGCGAGGAGGTGAAGAACAATCACCATCTCATTTCCTATCTGAGCGAGAGCGAACTGGCCTCAGCGCTGAAATTCATTTACCGAGCATCGCGAAACTCGCTCGAAGAGAATGGTGCCAACACGCTTTTCCTCGCCATCGGATTGCTGAAATGGTTCGAAAACGAGAAAAGCGTTATCCCGCGTTACGCGCCATTGCTGCTGATGCCAGTCGACATCATCCGCAAGACAAGCAACAACTACATACTGCGGACACGCGACGAAGAGACCATTCTGAACATCACACTGGTGGAACTGCTCAAGCAACAGTTCAAAATCAATCTTTCAATGCTCGACGTCATGCCCGAGGACAAGGAAGGCATCGACGTGAACATCGTGCTGGCCACCATCCGCGAGGCTATCAAGAGCATCTCGAGGTGGAACGTGATGGAAGAAGCTCTGCTCGGCTTGTTCTCTTTCAACAAGTTCGTCATGTGGAACGACATCCACAACAACGCAGAGCTGCTGAAAGAGAACGACGTGGTGAAGAGCCTTATGGAAGGCCGCGTGGCGCTGAAGGACACAGACAGCATCATCGACGCCAGGGAAATAGACCGTAAGGGCCAGCCTTCCGACTATTCCATTCCCGTGGATGTTGACTCTTCGCAACTGGAAGCAGTCGTGGAAAGCGGTCTGGGAAAGAGCTTCATTCTCTACGGACCTCCGGGAACAGGTAAGAGCCAGACCATCACCAATATGATTGCCAATGCGCTTTATCACGACAAGCGCGTGTTGTTCGTGGCCGAGAAGATGGCAGCTCTGGAAGTAGTACAGAAGCGTTTGGCTAAGATAGGGCTTGCCCCGTTCTGCCTGGAGCTGCACTCAAACAAGGTCACCAAGGCGCATTTCCTCTCGCAGATGCAAGAAGCCCTCAACGTAGTCCACATCAAGGAGCCCGAACAATACAAGAATATCTCCGACCGGTTGTACGCACATAGGCAGCAACTCATCGGATACATAGAGAAACTACATAAGAAACAAGCATCAGGTTACTCTCTCTACGACTGTATTTCGCGCTATCTCAGCATAGAAGGCGACGAAATCAAGACGCTGCTTCCGAAGGCTTCCGACATCAATCGCGAGAAGCTGGAACGCTGGGTAGAGACCACACTCGACTTGGAAGCACTCTTCCAGATAGCCGGGGAGCCAGCAGGCCATCCCCTGTCGGGACTGCTGCCGAAGAGCTATCAGCAAGATGCTGTCAAGCAGATTGAGCGACTTCTGAATCAATTCAAACAGCAGTTCCAGAACCTGAAGGCCAAGGCAGAGGCGCTGCCGCTCACTATCGGACTGACCGACGGCGAGCTTTCGTGGCTGACCCGCCTCAAGTCCTTGAAGGATCTCCTGCCGCAAACAAACATGCAGCAGTTCGTTCAGCTGGACGTCAAGGCCGTGCAGGACGAATGGCAGCGCGTGTCTGACAAATGGTTCCTGCCTCGCTTCTTCGCCAAGCGAAGTTTCATGAGCGAGTTCTGCAAGCCATACAACATCGGGAAATCATACGACGAACTGGCAGCTCAGCTGGACAACCAGCAGCAGTTCGTGCACGCTCTGCAGGATTACTGCAAGTCGCACAACGCTAATTATCAGGAAGTGCTGAACCTGACGATGCAACCACAGACGCTGGAGCGGATTGATGCGCTGGCTCAGCAGATAGAATCAATGAAGCAGTTGGACAAACAGTTCAGCGAAGTCGCTGCGTTCGATCTCGACGATGCTGTCGATCCGCTCACAAACAAGGTCTCCACTTACCCTGCTATCAATGCTCATGCCGACACATGGCTGGCCCATCTGGATCAAATCAAGAACTGGACACTTTGGACAGACTGCAAGCAGAAACTGGAAAAAGAAGAGGGGCTCGAGTGCCTCACCACATACATTGAGCAGGAAGGAGCATCTCCCCGGGAAGCTGCTGATGCCCTTCAGAAAGGTGTTTTCCACCTCCTGACCATGGACATCGTGGAGCATGACCCCGAATTGGCGCGCTTCAACGGGCTGCTGTTTGAAGAACTGGTGGACAAATACAAGGAAGAGACCTATGCTTTCCAGAATCTTTCAAAGGAAGAGCTCTACTGTCGGCTGGCCAGTCGAATTCCATCTCAGACCGTTGCCGCTACCGCCAACTCGGAGATGGGCATTCTCAAGCGCAACATCTCCAACGGAGGACGCGGCACCAGCATCCGTAAGATCATCGACCAGATTCCGACACTCCTGCCGAAACTGTGTCCAGTCATGCTCATGAGCCCCATCAGCGTGGCACAATACATTGACATGGCGGGCGAGAAGTTCGACCTCGTCATCTTCGACGAAGCATCGCAGATGCCAACCAGCGAGGCCATCGGAGCCATTGCCCGCGGAAAAGCCCTCATCTGCGTGGGCGATCCCAAGCAGATGCCGCCGACCAGCTTCTTCACCACTCAGCAAGTGGACGAGGACGAGGTAGACATTGACGACATGGAAAGCATCCTCGACGATTGTATCACGCTCTCCATGCCAGGCCATTACCTCTCATGGCACTACCGTTCGAAGCACGAGTCGCTCATCGCCTTCAGCAATCTGGAGTATTACGACGGCAAGCTGCACACCTTCCCCTCCGTGGACGACCGCACAAAGAAAGTTCGTCTCGTGCATGTGGAAGGAACTTACGACAAGGGACGCACGCGCTCGAACACCGCCGAAGCTAAGGCTATCGTCGATGAAGTCATCCGCCGTCTATCCGACCCAGAGCTTTCCAAGCGCAGCATAGGCATCGTCAGCTTCAGCAAGGTGCAACAGAACCTCATCGAGGATATCCTCATTGAGGAACTGGCCAAGCATCCCGAGCTGGAGAAAAAAGCCTACACCTGCGAGGAGCCGATCTTCATCAAGAACCTGGAAAATGTGCAGGGCGACGAACGCGACATCATTCTCTTCAGCGTGGGCTACGGTCCTGACAAGTCGGGTAATGTCTCGATGAACTTCGGACCGCTGAACAACGACGGCGGTGAGCGGCGCCTGAACGTGGCCGTCAGCCGCGCTCGCTACGAGATGATTGTCTTCGCAACCCTCCGACCCGAGCAGATTGACCTGAAACGTTCGCAGGCAAAGGGCGTCGAGGGACTGAAGAAATTCCTCGAGTTCGCCGACCGCGGCACGGTCATCACACAGTCCACGTCCGCCAGTCAGGACCCACTTGTCGCCCAAGAGCAAGAATCCGACCTCGTGCGCCTCATTTCCGAAGAACTGCGAAACAACGGTTACGACGTCGAAACCATGGTCGGCCGTTCACAGTTCAAGATTGACATCGCCGTTGTCAACCCCGACAACGAAGACGAATACATGCTCGGCATCCTCTGCGACGGCCGTAACTACTACGAGACGAAAACCACTCGCGACCGCGAAATCGTTCAGCCGAACGTGCTGAGCGGGCTCCACTGGAACGTCATGCGCGTCTGGGCTGTCGACTGGTACGAGAACCGACACCAAGTCATCAGCCGCATCCTGAAGCGACTCGACGACATCAAGCACAACGTGAAGCAGGAGGAACTGCCCTCAGAAGCCATCAAGGCGCAGGCTTCCAAAGCCTTCCAAGTGCCCGAAGAGGCACCGCAGCAACCTGTAAACACGCGGCAAAAGCAATACGTCACAGCCATGCTCGACCAGACAAAGCTCAAATTCAACGAAGAGAGCACAGTGCTCCGCCAGCGCGTCACCGAGCGAATCAGCCGACTGCTCGACAAGGAACAGCCCATAATGAATACCCTTGTCTACAAGCGAATGGCTGAATATCTGGGTCTGACACGCGCTGGTCAACGCGTGCAGGAATACCTTGATGTCATTCTGATGGCCCATGCCTACCGTGATCCGCGCTCAGACAAGGACGGCGACATCTACTGGAAGAGTGCAAGCGATGCTGACGGGTACGACAGCTACCGCACCGGAGGCAATCGCGACGCCAATGACATACCCGTCATCGAAGCTGCCAACGCCGTCGTTGACATCATCCAGCAGAACATCTCCGTCCCCATGGACGAGCTCAAGCGCGTCACTGCCCTGCAGTTGGGCTTCACCCGCCGCGGAGCCAAGGTTGATGCGCTGACCGAGCGCGCTGTCCGGCTGTTGCTGCGCGAGCAACGCATCATCGACAACAGCGGCATGCTGACCATCAACGAGGCTGCAAAATAAAGGAAAAGAACATCAAATAACAATAAAAACAATGACAACAAAATGAAGAAACATTTCTTTTGTAATGCCAAGGCCATCGCAATTTCTGTCTGCATGGTCTTACTGACAGCCCTTGCGGCTTGCGATTCAGAAAACTCTTTGAAGACTGTCGTCGCCCAATTCAACAAGCAGCTCCCTTTCAGTTCGCAAGGACTGGAGTTGAAGGACATCGCTATTGAAGACACCATGGTCGTTTTCAACAGCGTCTTCGACGAATCCGATGTCACCGTACCAGAGTTTCAGGGAGCCGAAGACGTGATGAAATACTCACTCTTCAGCATTCTTCAGGAAGCTGGCATGGATCCCTTCATTGAATATTGCGTCAAGACTCGCACCCCGATCACCGTCAGCATGACAGGAAATAAGACCAAAGCCGAGTCGCGCGCCCTCTTTTCGATAGAGCAGTTGAGCCTGCTTGTCAAGAAGACGAAACAGTCGTCGGCCGAGGGGGAAAGCAATGCCGATGGAGAACAAGCGCTACCTGCCGATTCCACCGCACAAGCAGCCGCTGACTCAACGGCCCAGCAGCCAGAAACAGCACCCGAGGTGAAGAAATAAACGTCGACATGACGTCCTGACACCGTAATTTGCAGTACGAAAAAAAACCATTCCAAAGCCTGCTGAGGCGTGAGGAATGGCTTTTTTTATCAGTTGAAGAAACCATCAATCATCCATGCCGATGAGCTGTCCCGAAGTGTTGAACTTCAGCTCGAGGTCGTTCGAGAGCTCAATGTCGTAGCCGTAGCGTTCCTTGTCAATCTTGACGATGAGAGCATCAGCGAAGTTCTGCTTCACATAATCCTGAATGGCAACAGGAACAAGAGAGTTCGGTACGGCTGTCTTCTTGCAGTCCACCTTGTCCCAGACGCCCTTTTTGTTGAAGTCGATTTCGGTTCCGTCGCCCAGCCGCACTTCGTATGTCTTCTTGAGACCTCTGTCCACCTGTGCGAAGATAATCTTCTTGCCAGGGAACTCCTGCTTAACATAATCCTTTGCTGCTGCGGGCAGCTTTTCTACCGGAATCATCTTGTCGTCTGCGTTGCATGCAACGGACGTCATCAGGCATATCAATGCCATGAGGAAAAACTTTACGTGTTTCATTATCTTTTCTTTTTTATTGTTATTATTCTTTGTTCTTTTCACAATGCAAAGATAAGCGATAAGTCCCGCTCATGCCATACATTTTCATCGAAAAATGAAAAAAAACACAAGACAAAGGGACAAAAACAAGACAAACAGCGTGAAACACACTTCCTGCTGTCCGAAATTCAACTCCTTTTCTTGTTTTTCCAATCCGTTTTCCGATTCAGCAGCCCGTCCACGAGGCCGGTTCCACCCTCACCATTCTATTTTCGACATTCACAAAACGAAAGGTGCCCGCTGAGATTCCGATATGACTGAAATCTCAGCGGACACCCTATAGTGTGACGATTGCTTCGGCTACGGCCTATTTTTCAGGCAGCATAGTGACCTGAATCTTGTGGTTCGGCTGCAGCAACTCTTTACAGAAGTCGCGGATGCTCTCGACAGTGAGGCCGTTCACCAGCTGGCAATAGTCCTTGTCGAAGTCGATGCCCTCGCGCAGCTCGTGGTACTTCACGTAGTCCCAGTAGCCGTTGGTCACGATGTTCTGCCCGTATGCCTTCACCTCGTACTCCTTCACCTTCTTCAGATTCTCCTCCGACGGGCCATTCTTGGCCATCACTTCCAGCTGTTCGTAGATGATGGGGATGAGTTCATCGTATTTCTCGGGATCAGTGCGGAACTCTATCTTCATCAGAGCCTCGTCGTGGGGGAACTGCGACATGGAGCCTTGCACGCTGACACCGTAGGTTCCGCCCTTCTCCTCGCGCACCTTCTCGGTGTAGACCATGCGCATGAGCTGGCAGAGCACGTTCAGCTTCAGGTCGCTGAGCGCGTCGTAGTGAATGGGGGCCGTGATGAAGATATTCGTCATGGCCGAGGGTGTGGTCTGATGCTTGCGGAACGTGTGCACTTCGTTGACGGGACGGATGTCCATCTTGCGGTCCACCACCTGCTCCTTCACGCCCTTGGCAGGCAGCGAAGCGAGATATTGCTCCATCAAGGGGCGCAGCTTGTCGTAGTCGATGGCTCCGGTCAGCACCACGTTGAAGTCGCCGGCATCGGCGAAACGTTCCTTGAAGATCTGCATGATGCGGTCGTGGCTGACTTCTTTCAGCCGTTCTTTCTTCATGGGCTTCATGCGCGGATGGTTGCCGTAGAGGATGCTGGTGATGGAGTCGTTGTAGTCCACGTTCGGATTGGCGTTGCGGTTGGTCAGGAACGAGCTCTGCTTGGCCATCAGGCCGCGGAAGGCGTCGTCGTCGCGCCGCGGGGCAGTGAAGTAGAGATGCGTCAGCTGCATCATCGTCTCCATGTCCTTCACGCTGCAGGTAGCCTGTACGCCTTCCGTCTCGCTGCCCACGTAGGGCTGCACGCGGACGGTCTTTCCGGCCAGGGCCTTCTCCAGTTCGGTGCTGCTGAAGTCTCCCACGCCGCTGGCACTGATCACGCTGGCAATGTACGACATGCTGGCATCGTCCTCATCAGGATAGATGCTCTGTCCACCGAGGGAGAAGACGCGCATCGAAATGCTGTTCGGATCGAAGTCGGTGCTGCGTGCGTAGACGTGCATGCCGTTCGACAACACGAACTCACGGAAGCCGTTTGTGCTCTCTTTCTCCTCCACGATGCTGCCTTTCGGCGGCATGTTCGTGATGAGTTGCGTACGTACGGGCTTCTCCTTGTAGGCCTCGTATGCCTGCTGCTGGGCCGTGTAGACGTATCCGCGGATGTCGTCGTCGGCCGGCAGTTGGAAGTTGTTCTTTGTCGGAGCGTACATGGTCACCACCTGGTTGCGGTCGGTGATCATCTCGCGGGCCATGCGGTTCACGTCGTCGAGCGTGATGCTCTTCGTCAGGGCGCGCACAAGATTGAGCTCGTCTTCTTCACTCAGCATCGGTTCGTTGTTCAGGAAGTTGCGCACGCACACGTTCACGTAGTGGCGGTTGCGCGTCTTCGTGCGGTTGTTGTAGCGGTTCTCGGCAATGCGCAGTTCCTCTGCCTTGGCACGTTCCAGCTCCGATGGGGTGAATCCGTGCTGGCGGACACGCTCCAGTTCGCCCACGGCGGCCAGGATGCCGCCGCGCACGTTGTTCAGCTTCAGTCCGGCCGAGAGCGAGAAAGCGTCCTTGGTGCTGCTGACGAAGAACGAACCGTCGCGCACCGAACCCGACATGAAGGGCGGATTGGGCAGTTGTGCCAGTTCGTGCAGGCGGTCTGTAATCATGCCTGTCACCAGGCTACTCACGTATCCGTCGCGATAGTAAGTCTCGGATGCCTTTTCCGAGTTGGGCGTTGCGTCACGTTTCATGTAGAGCGTGAAGTTGCAGGTGGGCTGTTCCTTGTCCGCCCGTGCGAAGACAATCATCTGCTGGTTGTCGCTGACGGGGTAGTATTCGCGCTTGGCCGGGTTTTTCGGCATGGGAATCTCGCTGAAGAGCTTCTTGATTTTCTGCTCGATCTGGTTCACGTCGATGTCGCCGACGACGATGATACCCTGCAGGTCCGGACGATACCACTTGTGGTAGTAGTCGCGCAGCGCGTCGTAGGTGAAGTGGTCCACCACGTCCATCGAACCGATGGGCAGGCAGTCCTCGTACTTCGTGCCTTTGTAGATGACGGGCGTGGCCTCTTCCATCAGTCGCTGCACGGCCATGCCGGCGCGCCGTGTGCGCCACTCCTCGTGGATGACGCCGCGCTCCTTGTCGATTTCATCGTCTTCCAGCAGCAGGTAGTGGCTCCAGTCGTGCAGGATGAGCAGACAGGTGTCCACCACACCGGCCTTGTTCACCGGTGCGGCCGAGATGTTGTAGACCGTCTGGTCAACGCTGGTGTAGGCGTTCAGGTTCGCTCCGAACTTGATGCCCACGCTCTCGCACCATTCGCGCAGGCCCGCCTTTCCCTCCGCACCGGGGAAATTCTTCGTGCCGTTGAACGCCATGTGCTCCAGGAAGTGGGCCAGTCCGCGCTGGCGCGGCTCCTCCAGAATGCTTCCCACGCGCTGAGCGATGTAGAACTCGGCCACGTTGGGCGTCTGGTCGTTGTGGCGGATGTAGTAGGTAAGTCCGTTGGCCAGCCGTCCTTTGCGGATGCTCTTGTCCTGAGGCAGTGGCTTCGGGGCTGCCAGCAGCGGCACGACGGCCAAAGCCAGCAGGAGTGTTGTCAATGTTTTCCTCATAGAATGAATTTGTTGTTTGTTGATTTGATGAGCGCAAAGTTACGAAAAAAAACCGAAACGACTCTCTCTCAGACACCTTCATTGCGAAAAGTCCTCATTATTAGGTATATGCAAACCATCGTTTCGAGGCTGCTGATACCTTACAATGGGGATGGTCTGCTGTCATGCCTCTTCCCATCGGCACGTGTGCGTTTGTCGCCGTTCTGTCGGACTGCCCATCTTTGCTTGCCAGAAGACTGCGTCAGTGTTGCCTTTCGGCTGTGCAAGTTCTGTAAACTCAGTGAAATTGCTGAGCAAAATCAATGAAATTGCTGAGCAAAATCAGTGAAATTGCTGAGCAAATTCACTGAAATGGCAACTCTTCCGCATTGCTCTGACCATAGAGAAACAGCATTTTGGCATGCGAAACAGAACACAGTGACAACGGGAACCGGATGGAGTGACAGGCAGCGTTCAGTCTCATCGCTCAGAATATCACCATATTTAGGTATTGTGCAGCAATCAAAAAAGGCGTAATTTTGCACCCGGATAAAAAGATTTGATATACGAATGTCAAGGCGGCTACTATTGTTCTACCTTCTGTTCTTGTCGGCTGTCGTGTCGGCAAGCGCTCAAGGCGTGGTTCTTTCCGGCCGGGTTCTTGACAGTCGCAGCCACATGCCAGTGGAGTTCGCTTCCGTCCTTCTGACCGAAAGCAGCCTCTGGGCCATCACAGACGAGAAGGGACAGTTTCGCATTCAGAACGTCCCGCAGGGCAAAGCCACGCTCACCGTGCAGTGTCTCTGCTATGCCAAAAGCACCACCTTATTAAATATAAAGGAGGGAATGAAGCCCCTCACCATCCTGTTGCAGGAAGACGACCTGCGACTCGACGAGGTCACGGTCATGGCCAAGCGCAAGGAGGACGCCGCCACGACGTCGTACAGCATCGACCGCAAGACGCTCGACAACCAGCAGATGCTCAATCTCGGCGAGATTGCCACGCTGCTGCCGGGCGGAAAGACCGTGAACGGCTCGCTGACGAACGACTCGCGCATGGCCCTGCGGGCTGCGGGCAGCGAAAAAGGCAACTCCTCGTTCGGAACAGCCATCGAAGTGGACGGCATGCGGCTCGACAACAACGCCGAAACCGACGAGACACTGGCCGCATCAACGCGCACGCTGTCGTCGTCGAACATCGAAAGCGTCGAGGTGGTCACGGGCGTTCCGTCGGTGGAGTACGGCGATCTGTCCAACGGAGTGGTCAAGGTTCAGACGCGACGGGGCAAGTCGCCCTTCATCGTTGAAGGCAAGCTGAACCAGCACACGCGCCAGATTTCGCTGAACAAGGGCTTCGAGCTGGGCCGGCACGGGGGCATGCTGAACGCTTCGTTGGAGCATGCACGCTCGTTCACCAACATCGTGTCGCCCCATACTGCCTACCAACGCAACATCCTTTCGATTCACTACATGAACGTGTTCATGCGCAACCGCATGCCGCTGACGCTCAATGTGGGTCTGTCAGGCAACGTGGGCGGCTACAACTCGGAAGCCGATCCAGACGAAGACCTCGACGACTACCAGAAGATGCGCGACAACAACCTGCGCGGAAACATGGAGCTGAACTGGCTGCTGAACCGCCCGTGGATCACCAGTGTGCAGCTGCGCGGCTCGTTTGCCGTCGCCGACAAGCTCACCGAGCAGTATGCCAGCAAGAGCAGTGCCGCCACGCAAGCCCAGATTCACAGTCTGAGCGAGGGCTATTTCATTGCGCAGGACTATGACACGCACCCCACGGCCGACATCATTCTGGGCCCTACGGGCTACTGGTACCAACGCTCATACAACGACGCAAAGCCCCGCAACTACTCGCTGAAGCTGAAAGCAGAGTGGAGCCGACGCTGGAAACGGCGCACGGAAAAGCTGGGAAGCGCCGACACCGACGGCGGTCTGCGCACGCGGCTGATGATAGGTGCCGAACTGACCGGCAGCCATAACAACGGGCGCGGCACCTACTACGAGGACATGCGCTACACCCCGACATGGCGCGAATATCGTTATGACGAGCTGCCCTGGATGCACAATCTGGCCCTCTACGCCGAAAACACGTTCACGCTGAACGTAGGGCGGCGCTCTGCGGCGGAGCTCACGGCCGGTCTGCGCGACGACCTTACGATGATCAGCGGCTCCGACTACGGCACCGTCAGCAGTCTGTCGCCGCGCTTCAACGGCCGTTACGTGTTCTGGCGCGGCCGCAAAGCGTGGGTCAGCGACCTGAGCGTGCACGCAGGATGGGGCAAGAGCGTGAAGCTGCCGTCGTTCCAGGTGCTCTATCCGAGGCCGTCCTACAGCGACCTGATGGCCTTCGCCAGCACCAGCACGCAGGACAACCGCTCGTACTACGCCTATCACACCTTTCCCTCGAAGGCCATCTACAACCCCGACCTGCGCTGGCAGTACACCAACCAGACCGACCTCGGCGTAGAGTTCACCGTCAAGGGGACGCGCGTCAACATCTCGGCCTTCCATCACAGGTCTTGCCGGTCATACATGCCTACGGACATCTTCACGCCGTTTGCCTATCAATACACGCCGCCATCGGCTTTGGAGCAATGCGGCATCGCGCTGGCCGACCGCCAGTATGCCATCGACCAGCAGACGGGCATCGTCACCGTGAGCGATGCTACGGGCCGGCAGCAGGCTGTTCAGCTCGACTACAACGAGCGACGCACCTATGTCGTGAACAGCCGCTTCGTCAATGCGTCGCCCGTCGACCGCTACGGCGTGGAATGGATGGTGGACTTTGCCCAGATAAAGGCGCTGCGAACGCAGTTGCGCATCGACGGCAACTACTACGAATACCGCGGTCTGGACGACATGCTCATTGCCGACATTCCGCTGGGAGCCACATCGATGATGTCGGGCAACCGTCTTTACCAGTATGTGGGGTGGTATCGCGGCTGCAACAGCACCGGTACATCCTACAGTGCCAACGCTTCCGTGGCGAACGGCTCCGTTTCTCACATGGTAAACCTCAATGCCACGCTGACAACGCACATACCGAAGATTCGCATGATTGTCAGCCTGAGGCTGGAAACGACGCTGCAGAACTACCGGCGGCCCCTGAGCGAGCTGCCCGACGGCACAAGGGGCATTGTCGTTGAGTCGGCTTCCGACTTCTTCGGCGAGCCTTACGACGGCACGTCGCGCGACAAGAACGTGGCCATCTACCCAGACTACTACACCACATGGGAGAATCCCGGCGAGCTGATACCCTTTGCCGAGAAGCTGGCGTGGGCGCGCGACAACGATCCGACGCTCTTCAGCGACCTGACGCGGCTGATTGTCTTCACCAACTACCCCTACACGATGAACCCCAACAGCCTGTCGCGCTACAGTTCGGCCAACATCAGCGTGACGAAAGAGATAGGCGACCACGTATCGGTGTCGTTCTATGCGAACAATTTCTTCAACAACATGAGCACCGTGCGCTCGTCACAGACAGGTCTGGAGACGTCGCTCTTCAGCAGTTCCTACATACCGAGCTACTACTACGGCCTGTCGCTGAGGGTGAAAATATAGCGGACCACGTCCCATTTCGACAAACAAGAATTGAGAATAGCGTATGGAAAGGAAAAAGACATATTGCCGATTGATGGTGCTGACGGCCACACTCCTCTTGTCGGCATGCCACTACGACGAGGAGATGGAGGTGTGCACGCTGCGCGTACAGCTGGTCTATCCGGAAAACAGCGTGGACCCATACGAGGGGGCGCGCGTGGAATTGCGCGATGCCAAGGCGTCTGTCTTCGTCGATTCAACCGATGCGCAGGGCATAGCGCGCTTCGTGGTGCCGCCGGGAGTCTACGAAGCCAGTTCGTCCGAAGTGCACCTGACCTACGACTGGCGCTATATCTTCAACGGCGTGCGCAGTCTGATCATCGTTTCGCCTGACAGTGCGAACCGTGTGGACATGAATCTGAAGATGTCGCGAAAGCGCGTCGTCCACTGACGAAGGCCACGAGCGTTGCCGGGGAAAACGATTCTGCAGTATCATGAACAAGGAAATCTCGAAATAACGTGACAACGCCATCACGAGAAAAAAGCGTTTCAACGTCATAACCCAAAAAGCAAAACCACGTCATTACGACATGACGAAAAACGAAAGAATGAGTTTTAACTATCAATAAACAGCAGTAAAATGAAAAAAAGAACTATTCTTGGAGCACTCCTGCTTGCAGCCATGCTTGTGATGCCCTTCACGGCCAAGGCACAGCAGTATCTGGTGCTCACGCAGAGCGACGGCTCCACGGCGGAGTTCGCGCTGGCCGACAATCCGGTCATCACGCTGGAAGACGGCAATCTGGTCGTAACATGCGGCGAACGGCAGATTTCTACCAGTCTGGAAGGGACCAACTACGCTTTTTCTGACACGTCGACCGACATCCGAGAAGTGCAAAACGACAGTCAGCCGCAGTCTGAGGTAGCCTTCGGACAGGTGGCTTTCAGCGGATTGAAAGCAGGAAACCGCATCGTGGTCTACACCATTGACGGGCGGCAGATGACTTCCGTCGCAGCCTCGGCCGACGGTCGTGCCACCATCAACCTGAGCGCTCTGCCACGCGGTATCTATGTGGTGAAGGCCCCTGGAAAGACTATCAAGGTTAAAAATTAAGAGTTAGGAATTAAGAATAAAAAAAGAAATCAATATGAAAAAGAGTTTACTTATTGTGTTTGCCCTGATTGCTTTCTCGGCAAACGTGTGTGCACAGCAGTGGAACATGGTCATCACCAAGTCGGACGGTACGCAGATTACGATTCCGGCCACTGACGTTCAGAACGTGTCGTTCGCCCAGCCGGTACTGGAGGACAAGAACGTTGACCAGATCATCATCAAGGAACTGTACAACGGCGGCTGCCCGAAGGATGCCGGAACCGGTGCTTTCCAGATGGACAAATGTATCATTCTCTACAACAACTGCGGCCAGCAGGCTGTGGTGAACAACCTCGGCTTTGCCATCGGAACGCCCTACAACGGCCATGCCAACAACAACAACTTCAACGAGGACGGCTCCCTGGTCTACGAGGCCGAGGGCTTCATCCCCGCCCAAAACGGCATTTGGTACTATCCCGGAGCCCTTGTCATTGAGCCTTACTCGCAGGTGGTCGTCAACTGCATGAGCGCCATCGACAACACGCAGACCTATTCGCAGTCGGTGAACTACGCCAATCCCGATTACTATTGCATGTACGACCCCGAGAGCGGCTACAATCTGGCATCCTACTATCCCACGCCGGCCGACGTCATCCCCACGTCGCACTACCTGAAAGCCGTGAAATACGGTCAGGGAACGGCTTGGATGTTGAGCATGTCGTCGCCTGCCCTCTTCATCTTCCAGGTACAGGGAACCTCCACTCCCGACTATTTCAACGATGCCAACAACCTCTGGTACGGCGTGGGTGAATCGCAGGACGCCGTCAGCGCGTGCGTCAAGGTGCCCAACGAGTGGATTATCGACGGCATTGAGGTGTTCGACAAGAGCCGTGTCAACGACAGCAAGAAGCGTCTGACACCCGACATCGACGGCGGTTACGTCACACTGACCAATAAGCTCGGCCACGTGCTCTACCGCAACGTTGACAAGGAGGCTACCGAAGCTTTGGCTGAGAACGCAGGCAAGTTGGTCTACAACTACAGCTTAGGTGTAGACGAGAGCACAGACCCGAGCGGCATCGACGCAGAGGCATCCATCAAGAACGGTGCCCGCATTGTCTATCTCGACACGAACAATTCCACTGCCGACTTCCACGAGCGTCAGAAGTGCTCGCTGCGAGGCGAATAATGAATGTGAAGAGTGAAAAACCCATCCCCTGCCCTCTCAAGGGCAGGGGGAAGTGAAGAATGAAGGGTGAAGAACGAAGTCTTCACTCCTTCATTTCTTGAAAGAAAAATGAAAGCGAAAAGATATACATATTATAGAAGGTGGATGATTCGGCTGATCGTCCCTGTGTTCCTGTGCCTGTGGACGACGCCCTTGCAGGCACAGTACCGCGATTTCGCTTTCGAGAAAGACTCGTCCTTGTGGCTTTCCACGATGAATGGTGCCGGACTGACGCGCTTCACCGGCACGAACATCACTGCGGCAGACGTCTACGGGCAACTGCAACGGGGCGGCTTCGTGAACTACAGCGAGTCGCCGAAGACCACGGAAGCCGGAGCTTCGGTGGAGAGTTTCTGCCGTCTCTCGGCGCGGACCGTCGTCTACGGACGCATGAGCTACGACAATTTCACAGGCCGCGACATGGCTGGTTCCGCTTTCGTCTGTCCCGACCGACGCCCGTTCGACATCGTCGAAGACTCGGTGACCAACCTCGGGCGCAAGCACCGCGACACGTACAACCTTGTGGGAGCCGTCGGAGTAGACCTCTGGCGGGGCCTGTCGGTGGGTGGTCGCGTTGCCTACACCTCCGCTAACTACGCCAAATACAAGGATTTGCGCCACAAGAATCTCTTCATGAATCTCGATGTAGCGGCCGGTCTGACGCTGCCTTTGGGCCGCAGTGTCACCCTGGGCGCCAACTATTTCTACCGTCGCAACACCGAGAGCCTGGAGTTCAGCACCTATGGCAAGGGCGACAAGGTGTACAAGTCGCTCGTCGCCTACGCTGTCTTCACGGGCAGGGTGGAACAGTTTGGGGGCGACGGCTTCACGGACAGCAATACGTCAATGCCCCTACTCGACGAGCATCACGGCATGGCCGCGCAGCTGGAACTGCGTCCTTCCGGCGCTATCGCGTGGTATCACGAGGCTTCCATGGCCTGGCGCGAAGGCTATTACGGCCGCCGTTCGCCCTATACCATACAGTATACGCGCCACGACAGCAAGCTGTACACCTACCGGACACGACTTTCCTACCGCCGCCCTTCGGCCATTCACCATTTAGACTTGAGCCTTGAGGCCGAGAATCTGCAGAACAAACTGAACACATATCGTGAGTTGACGAACGATGCCGGCTCGCGCTATTATGAATACTACGACCCCGTGAAGGCCGCCAACAAGGTGTGGGTCAGCGGCTCTGTCGCCTATACGGGCTATCTGGGAGTTGTCGGCAGGCCAGCAAACGGAGCCAGTCCTTCGTCGGCAAGGATCGGCACAGGAGCCGTCGGCGTCGCTTCGTTGCCCACATGGACGCTCCATGCAGCTTTCAACTGGAAGCATCGCAAACAGACAGCCTACGTTTATCCTTACTACCGCCGCCAGAAGCTCGACGTCCGGGAGCTGCGCCTGGGTGTTGCGCGCAATATTTTTTTCAACCAGTCCATGCTGACTTTAGAGGTCGGAGCCGCCTTCAGCAAGGGAAGTGGCGTTCCGTTTGAAGAGAACACCTTCATCGAACCCTCCGACAAACAGTCGACACCGCCGACAATGGAGGCGTGGCTCTACCGTGAATACGAATACCTGACCGCAGCGCAGCACCAGCTTTCGCTTGGTGCGAAGTATTCGTTCATCATCCCCACGACGGCCTTCCCTGCTTACGTTGCCGTCAACATCGGGCACCGCAAGGCCCACCGTCCCGACCACCGCGAATTTCTCTCCGGTACCGACCACACCCTCCTCCGCCTCACCGTCGGCACCGTATTCTGATGAAACCTTTTTTGTTGTCCCCTCGCCTCGTTATCACGTCATGACGTGATGACGTTATCCCCCTTGACCCGTTATAACGTCATACCGTGATAACGTTACAACGTTTTCACGACACTTTTTAAAAACAACCCTGCCGTCTCGCTAATTCGTAGCCCCACTGACTCACAGACTTGCTCTGAATTTCCTTGACAAAAAGCTCGAAATAACGCTCTGTGGTTGCAAAATTCTGAAATTAAAATCCAACGGCCGCGTATGAGCGAAATATGAGAGAGTCGTAACGCACTGGAAACAAACATCTTGTGTTTTCTTTACATTTTTCGGGCTTTCAAAACGGCTCTTTTTACACTTCAAAACGGCTCTTTTTGCCTTGCATAATGAGCCTTTTCGGAAAGCAGAATGGCTCATATTGAAAAGTAAAATGGCTCATTCTGATAATCGAGATGAAAGATTTCGCTCTTTTGTTCAATTCTTTTACCGTTTCAAGACCGTTCGTCTCTCTAAAATGATATTTTTTCCGAGCACAGTTTTTCGGTTATAAATGTTTACAAAGTGATCCGATTGCCCACTGACTGCGGGTTTATATAAATGTCTATTTCACACAGGACAAAGTGATTTCTCGCCGAAGGCAGTCCTTTTGTTTGCAGGATTGAAAAAAATCCATATCTTTGGCTTCGCCGAAGGTACTCGCACTCGGAAATGCAAAAGAAAAACATGCTTTCCTTTTGCATTTCTCTCGTTTTTCCGTACCTTTGCATCGTACTAAAACGGATACAATGAATCACGCAAGAAACCTGATGATCACCGCCGGAGCACTGCTCACACAGCAGGCCGTGGCCGACGACGGGCAACCGAAAGCAACGCCCGAACATCCGAACATTATCTTCATACTGGCCGACGACATGGGCTACGGCGACCTGGCCTGCTACGGCAACCGATACATACAGACACCGAACATCGACCGGCTGGCGCGCACGGGCACCAGCTTCACGCAGGCCTACGCCGGAAGCGGCATCAGCTCGCCTTCGCGCTGCTCGCTGATGACGGGCAAGAACTCGGGCAACACGCGCATACGCGACAACTTCTGCTACGCCGGAGGCATGGAGGGGCTGAAAGTGAGCCCGCGCGGCGACACCACCATCGTGCGGCGCGCCAATCTGCTGCCCGAAGACCGCACGCTGGGCACCGTGGTCGGCAAGGCTGGCTACCGTACCTGTCTGGTGAACAAGTGGCACCTCGACGGCTACGACCCCGGTTCAGCTCCTAACCATCGCGGCTTCGACGAGTTCTATGGCTGGACCATCGCCACCGTTCACTCCAACGCACCTTACTATTACCCCTACTACCGGCTGTGGGGCGACAGTCTGATCAATATCAACGAGAACGCCCACGATGCGCATGTGCGCCACAACACCGAGATTTCGACCGACGACGCCATCGCCTTCATCCATCGAAACAAGGACCGCGCCTTCTTCCTCTTCCTCGGTTACGACGCACCGCACGAGCCTTACAACATCGACGACACGTCGTGGTACGATGAACACGGCGAATGGTCGTTGAACACGAAGCGCTATGCGGCCCTGGTGACACACATGGACTACAACATCGGACGGCTGCTCGGCACGCTCGACAACCTGGGACTGCGCGAGAACACGCTCGTCATCTTCGCTTCCGACAACGGGGCCGCCGTCATGGCTCCGCTGAAAGAGCTGAACTGCGGCGCCGGACTGAAAGGACGCAAGGGACAGCTCTACGAAGGAGGCATCAAGGTGCCGCTCATCGTCAACCAGCCCGGGCGCGTTCCGGCCCGACAGATCGACAATCTGGTCTACTTCCCCGACATCATGCCCACGCTGGCACGGCTGACGGGCAGCGAGGAAGCAATGGCAACCGTGCCCGACGACACCGACGGCATGGACATCACGCCGCTGTTCTACGGCGGTGAGGCCGACACCGACAACCGCTATCTCTACTGGGAATTTCCGGGCAAGCAGCGCGCCGTGCGCCATGGCGACTGGAAATGCGTGACGGTGAAGAAGGATGCGCCGCTGGAACTCTACAACATCGCCGACGACCCCTGCGAGACCAACAACCTGGCAGCACAGCAGCCGAAGATGGTGAAGGAGCTCGACGCCGTGATGCACAGCATGCACAAGCCGTCGGTGAACTATCCCATCCCCGAGGATGAGCTGGTGAAAGGAAAGAAAGGCGTGAAGGGGAAGAAAACGAAAAGGAGATAACGCACCATGGACACCGCAACGCCGTTCGGCAGTCCGCTCTATGTCATGCTGAAGCCTGCGGGCAGCCTCTGCAACCTGGACTGCAGCTACTGCTACTACACGGAGAAGCGGCGGCTCTACGGACAGGAGGGACGACAGGTGATGGCCGACGACGTGCTGGAAACGTTCGTCCGCCAGTACATCGAGGCGCAGACCATGCCTGACGTGCTCTTCACTTGGCATGGCGGCGAACCGCTGATGCGCCCCATCAGCTTCTACAAAAAGGCATTGGAACTGCAGCGTCGCTATGCCCGCGGACGGCATATCGACAACTGCATACAAACAAACGGCACACTACTCAACGACGAGTGGTGTGCCTTTTTCAGGGAAAACAATTTCTTGGTGGGGCTCTCGGTAGACGGACCGCAGGCGTTGCACGACGAATACCGACGTTCGCGCACGGGACGACCGTCGTGGCGCGACGTGATGAGGGGCATCCGGCTGCTGCAGAAACACGACGTGGAGTGGAACGCGATGGCCGTGGTGAACCGCCTGAACGCAGAGCATCCGCTGGAGTTCTATCGTTTCTTCAAGGAGATAGGGTGCCAATACTTGCAGTTCACGCCCATCGTGGAGCGTCATGTCAGCCGACAGGACGGACTGCGACTTGCTCCCGGCCTGACGGCGTGGGCCGACGACGAACAGGAAGCGCAGCGGATGGTGACCTCATGGTCCGTAACACCCGCGCAGTGGGGCCGCTTCCTCTGCACGCTCTACGACGAATGGGTGCGGAGCGACGTGGGGAAGGTCTTCGTGCAGCTCTTCGATGCCACGCTGGCCAACTGGGCTGGCGTAGCGCCGGGGCTCTGCTCGGTGTCGTCGATGTGCGGCCATGCCGCCGTGATGGAGTACAACGGCGATGTATATGCCTGCGACCATTTTGTCTTTCCAGAGTATCGGCTGGGCAATATCCGTCGGCTGTCGCTCACTGAGATGATGTACGGGGAGCGACAACGGTCGTTCGCACGGATGAAGCACGACACGCTGCCGCACCAATGCCGCGACTGTCGGTTCCTGTTTGCCTGTCATGGTGAGTGTCCGAAGAACCGTTTCCTTCGTGACCACTGTGGAGAGAAGGGTCTGAACTATCTTTGTTCAGGCTATCGCCAGTTCTTCAATCACGTAGCCGCCGACATGGACTTCATGAAAGCGGAACTGGATGCCGGCCGTCCGCCCGCAAACGTCATGAGCAGATATGCTCAAAAGTGAGCGAAACGCACCATAAGAACCCTCCCCTCGGGGGAGTTGAAGGGGGGGCCGCTACCTTCCAAGCTACGAACCGTTTTTCTTTCGGAAGGCCCAAAGTTCCAAACTGTTGATGATGTTCTGCCACAGCACGTAGCAACCTGCGCCCACCGAGGCAACAGGATGCAGATACATGTAGGCCACCCAGATGGCAAGTGCCGTGTTCTTCTGGAACAGTGCTTGTCCGCAGTTGATGTGTTCGCCGAGCCGATGGCCGATGGCACGTCCGATGCCGAACTGTATGAAGCAGATGACGAGCGTGAGCAGCGCGATGAACAGCAGCAGCGACGGAGCCGCCTCGCTGTGGACAATGTTCTTCACCGTGATGCCCGACGTGATGGCCAGCGAGAAAGCCCAGCAGTAGAAACTGAGATTCGGCATGCCGACAATGCGGTCGTGGAGTCGCGGCAGCGTGTGTTGCACCAACCAACCGAGCACCAACGGCAGCACGAGGACCGTTGCCACCTTCTGAAGAATGATGAGGAAGGCCGACCAGAAGCTGACATGCACCGTCTGTTCGAGCAACGGGAAGACAAAAGGAATCATCAGAGCCGACGCGAACGCCGAGATGACCGTGAAGGCGGACATGGTGGAGATGTTGCCGCCGAGCTTTCCTGTGACGACAGGAGCCGCCGAGGCCGACGGTGCGATGATGCACGTGAGCACGGCTTCCCACAGAATCTTCTGGCTTCCATCGCCCTGCATACAGAAGATGACGGCCACATTGACCGCCACGAGCAGCAACTGTGCCACGAGAACGCCGATGTGCCAACGGTGAGGACGCATCTGATGGAAGTCAACCTTGCAGAAGGTGACGAAGAGCGTACCGAAAACAGACAAAGGAAAGATGAAGTCGATGATGGGTCCCAGCTCGTTGCCAATCTCGTCGAGGGCCGGTACCCAGAGGAAGATGAGATAGAAAATGCTGCCCACGGCAATGGCCACGGGCAGCGTCCAGTCTTTCAGAAACCGCACGAAGGGATTACTTCTTGCCATCCTTCGCCGGGGTGTTGTCGTCTTTCACGATTTCTATCAGCTCAATCTTAAAGATGAGCATCGAGAACGGCTTGATGTCCTCGCCCGCACCGCGCTCGCCGTAGGCCTGCTCGTAGGGGATATACACCTCCCATGTGCTGCCCACAGGCATGTGGGTGAGCGCTGTCGTCCAGCCTTTGATGACTTGGTCGGCGCGGAACGTGGTCGGTTCGCCGCGTTTGTAGCTGCTGTCGAAGACCGTTCCGTCGACGGTGCGACCCTCGTAGTGCACGCGGACGCGGTCGTTCGATGTGGGCACTGCGCCGTTACCGGCCGTCAGGACCTTGTATTGCACGCCGCCGTCGAGCGTCTGCACGCCTTCACGGGTGGCATTCTCGCGGAGGAACTTCTCTCCGGCCTCCTTGTTGGCGCCGTAGAGCTTGA
The DNA here is from genome assembly GCA_017402445.1 of Prevotella sp. Classification (GTDB taxonomy): domain Bacteria; phylum Bacteroidota; class Bacteroidia; order Bacteroidales; family Bacteroidaceae; genus Prevotella. The sequence goes on along the minus strand of JAFPME010000020.1, from coordinate 41,019 downwards.
GAATCGAAGCCTGTTTCAGGCTCATCATCTTCTGTTCGCCGAAGGCCGAAGCCGCCTCGGTGGTCATCATTCCGCTCTTGTTCAGTCCGTCCTTCATGCCCTGAAGCATCTTGCTGACAGACAGCGACTGCGTCTTGTCGTCTCCGAAGACGTCTTTTTCCAACTGCGGCACCATGCTGCGGGCCACCTGCATGCCAATCTGTATGCCGGCCTCGTAGGCATCTTCCTTGCTCTTCTCCTTCATGGCCGCTCCCGCATCGAGTCCCTTCAGGAACTCACTGAGGAACTGGTCCAGATTGACATTGCGCTGATTCTTCAGATATTCTTCCAGGCCTCCCGCCTGAACCAGCCCCATGGCATAGGCCAAAGAGTCGGTACTGGAGAAGGTTTCCATGCTTTTCTGAACTGTGGCTTTCTGTGTCTGCGTTGCTGCTGCGCGTTTCTTGTTGTTACCCTTCTGTGCCTGTGCAGGGGCAGCGAGGCACAGCAATGCGGTTGCGAGAACCGCCAATCTAATCTTTTTCATATTGTTGTTTTGCTTTAATTCCTTTTTTGGCCCTGCAAAGTTACGCATAAGCGAGCGAATTGCAAAAGGAAAGCTTGCTTTTCTTTTCATTTCCGAGCGAAAGGAGTTCCTTGAGCGCAGCGAAAAGTTTTTCAAAGTTACGCATAAGCAAGCGAAATGCAAAAAGAAAGCTTGCTCTTCTGTTCGTTTCCGAGCGAGAGCAAGTTCCTTTCAACACCTCCTCATAAGAAAGAAGCGCTGGATGGGGATGGTGAAAGGGGAAATCTGGGTTTGGAAGACGCGGCCCCACGGTGTGATTTTCTGCGGACTCCATGTGATGAACAGACGACGACGTGCACGGCTCAGGGCTACGTAGAAACGGCGACGCTCCTCGTCGAGACCGGAAGGTGACTGTCGGGCGAAGAAACCGGGATAGTTGCTGTCGGTACAGTCGAACAGAATAACGTTGTCGAACTCCAGTCCCTTGGCCTTGTGCACGGTGCTGACGAAGACGCGTTCGCGCATACTGCTGCTTCCGCAGAGGTCACTTTCCTTGTAGGTGTTGATGTCGGTGAGATGGTTCTGCAGCTGTTCCAGAAGAGATGACTCGCCGGGGCCTATGACGTCTTCAGCCAAATAAGCCATCAAGTAGGGCAGCTTCTCAACAGGTTTCACGAATTTCTCCTCCGTCAGACGGTGGTAGATGAAGGCCAATTCGGTAACGATGGCAGGCGGTTCGTCGGCAGGGAAGCGGCGGTGGAGCAGTGCCCGTGTGTGCTCGTAAAGCGGCTTGTAGGCAGCACGGAACTTGCGGATGACGCGTTCGTGCTGGCTGATGAACTCGCACTGTCGCGGAATCAAGGCCTGGGCCTGTCCGTAGCACCATCGCACGAGGCTCACCGTGGCCATGATGTCGTCGTCGGCGAGGTGCGAGTTTTGTCCTTCTAAGTGGAGAGCAGCGAGCAGGTCCTTCAGTTTGTGGCTCTTCAGCCGGGGTCTCAGCAACCGTATCACCTTCAGAGAATCGATGCAGACAGGATGGAGCCGGTGCAGATCTGACCGCTGGCAGCGGCGTTTCAGGTTGAAATCAAGTATATTGTAGTCGAAACTGGCGTTGTGAGCCAGCAGAACGGCACCGTCGGCATAGTCGAGAAACTGCCGGAATGCTTCGGCGGGCGACAGATGTGGCCGATTGGCATATTCGCCAATGAGCGGATTGGGGATGTCGCCGAGCATGGAAGGAATCTCGCGCGTGGTCTCGATGAACACGTTGAACGGCTCGGGCACGGCCTCTCCGCCCCGCAAACGGATGGCGGCTATCTGCACTATGTCGTCATCGAATACACTCAGCCCAGTGGTCTCGGTGTCGTAGACAACGATGTCTTGCTGCTCCCAACATGCGACAAATTGCTGGAGACAGGTGTCGGCGAACTCAGAGAAAGAAGCATTTCGCCCACTGTCAGGTTCTGGTGTGAGCAGAAAATCTGTGGGAGAGAGCCCGACATTCGTCAGCTGGCGCACGAAATCACGTGCCGGTGCATGGCTGTTGATGGCGCGCAGGCCGACAAAGAGCCGCGACCACGCGATGAAGTTGTGCTCATTGAAGACGACATTCAGATGGGCCAGCAGCAGTTTCACATCCGGATTGGAGAAGATATCTTGCCCGGAAACCTTGAAATGCTGCACTCCCAGGCCCTTCAGTGCTGAGCTCAGCTCGTCGGCTTCAGCATTATAGCTTACGATGACAGCCGTCGTCTCTTCCGCGTAACTGTTGCTGAGCTGCCGTACGAGGCGCGCCACGTCGCTGCATTCGTCGATGTTGTTCGTGCTCATCAGTATCTGCAGGTCCTCGGGTTCGCGTGTCTGTTCGTTGTCGGTACGCGGCAGCAGTGCCCGCTCGATGCCCAGCACGATGTTGCCATATTCGTTGTAGACATCAAGTAGATAGCGCGGAGAACGGTAATTGTGATAGAGACTGTGGATGTTCTGTGGTGGGCAACGCTTCGTGAGCGTGCTCAGCGTTTCTAATTTCGCTCCCATGAACGAGAAAATGGCCTGTTGACTGTCACCAAGGTACATCACGGTAAAGTTGTCAGCAGCTGTCAGCTTGTCGATGATGGCAAGCTGGAGGGGATTCAGGTCCTGAATTTCATCCACCTGAATCCATTTAAAATTATTAAATAAGGTGTCGGGGAGTTCGTATACACGCAACAGCAGGTCCTCGAAGTCAATCAGGTCGTGCTGTTGCTTATAGCGCACGTATCGTTGAGCCGCCGACATGCGCAGCAGCAGCTCGCGTGTGTCGTCGCGCACGCAGAGTTGTTTCAGTACGCTGAGCTCGTCGGCCTCATGATAGATGCCGACGATGGCCTTGCGAGTGAAAGGACGTTGCAGAATGTCGCAGACGGCGCGTATAGTCTTTGTGTCGAGCGACTCGGCATGCACGATGAGCTCACGCGGATAGTCGCCGGCGTACTGGTGCATGAAGTGTGAGAGGTTGACAATGTCGCTATAACGGTGGCGCAACCGGTTGTCGTTGCGCACTTTCAGCTCGTCTTCTCCCAGGATATCGGCCAGGATGCTGATGCTGTCTTCTTCGTCGATAATGGCCGATTCGGCGGGTATCACTTCTTTCTCGAAGAGCATTTTTGAACAGAAGCGGTGGATGTTGCCCACGTAGAGGCGGTCGAGCCCTTCGTGCGCAATGCCTTCCATCGACCGGATGCGCTCCGTCATACCGCGCGCTGCTCGGTTGGTGAATGTCAGGCACAGCATCTGGTCGAAACCCATGCCCTTCGATGCTGCCTGACGAATGCGCTCGGCCAGCACTTCCGTCTTACCGCATCCTGGAGCGGCCAATACCAGATGGTAGCCGCCCTCGGCCCGAATCACTTCCTGTTGCCGTTCGTCGTATTGTTTCGTCATAAGACAGGCCTGTTACAGCCGATTCGTTTCGTCATTCTTCGCTTTCGGTCACATCGCGCAGTTCATAGAACGGGTTCTGAACGTCCTCGGGGAAATATGCCTTACCCTCGTCGTCCACCCATACTGCAATGCCGCAATGCACGGCGGGATGGTCCATGGTCAAATGGACATGCTTTTCTACGCCCGTAATGATGTTTCGCATGACAGCTTTCTTCATGATGCTTCTTTGTTTTGAATTAGTAGCCCCACACAGAGGCGATTTTTGCATTTTTGTCAAGATGACCCAGCAGACGCTGAACGAGAAGCCCCTGGGAGAAAAGGCAGCTTCGCTGAATCCGCGCTGCTCGTTTGGATCAGAAGTAGCCACGCACAGCCTCCACGTCATCTTCAATCATGTCGTCGAGTTGCGGGAAAAAGTCGATACCTGTCAGGCGCTCCACTTCGTCAACCGTGGTGGCATGAGAGAACATTTTCTCGCTGTTGCGGCCGTTGTTGTCGTAGATGAAGCCAATGGCCTTGGGCTTGCCATCCATAGCGAGCACCACCTTGAAGAAGCGCTCGGGCACCACCACACGGCGTCGGCCTATGGTTCGATGTTGACGATTGTCAAGCAGCGGGCCGCAAACGATGTAAATGCTTCCGTATTTCTTCGCCCACCGCCGACAGGCTATCTCCAAATCGTTCCATGGACCGCTGTTCAGCCGGTGAACCTGAGGGCATATGTTGGTGAACAGAAAGGTCTCACGCAACACGTTGCGGTCCCATTTGTTGTCGCCGGCAGGACACATGTGACCGCGGTCGAAGCCCGAGTTATAATAGTCGTCATCAGTAACGCGCGGTTGTGGCACTTCCATATCTTCATGAAACATGTTCTCGTGGCGGTCGTTGCCGCCCTCGGTGTGGGCCGCTGTCAGGTGCCATGCCACCCAGTTCGGTATCTTCGTAGTGGGATTATAGCTCGTGGTGTAACCTTTGCGCTGCAGTATGATCTCGTTGGACCCCTGCTTCCGTGCCGGAACCTCAAGTCCTCCGGTGCAGACGGGTTTCTTTTTCTTTGTTTTTTGCTTCGAATAGTCCAAAGCATCGCTGTTCTGACTGAAGAAGCCGCTGGCCTCCTCGCCCAGGTCTTGAACTGCCGTGTCCTGTCCGTTGCTGTTTCCTTTGCACGCTATGAGCGAAACGCCCATGCATGCCATCATGATGTAAAGGTTGATTCGTTTCATTATTTGGAAGTGTTTTGGAACAAGAGAGAGATTATTTAAGAAGTGAAGGAGTGTTTGGGCGAGTGGAAATATTTCTGAGACGGTTCTGTATCTTAAGCAGTCAGGTCTGCCGACTGTCCACAGTCACCTGTCTATTGTCAGCTTCCCTCGCTTGTCGATGAAGAAACGATGCGAAACAACTACCACGAACAGCAGTGTCAGCACCGAAGCACACAGTCCGCCCAATATTAACATGACGGTGGCGGCGGCCGCAGACAGCACATCGACACCACCGAGCAGCTGGCCTGTCAGCAGCAACGGCAACAACAACAGCCCTGCCGGAGCCATCTGTCGCGTCAAGCGAACGAAACCGCGTTCGAAGGAACGCCGCAACATCGGCATCACCGCCTGCCACCAAGGTTTTCCGTTGCCCAGATGATAATAGTAGGTGGAGCTGAACCGCTTCAGTCCTACAAAGTATTCGCGCAGCAGCAACGGACATGTCTCGCCCTCAATGGCCAGCAATGTGCCCATGACAGGCACCAGCCAGCGCACCGACAGCGCGTCGTCTACGCGGAGAACAGCCGTCAGCAGGTAAAAGCCCACGATCAATGTGCTCATCAACAGGCTACCCGTCACCGGCAGAAACATGAGTTTTGGCCGCAGACGCGATCGTGGCAGCACCAAGACTACGGTAAGCAGTACCATGAGCAACAGCCACAATGCCGCCAGCCAACCGTTTGCATGCCCGTAAAGCCAGTAGAGATAGAACGACGCAAAGGCCATCTGCGTCAGCATGCGCACTACGCTCAGCAGCAATGTTCGCAGGCTTTTCGCACCGACCACATAGAAGACGTAGAGCGGAATAGCAGCCATCAACAGGCCCAAAAGGGTTCCTACAATCGTTATGTTCATGCCATCAGTTTTCGGTTTCACTCACTATCAGCACCGCTGAGCCGTCGGAGGCCATCTTGCGGCACAGGGACAACTGTGCTTCACCGCACACACTGTCAACCAGTACGACGGGCTTGTGTAAGGAAGCGACCGTCTGCAACAGTTCTGCGTGCTGCTCCTCGGCCGACTGATGCCGGTCGCTGCCGTCGGGCAGCCGCAATTCACGGGGCACGTATCCCATGAAACGACGCATGTAGACTGCCGAGCGCTCATTGATCTCCTCGCCGTCCAACGTGACATAGCCCCCGTCGAGGGGTACAATGCCCATCACGGCCATCAGCAGTGCGCGGCATCCTTCTTCGCTACGGCACTTCAGATGCAACAGCTCGCCCCCATGCACGATGAAGGAGAGATGCTCAAAGTAGCCATTCAGCTCGCCGTCCTTGATTTCGAGTGTCATCATGCGTAATTTGCGTGCGAAGATACTACATTTCAACCATTCCACCAAATTATCAGAAAGTTTTTTCAAAAACGTCTCTCATTCGCCAAATAAAACGAAAAACATTTGCGTATATGCCTCCATTTCGCTATTTTTGCACAAAAAAAGGACATGACGGACATCATGCAACAGCCGGTAAGAATGGCCGCTGAGTGGGAAACACAGTGGGGTGTTCAGCTGACGTGGCCCCATGAGGCTACCGACTGGGCACCCTATCTGCACGACATCGAGCTTACTTACATCGAAATGGCCCGCGCCATCGCAGCACACGAGCGCCTCGTCATCGTTGCACCCGACGTGGAGCGCGTCCAACGGCTCATCCCGAAGGACGTTAATATGGAGAACGTAAGGTTCCACCAGTGCCCGACCAACGACACATGGGCGCGCGACCATGCTTTCCTATCGCTCACAGACGGCTCGCTGCTCGACTTCCGATTCAACGGATGGGGCGACAAATTCGCCGCTGACAAGGACAATGCCATCAACCAAAGCCTCTTCACAAGCTTGGCCGAATGGATGGAAGCCGACAACAATGGCACCAAAAAGGAAACAACCACCCACGAAACAGGGAACGAAGAACCAGCTGCAGCACGGCCGACCTACTCCGACCAGACCGACTTCGTGCTCGAAGGAGGCAGCATCGAAAGCGACGGCCACGGCACTCTCTTCACCACAACGCACTGTCTGCTGTCACCTCACCGCAACCAGCCACTCGACCAACAGCAGATTGAGGCTGAACTGAAGCGACGGCTACATGCCGACCGTGTACTTTGGATCGACCACGGCCACCTCGAGGGCGACGATACCGACGGACACATTGACACACTTGTGCGCATCGCGCCTAACGACACATTATTATATATAGGCTGCGACGACCCCGCCGACGAGCACTACGACGATCTCAAAGCCATGGAAGCACAGCTACGTACCTTCCAGACCAAGGAAGGAAAGCCCTATCGGCTGCTCAGGCTGCCCATGACCGAAGCCATCTACGACGACGGCGAGCGCCTGCCCGCCACATACGCAAATTATCTCGTGCTGAACGAAGCTGTGCTGGTGCCCGTCTACCAGCAGCCCTCAAACGACCGCAAGGCCCTGTACACGATTCAGCAAGCCTTTCCCCGCCACGAGCTGATAGCCATCGACAGCCGCACTATCGTCCGTCAGCACGGATCCATACACTGCTGCACCATGCAGTATCCACTATTTCATCCATCAACGAAAAAAGCAAAAAGACAATGAAACTGGCAGAAGGACTGAGCATCCGAAAGGATTTGCAGACGCGCATCGAGCAAATCAAGGCTCGACTGCTCAACAACATGAAAGTGCAGGAAGGCGACCAGCCCACCGAAAACCCTGCAGAACTGATGAAAGAGCTGGACGGTTGCCTGAAACAACTGGAAGAATACATATTCAGAATCAACGCCACCAACATGCACACAGTGAAGGATGGCAAGACACTGACGCAGATGATGGCCGAGCGCGACGTGCTGGGCAAGCGGTTGCAGGTGCTCCGTGAGGCTTTCGACCGCGCATCTCAGTCGCAAGACCGCTATGGCCGCAACGAAATCAAGTACATAACGACTATCGACGTGCCTGCCCTACGCAAGCAGATTGACCAGTACGCACAGCAGTTTCGCCTGTTCGACATGGAGATACAGGCACTGAATTTCTCCACGGAGCTGGAGTGACCTCAGTAAAGAGACTAATTCCATTCACTATCAGACAAACAAAAGGGGCGGTCCTGAAGGCAGGGTGAGCTAAAAAAATCCTTTGGATAATTACTGGCGTCGGCACGGAACGGCCGACATGGCGACATGCCACCTCACGGCGCAGGTTCAGCACAACTGCACGGCGCACATTGCACTTCGCACATCGCACGACCATTTAGCTAACTGTCGTTCTTGGCCGCCCCATTATCAGCTGAGAACAGGATGACGTGATTGTCTCCAAGGCAGGAGCACGATGCTACTCTGTCTTCGCTCCTTCAATTCATCATTTCGTTATAACGTTACTCCATGACAACGTCAACTCGAAATCCCGACAATTCATTGTTCCCCCAAAGCTCCTAAAACTCCAATTAGAATAATCCATTCCTAAACAACAACGTAGAATGAAAATAGGAATCGTGCAACAGCATAATGTTGCGGACATGAAAGCGAACTGCCAACGACTGGCAGAGCGAATCGAAAGACTGGCAAAAGACGGTGCCGAGCTCATCGTATTACAGGAACTGCACAACGGTGTGTACTTCTGTCAAGTGGAAGACGTGGACAATTTCGATCTGGCAGAAACCATACCGGGACCGTCAACAGACTTCTACGGCAAGCTGGCCAAGCGATTGGGCGTGGTCATCGTGGCTTCGCTCTTCGAGCGTCGCGCAGCTGGCCTTTATCACAACACCGCGGTTGTACTTGAAAAAGACGGAACCATCGCCGGATGCTACCGCAAGATGCACATTCCCGACGACCCTGCCTACTACGAGAAGTTCTATTTCACACCCGGCGACTTAGGCTTCCACCCCATTCAGACAAGCATCGGACGGCTCGGCGTGCTCGTTTGCTGGGACCAGTGGTACCCCGAAGCAGCACGACTGATGGCACTACAGGGCGCCGAACTGCTCATCTACCCCACCGCCATCGGCTATGCTGCCAGCGACGACGAGTCAGAACAGCAGCGACAGCGCGAGGCTTGGACCACCGTGATGCGCGGACATGCCGTGGCCAACGGTCTGCCCGTAGTGGCTGTCAACCGTGTGGGGTTCGAGGCGGAAGTGCTTTCCTGCGCAAAAGAGCGCACAGCAGTCATCGCCACTGGTACGCAGACCACTCCCACCACAATGCGTTGGGGCGGCGACGACGGCGGTGCAGGCATACAGTTCTGGGGCAGCAGCTTCGTCGTGGGGCCACAGGGAGAATTTCTCCACCGCGCCAGCGAGAGCGAAGAAGAGCTTGCCGTGGTCGAAGTCGACCTGAATCACAGCGAACAAGTGCGCCGTTGGTGGCCTTTCCTGCGCGATCGCCGCATCGACGAGTACGGAAACATCCTGCGTCGGTACATCGACTGAATATGAACAGAGACGCCAGACGACATGAGCACAATGCACTCAGCATTGCCCACATAGCTGCAAGCTGATTACAACCGTGCTCATTGGCCGACCAAAACAGTCCTCACAAATGTCCGTTTCAGGACGTTTGCCGAGAAGAAGAATCCCCTCAAAAGCCCGTTTTTGGACGTTTGAGGGGGATTCTTCGTTTCTGTTCGCCGGTGCGATTTCTACTCGGTTTCCTTCTGCTTCTTGCCAAACTCTGGGTCGATGTCGATGAACCACGTGACGATGAACGTAATGGCGCAGAGGAACATCACCAAGATGAAGAAGCTGCGGTAGCCCATCATGTCTTTCAGCCAACCCGAAATCATGCCTGGAAGCATAAGTCCCAGGTACGTGATGCCCGTACAGATGGCGTAATGCGACGTCTTGTAGCGTCCCTGACTGAAGTAAAGCATATAGAGCGTGAGTGCCGTGAATCCCAGTCCGTAGCCGAACTGCTCGATGAACAGGCAGGAACTGATGAGCCAAAGATTGTCGGGCAGCGCATAACTCATGTAAACATACACAATGTCGGGCAGCGTGATGGCACAGACAAAAGGCCAGAGCCAGTGCTTCAGACCGTCGCGACTGGCCAGCATGCCGCCCACGATGCCGCCCAACAACAGTCCGATGAGTCCCACGGTGCCGTTGGCCAGTCCGTAGTCCATCGGTGCCAGCCCCAGTCCTCCTTCCGAATTCGGTCGCAACAGGAACGTGTCGGTCATCTTTGTCAGCATGGCTTCGGGGAAACGATAGAACATCAGGAAGATCAGTGCGAAGATCATCTTCTTCCACGGCAACTTGGTGAAGTAGGCAACAAACATCCGTTTCAGTCCGTTGCCCACCATCGAGAGGCTGACATCGTCGTTTTCGATGTCATCCTCGGGCTTCGGCATGACGAAACCGTGATAGAGCCAGATGGCAATGAAGATACCGGCCAGCCCATAGAACACCAGGCTCCACGAGTAAGCGTTCTGGTTGCGGTACATCACTTGGAAGATACCGGCCACAGGCACAAGCATACCCTTGCCGACAATGACGGCAATGCGGTAGAAAGTGTTCCTGATGCCTACGAACCACGCCTGCGAGTGGCTGTCCAGTTCGAGCATGTAGAAGCCGTCGGCAGCGATGTCGTGGGTGGCGCTGCTGAAAGCCATGAGGAAGAAGAAGAACATCGTGCCCTGAAACCAGAACGAAGCATTCAGCGTAAAGGCCACACCGGCGAGCGACGAGCCCAGTAACATCTGCATGGCCAGCACCCACCAGCGCTTGGTCTTGTACAAATCGACAAACGGACTCCACAACGGCTTGATCACCCAGGGCAGTCCCAGCCAGCTGGTATAGAGGGCTATCTCGGTATCGGTCATACCGAGCTGCATGTACATGACCACGGCTACCGTCATGACAATGACATTCGGCAACCCTTCGGCAAAGTAGAGTGTGGGCACCCACGCCCACGGTGTTATCTTTTTCGGGCCCGACGATTGTTGCCCCGCTTTCATTGACAGTTTCTCTGTATTCTTCATAATCACCTATACTTTATTTATATATCTTCCTGACCTCTGCTCCGCGATAATAGTGCAGCAGGATTTCTTCATACCGATAGCCTTTCTCACCCATCACGGCAGCACCAATCTGGCACAAGCCGACGCCGTGTCCCCAGCCGCGACCATTCAGGATGAACCGCTGCGGAATGCCCGTGACGAAGTCTTCCGTGCGAACCTCGAAACAGCTGCTCAGCAAGTGTGTCGCACTCAGCGCACGACGTATTTCCAGTTCCTTGCCGATTGTAAACTGCCGCTCAGTTCCGACGATGCGCAGACGGCTGATGCGACCGCTGCGGCCGCGTTCCAGCGGTTCGAGCGACACTATTTTTCCGAAGTCCATCTTCAGTTTCTCGCTGATAAGTGCCGACAGCTCGGCCTGTGTATAGACCACTTTCCACTCGTAAAAGTCGGGCGTCTCCTGGTCATAATCGTTCAGCACCTGCCGCAAGATGAGCTTGTCTTCGGTGTGACAGAACGGATCTCCGTCAGGCGTGGCTGCGTCGTGAACCGACACGAGATAAGGTTTCGGCGTGTCTTCCCAGCAATACTGGAATTCCTCGGTGTCGCCGCCGCAGCACTTGCTGAAGCGGGCATCGCAGATTTCGTTGCCATACATCAGTATCTGTCCGCGCGTTGCCTTCACCGCATCGGCCACATGCGAGTTCTGCGCCATCGTAATGCCTTGGTAACGCTGACAGTGATCATCGGCACAGACATCGAAAATGGTGTGGTCATCGCGGTCGTACCAGCGTATCAACTCGTCTTCTTTCTTGATGAACGAGAAGAAACCGTTGCTGCCATTGCTCTGAGCGCGCCGTTTCTCCATCTGAGCCAGCACCCAACTGCGCGAAATCACAGCGTGGGCCTTCAGAAATTCCATGCTCGACGTAGCCCGCATCTCGCTCGAAATGACGCTCACCAGATATTGTTCCACGGGCAGTTCGTTGATGGCACAGATCTTGTCGGCCTCCACGACCAACTTCAGCGTCCCGCGGAAAGTCTGTGTCTGCTTGCGCTCCCAGTGGAAGTTTACGCCAATCACTACGTCGCTGATGCAGAACGAGGCATCCTTCGACTGCGGACGAAACACCAACTCGCGATACTGCGCGCCGTTCCAAACGATGCCACCTTCCGAGAAGGCCACCGTCTGCTCCCCTTCTATGTTCTCGCCTTTCGCCGTGTAGGGTTTGTTCAGCGTGAACGTGATGCTTTCGGCACTGACTATGCCCACCTGAACGGTCGGCTCCTTGTCCTGCAACAGGCCTGGTGCCTGGCGTTGATGCCCCTTACTCTCCTGACGGAGCTGCTCCACGACGGCCTCTGTCTCGCTGGCCGACAGGCTCACCTCTTTCAGAATGGCCACTGCCCGTTCCCCATCTATAGCCTCGAAATCCTCGCGGCGCGGCGTGATGAGCAGTCCGGCCATGTCGAGCGCACCCGGACTGACCAGCAACTGCGCACGCCCTTCGGCATAGTAGCAGTCCGGACGGTGCTTCTTGCGCAGGAACACCACCGAGAGAAAGTCTTCGCCCACGCGCCAGCTCACGATGTTCATCATCGGTTCCTGCCCCTCGTCGGCAGGCAGCGCACTGTATATCATCCGGAACAGCCGCTCGTCGCTTTCCTGCTTACGGCTTCTGATGAGCAGGGCGGGAGCAGGATAGTCGGGAATCAGCGATATGTCCTCGGTCTCGTTCAGCGTGAACACGGTCACCAGGTCGCGGCACAGGCGCTGCCACTGCATCTGCAAGGGCAACAGCCCGCTCGTTCCGGCCTGGAAATGCAGGTGGTCGGGGGCACTGGCTCCGCACTTCGGACCGTTGTAGAAGACCATCAGTTGCGGATATTTCTCTAACAGACGGTGCATTTCGCCGTAGCTTTCGCGGATGGCCTGCGGCTGATGCGTACGGCAGGGAATGGTGAAATGTACGGGAAGTATAGGGAACGGGTTCACCAGCAAGTGGTATTTCTGGCTGAGTTCCTTCGACAGCTGCACCTCGGGGCGGTTCTCGTCGCACAGGAAGCAGGGCCGCTCAGCCAGTGTCTGCCGGTCGATGCGCGCTCCCGTGGACACCATTCGTGCCGGATTGAACTGCAGCGTCAGCGACACGTTGCCCACGTTCAGTTCGCGTGTTTCCACGCGTTGCAGCTCGCGGAAGTGCTGGCGGGCCTCCGGCCACAGCTCCAACTGTCGGTTGAAGAAGCGCGTCAGCTCATTTTGGCGCAGCAACTGTTGGCCGCCGCGCTGCATCTGCTGTCGCGCCATGATTTCCATTGTTCGCAGACGGTCCTTGTACAGGTTGTTCGCATTGACCTTCTCCACGCTCAGTGCGGCGTCGCTGTTGCCTTCCCAGCGTCGGCACAGATAGAGTTCGGTGAAGATCCGGCCGATGCGGAAACTGCGGCAGAAGGCCAGGCCGGCAGCGTAGTCCTCGCCGTAGCTGGTGTTGGGCAGCGGTGTCTGGCGCAGCAGCGGCGTGAAGAAAGCGCGCGGTGCGCCCAGTCCGTTGATGCGCAGAGCATTATTGGGACCGTTCTCGTCGGTCCACTCAGCGTGGCTGATAAGTCCCGGCGGCAGTGTGTTCAGCGAGAAGTCGCACATTCTGTACGACCCTATGATCATGGCAGCTCGCTGCTTGCGGAAAGCGTTCACGATTTGTTGCAGCGTGGAGGGCGAACTGTAGAGGTCGTCGCTGTCCAACTGCACGGCGAAACGTCCACAGTGCGGGTCGTTCACGGCCACATTCCAGCAGCCTCCGATGCCCAGGTCGCGGCGCTCGGGTTCCAGTACGACGAGTCTTGACTCGTACTGCGAGTGGTTTGTATCGCTGTTCTCGTCCGCACAGAGTTCACGGAGCACTTCGCCCGTGCCGTCGGTCGAGTGGTTGTCCACCACAATGACGTTGAACGGGAAATTCGTCTGCTGGCCCAGCGCGCTCTGAACGGCGTCGCGGATGGTCCTCACACGATTGAAAACGGGGATAACGACCGACGCTTCGTACTCGAACGGCTGCTCGTTGAAGTCGGGATCGGCGTACGACGTCGTGTCCACCAGGGCTCCCAGCTCGCGCAGATGGGCCGTCACGGCCTGTTCCATCTCCACCTGCACGTCGCGGTTGGCAGGATTCACGTAGTCGAACTGCTTTTCACCGCTGGCTCTGAGGTCGCGCTCCTCCTCGGTGTAGAGAAATTCGTTCAGATGGAACAAGCGGCCCTTACGGCTCAGGAACAGCCACAGTTCGTAGAATCCGGCGTAGCGGAAGTCTGTCTTCGCGTCGTTCTCGTCAGGACGGCCCTTGACGAAGTCCTGCAGCAGCTCCGTCTTCACCAGCACGACGCTGCCGAAGTCGAAGTCGTCGCGAACACTGCCCAACTGCCAGTCGATGACGGGATGGCGCACCACGTTGCCGCCCTCCACTTGGTAGCGGTCGCTGTAGACCATCGCAGCATCTGTCTCCACGGCCACGCGCAGCAGCCGCTTCAGCGCGTACAGGCCCAGCTTCACCGGCGTCTCTTTCAGGAACAGCAGCACGTAGTCGGTGGTGGCCTTTGCCGCCACTTCGCGCACGGTCTGAGCCGTCATCAGTCGTCCCAGCCTTCCCGTTCCCATCACAAAAACCTGATGTATGGTGTGGCTTTCTCTCAGCTGTGCGATGGTTGCAGCCATCTCTGTCTCGCTGTTCAGAAAGCAGTCTATTCTTTCTCTCATCTTTATTCAGAAATAGTTCGTTTATTGGCTTGCAAATATACAACTTTTTTCTGACTCGGAGATAAAAAACAGCAAAAAAGCTCCGTCCGAACAACATTCATAAACGTCAGGTGCAGACGATTCGGATGATTTTTATAACTTTGCACCCGCAAACAAGTGACAACATTCATGAACGAACGACACGAACGCATCAGGCTGAGCGAGAAAATCGGATACTCTCTGGGCGACCTGGGAGGCAACATGGCCTTCCAGATGATGATGATCTATCAGCTGAAGTTCTACACCGACGTCTTCGGACTCGACGGGGCACTTGCGGGCACGGTGCTCTTCGTCGCTCCACTGCTTACGGCCTTCGTCGACCCGCTCGTGGGCATCGCCACCGACCGGACCCACACGCGGTGGGGCATGTACAGGCCGTGGGTGCTCTGGACGGCGCTGCCCTTCTGCCTGTTCTACGTGCTGGCGTTCTTCAATCCCGGCATCGAGAGCAAACCGCTCGTTGCCCTCTATGCCACCATCTCCTACGTGTTGCTGCTCTCTGTCTACTCGTTCAACAACACGCCCTACTCTTCGCTCGGCGGCGTCATCACCAGCGATGCCCACGAACGCACCAGCCTCACCAGCATACGGTTCGTGGCCAGCACCGTTGCCCAGTTCATCGTGCAGGGACTGACGCTCCCCCTTGTGGACCACTTCGGAGCGGGCAACGCGCAACGAGGCTGGACCACCACCATCACGCTGTTCGGACTGGTGGCCGTCTGCTGCTTCGTCGTCACCTTCCTCAGCACGCGCGAACGCATAGCGCCGCCTCCGCAACAGAAGCAAAACATCCGCAAGGACGCCTCGACCACGTTCGGCAACAAGGCGTGGCGCACCATGTTCTTCCTCACGCTGCTGCTGTTCGTCACGCTGGCCATGTTCGGCTCGGCCGTGAACTACTACTTCCAGAACTATCTCGACGCCGGAGCGCTCAGCACATTCCTCAACCAAGTGGGATTCAGCACGTCCCACAGCAACGCCTATTCCATCGGATTCTCGCTCTTCAACACCGTCAATGCCGTCGTGCAGCTGCTCGGCGTGCTGTTGCTTTCTGGCTACATGTCCGACCATTTGGGCAAGAAGACCACCTATCTGCTCTGCCTCTCGCTCACTACGCTGTTCACAGCACTCCACTTCGTGCCTGCACCCGACGACGTGGCAGCCATCTACGCGCTCGGATTGCTGAAGAGTCTGGCCTATGCGCCGACCGTTCCGCTCATGTGGGTGATGGTGGCCGACGTGGCCGACTACATTGAATACCAAAACGGACGGCGCGCCACGGGCTTCTGCTTCTCAGGCATTGTCTTCGCACTGAAGCTCGGACTCGGACTCGGCGGGGCACTCACGGGCATCATCCTCTCCGGATTCGGCTACATTCCAGGAGCAGCCGCAGCACAGCCCGCATCGGCCGTCACAGGCATCAGGCTGGCTGTCAGTCTCGTTCCGGCCCTGCTCTTCGGACTGGCCACGCTCACCGTCGCCTTCTACCCTATCACCACCGACGTGAACGAACGCATGCAACGCACGCTGGAAGAGCGGCGAAAAACGCAGACGCACTAAACGCGGAGCGGCAAAAAACGTCAAAGAAAACAAGAGACAGTTCTGTAAACGGCGGTACCGCCGCCGTCCCTTTCACTTATTATTCACTATTTATCAAAAAAACAACATGAAAAAAGCAATGAAAAAGGCAATCATGATGATTGCGCTGCTTGCAGTTCCCTTCGCACTGCAGGCCCAGACGAAGTTCCACGACGTAGAAGCCAACGAGGCAAAAGGACCCGTTGCCAAAATCAGCCAGTCAATCATGGGAATCGAACAGGTCACCACCTTCACCAAGGACGGCAAGATGCAGCGCGATGGCATGAGCGACGCCGTGTACAACGAAGAAGGCTACCTGCAGACAGCAAAGATTGAAGCACAAGGAATGAAGATGGACGTCAGCTACCAGTGGGAAAACGGCATGGTGAAAAGCCAGTCGATGGACGTCATGGGACAGAAGATGACCGTCAGCCACACCTATAACGAAAAGGGCGCCCCGGCATCCGACACCATCGACGCGGCCGGACAGAAGATGACATCGGCCTACACCGACTATCAATACGACGCGCACGGCAACTGGATCAGCCGCAAGACCAACATGATGGGCAACGAAATCGAGCAGAAACGCACCATCGAATATTTTGAATAAGAAGCCGACGGGCTTCAGGTCAGCGTCACGAGCCCATCGCTTCGGCAGCTCCCAGAAAGCCGCGGAGGCGACTCGGCATCGTGACCAGGCCGTGGTCAGCGGGTGACCAAGCTTCGGTCGCCTGATGACCACACTGCGGTCAGCTGCCGACCAGGGCGTGGTCAACGAATGACCAGGCCCTGGTCGTCAGCTGTTCTTTTTGTAGCTCTGCACGGCCCAGGCTCCCATGAGCAGTGCGAAGGCGAGGAGTGCAAGCACCTGATGGGCTATGTCGCCGAAAGAGCCGCCACGAACGAAGACTGTCCGGATGGCGTCGATGAAATAGTGCATCGGATTGACGTAGGTGGTAGCGTACGACCAGTCGGGCATGGAACGCGTCGGCGTGAAAAGTCCGCTCAGCAAGAGCAGGCAGACGACGAAGAACCACATAACGAAGATGGCTTGCTGCATGGTGTCGCTGTAGTTCGAGACGATGAGCCCGAACGACGAGAAGAACAGCGCAAGCAGCATGGCCAGCAGATAGACCAGCCACAAGGGCCCCTGGCAGGTTATTCCGTAGATGGCCCAGGCCAGAATGAGACAGATGGTGACGATGAAGAGCCCGATGAGCCAGTAGGGAATGAGCTTGGCCAGGATGAAAGCCCACTTGGAAACGGGTGTCACGTTCATCTGTTCTATCGTTCCGGCTTCCTTTTCGCCCACAATGTTCAGGGCAGGCAGGAAGCCGCACATGAGCATCATGACGATGGCCAGCAGGGCAGGTATCATGAACACCTTGTAGTTCAGGTGCTTGTTGTAGAGATAAAGTGTAGAGAGGCCCTGCTGGAGCATGCTTTGGCCAGCAGCAGCACCCTGAACGCCGGCAGCCTTGGCCGCAATGGTGCTCGTCACAATCTGCGACAGGTAGCCACTGCCGATGCCTCCCTTCGTTCCGTTGACGGCGTTGGCCGCAATGAGCAGCTCAGGTGCCTTCGTTCCGCCGCCGACCTGCGCGCGTGTCAGGTCGCGGCTGAAGTCCTGAGGGACCACCAGCACGATGTCAGTCTGGCTTTTCTCTATCTTGTTCAGCGCGGCAGCGTACGTCGGTTGCAGTCCTGTGAAGACAAAATAGTTGCTTTGCTCTATGCTGTGAACCATCTGCTGACTCAGTGTGGAGCGGTCGTTGTCGACCACACTGACGCGGACGTTCTTCACTTCCTGGTTCATCACCCACGGCATCACGCACATAATCATGATGGGGAACACGAAGATGAGCCTGGGCAGAAACGTATTGCGGCGAATCTGCAGGAATTCCTTTTGTATGAGAAACTTAATCATAACTACGAAATGATAACAACCAACAAAGAACAGAAATCTACGATCACTCCAAACGCGTCTTGAACTTGCTCAGCGAAAAGCCTAACAGCACTGCCGTCATGACGCACAGAATCACGACTTCGCGCATCACCTCGCCTATGCCGACACCCATGATCATCAGCTTGCGCATGGCTTCGATGTAGTAGCGGGGCGGAATGACGGCCGACACCCACTGCAGTATCTGCGGCATCGACTCGATGGGGAACAGCATTCCCGACAACATGACGATGGGCATGAGCAGCACCATGGCCGAGAGCAACAGCGCCATGAGCTGGTTGGTGGCGATGTTGGAGATGAGCAGGCCCAACGACAGTGCCAGCAGGATATAGATGCCGCTGACAACAAATATCCAGAAGATGGAACCGGCGAGCGGGACGCCGAGCACGTAGCGTGCCATGAGCAGAATGGTGATGAGAATGGCGACGGCAAGCAGCAAGTAGGGCACGGCCTTGGCCACGATGATCATCAGCGGACGCACGGGCGACACCAGCAACACCTCCATCGTGCCCTTTTCTTTCTCGCGCACGATGCTGATAGAAGTCATCATGGCGCAGATGAGCATCAGCAGCATGCCCATGATGGCAGGCACGAAGTTGTAGGCCGACCTCATCTGCGGATTGTAGAGAAGCGAGGTGTGAAGCGTGAAGGGCACTGTCTGCATAGAAGAAGCAGCCGACGGGGCGACTCCCTTGACCGATGCCGAGGGCGACAGGATGGTCTGCTGGGCGTAGGTTGTCCATTGCTGTGCCATGTTGGGGTCGGAAGCATCGACGATGAGCTGCACGCCACTGCGGCTGGCAGGCGCGCCTCCCTTGTTCAGACGGTCGCCCAGGCTTGCGAAGACGACAGCGAGGTCGGCACGCTGATGGCGTATGAGCATCTCGGCTTCCTTGCTTGTGCCGACGGTGGCGGTGATATTGAAGTACTCTGACGCTGCCAGCCGGTCGACAGCCGCTTGCGTCTGATGGTCCATCTGCGACGTGACGACCACTGTGCGCACATTCCTCACGTCGTTGGTGATGGCGAAACCGAAGAGCAACATGAGCACGACGGGCATGCCGAAGAGGATGAGCATCGTGCGGCGGTCGCGCAGGATGTGGCGTGATTCCTTGATGACGAATGATACGAATTGCTTCATGACGTTGAACTTTGCACTTGAAAACGTTGAACGATGCACCGGGAGCCGGGAGCCTAATCGGACGAACGCGTGGCCTGCCGGGCCAGATAGGTGAACACATGGTCCATGTCGGGCTGGTTGAAACGGCGTTTCAATTCGTCGGGAGTGCCGAGCGCCCTGATTTTTCCGTCCACCATGATGGAGATCCGGTCGCAGTATTCAGCCTCATCCATGTAGTGAGTGGTGACAAAGACGGTGATGCCGCGCGCGGCAGCATCGTAGATGAGCTCCCAGAACTGGCGTCGTGTGGCCGGATCGACGCCTCCCGTCGGCTCGTCGAGGAACACTACGCCCGGCTCATGGAAGATGGACACGGAGAAAGCCAGCTTCTGCTTCCAGCCCAAGGGCAGGCTTTTCACAAGGTCGTCGCGATGCTTTTCAAACTTCAGCCGACGCAGCAGCTCCCCGGTCTTCGCCTTGATGTCCTCGCTGCGCATGCCGTAGATGCCGGCAAAGAGGCGGATGTTTTCGGCCACGGTGAGGTCTTCGTAGAGTGAGAATTTCTGCGACATGTAGCCGATGTGCTTCTTGATTTGCTCGTACTGCGTGCGGATGTCGAAGCCGACGACGGTACCCGTGCCGCTGGTGGGCTGGTTCAGGCCCGTCAGCATGTGCATGGCGGTGGTCTTGCCGGCGCCGTTGGCCCCGAGGAAGCCGAATATCTCACCCCGCTTCACGCTGAACGAGATGTCATCGACGGCATGGAACGAGCCGAAGGCTTTCACCAGGTGCTGCACTTCGATGACGTTGTCGTCCTGGCTTCGCTGTTCCGGCACATCATTCTTCGCGATGGGCGGCGGATTGAAGATGTCGGCGAACTGTGTGAGGATGTTGTCAGGCGTGCCGATGCCGCGCACCTTGCCCTGGTCGAGGAAGGCAACGCGCTCGCAACAGCGCACCTCGTCGAGATAGGGTGTGGAAGCGACAATGGTGATGCCGCGTTCTTTCAGCGAAGAGAGCATTTCCCAAAACTCCTTGCGGCTGACCGGGTCGACGCCCGTGGTCGGTTCGTCGAGAAACAGCACACTGGGACTGTGCACCAACGCGCAGGAGAGAGCCAGTTTCTGCTTCATGCCGCCCGAGAGAGCTCCCGCCTTGCGGTCGCTGAAACGCTCTATCTGGCCATAGATGGCCTTAATGCTGTCGTAACCCTCGTCGACGGTCGTTCCGAAAAGTGTGGCGAAGAACTCCAGATTCTCGCGAACCGTCAGGTCTTGATAGAGCGAGAAACGGCCGGGCATGTAGCCAACGCGCTGCCGGATGGCCCTCATCTGCTTCACCACATCGCACCCGTCGACCGTGGCCGTTCCCTTGTCGGGCAGCAACAGGGTGCAGAGAATGCGGAACATCGTGGTCTTGCCGGCCCCGTCGGGACCGATAAGCCCGAACACCTCGCCCTTTCCGACCGTGAACGACACGTCGTCAAGTGCCGCCACCTTGCCGTACCTCTTGCAGACGTTCTTTACTTCAATGGCATTCATAATCATTCTTCTTTACGCTTGCTGCTGCATTGGTACCGCAAAGGATGGTACCAAAGGACAGCTCCGTTCCACATCGGCGCTGGCCGACGACTTTTCGTTCTTAACTCTACACGCTTCATGACCACAGGTGCGACACTTCAGTTCTGGAACTTCACTTCACCATACATTCCGATTTTCGCATATCCGTCGTTCTGGACAGCAATCTTGACGGCATACACAAGGTCGGCACGCTCATCATCGGTCAGAATCGTCTTCGGTGTGAACTCAGAACGGCTGGAAATCCAGGTCACCGTGCCGTCGTAGGCACTCTTCTTGCCGTCACCGAAATCGGCGAACACCTTCACTTTCTGGCCCAGCTTCACCTGTTGCAGCTGGGCAGACGTGACGTAAGCCCGCAGGAACATGTGGTCGGTGTCTGCAATCTTGAACAGCGGTTTGCCCATGGCGACGAACTCACCACGCTCCACGTACTTCTCGAGCACAGAGCCGCTCGTGGGCGCTACGACGTGGCACTTGCGCAACTGGTCGCGCAACTGGGTCACCTGCACGTCCGTTGCAGCCATCTGTCTGTCGAGCGAACGTGAGCTGACGCTGAGCGACGACATCTGTGCATCGAGCTGTTTCTGAAGGACCTGCACCTGGCTGGTGGCGTCGTCGAGCATCTTGGCCGGTGCTGCGCCGTCGTTGACCAACTCCTGATAGCGCCGCTGCTCCTGACGAGCCTTCAGCAACTGCTGACGAGTGGCCGCAATCTGTTTCTCCATGTCAGGTTTCTGGCTGGCATAGACTTCCTTCGTAGCACCCAGCTGGCGTATCTTCAGCCAGATCTGCGTCGTATCCACCATTCCTATCTCGCGTCCAGCCTCCACATTGTCGCCTTCGTTCACGTTGAAAGCCAACAAGACACCGCTCTGTTCGGCCGACACGGTGGTCTCGGTAGCCTCGAACGTCCCCGTGGCATCATAATCTTTTTCCTTGTTTCCACAAGCGGCAAGCATCGTAACGATACTGGCCAAAGCAACTATTTTCTTCATATAGCGTCAGTTATTGATTGTATATTTCAGGTTGTATATCTCTTTCAGCATTTCAATCTCGTGAACGGACAACTGCACGCGGGCAGCATTCTCGGCATTGATTTCCTTCACCAGGCCGTTCACGTCGATGATGCCATGGGCCAGCTTCGACTCTGCCGCCTTCCGGACAGACGAGCGAAGCGAAATCATCTCTTCGTCGACGGCCATCAGTTTGCGGTGGCGGTCCATGTCGTTCTGCTGCCTGACCATGTCCAAACGGTTGTTGAACAGGAACACGTCACGGCTGTTCATGGCACGGTCGCGCTGCAGCTGAATTTTCGTCTTGTCGTTCTTGCGGGTGTAAAGGGCGCCGATGTTCCACGACAGCCTTGCTCCGATGATACCGCCCAGCGACCAGTTGCGGTTCATCATGTCCTCGAACATGTTGTAGCCGGGGTATCCGTAGAAGCCAGATGCAAAGACCGACAGCCGTGGCTTGAGCGACGCATCGAGCAGCTTCTCCTGTGCGTCGGCAAAGCTCAGCTGCGCCTGGACGAGCTTCAGCTCCGGACGTTGCGTCGGCTGCGTCTGCGTGGGGACGACGGCAGCAGGTTTCTCCACCTTCGACACCTGAATGCCGCAGAAAGTGCTGAGCAACGTCAGGAGCGACTGCCTCTGCGACTGCAGGTTCGTGGCCTGCTGGGACACGCCCAGCCGCTCGGCCTTCACGGCGTTGTAGTCGCTCTCGGCGGCCGTTCCCCGCTTGAGCATGGACGCCAGTTTCCGTTCGTTGGAGGAAAGCAGCTCCTGCAGGTCGCTGTTCAGCCGTATCTGCTCGTCAAGCAGCAAGAGGGCGAAATACATTTCGTTCACTTGCTTCCTCACTTGATACATGCTCACCTCTGTCTGTGCCTCCTCGACGGCTCCCTGAAGTAGAGCCAGCTCTTTCTGACTGCGGATGGTTCCGCCGTCGTAGACCATCTGGCTGACGTCGACGGCAATCTTGTACTGATCTTTCCTGAGCCCTTTCATGTCGATGCCTAACTGCTGATACATGCCTTTCACTTGTTCCGGCCATGAGACGACGTCGCTCTGAAGCGTTGCCTGGGCCGAAGCCGTCACCTGTGGCAGCCATCCCTTGGCGATGTTCTCCACGTTCAGGCTGGCGGTGCGGCTGATGAGGTCGTACTGACGAATCAAAGGATAATTGCGCTCGGCTGCCTGTTGGCACTCCTCCAATGTTTGTGCCTGCGAGATCATCGGCAACATGAAGATGACCAATAATAGTTTTCTCATATTTTCACGGTTGTTTTGTTTCGACGATGCAAAGGTACGGCTAAATATCCACACTCATGTTATCCATACAAACGGAGATATGTTCTTTTTGTTCGATTAACGTACAAAAAGAATACAATTTCCCATATTTTTATTATCTTTGCAGACAAATAACAAAACAATCCGACGTATGGACAACATACCGAAACTGATGAACTTCTCGCGCATGCGTGAGATTATCGAACCGCATCTCGCGCAGATACGCGAACATCTTTTCTTCAGTCGTGAATTAGGCATTCTGCACGGAGACCGACAGGTATTCAAACTCATCATCAGGCAGAAACCGCCCTTTGCCATCGACGACTATCGCCTGGGGGTCGTCGTAAACGGCCATGCCCGCGTCAACTTCAATCTCGTGGAGAAGCAATTTGAACCGGGAATGCTGGTCTTCGTAGGGCCAGGCACCATCATCACGCCCATGTCTTTCTCTGAGGATCTGGAGATATTCGGCATCGCACTGTTCAACAGTTTCCCCATACCGTTTGCCCCAGGACAGATGCCGTCGGCCTTCAACGGACAGCTACGCGACTTCCAAATAAAGGTTGACGAGGTTGACTTGGAAACGACACTCGACATACTGAACACGCTCTGGCGAATCGTTCACAAGCCGGACTACAACCAACAGACAGTGGGCAGCCTGGTTGCAGCTCTGATGCATCACTATGATGGACTGTACCGTCGACACCACGAACGGATGCAGGCCTCGCAATCGCGCGAACAGACCATTTTCGACCGGTTCATCTATCTGGTCAATCAGCACGTAGCCAACGAACACCAGATAGGCTTCTATGCCGACAAGATGTGTCTGACGGAGAGGTATTTGGGCACCGTCATCCGACAAGCCAGCGGCTCTACGGCCAAAGAATGGATAGACCGGGCCCTCGTCACACGCATCAAGGTGGAACTGAAGCACACGGACAAGACGATTGCCCAGATTGCCGACGAGATGCGGTTCCCTAATCCGAGCTTCTTCTGCAAGTATTTTAAGCGGATGACGGGCACAACCGCCATGGAATACAGGCAGGGCTGAAGGAAAACAACGACACGGAAAGACCGCAGTATTTGCCCACCGCTGCCACATGTTTTCGTTAATCTTCTGAAATATAGGGCTGTTTTTTAGGATTGCATCGCAAAACTTCAGCAAAAATTCGTAACTTTGCACACTCTTAAAGGAAATGGACAAAGCGAAAAAAGCACTGCTTGGACTCACGCTGGACGAACTGCGACAGGTCGCCCAGCAATTGGGAATGCCCGCCTTCACAGGCGGACAGATGGCGAAGTGGCTCTATGAGAAGCAGGTGACGAGCATTGACGAGATGACGAACCTCTCGAAACAGAACCGCGAAAGGCTGAAAGAAGAGTACACCGTGGGCTGTCTGCCGCCAATAGACTGCCAGCGCAGCGTGGACGGAACGGTGAAATACCTTTTCCCAGTGACCACCGACAACGCAAGACACAGCGCAGGCGCAGCCGGAACAGATGCGACAGGACAGCAGGACAGCGGAAAAGCGGACGAACTGAAAGGAAAGTTCGTGGAAACGGTCTACATTCCTGACGGCGAACGCGCCACGTTGTGCGTCTCGTGTCAGGTGGGCTGCAAGATGAACTGCCTGTTCTGCCAGACGGGCAAGCAGGGCTTTGAAGGGAATCTCACCGTGGCCGACATCCTGAACCAAATCTATGCACTGCCCGAACGCGAGACACTGACCAACATCGTATTCATGGGGCAAGGCGAACCGATGGACAACCTGGATGCCGTGCTGCGCGCGACAGAGGTACTGACTGCCTCCTGGGGATATGCATGGAGTCCCAAACGAATTACAGTCAGCTCCGTGGGCGTGAGGAACAAACTGAAACGCTTCCTCGACGAGAGCCAATGCCACGTGGCCATCAGCCTCCACTCTCCCCTGCCCGACCAGCGCGCCGAGCTGATACCGGCCGAACGGGGCATGAGCATCCGCGACGTGGTGGAACTGCTGCGGGGGTACGACTTCGCCCACCAGCGGCGACTGTCGTTCGAATATATCGTGTTCGGCGGACTGAACGATTCACTGGAACATGCCAAGGCGTTGTTGCAGCTGCTGAAAGGGCTCGACTGCCGCATCAACCTGATACGTTTCCACCAGATACCCGGCGTCCCTCTGCACGGCACGGACGAGAAAACCATGGAAACGCTGCGCGACTACCTGACGCAACACGGTATTTTTACAACCATAAGAGCCAGTCGCGGGCAAGACATCTATGCCGCCTGCGGACTGCTGACAACAGCCAAGAGGAAAGGGGCTGGCCATGAATAAGGCTGCAGCGATGCTCTTGCTTCTCACTGCCATGCTCTTGTCGGCATGCTCCGAAACTGCCAACACGCTGCTGCCTGCCAGCAGCGGCAAGCCCTACGAGGTCGTCTTGACAAGCAGCGACACGGCGGCAGCCAACATGGTGAACGAAGCCCTGGCCAAGAACTGCATCGGACTACCGCAGGACGAGCCGATGTTTGACGTCACGCAGACGGGCAACGGCATGATTGACACTGCCATACGCATGGCAAGAGCCATCGTTGTGGTCGATACCGACAGTGCCCTCTACCGCAAGGCAAGCCTGCAATACGAGAAGAACGCCTACGCCGAGCCGCAGATTGTGGTCAGCATTACTGCTCCCGACAAAGCCACTCTGCGAAAAGACATGCCCCGTTTGGAAAGACTGCTGACAGAACTGCTTACGCGGACGGAAATGAACGCCGCCTACAAGTGGCTGGACGAGCACAACAACCCCGTAGCCGAGCGTACGGCATGGAACCAAATGCACGTCAGAACGCGGATAGCCGAGAACCTGACTGCAAGCAAGCAGGGTCAGGACTTCCTCTGGCTGAGCAACGATGCCCCACAGGCGATGCAGAACTTCTGCCTCTACTCCTATCCAGGAAACGACACCAGCACGGCTACTTTCACGGCCAAGCGCGACAGCATCATGAAGGAAAACATGCCGGGTGAGAAGCCTGACATGCACATGACGACCGTAAAGCAGACCGTGGGACAGCGTGTCGTGAAAGAGAAGAGCACCGTGAGACACTGCTACGTAGGCTTATGGGAAATGGAAGGCGACATGATGGGCGGACCGTTCGTGGCCCATGCCCTCGTCGACTCGGCCAGAAACAGGGTGGTCGTAGCCGAAGGCTTCGTCTATGCACCCGAACAAAACAAGCGCAACCTGGTGCGACGGTTAGAGGCTTCGCTCTACAGTACGCGGTTGCGCTGACCTTGCTGCTGCCAGTGCGCACCAGACACAGACAGCAAGAATCACAATGAAAAAAGAACAAAAAGATATTCACAGACAATGGAAGACAGGAAGACACGCGTGGCCATCACGCACGGAGACACCAACGGCACCGGATACGAACTCATTTTCAAGACATTTTCCGACCCTGCCATGCTCGAGCTATGCACGCCTATTATCTACGGCTCGCCCAAAATAGCGACCTACCACAGAAATGCACTCAACATGCAGGCCAACTTCACCATCATCAGCAAGGCTGAAGAAGCTCGTGAAGGAAAGACGAACATGCTGACATCCTTCGAGGATGACGTCAAGGTGGAACTGGGAACCGTAGCCAAAGAGGCTGGCACTGCTGCCATGAAAGCCCTGGAAAGAGCACTGAACGACAGCGAGACGGGCGTTTACGATGCACTCGTGACGCTCCCCATGAACAAGAAGAACATGGACGAGACTTTTACCGGGCAGACCAGCCACATAGCAGAGGCAGTAGGAAACGGACAGAAACCGCTGGTAATCTACGTCAACGACACCATGCGCGTGGCCTTGGCTACCACACACGTGGCCGTCAAAGACATTGCAGCACTCATCAGCCAGGACTTCGTGGAGGATCGTATCAAGGTTTTCCACCAGTCGCTCAAGCGCGACTTCCTGCTGACAAATC
Organism: Prevotella sp.; assembly: GCA_017402445.1. Lineage (GTDB taxonomy): Bacteria > Bacteroidota > Bacteroidia > Bacteroidales > Bacteroidaceae > Prevotella. Next base: position 14,127 of record JAFPME010000020.1, on the reverse strand, counting down.
CTCGAATCGCCGTGCTGGCACTCAACCCGCAGACCATCGACGGACAATCGGCAGGACAAGAAGAGGACACAATCATCGAACCAGCCATCAAGTCACTCGAAGCTCAGAAGATCCAAGCCTACGGTCCGTATGCTGCTGACGAGTTCTTCGGCAAAGGCATCTACGAAATGTTCGACGGAGTGCTCGCCATGTACGACGACCAGGGGCTCGCTCCCTTCCGCACTCTCGACAACGGCGAGGGATACTGTATCACCGCCGGGCTGCCCATCGTGCGGACAAGCCCTGCCACAATAGCTCCTTTCGACACAGCTGGTCAGGGCACAGCCGACGAGTCGTCGTTCCGCCATGCCATCTTTGCCGCCATAGACATTGCCCGCAACCGTTGTTTCTACGACGAGGGGAACATGAATCCGCTGCCCAAACTGTACCACGAGAAGCGTGACGACAGCGAGAAAGTGCGCTTCAACATCCCCAAGAAGCACGAAAACAAGTCGGAAAACAAACAGACAGGGAAACAGGAAGACAAGCAGTAGGACAAACAGGCGGCAATGTATTGCAACGGGAAACGAATGTGCGTAGACACGCGGCCGTCATGTTTCTCGCCGACAGGATTCTTCTGCAAAACGATGACTATCTGAATGAAGAAAAAATATCAGAACGGATTTTTCATTTTCGGCCTCGTGGTGCTCTGCATCATGGCGTCACAGATGGATTTCGCCGAGGTGTGGGCCGGACTACAGCACGCAGGCTACTGGTTTTTTGCGGTAGTTGCCCTATGGGCCGTGCTCTATACTTTCAACACATCGGCGTGGTATCTCATCATCAACAGCCAGGACGAAAGCGGCAAGACGTCGACCGACGGACAAACCCAGCACGCTAACACTCGAGCAGGGGAAGCTGTTGACACGGGGAAAAAGACATCGCCCGTCGGATTCTGGTGGCTCTACAAGATTACCATTTCTGGATTTGCGCTCAATTACGCCACACCCGGCGGACTGATGGGCGGAGAACCCTACCGAATCATGGAGCTGGCTCCGAAAATAGGGACCGAACGGGCCTCCTCATCGGTCATCCTTTATGTGATGACACACATTTTCAGCCACATGTGGTTTTGGTTGCTCAGCGTCGTTCTCTACATCCTGACACAGCCACTCAACCTGTTCATGGGAACAATTCTAGCCTTGGTGGCGGCCTTCTGCACAACGGCTATCTGGTTCTTCCTGAAAGGTTACAAGAAAGGACTGGCTATGCGACTGATGGGACTGCTGAGACACATTCCAGGAACGAAACGATGGGCACGCAACTTCATCGAGACTCACAAGGAACAACTGAGCAACGTGGACCGGCAAATTGCCGCATTGCACAACCAGAATCCACGCACCTTCCTGGCAGCCGTGCTGCTGGAACTGGGATGCCGCTTCGCCTCCTCGCTTGAAATCATGTTCTGTCTGCTCGTGCTCATGCCCTCTGTCAACTACGTGCAGTGCGTGCTCATACTCGCGTTCACGTCGCTCTTCGCCAACATGCTATTCTTCATGCCACTGCAACTGGGTGGACGCGAAGGTGGATTTCTCATGTCGGTAGGTGGTCTGGGCATATCTTCAAGCGCCGGAATCTTCGTCGCCCTCATCGTCAGGGTGCGCGAACTCATCTGGACCGCTATCGGACTGTTACTCATCAAAATCGAAAAGAAACACCCCCAACTGCCCTCAAACGCAGGTATTTCGGCTGAAACAAGTGATAAAAAGTGAAAAATCATGCCAAAATTGCAGTCGTTTGAAATAAATTGAGTAATTTTGTCAGCTCAAATATGGACACGAAGGAGTTACAGAGAATTAAACAGCGCTACAACATCGTGGGGAACTGCCCCGGGTTGAACCGTGCACTGACGCGCGCCCTACAGGTAGCACCAACCGACATGAGTGTGCTCATCATGGGAGAAAGTGGCGTCGGGAAGGAAATTCTGCCACGTGTCATACACGATAATTCACCACGGAAGAGAGAGAAATACTTCGCCATCAACTGCGGATCCATTCCGGAAGGAACCATTGACAGCGAGCTGTTTGGCCATGAGAAAGGCTCTTTCACCGGCGCAATCGGCGAGAGTGAAGGCTATTTCGGCGCAGCCAACAAAGGAACCATTTTCCTCGACGAGCTCGGAGAAATGCCGATAGCAACGCAGGCACGACTGCTCCGCGTGCTCGAAAACGGTGAATACATACGAGTCGGAGGCACGCAGGTCAGGAAAACAGACGTCCGCGTCGTGGCAGCTACCAACGTAAACCTGACAAAAGCCATCAGCGAAGGCCGATTCCGCGAGGACCTCTACTACAGAATCCTTGAAGTGCCCATACAGATGCCGCCACTGCGCGACAGAGGCGAAGACATCATCCTGCTGTTCAGGCTCTTTGCCATGCAGACAGCTGAACAGTACAGGCTGCCGAAAATCACGCTGAGCGAAGAGGCACGACGCATCATGCTGCAATACAAGTGGCCAGGGAACATCCGACAGCTGAAGAACATCACAAGACAGATGTCGGTCATGTGCGAACAACGAGAAATAACACCGGAATTGCTCCGGCAATTCATTCCACAGGACACGGAAAGCACCATGCTTGCAACGATACCGTCGAACAACAGCCGATACAGCTACGAAAACGAACGCGAGGTGCTTTACCAGATACTGACGAAACTGGGCAACGAAATCTCGGACCTGCGACGAGACATGAGTACCCTGAGAAAGCAGCTGGACGAAACACGCAACTCCGGCTTCATTCCTTCACCCACCGCCGTACAACAGATGCCGACCATCATAGGTAGCAAACAAGACATCGAATCGTACGACGAGCCGCTGAAAACAGAAGATGCCGTGGCGGAAGAAATCAAGAACGAGCCTGAGATGCTGAACATAGAGAACGTGAACCGCCAACTACTCATCAAGGCATTGGAGCGCAACGGCGGAAACCGCAAGAAAGCAGCCGAGCAACTGGGCATTTCAGACAGAACGCTCTACCGAAGGCTGAAGCAATACGATCTTGAATAAGAAAGAAAAAACGCATCTCACATCTGTTATATATATAATAAGGTTAGAAGACGCACCGTCCAAGGATGGCAACAGGCTTTATCTATCAGAAAAAAGAAAGAAAACAATGAGACGATTCTTCACAGCGAAAAGACGCATGGAACGTGCAGGAGCAAAACTGTACACATGGATTATGTGTGGGATGCTCTCAATGTTGCTACTCTCTTGTTCCGTATCCTACCGATTCAACGGCGCCAGCATCGACTACACCACGACCAAGACCATACAGATTGACGAGTTTCCCATCCGATCAAGCTACGTGTGGGGTCCCATGGCTGCCATTTTCAACAACAAGCTGAAGGACATCTATGCAACTGGAACACAGCTTGAGCAGGTGAAAAGAAACGGCGACCTGGTGATAGAAGGCGAAATCACCCAATATCAGCAGCGAAACAAAGGCGTGTCATCAGAAGGACACTCGTCACAAATCGAGCTTTCCATCACCGTGAATGTCCGCTTCACTAACAATGTCAACCATACACAGGACTTTGAAAAGCAGTTCACGGCATCATCATACTATGAATCGTCGCAGAACCTCAACAGCGTACAGGAAGATTTGGTCAACGAAATGGTGAAGAACATTACAGAGCAGATATTCAACGCAACAGTTGCAAACTGGTAAAAAACATGATGGATTTAGAGAACCTCATCAAACATCCCGAACAGATGGACAAGGAAACGCTCTACGAACTGCGTTCCCTACTTGCTCTCTATCCATATTACCAGACAGCACGGCTGCTCATGCTACAGAACCTCTACCTGCTGCACGACCCTGCCTTCGACGAAGAACTCAGAAAAGCTGCCGTCTACGTGACCGACAGGAAAGTGATATTCAACCTCGTTGAAGCAGCCCACTACAGACTGCGCAACTCTCAGCCGGAAGACAAAAAAGAGAAAAAGGAAGAAAAGAACGAAAGTGGAAGCAGAACAGTGACGCTTATCGACCAATTCCTCGACTCCCTGCCCGCCGAAGCAAAAGAAGGACGACCCAAAGGACACAGGAAACCCACACCGACAGATGCCGCCGTCGATTACGTGGCTTATCTGCTCGAAACCGAAATGGAAGAGGAACAGACATCAGAAGCCACACCCGCGCCGCAACTGAAAGGACAGGATCTCATCGACAACTTCATCATCAACGAGGGTGGGAAATTCGATCTCAAGGAAAATCCGGAAATACTTCCGCCCATCGCTACCGAGGAAAAAACACAGGAAGGAAATACCGAAGAAGGCTATTTTACCGAGACTTTGGCCCGAATTTACATCAAACAGGGCAGATATTCGCAGGCTTTGGAAATTATTAAGCGTTTAAATTTGAATTATCCAAAAAAAAATGCTTACTTTGCAGACCAAATTCGATTCTTAGAAAAATTAATAATAAACAACAAGTATAAAAATTAAAAAAATGGTTTACACGTTTTTCGTAATTCTCATCGTACTCGCAGCACTCCTCATGATAGGAATCGTGCTCATTCAGGAATCTAAAGGCGGTGGACTCGCCTCCAATTTCGCATCGTCAAACGCCATCATGGGTGTGCGCAAGACAACAGACTTCATTGAAAAAGCAACATGGGGACTCGCTATCTTCATGGTTGTCGTCAGTGTCGTTTGTGCTTATGTAGCACCGTCGGCAACTGCTTCTGAAACCATCCTCGAGAACACCACAACCACCGAGCAGCAGACCAACCCGACAAACCTGCCAGGATTCGGAGCCAGCCAGACCAACGAAAAGGCAGCACCGGTCACCAACAAGGCAGAAGGCGAAGCTCAGAAGGCTGCACCGGCAGAACAGAAAGCCGCACCTGCCGCAGAAAAGCCCGCAGCACAATAATATCGGGAGTTACCATTCCGATTCTATTACAAGAAGGAAATAAATCCAAAAAAGTACGGATTTTTTTTGGTCATATCAAAAGATTTCCGTACCTTTGCAACCGCTTTACAGCTCCTTCACCTAAGAAGCAAAGCACATAACCAACATGGTGCCCGTAGTTCAGTTGGTTAGAGCGTCAGATTGTGGTTCTGAATGTCGTGGGTTCGAGTCCCACCGGGCACCCATCAAAGAAAGAAAATCCCTGTAAGCATTTGGCTTGCAGGGATTTTTTATTTCTGCACATTCCGATTTTGACGGAACAAAATACCATCTTTCTTTTGTTGTACCAAGAAAAGTTCGTACCTTTGCCCCCGAAGCATCAAGAGCAGACACTCGCAAGAGTGGACTCACCAACCGAGCAACAGCATTGAGCCACGGTGGTCAAGGTACGATGCGGAAGCAACATTATTCACTTCAAAAACAAAAGCATTATGCAACAAAGCATTTATTACATCAAGTTCGCTCTGCTATTCGCAGACTTGCAAATCACTGAGTTAGTAAACATCTTCAACCGCCAGGTTGGTAATCGCGGTTGGACAAGTATGCGCGCCTACCATGATCAGGCTCTCATTGACGAGTTCCTGAGGCGCGGCATCAATATATCTGCAATCAGAAGCAAACAATCTGTCTGTTTTTCCAAAATGATCAAATACGACCTTCAGGAAAATGCACTGATAATAATGAATTGAACAACACGCCTATAAGGATTCTTTTCATTAGCCGTCTGCTCTTGGCTATATTGAACATATCCTTATAAGTTATCAATCGAGCAGAAGAGGTCGTGTCAAAAGTAACAGACACGACCTCGTTCATTTAAATATATAAAAGGATTGAACAACTATCCAAAATAATTTGTAATTTTGCCGAGCAATTCAAAGCTATTTCTCAAACAGACAATGCCAGAAAGGATTTACATTGCAATTGATCTGAAGAGTTTTTATGCTTCAGTGGAGTGCGTGGACAGGGGACTTGACCCTCTGACCACCAACCTCGTGGTGGCAGACGCGAGCCGGACGGAGAAGACCATCTGCCTGGCGGTGTCGCCTTCACTGAAAGCATACGGCATTGGCGGACGTGCCCGATTGTTCGAGGTGGTGCAACGTGTGCGCGAGGTGAACTACGACCGCAGGCGCAAGGCAGGATGGCGGTTCACGGGAAAATCGTTTAACGACACGGAACTGAAGGCTCATCCTGACTGGGAACTCGACTATATAGCGGCTCCTCCGCGCATGGCATACTACATGGAGGTGAGCAGCCAAGTATACCAAACCTACCTGAAATACATTGCGCCCGAGGACATCCACGTGTATAGCATCGACGAGGTGTTCATGGATGTGACAGCCTATCTGAAGAGCTACAGGATGACGGCTCACGAGCTGGCCATGAAGATGATCCGAGACGTGCTCCGACAGACAGGCATCACGGCCACGGCAGGCATCGGCACGAACATGTATCTATGCAAGGTGGCTATGGACATCGTTGCTAAGCATATACCGGCTGACAAGGACGGCGTGCGTATCGGCGAGCTGGACGAAATGACCTACCGACAGCAGCTCTGGAACCACAAACCGCTGACCTCATTCTGGCGCGTGGGAAGGGGCATTGCCGAACGGCTGGCTCCCTACGGCATCGACACGATGGGCAAGATTGCACGCACGTCCCTTCAGAACGAGGAACTACTCTACCGACTCTTCGGCGTGAATGCCGAACTGCTGATAGACCATGCCTGGGGATGGGAGCCATGCACGATGGACCTGGTAAAAGCCTACAGGCCGGAAAGCAACTCTTTCAGCAGCGGTCAGGTGCTCCAGTGTGCTTACGATGCAAAGAAAGCGCGCGTCGTGGTGCAGGAGATGGCCGATGCGGCTGCCCTGGATCTCGTCGCTAAGAAACTGGTGACCGACCAGCTGGTGCTGACCGTCGGCTATGACATTGAGAGTCTGACAAATCCTGCTGTCAGAGCGAAATACAACGGCCCAGTCACTACCGACTACTATGGCCGACAGGTGCCCAAGCATGCTCATGGAACGGCTAATCTCGGCCGTCAGACATCTTCATCGACAATCATCAGGAAGGCCGTAGCGGAACTCTTTGACCGCATCGTGAACCCCGACTTGCTCATCCGCAGGCTTAACCTGACCACCAATCACGTGGTTGATGAGTCGTCTGTAAAGAAAGCTGCTGCTCCGCAGCAACTCGACTTGTTCACCGACTACGAGGCTGAGGAGAGAAAGAAGAAAGAGGAGCAGGCAGCTCTCGACAAGGAACGCCGCATGCAGGAGGCACAGATAGCCATCAAGCAGCGATTCGGCAAAAACGCCATCCTGAAGGGACTGAACTTTGAGGAAGGTGCAACGGCCAAGGAACGTAACGCTCAGATAGGAGGACATAAGGCTTAGTTCATAGTTAATCAGTCATAGTTATGGAAGAATACGACGACATCATCAACCTGCCGCACCATGTATCTCGCAGCCATCCGCAGATGCCGATGATGGCTCGTGCCGCCCAGTTCGCCCCCTTCTCCGCACTGACCGGCTATGATGCCGTCATCCACGAGACGGCACGGCTGACCGACCGGCAGGTGGAACTCGAAGAGTATGACAACGAGCGGCTGAACCGAAAGTTTGCGGAGTTGATGAAGGCTATTGGGGAACATCCTCGCATCACGGTCTCCTATTTCCAACCGGACAAGTGCAAGGCTGGCGGCAGCTACACCACAGCGTCAGGAGCAGTGAAGAAAATAGACACATACGAACGTATGCTTTGGATGGACGATGATACAGTCATTCCGATAGCAAATATCACAGACATACAGTTCTGACGGTAAAGCGATTAAGAACGCCTGTTCGGGATTTTTGAGTGTGCCCGCCGAACGGGAAACGGCGTAGCTTAATGGCAAGAGAAACAAGTTATGACCTTTTGGGAATACTGGCGTGACGACTAAAGACAGCACCGTGATTGTAAATATTTCATACCGAAAAAACGGGTACAGATTTTCTTTCATTCTACGATGACGGAAGCGGTTGTTTTGTCAAAAGAATCGGACAAAACACGAAGTTTTTTCTTTCCGTTTTTCAAAATGGCTCATTTTACGCTGCAAAATGGCCCGTTTTGCCGCGCAGAATGAGTCATTCTGTCGAGCAGAAAAGGCCGTTTTCGAGAGCAAAATGAATCATTTTGAAAGCCCGAAAAATGTAAAGAAAACACAAGTTGCTTGTTACCAGTGATTTATAACTTTCTCATATTTCGCGTGTACGCGTCCGTCTGCTTTTTATTTTGGAAAACCCGCCGTAATTTCGTATAATAAATGTTATTTTGTAAGCATAATTCAGTGTTTCCCCAATCGCTACCTGTAGAGGTGGAAAGCCAAGTTCTTACACCACTTTTTTTCCGAGTATGTACGACAGTGAGATAATGGCTATGCTTACGTCGAACTCACATATCAATCGATTCGACTTCTTTATTGAAAAAGTACAGACCGCCTGATCACGTCACACGATGTGGAGAAATAGGACTTGATGGCTATAGGTTGATGCCGTAGTTCTGCTTGATTTCGCCCATGACAAAGGTGCTCTCGATGGAAGCCACCGAGTCGATGTCGCCCAACTTGGTGAGCACGAACTCCTGATACTGCTTCATGTCACGGGCGCGCACCTTCAGCAGATAGTCGTAGGCTCCGCTGGTGTTGTAGCATTCGGTCACCTCGGGTATGCGCATGATGCGGTGAGTGAAGGCATCGGCAATCTCGTGGTTAATCTGCTTGAGCTTCACCTTGCAGAACACGAGCAGCCCCTGGCCCAGCTTCTCGGGGTCGAGCACGGCCACGTATTTCTTGATGTAGCCCTGACGCTCCAGTCGCTTCTGCCGCTCGAAGACAGGTGTAGGCGTGAGATGCACTGCGTCGGCCAGTTCCTTCGTGGTGAGCTTGGAGTTTTTTTGCAGCGTTTTCAGTAGCTGCAGGTCAGTTTGGTCTAAGGTTTCAGCCATTTGTCAGAATTTTATTCTTTTTGGAAAGATTTCAGATGCCCCTTTCGGAAACATTTTCTGTTAACGCCGCAAATTTAGGGATATTTTCCGAATTACACAAGAAATTTGGAAGATATTTCTAAACAATCTAACTTTGCAACGGGAAAAATGACAAATGCGCTTCGATAAATGATAAATGATAAATCGTGAAATTGTAAAATTGTCAAATTGTCAAATAAATATATGCAGAAAAAACAGACGATAGCAGTACACACCCCCTACGTGAGGCCCGATGCCTACGGCGCGCTGGCTGTGCCCGTATATAATAATGTGGCATTTGAGTTTGGCGACGCTGAGGAGATGGCCGATGCCTTCTGCAACCGCATCAGCGCCCCCGACTATGCGCGGATGGAGAATCCCACGGTGACCAACCTGGAGCAGCGCGTGAAGGCACTGACCGGAGCAGCACACGTAACGGCGTTCAACTCGGGCATGGCCGCCATCAGCAATGCGCTGCTGGCAGTCAGCGCACAGGGCCGCACCATCGTCTCGTCGCGCCATCTGTTTGGCAACACGCTGGCTCTGATCTCGGGCACGCTGCTGCGGTTCGGCGTAAAGCCCCGGCTGAGAGACCTCACCGACCTGGAGGCCGTGGAGGCAGCCATTGACGAGAAGACCTGCTGCGTGTTTCTGGAAATCGTGACCAATCCGCAGCAGGAAGTGGCCGACCTGAAGAGGATTGCCGAAATTGCCCACCGCAAGGGGGTGCCCGTGATAGCCGACTCTACTGTGATTCCTTTCACCGAAACGCGGCTGAAGGAGCTGGGGGTCGACGTTGAAGTTGTGTCGAGCACGAAATACATCTCGGGCGGCGGAACTTCGCTGGGCGGACTGATTATCGACTATGGCACGTTCCCACAGGTGAACCAGCGGGTGAAATACGAACTGCTGGTGAACCTTGGGGCCTACATGACGCCGCAGGTGGCCTATCTGCAGACACTCGGACTGGAGACGCTCGACGTGCGCTATCAGCGGCAGGCCGCCAACGCCCTCTGGCTGGCAAAGGAACTGAGGGAGGTGGGACTCATCAAGTCGGTGAACTACATCGGACTGCCCGACAACCCCTTCCACGAGCTGGCTCAGCAGCAGTTCGGCCCCACGGCGGGCGCCATGCTCACCATCGACCTGGAATCGAAAGAGAAATGCTTCCGTTTCCTGAACCGGCTGAAACTCATCCATCGGGCCACGAATCTGTTCGACAGCCGCACGCTGGCCATCCACCCCGCCTCGACCATCTTCGGACTCTTCCCCGAAAGGCAGCTGGAGCAAATGGACGTCAGGCAGACCACCATCCGGCTCTCCATAGGACTGGAAGACCCGCTCGACCTGTTGCTCGACATCCAACAGGCGCTGCTGGCAGACGACATCTGATTATTTGACGATTTTACTATTTCACAATTGGACAACTGATGGTAGAATAAATCGTGAAATATTGAAATAGTCAAATCGTGAAATAAAAAATTATCGTAAAATAGTAAAATAAAACTATGGCAAAGGTAGCAAAAAGTCTGATAGAACTAATCGGCAACACGCCGCTGCTGGAACTGACAGGAACGGAACGTGAACTGAAGCTCAAGGCACGGGTAGTGGCCAAGTTGGAATACCTGAATCCAGTGCGCAGCGTGAAAGACCGCACGGCGCTGGCACTCATTGAACGGGCTGAACGCAAGGGGCTCGTAGGTCCTGGCACGACCATCATCGAACCGACAAGCGGCAACACCGGCATCGGACTGGCCTTCATTTCCGCCATCCGCGGCTACCGTCTCATCCTGACCATGCCCGACGCCATGTCGGTGGAGCGTCGCCAACTGCTGCGTTCGCTCGGTGCCGAACTGGTGCTCACTCCGGCCTACGAGGGAATGGCAGGCGCCATCCGCAAGGCGCAGGAACTGAAAGAGGAAATCGGCAATGCCTACATACCCCAGCAATTTGAGAATCCCGCCAACCCGGAAGTGCACCGGCTGACCACAGCCGAAGAAATTCTGCGCGACACCGACGGCAAGGTGGACATCTTCGTGGCTGGCATCGGAACGGGCGGTACCATCACGGGCGTGGGTCAGGTGCTGAAACAATACAACCCGAAGGTGAAGATTGTGGGCGTGGAACCCTACGGCTCGTCAGTGCTCAGCGGCGGAAAGCCCGGCCCGCACAAGTTGCAGGGCATCGGAGCAGGATTCCAGCCGAAGGTGCTCAGCACGACCGTCTACGACGAAATCCTGCGCATCAAGGACGACGAGGCTTTTGCCGTGGGACGACTGCTGGCCACGAAAGACGGAGTGCTGACCGGCATATCGAGCGGTGCTGCCACTGCCGCCGCCATCAAACTGGCCCGCCGCCCCGAAAACGAAGGCAAGACCATCGTGGTGTTGCTGCCCGACACGGGTGAGCGTTACCTCTCCACTCAAATGTTTAATCACGAATAAGACTATGGCAGAGACAAAGAAACTATCCATCATCGCCTTCAGCGGCGATTTCGACAAACTGACGGCTGTGTTCACCCTCGGCACCGGAGCCGCTGCCGTGGGTTACGAGGTGAACATCTTCTTCACTTTCTGGGGACTGGATGCCATCAAGCAGAAGAAAGGCCGTTCGCTGACGGGCGGCAACTGGCTGACCAAGATTTTCGGCTTTATGATGGGCGGGCTTAGCGTGGCCCCTACGAGCCGCTTCAACTTCCTCGGGGCAGGTCCCAGGATTTTCCGCTTCCTGATGCGCAAGAACAATGTGGCCACGCTGGAGGAACTCGTGGAGGCCGCCAAGGCACTCGGCATCAATCTGTATGCCTGCGAGATGGCCATGCACGTGCTCGGTCTGAAGAAGGAAGACTTTATTCCCGAGGTGAAGGACGTGCTCGGCGTGGCATCGTTCCTGAACCTGAGTGAAGGGGGGCAGACATTATTTATATAGGAAGCCCACCCAAGCCCTCCCAAAGGGAGGGATGTAAAAGGGAGCCCACCCAAGCCCTCCCGAAGGGAGGGATGTATAGATAACATTAATTATAATATAAAATTAGTATGGGAATATTCAAAAACAAAAGTAACCAAACTCCCCTTCCCTCGGAAGGGGCTGGGGGTAGGCCCCACGTTCTGGACATCACGAAGGAGCACTGCCCGATGACCTTCGTCAAGACGAAGATTGAGCTCTCGAAGCTACAGCCGGGCGACATCCTGGAGGTGCTGCTCTCGGAGGGCGAACCACTCGACAACGTTCCACGCAACGCCAAAGACCAGGGCTACAACGTGATTGGCATAGAGCATGTGGAAGGAACCACCCACAAGGTGATCATCAAGAAATAAAATAACACAACCCAGACCCAGGCTCCTGTTACGGTCTCCCCCCTTCGGGGGGATAAAGGGGGGCTTATATTATGGCAGATTCAAATCTCCAGCGCAGTGTGACCACTGCCACCGCCAGAAGACTGGCGACAACAACCAAGACCGCCCCGCAGATGGGCAGTATCACCCCGAGGCTATTACTGAAACTGCTGCCGTGGGTACAGGTCAGCGGCGGCACGTTCCGTGTGAACCGCACAAAGGTAGAGTTACGCAAGAGCGAGCGGCTGCCGATTCAATATCTCAACGGTGTTCCGTCGTTCTCGGCCAAGAGTCTGAAGGCCATCCCGCTGTTCTCGGAGTTCGACGACGAGATAGTGAACCGCCTGGCCCGCTCGTTCGAGACGAAGGAAGTGGAAATAGGCCAGCTGTTCGTAGAGGAAGGCAAGGACAAGCAGAAGTTCTTCATCGTGGCCAACGGTCAGGCCGAGGTCATCAGCAAGGGTCCCCACGGCGAGGAGCTGCGCATAGCCCTGCTGGGCGACGGTGAGTATTTCGGCGAGACCGACCTGCTCGACGATGCCGAGTCCACCGTGTCGGTGCGAGCCATCACGCCCACCGTGTTCCTGGGCCTGAAGCTGAAGGAACTGGAGAAATTCATCAAAGAGGTGCCCGACTTCCGCGAGACCTTCACCAAGGCCGTCGACAAGCAGCTGCGACTGAAAGCCACGGTGAACGACCACGGTGAGAAGCACATTGACCTGGTGAGCGGTCACGAGGAGGACAACATCATTCCCGAAACCTACATCGACTACGAGGAGCAGCCCACGGAATACTCGCTGAACACGCTGCAGACCGTGGTGCGCGTACATACCCGCGTCAGCGACCTGTACAACAACCCCTACAACCAGCTGGAAGAGCAGCTGCGTCTCTCGATAGAGAGCATCAAGGAACGCCAGGAGTGGGAACTCATCAACAACAAGAAGTTCGGACTGCTCTCAGCCGTGAACCCTGCCTACCGCATCACCACCCGCTACGGCTCGCCCACGCCCGATGACCTCGACGAACTGCTCTCGCTGGTGTGGAAGGAACCCGCGTTCTTCATTGCCCATCCGCGTGCCATCGCCGCCTTCGAGCGCGAGTGCACCTGGCGCGGCGTTCCGCCCGTGACCACCGACCTCTTCGGCACGAAGGTCATCCTCTGGCGCGGCGTGCCCATCATTCCCTCCGACAAGGTGGAAGTGGAAGGCCAGTATCTGACTGGCCGCGGCGTAGGCACCACAAAGATTATCCTGGTGCGCGTGGGCGAGAAGAACCAGGGCGTCATCGGACTCCACCAGAGCGGCATCCCAGGCGAGGTTGGTCCTTCGCTCTCGGCCCGGCTGATGGGACTCGACAAGTTTGGCGTGGCTTCCTATCTGCTCACCAAATACTTCTCGCTGGCCACGCTGACCGACGACGCCATCGCCGTACTGGAGAACGTAGAAGTGGGCTACTATCACGACTATCAGCATCGTAATAAAGTGGAGAAATAAATGATCAACCTTTCAGAACTTAACAGTTTCCCCGGTCAGGACAGCTCGCTGGCTCTGCTGAAGGAAATCGCCCAGAAGTATTGCCCTGAAAGGCTACGGGTAGGCGAGCTTAGCTCGGGAATGGAATGGCAAAACGCCCGACGGCAAGTTTTGCCCGACGACAAGCTGCTGTCGGCAGGCCAATGGCTGGGCGAGCCCCTGAACCTCGATGCGCTCAAGGCGGGATTCGAGCAGTTGCTGGCGGGCGGCAGCGGATTCGAACAGCTGCCCTACGTGGACGACGCAGAAGTGACGCCCCGGACGCTCCCGCAGGAGGATGGTTTCGGCATAGGCATCCCCGAG
>JAFPME010000028.1 GCA_017402445.1 Prevotella sp. | reverse complement strand
TATGTACTATCTGAACCTGCATACTTTCTTCAATCAGCCAGATGCCGACCTGAAAAACATGCTGGCCGAAGCATCTGAAGCACCTCCAAAGGATGAAGGGAAAGACTGAGGGGGCTTGTGCATGAATGTAAAAACGCCCAACTTCTGACGGTCAAGAAGTTGGGCTATGCGGATTATGGTTTAGCGGACAGTAATATAAAAAAATGCTTTTTCTTTGCCCAACTGGCTTATAATTCGGATATTTTATCTAAATTTGTGGCAACTAACCAACAATGGTAGATGATGACAGCGAAAGATATCATCCAGTATATGGAGTCGTTGCACGATGAGAAGCAGCGGCAGGTGCTGATGCGATTCTTCAAGACGGGTCCTGGAGAGTATGGTGAGGGCGATGAGTTTATCGGGCTCAAGGTGCCGCAGACACGCGAGGTGGTGAAGATGGCGGCTAAGGATCTGCCCCTTGATGAGATTCCTGCCTTATTGGAGAGCCGGTGGCACGAAGTCAGGTTATGCGGCCTGCTGATAATGGTATCGAAGTTCGAGAAACTGGCAGCAAAGCGATGGATCAACGATGAGCATGCCATACGTCAACGTGATGAGATCACGATGCTCTATCTCGATCATGCCGAGCGGGCCAACAACTGGGATCTTGTGGATATGTCGGCACCCAAGATCTTAGGCTATTGGCTGATGCTCCCCACTCATTTGGGAGACAAACAGGTCATTGTCGATGCACTTGCCTATAGTGAGAACCTATGGCGACAACGGATGAGCATGGTATGCACATGGAAAACCACACAGATGGGCGATCCCTCCTGGTGCCTCCGCTATGCAGAGATCCACCTGCACCATCCCCACGACTTGATGCACAAAGCAGTGGGATGGATGCTTCGTGAAGTGGGAAAGCGTGTGAGCGTGGATTTGCTTCGTGACTTCCTGCGCCAGCATGCCCACGAGATGGCACGCACGTCCCTGCGCTATGCCATTGAGAAAATGACCGACGAGGAACGCAGCTATTGGATGAACGTTTCATCTTGACAAAACGACACGGATATGGATCAATTGGAAAGAATCAAAAACATGGAGCAGCATCTCAAAACAGGAGATACCCTAAGGAGATGAAAGACTATCCCGACAAGATGACCGCCGAACAGGCCCGGACGTTCAGCGACGACGTGCTGAACATCGTGGCGCAGATTCCCCGTGGGCGCGTGACGACCTACGGCATCATCGCCGCGTGGGCCGGATGGCCCAGCCATTCGCGCATGGTGGGCCGTGTGCTGCGCTATTCGCCCGGTGCCGACCGTCTGCCTTGCCATCGCGTGGTGAACAAGGTGGGTCGCACCGCTCCGGGTTGGGGCCGTCAGCGCTTGTTGTTAGAGGAAGAAGGAGTTGTCTTCAAGTCCAACGGGCACGTCGACATGCCGCGTTTTCAGTGGGAGCCCGATGTTGACGATGAGCCCAGCTTGCCTGCGAAGAGCGTCCAGCGATAGAGGTTGCAGCCCACGAAGTTGCCCAGCACTTCGCTGATGTAGACGATGAGCACCTCTGTCCGTAGCAGTTGCGCCGTCGGCGACACCAGGAAGTAGAAAGCATCGGCGATGCTGTGGGCGAATCCGCAGAGTATGAACACGGGGACGCCGAGCAGCAGCGTCAGCATCTTCCCCTTTCGGGCGAACTCCACGGCCGTGGTCATGATGAATCCGCAGCCGATAGCCAGCAGGAAGCAGGCCCACGGACCCTTGTCCAGCCTTCCGGCCAGTATCTTCGATGCCGGTTCCACGCAGTCGGGCTGCGCGTAGGCAATCATCCATGCCGTCAGCAGGCAGCCCACGATGTTGCCCAGCAGCACCACGGCGAGCATCGACCAGTCGCCCCGTCGGCGAATGAAGCCCGCCGTACCCGTGTAGAGCTTCAGTCCGTAGTAGACCACGGTGGTCAGTCCGAAGGCAAACAGCACGGCACCGGCCACGCCGCCCACTCTCAGGTTCACTACGCATCCGATGGATATACATACTCCCGCCAGTATGGCCGGCGGAAACACCTCTCTCAGCAATTCCGTTCCCTTCATGATGATTATTCTTTTTCCTTTAATCTGCAACAAGCCCAAGTGCGACCACATCGCGTGTGCGACATGTGTCACATGTTGTTGCAAAAATAAGAAAAAAGTTGCAAAGGAGCGTCTGTAAACCAGAATAATTCTTTATCTTTGCAACAATTAAGTGTTTGTAACAAGAACAATCAAAAATAGATCAGCAATCATGAACATTGGAGACAAGGCGCCCGAGATTCTGGGCAAGGACGAACAGGGACGGGAAATCCGTCTGAGTGACTATCGCGGGCGAAAGCTCGTGCTCTATTTCTACCCGAAGGACAACACCAGCGGATGCACGTCGGAGGCCTGCAGCCTGCGCGACCACTTCGCCGAGCTGCAGGGAGCGGGCTACGAGGTGGTGGGCGTGAGCAAGGACACGGCCGAATCGCACCAGAAGTTCAAGGAGAAGCACGAGCTGCCTTTCCCCCTGATAGCCGACGTGGACCGCACACTCATGGAGGCCATGGGCGCCTGGGGCGAGAAGAACATGTATGGCCGCAAGACGATGGGCACCATCCGCACCACCTTCGTCATCAACGAAGAAGGCATCATCGAGCAGATTCTTTCCGGCCGTCAGATCAAGACCAAGGAGCACGCTTCGCAGATTCTCACTCTGTAAGCAACGGCTGTCCGCTCGAAAATGACCGTCTACGGCCAGGTCGTGTGCGTCGTAGCTGCGACTTCCGCTTCTGAACGTACCGAAAAAAAGATTTTTTTACTTTTTTTGTTCTTATTCAAGAATTTATTATTACTTTTGTGCCAAATAATTTTAAACCGTAAGACAATGAAATCAAGAATTACTACTCTGCTGGCCGTACTGTTGCTGGCCGTCGGCTCAGCTTCCGCACAGGAAAAGACAACCATCGATGATCTCATCCTCGACCTCGAAGTGAGCGCAGGAACACGCTATCACGGCCTACAGCAGGCCAACGGAGCCATCGATGTGGGCTATTGCCTCTTCGACCGTGTGTACCCATACTTCCGTTATGAAAGCAGCCTGATGCTCTACAAGCACGAGGGATCGAAAACCTACGGCAACACATCGAACATCGGTGGCGGCCTGGGCGTCGTTCTCTTGCAGTGGGATGACAAAGACAAAAAGGGAAATATTGATCAGATCAGGTTTGAGTTCACGGGCAACGTCACCACCAGCGTGGGCCGCGACTACAAGAACACGTCCTATTATGGCGGTTTTCGCATGCGTAGCCGCAATCATTTCGTCGGACTGGGCTTCCGCTACATGAATTCGCGCGACGACGTGATGCCCAACTACAAGGCGTTTGTCATCAGCATCGGATTTTAATCGCTGTTCCGCCAGCCTGTTCCCCTGTCGGCAAGAGGCAGTTTTTTTACCTTTCCTTGCCGTATGTTTGAAATAAACAGTGTCTTTGAGGCGCAATTGTATTACAATTAAAACAATAAGGTTATGAGAAAATTCAATGTGAAAGTGGTGGCCTTCCTGCTTCTGGGCAGCGTGGCCTGCAGTTCGTGTATCGGCTCTTTCAGCCTTTTCAACAAGTATGCCGAGTGGCAGCGCACCATGACAGACAACAAGTTTGTCAACGCTATTGTCGGCTTCATCCTCATGCCGATAGCCGGATCGCTCACCATGGCAGCCGACTGGCTCGTACTGAACACCGTTGAGTTCTGGACTGGCGACAATCCCGTGGCATCCAAAGTGGGCAAGACGCAGAACATCCTCGGCGGCGACGGCCTGCTCTATGCCGTCACCACGCTGAAGAACGGCTACGAAATCAAGGCCCCGAACGGTCAGACAAGCTATTTCCGCTACGACAAGAAGACCAACATCTGGTCGCTCGAGCAGAACGGCACCACACAGCAGCTTTTCCGCTACAACGAAGACGGCACGCTGACCACGCTCACCGACGGCAATCAGATCACCGTCACCCCCGACGAGGCCGGTGTCTATCAGGTTCGCATGGCTGTCAGCAACGGCAATTTCTTCGCCATGAGATAAAAAAGCTGTGGAAAGAATCAACGAGAAGAGGCACTGCGGACATCTGCAGTGCCTCTTTTCGTCTGCGATGTGACGACCCGAACGGGTGTAACGGGCATCGCGTCGTTCGCATCTCGCTTTCTGAAATATCAGGACAAAAAAGTCGTTTTTGCGCTCTGTGAGTGCCATCGTTCTGAATTTTTTGTCCGACGGACGCGTACGCGCGATTCTCGCGAATGTTGCAAACGGCTGGAAACGAACGACTTGTGTTTTCTTTACATTTTTTCGGCTTCTAAAATGGCTCATTTTACACTTCAAAACGGGCCTTTTTGTCGCGCAGAATGAGCCATTCTGACGAGCAAAACGAGCCATTTTGCGATGCAAAACGGCTCATTCTGAAAAACCGAACCATTTTTCTCGCGTTTTTGACAGGATTTTTTCGCGTTTCAAGAGCTTTCGTCTCTCCAGAATTGAAAAAAATCCGTGCAGTTTTTTTTGGAAAAAAATCTTGAAGAAAATTAGGACTTGGAGAGTAGACGGGAGTGCAGGCGTCGTTTAAAAAAGCGACGCAGCTGCCACGCTGTGTTCTTTTTTTGGTCAGTACTTTTTGTAGTTTGCTCGTTTAATCGTAACTTTGCTGACGAAAAAACCATTAACCATGAAACAAAGGAACAGACGACAGGCCATCATCACAGCCTTGCTGACCCTCAGCGCGACGCTTTGGGCGCAGGGACCCCACCAGACGGGCGACTACTACCAACCGGCCGACGGCCGCAGCGGCGCCGAACTGAAGACGGCACTCGGCCTGGTGGTGCTCCCACACGTGACGCGCAGCTACAGAGACTTGTGGGAAGACTTCAAGAGCACCGACCTCCGTGCTGACGGCAAGATATGGGACATGTACTCCGCCATCACCAACTACACTCCGGGCGTGGACCAGAACACCGGCTCGGCGCGCAAGGAAGGCGACAACTACAACCGCGAGCACTCCATGCCCAGCAGCTGGTTCAACCGCGACTATCCCATGTACACCGACCTCCACCATGTCTGTCCCACCGACAGCTGGCTGAACAGCAAGCGCGGCAGCGAGCCCTTCGGCGAGACCGATGCTCCCACCTTCACCTCGGCCGAGGGCTTCTCGAAGATGGGACCGGCCAGGGCCGGGCTTGGCTACGACGGCATCGTGTTCGAACCTGCCGACGAATACAAGGGCGACTTCGCGCGTGCTTACTTCTACATGGTCACCTGCTACGAGAACTACGTTGACGCGCAGGGCAATCGCAAGAGTGTCTCCAGCTGGAACAGCACCATGCTGGCGCGCAACGTGTACCCCGCACTGAGCCCGTGGGCTGTAGAGATGCTGATGCGATGGTCGGCCGACGACCCTGTCAGTGAGAAAGAGCTCAACCGCAACGAAGCGGTGTGGGCCATTCAGAAGAACCGAAACCCGTATATTGACTATCCGGGGCTGGAACAGTACGTGTGGGGAAGCAAGACCAACGTTGCCTTCAGCTACAATCACTACGGACAAGAGACCGACGGCATCCGGCTGGTAGAAAGCGAAGAGTCCCCCCAAGCCTCCGAGTGGGGAGTGCGAGCCACCGTCTACACGCTCAGCGGTCAGCGCGTCGACGCCCGTCCGCTGCCAAAGGGTGTTTATGTCCGCGACGGCCGGAAGTTCGTTGTCAGGTAGCCGAAGCATCATTCGTCATCCACCATCTGTCATTTACTATTTGTCATTTAGGCCGCAGGCCGCACCTTGCCGCATCTGTTATGATAAAAAATTGAAATAATTGCGCCTTCTTTTGCCCATCTCGCTGCTTTTCCGTAACTTTGCATGAATTATAGACTTTTCATTGAAAAGATGGCTGAAGTAGAGATTAAAAAGGTCAGGTCGAAAGCAGACCTGAAGAAATTCATAGAGTTTCACTACGATTTGTATGAAGGCAACGCCTACGACGTTCCCAATCTGTACAGTGACGACATCAACACCCTGAGCAAAGACAAGAACGCAGCGTTCGACTTCTGCGAGGCAGAGTATTTTCTGGCCTACAAGGACGGGAAGCTCTGCGGGCGCGTGGCCGCCATCATCAACAACAAGGCCAATGCCCGGTGGGGTAGGAAGTCGGTGCGATTCGGATGGATTGATTTCGTCGACGACCGCGAAGTGTCCTCGGCACTGCTGAAAGCCGTCGAGGACTATGGTCGCTCGAAGGGCATGACGGAGCTCGTGGGCCCGCTCGGATTCACTGACATGGATCCCGAGGGCATGCTCACGTGGGGCTTCGACCAGTTAGGCACGATGGCCACCATCTATAACTACCCCTACTACCCCGAGCATCTGGAAGCCATTCCTGGCGTAGTGAAGGACAACGACTACGTTGAATTCAAGATTTTCGTGCCCGACGAGATCCCTGACAAGATGCGGAAGATTGCCGAGATGATTCAGAAGCGTTATCACTTGCGCATCAAGAAGCTCTGCAAGGCCGACGTCTTCGAGGGCGGATACGGCAAGAAAATCTTCGCGCTCATCAATGATACATTCAAGGACCTTTACGGATACAGCGAGCTGTCGGACAAACAGATCGACCAGTACATCAACATGTATCTGAAGATGGCCGACCTGGACCTCATCACCCTCGTCGAGGACGCGTCGCTGGACAACAAGCTCGTAGGCGTTGGCATCACCATACCGTCGCTCTCGCGCGCCTTGCAGAAATGCCGGCGTGGTCGCCTGTGGCCTTTCGGCTGGTGGCATGTGCTCCGTGCGCTGAAGATGCACAAGACCGAGGGCGTGGATCTGCTCCTGTTGGGCGTGCTGCCCGAGTATCGTTCGAAGGGCACAAACGCCCTGATGTTCTACGACCTCATCCCGCGCTACGTGAAGTACGGCTTCAAGTGGGGCGAGAGCCAGGTGGAGATGGAGACGAACGAGAACGTGCAGGGCCAGTGGAGCTACTTCGAGACCGTCAACCACAAGCGGCGCCGCTGCTACCGCAAGGACATTCAGAAGTGATGAGAGAAGGAGAAGACATGGAAGAAGACAAGACATTGCAGAACCAACAGGTTGAATATACCGACGACAACATCAGGCACCTCTCCGACATGGAGCACGTGCGCACCCGACCAGGCATGTACATCGGCCGTCTGGGCGACGGACAGCTGCCCGAGGACGGCATCTACGTGCTGCTGAAGGAGGTAATCGACAACTCCATCGACGAGTTCAAGATGAACGCCGGGCGCCGCATCGAGGTGGACATCGACGACAACCTGCGTGTCAGCGTGCGCGACTATGGCCGCGGCATACCGCAGGGAAAGCTCGTCGAGGCCGTCAGCGTGCTCAACACGGGCGGCAAGTACGACTCGAAGGCTTTCAAGAAGTCGGTCGGACTGAACGGTGTCGGCGTGAAAGCCGTGAATGCCTTGAGCTCGCGTTTTGAGGCTCGCAGCTACCGCGAGGGCCAGATGCGCTGCGTGACGTTCGAGCGCGGCGTGCTGCAGACCGACAGCACGGTGGCCACGGAGGACGAGACGGGAACGTACATCTTCTTTGAACCCGACGCCACGTTGTTCAAGAACTACCGTTTCCACGACGACATCGTGGAGACGATGCTCCGCAACTACACCTATCTGAACACCGGTCTGACCATCATGTACAACGGCCGGCGCATCCTCAGCCGCAACGGACTGGAGGATCTGCTCAACGACCAGATGACCACAGAGGGCATCTATCCCATCATCCACCTGAAAGGTGAGGACATAGAGATTGCTTTCACGCACACCAACCAGTACGGCGAGGAGTACCACTCGTTCGTCAACGGTCAGCATACCACGCAGGGCGGCACTCACCAGAGTGCTTTCAAGGAGCACATCGCCCGAACCATCAAGGAATACAGCGGAAAAAACTTTGAATTCACTGACATCCGCAACGGCCTGGTGGCCGCCATCGCGGTGAACGTGGAGGAACCGATGTTCGAAAGCCAGACGAAGATCAAGCTCGGATCGCTCACCATGAGCCCCGACGGCGTCTCGGTGAACAAGTATGTGGGCGACTTCATCAAGCAGGAGGTAGACAACTACCTGCACAAGCACACCGACGTGGCCGACGTGATGCTGCAGAAAATCAGCGAGAGCGAGAAGGAGCGCAAGGCCATGGCAGGCGTGACGAAGCTGGCACGCGAGCGTGCCAAGAAAGCCAACCTGCACAACCGCAAGCTGCGCGACTGCCGCATTCACTTCAGCGACGTGAAGAACGAGCGCAAGGAGGACTCCTGTATCTTCATCACCGAGGGCGACTCGGCCAGCGGAAGCATCACCAAGAGCCGCGACGTGAACACACAGGCCGTCTTCTCGCTGCGCGGCAAGCCGCTCAACTGCTTCGGACTGACGAAGAAGGTGGTCTACGAGAACGAGGAGTTCAACCTGTTGCAGGCGGCGCTCGACATTGAGGACGGCCTCGACACGCTGCGCTACAACAAGGTCATCGTAGCTACCGATGCCGATGTCGACGGCATGCACATCCGACTGCTCATCATCACGTTCTTCCTACAGTTCTTCCCCGAGCTCATCAAGAAGGGACATGTCTACGTGCTGCAGACGCCGCTCTTCCGCGTACGCAACCGCCGCACGCGCATCAAGGACAAGGAAGTCGTGGCCCAGGCCGACGAGGCGAAGGGCAAGAAGCTCGACTTCATCACCCGCTACTGCTACAGTGAGGAGGAACGGCAGAAGGCGATTGCTGACTTGGGACCCGAACCGGAGATCACGCGCTTCAAAGGTCTCGGCGAAATCTCGCCCGACGAGTTTGCCAACTTCATCGGTCCCGACATCCGGCTGGAGCAGGTGACGCTCCACAAGAACGACCAGGTGCAGAAACTGCTCGAATACTACATGGGCAAGAACACCCCCGAGCGCCAGAACTTCATCATCGACAACCTCGTCATCGAGGAAGACCTGCCCGAAGAGGAATTGTAGACCCACCCCCCGCCCTCCCTATGAGGGAGGGAGCAATTGCTCTTTTTGAGTGTTTTGTTGCGAATATCAGTTTATTAATATGGAATACAAGACAGCGAGTCCTGACCGATATGAACTGCTGAGAGCCTTTGCAAGAGAAAACAGAAGCAACATGACCTTAGCAGAAAGAGTGCTTTGGGATGAACTCAAGGGTAACGCTTTGGAGCACAAGTTTCTGCGACAGCACATAACAAGGTGATTATATAGTGGATTTTCTCTGTCGTGATTTTGGCTTAATCATAGAAGTTGATGGCGGATATCATGCAGACCGCTTACAACATGAGTCGGATGAGCTGCGCGAGAATTGGCTGACAGCGATGGGATACCACGTTATCAGGTTCAGTAACGAAGAGGTCCTAAATGATTTAGATAACGTCTTAGATACAATAAGAGAGCAATTAAAATAACAATAATTACGGCGATAATAAATAATATGTTTAAGAACACCTTATCTTATCTGAAATGGCTAATCGCTCCCTCCCTCATAGGGAGGGTGGGGGTGGGTCTCCTGCTCCTATGCTTATCATTGGAGACATCAGCCCAGTTCCGCATCAACCTGGGCAAGAACTCGCCCATGAGCAAGCTGCAATATGCTGAGATGGCCATCAACAACCTCTACGTGGACTCCGTCAACGAGGAAAAACTCGTGGAAGACGCCATACGCGGCATGCTGAAAGAGCTCGACCCGCACAGCAGCTACTCCACACCGCAGGAGGTGAAAGCACTGAACGAACCGCTGCAGGGCAACTTCGACGGCATCGGCGTGCAGTTCAACATGATTGACGACACGCTGCTCGTCATCCAGCCCACTACGAAAGGACCGTCGGAGAAGGTAGGAATCCTTGCCGGCGACCGCATCATTACGGTCAACGACACGTCCATTGCCGGTGTGAAGATGCCGCGAAACGAGATTATGAAGCGGCTGCGCGGTCCTCGTGGCACGAAGGTAAAGCTGGGCATCAAGCGCCGTTCGGTGGCTGAGACGCTCTTTTTCACCGTGACGCGCGACAAGATTCCCGTGAAGAGCATCGATGCTGTCTACATGATACGCCCCGGCGTAGGCTACATCCGCATTGAGAACTTCGGTGCCACCACCTATACGGAGTTCATGGCAGGTCTGGCCACACTGCAGGAGCAGGGCATGGAGAGTCTTATACTGGACTTGCAAGAGAACGGTGGAGGCTATCTGGAGGCTGCCGTGCGCATTGCCAACGAGTTTCTTGAGGACAACGACCTCATCGTCTACACGGAAGGCAACAAGCAGAAGCGCCGCGACTATCTTGCTGACGGATCAGGTTCGCTGAAGAAGGGCCGCGTCGTGGTGCTCGTCAACGAATTCTCGGCGTCGGCGGCAGAGATTGTAACCGGTGCCATACAGGATCAGGACCGCGGAATAGTGGTCGGCAGGCGCTCCTTCGGCAAGGGGCTCGTGCAGCGTCCTATCGACTTGCCCGACGAGTCGATGATCCGTCTGACCGTGGCTCACTATTATACGCCTTCGGGTCGCTGCATTCAGAAGCCGTACAAGAAAGGTGAGCTGAAGGAGTACGAGCAGGATTTCGAGAACCGTCTGAAGCACGGTGAGCTGACCAACCGTGACAGCATACACTTCAGCGACTCGCTGCGCTACGAAACGCTGCGCAAGCACCGCACCGTCTACGGCGGCGGCGGCATCATGCCCGACGAGTTCGTGCCCCTGGACACGCTTCAATATACGCGCTTCCACCGTCAGTTGGCAGCCAAGAACATCATCATCAACAACAACCTGCGCTACATCGACAACAACCGCAAGCAGCTCAGGAATAAGTACAAGAGCTTCGAGCTGTTCAACCGAGAATTTGAAGTACCGCAGACACTCATCGATACGATTCTGGTTGATGCCGAGAAGGAAAAAGTGAAACCCAAGGACGACGACGAACTGCAGCGAACGCTGCCCTATCTGCGCCTGCAGCTCAAGGCTCTTGTGGCGCGCGACCTGTGGGATATGAGTGAATATTTCCAGATCATGAACGAGCGGAACGACATCGTGCAACGTGCGCTCGAAGTGATTCAGCAGTGAGTACGAAACAAGAAAATGCGGCGCGAGGCAACTGGCAGACAGTGCTTCGCGCCGCAATTCTTTATGATGAGTGTTTCTGCTCTTTTCAAACGAGAACCTTCTTCTTTTCCCCTTTCTTCTTCCAGACTATGCAGACGCCGCATACCATGCGACGGAAAGGCTGGCGGGAAGCCTAACCCTTGCGGTCGTTGCGCAGGGCCAGTGCACGGTTTTCGGCTTCTTCCATGATTTCGCGCTCGCCCGGACCCTTGTCGTTAAGGCCGCAGAGGTGCAGGATGCCGTGGATGATGACGCGGTGGAGCTCTTCTTCGTAGCTCTTGCCGAACTGTTCGGCGTTGGTGCGCACCGTGTCGAGCGAGATGACGAGGTCGCCGTTGAGCACATCGCCTTCGTCGTAGTCGAAGGTGATGATGTCGGTGTAGTAGTCGTGGCCCAGATATTCGCGGTTCACCTCCAGAATCTTCTCGTCGTCGACGAACATATAGCCCACTTCGCCCACTTTCTTTCCGTACGAGGCGGCTACGGCGCGAATCCAGGCCGTCGTGTCGCGCTTCTTGATCTTCGGCATTTTCACGCCGTCGGTATTATAGGTAATCATTTTCTAACGCTTACGGTTGATGTATCAGGGAAGAAACTGTCTCACATCCTTTCCGAAGTGCACCAGTTCGCGCACCAGCGACGAGCTGACAGCCTCAAGACCCGGCTCGGCGAAGAGCAACAGCGTCTCAATGTCGCCCAGGCGGCGGTTGATGTCGGCCTGTTCGCGCTCGTATTCAAAGTCTTTTGCTGAGCGGACGCCTTTCACGATGAAGTCCGCTTTCTCTCGTTTGGCAAAGTCGATGGTGAGGTCTGAGTAGGTCTTCACCGTGATGCGCGACTCGTTGCGGTAGAGTTCCTGTATCTTCCGCTTGCGTGTATCGGCATCCTGAAGACATTGTTTACGCTCGTTGACGCCGATACCGATGATGAGGCGGTCGAAGAGCGGCAGTGCACGGCGCACGACGTTGTCGTGTCCGATGGTAAAGGGGTCAAAACTGCCCACGAATATTCCTGTTCTCATACGTTGCAAAGATACTCTTTTTTTTCGATACGGCAAAAAAAAGAGCAATAAATGGCACGAATCATGAAGAAAACGGCTCACGGATGCAAGCTTTCTGCGTTTCTTGTGTTATAGAGGTAGATGATGAACAAACAACCAATGAAAAAAATCCGAATCGCAATCATGGCTGTCCTGACGGCATTTTCTGTCAGTGCACAGGCCAATCAGCCTGATTCAGTCCGAGTGAATGAACCCTATCGCTGCAGCAACAGCAGTCTGATGCCGGAGTTCAGCATCCGTAGCGGCGTACAAATCGGCTACAAGTTTACCGATATAACAGGCGGTGTGCGCTTCGCATCCAATCTTGTTCTGGGTGTAGGCGTCGGACTTGGCACCAAATACTACGACGCGGTGCCGGCCGACGACTACCATTTCCGCTTCTTCGCCTACCATCGTTACTACCTGCCGCTCGACCGCAACCGGCGTCTCTCGCTCTATAGCGACCTCATGTTGGGCGGGCGATGTGTCTACGAGGCCAACTCCGACGATCCCGCCGTGTCGCAAAAAGGCAGCGTGGGCTGGCTCATCAGCTGGCAGCCGGGCCTGTCGCTGCGCCTTTGGGGCAAGTCGAACCTCTTCGTTGGGCCCACCCTTGGGCCTTCGCTCGGCTTCCATGTCGGCGTGGCGATATGACCGGGCGGCGTTCTGGCGAACAGAATCGGCCGTACAATGGTTGGGTGAAGTCTCATTTTCTTTTATCGTTATGACGTTATTACGTTATTCCGTCATAACGAAAAAAATTTCCGCAGGCATCAGCTTCCAGTGAAACCGATGCCTGCGGAAGCAGTGTGAAGTGGTTGGGCAAGCGATAGGAGGCGCCTAATCGAAGAGTCCTGGCTCCATGATGTTGCCCGTGTAAGGGTTGCGGCCATAGTGCTGATAAGCCAGTTCGGTCACCATTCGGCCGCGTGGCGTGCGCTTGATGAAGCCTTCCATGATGAGGAAGGGCTCGTAGACCTCCTCTACAGTGCCTGTATCCTCGCCGATGGCTGTGGCGATGGTGCCCACGCCGACGGGTCCGCCCTTGAACTTGTCGATGATGGTAAGCAGGATTTTGTTGTCTATCTCGTCGAGTCCGTACTGGTCGATATTCAGTGCCTGCAGGGCAATCTGCGTGATGCGCATGTCAATGCTGCCGTTGCCCTTCACCTGAGCGAAGTCGCGCACGCGGCGCAGCAGCGCATTGGCAATACGTGGCGTGCCGCGCGAGCGTCGTGCTATCTCC
This sequence comes from Prevotella sp., assembly GCA_017402445.1. Taxonomy (GTDB): domain Bacteria; phylum Bacteroidota; class Bacteroidia; order Bacteroidales; family Bacteroidaceae; genus Prevotella. The sequence goes on along the minus strand of JAFPME010000028.1, from coordinate 26,627 downwards.
ATGGCAGCCTCGTCGGTGATGGGAACCTTCAGGATATAGGCCGACCGCTTCAGTATTTTCTGCAACGTCTCGGGCTCGTAGTACTCCAGGTGCATGTTGATTCCGAAGCGTGCACGCAGCGGAGCCGTCAGCAGACCGCTACGCGTGGTGGCCCCGACGAGCGTGAAGGGATTCAGGTCAATCTGTATGGAGCGCGCCGACGGTCCTTTGTCAATCATGATGTCGATGCGATAATCCTCCATGGCCGAGTAGAGATACTCCTCGACGACGGGTGACAGACGGTGTATCTCGTCGATGAAGAGCACGTCGTTCGTCTCCAGCGACGTCAGGATGCCTGCCAGGTCGCCTGGTTTGTCGAGCACCGGGCCGCTTGTTATCTTGAATCCCACGCCCAGTTCGTTGGCGATGATGTTCGACAGCGTCGTCTTGCCCAGTCCTGGCGGACCGTGCAGCAGCGTGTGGTCGAGCGGCTCGCCGCGGTATTTGGCTGCCTCGACGAACACTTCCAGATTCTCTACCACCTTCTTCTGACCGCTGAAGTCGTCGAACTTCAACGGCCTCAGGGCGTTCTCGAAGTCTTTTTCTGCCGATGACAGGCGTTCTTGCCTGATGTCAAATTCTTCGTTCATTGTGCTGCAAAGTTACGAATAAACGAGCGAAACGCAAAAGGAAAGCTTGCTTTTCTTTTCATTTCCGAGTGAAAGTAAGTTCTCGATTCTTATCGCAAAGTTACGAAAAGTCGAGAGCTATGATGACAAAAAGCACAAAAAAGATGTTAAAACGCAATGTGTTCTCTTTTTTTCCGACAAATAATGAGTAATTTTACACGTCGTTATGTATCACCTGAAGACAGATAGCATCGTCGTTTGCATTATGTTGCTTTCTGTCATACCTGATGAAGAAGGATTATGAACATCAAGTTGCACACCCCCAAGACGCTGAAGAGCGGCAGCGGAATGTCCACGGCGAAGCAGCTCCTGCTGTCGATAGTGGCCACCAGCATCTCCATTGCCCTGACGTTCGGCACGGCGGCCGTCGTCGATTCCAACAAGAAAGCAAAGGAGAAGCGCGAGATTGTGATGATGGTGATGTACGATATGTACAACTCGCTGCAGTCGTTCGAGCAGGCTGACTCCATGATTCGCCGCTCCATGAACCTTCAGTTGCGCTTGGCTGAAGACACCACGCAGTTCAGCAATATAAGCAATGAGCTACTTGTGTCGTTGCCCTTTGTTGAATACACTGAGACCACCGAGCGTATCTTCTCGTCGAACATCGAAACCATCAACACCGTGGGCAACGTGTTCTTCACCGAGAACGTGGCCGATTTCTATCGCGTCCGCAATCATTACAAGACGATGGTGTGCGATTCTCTCTTCCACCATCTCAGAATCGATGACTTCAGCAGAGTGGGTAGCACGCTCGATTTCAACTTCATGACGTACGCCATCATGAGCGGCGGCTTCGTGAGAAACATGAAGCACCTGTTCGACCAGTGCAAGCTGATGATGGATGTCAGCACAGACGACATGGAAGCCTATCGGAAAGAGAGAATGCAGATGGAGGAGAATTCCTCCTGGGATAATGAAGAATGGACGACTGTGTTTGAAGAGTTGAAAGCACTTCAAGACAAAATTAACAAGGCTAAGAAGAAATAGAAGAGGAATATGAAAAAGACGATTCTGACAATGGCCTTCGTGGCGGCTGCGATGCCCACGATGGCACAGCAGGTAGCGTATGCCGTCAGCGGCACCTACGGCAAAGAAGGGAAGAAAGTTTACCTGATGGACCAACTGACAGAGAAGGCTGTCGACAGCGTTGCCGTTGCCGATGGTAAGTTCTCGTTCAGCGGACGTGCCGACAAAGATGCCCTGTTGGGCGTCATGGCAGAGGGTTCGGACTGGACGACAGGCTTCTTCAACGACGGAACGCCTGTCAGCGTCAACGTCAACGACTCTACGGTGAAAGGCTCTCCGCTGAACGAACGCCTGGCGAAATACGAAAAGGAAGTGTACAGACCGAAAACGGCCTTTTCCGAAAAAACGTCCACGATGACCGAGCAGGAGATCATTGCACATCAGGATGAACTCATGGACGAGATGAACAGCATGATTGACAACATCACGGCCAACGCCATCAAGGTGTTCGACAAGGAGCGCAACACGCTGATACCGGTGGCTTTCTCCGGATTCTACTTCATGGAAAACGGTGTGGATGCCTTCGACGAGCTGGTCAAGCAGCAGGTGGCCTTTGCCAACCATCCCTATCTGAAGAAGTCGCGCGATGAAATAGCGAAGATGATGGGGCTGCAGGACAACGAGAAGACAGCCTTCATCGGACAGCAGTTCACCGACCTGGAGATGGAAGACCCCGACGGCAAGATGCACAAAATCAGCGAGCTTGTGGGCGAAGGGCACTGGGTGCTGGTCGACTTCTGGGCTTCGTGGTGCGGTCCCTGCCGTGCTGAGATGCCCAACGTGCTGGAGGCCTACAACAAATATCACGTCAAGGGCTTCGAGGTGGTTGGTGTTTCGTTCGACAATAAGAAGGAGGCATGGGTGAAAGCTATCTCACAGCTTAGCATGCCGTGGCTTCAGATCTCCGACCTGAAAGGTTGGAAGTGCGCCGCCGCCGATGTCTACAAGATAGATGGCATTCCCGACAACATTCTCATCGACCCGCAGGGCAAGATTATCGGCCGTGGCCTTCGGGGCATGCCGTTGCAAAAGAAGCTGCAGAAGATCTTCGGAGAATAAGAAAAGGGGTTGGACGGAAGCGTCAGAACCTCACTCCGAAGAAGGCGCGGGCGCGCCATTTGTTCTGGTTGACGACCACAACGTTGTCGTCGAAGACCGAGTTGTTCATTACGAGCGTCGCTCCCGTGTAGTAGCGTGAAGAGAAATTGCGCACGATGGCGACGTGCTCGTTGAAAATCATGTTGAAATGAAAGTTCTTCGCCTGCTTGCGCTCACCTCTCACGGTGAGCTTGTCGCGGTCGTAGACCACAACAGTGGGCAGCATGGAGAAATGGATGAGCCACCCTTTGCCCAGCACCCAGTTGTAAGCGTAGCCGCCTCCGATGCCGAAGTGGCCTACGCTGATGTTCACTTCAGGGGCATCAGCACTTCTTTCCTTCAGTTCCTTGTTTGTCTTGATGCTGCCTCCTTGGTAGCAGAAGCCCGCCAACCACGAACCGGCCGAGCGCCGTTGTATGTAGCTCTGCGTGAAGGCTGCGGGGAAAGAGAAGCGGCGGTGGTTGAAGATGTAATAGCCCGCGATATTGGCCACCTTCAGCGTGACGTCGCCCGACTGCATCTGCGACAGGTTATCATCGCGCCGGATGTCGCCCGAGAGCGATTCTGACCGCTGGTAGCTGAAGTCGAGACAGAAGCGGTTGCTGTAGTAGTTCAGGTTGAACTCGTAGTCCTTGTATATTCCTTTCCATTTGGCGGGGTTTACAGCGATGGCGGCGCCGATCCCGCGGTACGACGCACCCACCGAGAGCGTCGTCTTGTGGCTGGTGCTGAGGTCGGCTTTCGCCTTGACATCGTTGATGGTACCCTTGGCATGAAACGTGTTTCCCGTCTGGTTCAGCCTCACCTTCAGCGTCAGCTTGCCTTCAGGCCTTACGACATAGTTCGTGTCGTAGGGCGTCTTGTAATAGCGGGCGGTCAGCGCGCTGTCCACCTGCGCCCTGCGCTGTTTTCTTGTCAGTGACTGCGCCATTGCAGTGCTAAATGAAAAATGACAAATGATCAGCGATAAACCGATCATCGTTAACCATCGTTTGCATTTTTGTTTTCTAATGATTCTCATTTTGTTCTCATTTATCCTTTTATCATGGATGGAGTCTCCTTTTGAACTATGTATGCTCCTCCATGGGCGAAGACGTTGCCGATTGTGTCCCCTTCCGTGGAGAGGGCTGTACACGGTTTGAGATGTCGTCCGTAGATGTGACAGATGCAATCTGGAAGATTCAATTCTTTATTTTCAGAATTCGTATCCGACGTTCAGGTAGAAGTACGTTTTCTTCGTCCGGTTGCTGTAGCCCAATGTGACACCGACAGGCCCGAACATCGTGTTGTAGCTGTAGCAGGCCTGAACGCCGAGCAGTGTGCGGTGGTCCAGCAATTCTTTCATCTCGTCTGCCTGCTGACCGCAGCTCACGCGGAGCAGCACGTAGTTGTTCGTGGCAATGCGCTGCTGTGCCTGCAGCTGGGCGGCCACGAACTGGTGGCTCACATACTCAATGTTGCCGATGCCGGCAAAGGGCATCTGCTGCTCCACATAGTGTGCGAACCAATCGCCGCCGATGGCATTGCTGAAGACCGGAGGGACGACAGAGCCGAAGAGCAGGCGTCCATAGAGCATAGGCTGGAGCGTGAATCGGTCACCGAAAGTGAACGACATGCGCCAGTTAGCGCTCACTTCGCTCATTCCCGTCTTCTTCCCGATCAGGGTTCCGTCGGCTGCACGCTGGTTGAGCTTGGTGAAATTGTTGGTCACATAGGCATATTCGGCACTGAAGCGAGCGCCGCGAGTGGGGAAGTACCAGTTGTCTTCGCTGTTGTAGTGCATGCGGGCCCGGTAGCTGAAGAAGTGCTCGTCCTTGAGTGTCACCTGTGTAGACGTTTCCGAACCGAGCTTGCTGCGGTAGTGCATGTAGTCCCATCGCAGGCCAAGCTGAAGGTTGAAGTGGCGCAGGTCGAAGTTGATGGGTGTGAATTCGCCCTGAAACTGATTGTAAAGAATGTTGTAGGAGCGGTTACCGTCCATATAGATGTCCACGTCGTTGCGCCGGAAAGAGCAGCTGAGCGTGGGCCGAGTGAAGCTGCGGGGGTGCATGGTCAGCTCTCCTCTTGCCATCAGACGCTTACCCAGTCGCAGCGTGATGTCGGTATTGATGGGTATGTTCGTCTTTAGCGGGATGTCGAGACCCAGTTGCACGGCGGCATACTCCTCGGTGTCGTAGCGGAATCCAGCGTGCAGCTGCACCGTCTTGCGGTTGCCGGCCGAGAGAATGACGCGCACGCCGTCCCCTTCGGGCACCACTCTGCATTCCGCTGTCTGGTAGAACAGGTCCACACGCATCGACGTGGTCAGTTCTTGTTCCAGTTCGGCATCGATGCTGTCCGTCCGGTTCAATTTGAATTTCTCGTACAGGAAAAGCTTGTCGCGCGATGTCATGTTCTCGAACGTAAAACAGGATATATGCCGCTTCTCGGTCATTACCTGCGGTCGCAAGGGCTGATAGATGTTCGGACGGAACGAATCGCTGATGCCGATGCGTTTCTTCAGGGCGACAATGTCGTCCCAGTGGCGCATGGCCAGTTCTTCGCCGCGGTGGATGAGTGTGTCGATGGCCGACTGCGAGAAGCTGGCCGAACCGTAGCCCTTCGTGTCCACTTGCAAGTGCAGGTCGGTGATGGCGAGGTTCTCGTCGTATTTGTTCTTACAGTTCACGTCGATGATCTGACTCAGTATACTCATCGTTCCCCCCAGGTCCTCGGCCTCTTTCGGTGCTCCTTGCACTGTGACGCCGATGATAATGTCGGCACCCATTTCGCGTGCTATATCTGCTGGATAATTGTTCTTCAGACCACCATCCACCAGCACCTTGGAGCCGATTCTGACTGGTGAGAAAGCGGCGGGAATGGCCATCGAGGCGCGCATGGCCTGCGGCAGCCGTCCGCTGTGGAAGTCTACTTCGCTGTTGTCGATGATGTTTGTGGCCACACAGGCAAAGGGAATGCGCAGGTCGCGAGTGAAGTCGAGCGAGTCGGTGTAGCCCGTGCAGAGCTGCTGGAACAGTTCGGCCAGGTTCTTTCCCTTGATGATGCCGCCGGCCTGCATGTCCTTCTTGCCGATGGTCAGCCCTGTAGTGAAGGCGTATGTGTTCTGTTTCTTTCGGTCGTTGAGGCTCTGGCGGCGCATGTCTTCGCGGTCTGTGATGACATAGCTCCAGTCCTGCACGCGCACCATCGAGTCGAGCGCGTTGGCATTGTAGCCGATGGCGTACAGTCCGCCGATGATGCTGCCCATCGACGTACCGGTAATGATGTCTATGGGAATGCCTGCCCGCTCCAGTATCTTCAGGACACCGATGTGTGCCATGCCTTTTGCACCGCCGCCGCTCAGTACGACGGCCACTTTCTTCCGTTCGGAAGAGGTTTGGTCAGTTTGTGCCCATCCATTGCTGCCCATCCATGCAACCGCGATGATGGCGAGTAGAATTCTTTTCATTTCCGTCTTTGCTTTTCATATGCGGCAAAAGTAATCATTTTGTTGTATATTACCAACTTTTTGCATCGTTTTTTCGGCGAAACCTTATGGTGTTGCCTTGTGAGCCATGACATAATAGCCGAATAGTTTCGGCTTCCTCTTCATCGTAATGGTTACATTTGTGTAATAGGACGTCCTTGAAGAAAACGACAATCGATGAATCAGAACATGAAAGAATGGAGGGCGGGCATCATCAACGGACACGCCGTGGCGGCCATCCCCATCATGACACATCCCGGCATCGAGCTGGGAGGAAGAACCGTGCGCGAAGCCGTTAGCGACGGACAGGTGCATGCCGAGGCGGTCATCAGGCTCAGCGAGCGCTATCCGTCGGCAGCAGCCTGCACCATCATGGACCTGACAACCGAGGCCGAAGCCTTCGGATCGCAGGTCGTCTTCAGCGACGAAGCTGTGCCTGCTGTGCACGGACGTCTGCTGAACTCACCTGAAGACATCAGCCGACTGACCGTTCCTTCGCTCAGCGCGGGCCGTATTCCGGCCTATCTGAAGGCGAACGTGCTGGCGGCCAGCGTCATCAAAGACCGTCCGCTGCTGGCGGGCTGCATCGGTCCGTTCTCGTTGGCAGGCCGCCTCTACGACATGTCCGACATTATGGTGCTCATCTGCGAAAACCCTACGGCGGCCCATGAGCTGCTGGAGAAGTGCACCGACTTCATCCTGAAATACTGCATGGCGCTCAGGCAGACGGGTGCGAAGGGCGTGGTCATGGCCGAACCGGCTGCCGGTCTGCTGTCGAACGACGACTGTCTGTCGTTCTCTTCGCACTATGTCAGGCAGATTGTGCAGGTGGTGCAGGACGACAACTTCAGCGTGGTGCTCCACAACTGTGGCAACACAGGTCACTGCACAAAGGCCATGACGGCCACCGGAGCCGCTGCCTACCACTTCGGCAACAAATGCCGCATGGAGGAAGTGATACGCGACGTGCCCCCGACGGCACTCGCCATGGGCAACATCGACCCTGTCTCCGTGTTCAAGGACGGCACGTCCGACACGATGAGACAGACTGTCAACGACCTGCTCGGCCGTATGAAGGACTACCCGAACTTCGTCCTCTCCAGTGGATGCGACACACCCCCGTTCACGCCCTTGTCAAACATCGATGCGTTCTTCGAAGCGGTGGAGGCATGGAACGGACGTCTCGCGTGAAGGAGAAGACGAAATCCTTGAACGTCAAGCTGCCACCATGACAGAAAAAACGCTTACATACTCCGACTTAGACATCAGTCTTGCTGACGTCAGCGAGCAGATGGGCTACGGCGAGGCTGTTCCCGACGACAGCGTCCTGCACGAGATGCAGGTAATCGTCGGCGAAGTGCAGGCCTTCCTGCGTCCCTGTTTCTGCTTCTTTGTCAGCCGTGGCACCTTAGATGACGAGGCTGCGCAGCTCAACGTCAACGAAACGCACTTCGACATCGGCCCCATCATCGCCCGGCAGCTGCGCCACTCGGAAGCCTTTGCGTTCTTCGTATGCACGGCAGGTACGGAATACGAACACTATCAGCAGCAGCTGAAGGCGACCGACGATCAGGTGCGCACGTTCATCGCCGACGCCTTGGGCAGCGTCATCGCCGAGAAGTGTGCCGACCGCATGGAAATTGCAGTGCAGCAGAGCATAGACAAGCTCCACTGGCAACACACCAACCGTTTCAGTCCGGGTTATTGCGGATGGCACGTGTCGCAACAACAGCTCCTTTTCCCACTTTTTTATGAACGAGACACCCACGCACAGCACTATCCTCAGTCTCCTTCCGTAGCGTCACATACGGCTTTCTCATCCATGCATACGTCCGTTTCTCCTATTCCCTGCGGCGTGCGGCTCACAGAAAGCAGTCTGATGGTGCCCATCAAGAGCGTCAGTGGCATCATCGGACTGGGTCGTGAGGTGCGACGGCTCGACTACACCTGTGGCCTGTGCGACTTCAAGCAATGCTACAAACGCCGTCGTCCCTCGCATACGCCGTCAGGAGCGACAAGGGCTGTCCCAGTCGGCATCTCATCGAGGTAATATTAGGCTAAGACTGTCAGGCTGAGGAAAAACCGACTTCCAAACAAAGCTGTCGGAGTATTGCCAGGCTACTGAGCAATAAAAGTTATACGTTTTGTGTTTAATAAGGTAAAGACAAGAAAGATATCGATAGCATGAAGACCGTTCTTCGACCTCAATGTCAAAGTGTGTCGCGCATACTTTTGACGACCGCAGCCGTCATGATGGCTGCTACAATGGCTTTGGCACAGAAAAGTCCTGTCGGCGTCGTCAGCGTGCAGGACTCGGTGAAGAGCGTTCAGCTGGGTGTCATCTCGTCGGTGGCGCCCGGCGGCGGGCACGGCGTGCAGCTCTCGGGCGTTTCAAATGCGTCGGCGCGGAAGTTCAACGGCCTGCAGCTGTCGACTGTCAACAACATCACCACCGGCATGGACCGCGGCGTGCAGCTATCGGCCATCCTCAATGTCTCTTCCGACTTGCAGCGAGGCGTGCAGATAGGAACCGTCAACTATGCCGACTCGCTCAACGGCGCGCAGATAGGCGTGTTCAACATGGCGCGCAAGCACCCCAAAGGCTGGCAGGTAGGACTCGTCAACGTGTCTTCCGACAGCATCGGCCACAAGGTGGGACTGGTGAACATCAGTCCGAGAACACGCATCGACATGATGGTCTATGCCGGAACGTCGTCGAAGACCAACTATGCCGTGCGCTACCGCAACCGCAGCACGTACAACATCATCGGCTTGGGAACCCACTTCATGGGGCTCGACTCTAAGTTCTCGGGAGCCCTGTTCTACCGGCTCGGACAGTATCTCGAGCTGTCGCCCCGATGGAGCCTGAGCGGCGACATCGGCTACTTCCACGTGGAGACCTTCACAAAGGGGAGCAGCGAGAAGCCCGAGCGACTCTACTCGTTGCAGGCGCGCATCAACGCCGACTACAGGATTACCGACCGGCTCGGGGCCTTCGCCTCGGTGGGATGGGGCCTGACGCGCTACTACGACCGCGACGAGACCTACCGCAACCGCCCGCTGGCAGAGATAGGACTGACCCTTCGCCAGACGCACAACCAGCACGACACGTGGAAACGGGCGTGGGAGGAGAAGCGCTCGAAGCTCATCTTCGCCGACTCGACGATGGCCCTGCCCGTGAGGAAGCGCTACTGGCAGGCCGCTGCCGAGGTGACGGGCATCAACGTGGGCGTGCAGCTGTTCGACCGATGGGCACTCAACTCCGACTTCGCGCAGACCACCTTCCGCTCGCTGAAGCGCAACTTCACCGACGGCATGGTGTGGGACAACGATTTCTTCACCACCAACATGTTTGCCCATCCCTACCACGGCAATCTCTACTACAATGCCGCACGCACCAACGGACTGACGTTCTGGGAGTCGGCACCCTATGCGCTCGGCGGGTCGCTCATGTGGGAGTTTCTGGGCGAGACGGAGCCGCCGGCCATCAACGACGTGCTGGCCACCTCGATGGGCGGCATGGCCATCGGCGAAATGGCGCACCGACTGAGCCTGTCGATGCTCGACGACCGCGAACGGGGCTTCAGTCGCTTCCTGCGCGAGGCGGCAGCAACCCTTGTCAACCCCATCCAGGGCCTCCACCGCATCATCAGCGGCGACGCGTGGCGTGTCCGTCGCAACCACTACCGCTATCACGACTTCACGAAGATTCCCATCGACGCCTCGGTGTCGTTCGGGTGGCGCTATCTGGCCGACGACGGAGCCCTCTTCCGCGGCGTTCATGCCCCCTACCTCAACATCACGCTGACCTACGGCACGTCTGTCGACGGCGAGCGACACACCACACCCTACGACTTCTTCGACATCGAAACCAACATCGCCTTCGGCGGCGGACAACCGCTGATCAACCAGTTGCAGATTGTGGGCAGGCTGTGGAGCGTGCCCATCCTGAACAAGACGATAAAGGGAAACGACAGTCAGAACATGGCAGGTGAGTTCGGCATCTACCAGCACTACAACTACTACGATGCCAAGCCCATCAAGGACGGCTCCGAACTGACCCCCTACCGCATCAGCGAGGCCGCCGGCTTCGGACCGGGCTTCATTATCTCGCTGCCGCAGATGGGAGCCATCTCGCACATGGAACAGCGCATCTTCCTCAGCGGCATCCTGTTGGGTGGAACCAAGAGCGACTTCTTCAACGTCATCGACCGCGACTACAACATGGGGAGCGGATTCAGCATCAAGTCGAAGACACAGATTGACTTCGGCAGGTCCGGTCGCTTCCTGCTCAACACGAAGTTCTTCCGTCTGTTCACATGGAAGGGTTACGAGAGCCGCGACCTCCAGGCCTTCGCCGACGGTACCAAAGACCTGCACTACCTCAGCGTGCAGGGCGACAACAGCAATGCCGCGCTCTTCGTGATCAACCCCGTCATGGACGTCCACCTGGCCCGTCAGTGGTCGCTCAGCCTGTCGGTTGCCTACTATGCTCGTCGCACACACTACAACTACTACTACGACCGCAACTTCATCTTACAGCAGAACAGTACGGTTCGTGCCAACACTTTCGAGACCAAGGTAGGACTCACTTGCAGACTATAAAAAAGCGTTTCCCGATCCTGCTATTTCTGTTTCTTCACCAGTTCCCAGTCGGCAGGCAGCCAGTTGACGCTCGACCGTTCATCCTTGCCGAGCCACTTCGCCGCTTCGTGCTCCTTCTGTTCCAGATGACCGCTCTCCACATGGCAGAGATAGCAGTGCATGGTCTGGTGAAAGGCAGCGGTCGGGCGAGAGGAGGCTCGGCCGGCTGTGCATAATCCTACTCCAGCGTCTCCACCAGTCGCTCCATCACGATGCGCGTTTCCAATTCCTTCCATATCTCCCGCTTCCATGTCTCCTCGGGCGGATGGAATCCGCATTTAATGGACAGGACTTGGTTTTTCATCGGGTTTCCCATGGCTGTGTGGGTAATTATGATTATCTTTGCGAGCGCGATGGGTAGCGGGGATTGTTGTCCCGTTGCTTGAGAGCAAATTGTATTTGCTGATGACAAACGAGAAAACTCCTATGAGGGAAACCTTCACTTGGCTGCAGCCAGGGACTTGGCGAAAACCTTGCATTGTCCATGTCACGATGGTGGCTAATGGACGAAGACCGCTGTTTGGTTCGCTGGCCTGCAATGGCGGTGTGGCGATGGTGGAAAAGACGCCTATCGGCTGGGCGCTCGTCAATCAGGAACGCCGGATGCTCGAGCTTTGTCCTGAGGTCAGGATTCTTGCTGACAAGGTGATGCCTGATCATCATCACATGGTGCTTCATGTGCAGCAGACGATGACTCGTAGCATCAAGGAGGTGCTGCGCGGTTACATGCAAGGCTGCAAGGCGGAGGCCCGGAGGCTTGGGGTCACAGAGAACATTTACGACGGGCCGCCCTTTTACCGGGTTCTGACTCATAAGGGACAGCTTCATGCGATGATCGAATACGTGAAGGCGAATGCCGATCGTGCCTGGCAGCGTCGGCAGAATCCCGACCTCTTCCGTATGCACCGGCAGACGGAGATTTGCGGTCTGCCGTTTACGTCGATGGGCAATCATTTCCTGCTAAACTGGCCTGACAGGCAATTAGTTGAGATGTCGCGTAGTGCTGACGAGCAACAGATCATGGAACGGTTGGAGTCGGTGTTGGCTTCTGCACATAATGGGGCTGTAACCTATACGGCAAGTATCAGCAAGGGTGAGCGGATGATTGCCAGAAAGATTCGTGAGCTGGGGTTCCCGTTGGTGGTGCTGATGAACGAAGGCTTTCCTGCGGCAGGGACTCCTCAAGAGCGTTATTACAAACCTGGAGGGGTGTATTTTGAAGCTTGTTCGAAGGGTAAGCTGCTGCTGTTGGAACCGGATGAGAGGGCTTTCGCTCACCCTCTTGTTAGGGCGGCTGCAGAGGAAACCTTGCAAAGGAAAGCTGAGGCAAAGCATCTCAGCTATACCGGGTTGCCGGTTGATTCTCTACGGTATCGGTTTGTGGCTCTGAATGAAATGGGGCGGATGATTTGCGCGTGCAGGTGAGCGGGGAGTGGTGCGGATGGAATCCGCGTTTAATGGACGGGACTTTTTTGTCACTTGTTTCGTCAATGGCGGGACTTTTGTCACGTGTTTCTCAATGGCGGGAACTGTTTGGAGAATGAGGGAGAGCAAATAGGATGCGGGCGGAATCATCCGCCCGCAACATAGAATGGCCTGCCAACTGTTATTTCTGTTTAACAATTGGGATTTCTTTGATATAACTACTTGAGTTTGCTGAACTTGGCATTCTTCTCGAGAGTCCAGTCCTTGCGCTTTGAGAGCAGGGGCGTCTTGCCCTTGAACATTTGGGCGGCTGTCTTGTCGCCCTTCAGCTGCCATTGAAGCCAGGCCAGGGCTACGACGGTGAACTCGCCGCCATGGGGTTCACGATAGGTGCCGCCATGACCTACGGGGAAATTGGCAGCACAGGCCGGCACATGGCTGATGCGGTGGAAGTCGTCCATGCCGTTTTCGTAGGCAATGTCGGTAGGTCCTCCCAGAATATAGATGACGGGGGTGTGAATCTCGTTGAGCTTCTCCTTGGGGGGCATGGGCATTCCGCCTACGGCTTGCGAGGCGTTCTGTTGGTTGAAGAGTCCACTGTTGCAAATCATCAATGAGGTGATGCGCGGGTCGGCACAGTTGAAGAGTGTCTGAAGTCCGCCGCACGACATACCAGCCACACAGATGTTCTTCACGTCAATCTTCCCGTAGTAGGGCGACTGTGGGTCGTTGTTCTGTGCAAATGCCCAGTCGATGCTCTCTATCTGCTGCTGTGTGGTGGACATTGGGCCGTGATAGGGCTTTTCTTCCATGGGGATATAGCCCGTGGCCAGAACGATAAACCCATGTGAGGCAATCTCGTTGAGGAATTTGTAGTGCTCCCACGGGGAGTTGGTGCAGGCACCATTGCCCCACACAAGCACGGGCAGCGGGTTGCCGGAGCTGAACGGGGAGAGGTCCTGGGGTACGAAAAGGGTGTGGGCCGGCAGGCTGCTGTCTTCTTTCATGATGGCCTTGTGGGGCCCTGTTCCGCCGTCTTCCACGACGCGCGACTTCCCTTCGCGGACAGCATTGAGGAAACTGACCATCTTTTGCAGGTTCTCCTGGGCATACATTCCCATGCCATGGCCGCCTTCGGGCACGAATGTGGCTTCGGTCTCTACGCCGGCGGCTTTCAGCAGCTCGAAGAATTTCTTTCCTTGGCAGCAGGGCACCACGTTGTCTTTCTCGCCATGGAAGATGATAATCGGGGGGTCGTTTCGGTCGATATAGGTCACGGCACTCAGACTCAGATACTTGTCTGGCTCCTCAGAGAGCTTCGAACCGAGCAGTATGTCCTCGGGCGAGTTGTCGCCCATCTGCATGTGTTCGCCGCAGTCCATGGCCGTCAGGTCTACAGGACCCGACCAGTCGCAGGCAGCATTCACGCTGCTACTCTCCATAAGATGGTTGCCAACGGAGCCTTCCAGGTCGATATTCAGGGTGCCCACCGTGGCCTGTTTCAGGCCGCTGGTAGTGGCGGCTGTAGAAGAAAGATGTCCGCCTGAAGAGAATCCGGAGGTGGCAATGAAGGAGGTGTCGAACTTATACTTCTGGGCTTCGCCTCGCACAAACCGGATAACGGCACGGATGTCATGCAACTGTGCCGGCCATTTGGCATCCATGCTCGAACGATGGTTGGGGCACACCACGGCATAGCCGGCATCGAGCAGGGCCTTGACGATGGTGCCGAGGTCGGCCGCTCCCTTGCTGTTGTTGCTGAACCATGCACTTCCGTAGATATGAATCACCACGGGATAGCTGTCTTTCGCCTGCTTGGGAAGGTAGATGTCGCAGGTGTGATAGCTCTGGTCGTCGCCCGCATAGTTAACGTCTTTCCATTGTTGTGAGGTCTCTAACTGCACCTGGGGCATCTGGAAACCTCCGAAGCCCCCGGCAGGCTGTGCTGTCATTCCAAGAGCGCAGCCGAAAAGAATTGTTGATAATAAGATTTTTTTCATACGGAACATTTTTATCCTTAAATCAGGAGTTTGAGTAATTCATGGCAAAGTTAGTGCAAAATTTTTGATTTAGCAAATGAAAGGAGATTATATGTAGCTGATATTGTCATAAACTTACGCCGATTCGGAATAGGAAAGTGTTGTAAGAACGTGGTTTCTCCCTCTGCAGGTGATGACTTTGCAGACGCTGAATTATGCTTACAAAATAACATTTATTATACGAAATTACGGCCCGTTTTCCAAAATAAAAAGCCGGCGGACGCGTACACGCGAAATATGAGAAAGTTATAAGACGCTGGGAACAAGCAACTTGTGTTTTCTTTACATTTTTTGGGCTTTCAAAATGACTCATTTTGCTCTCGAAAACGGGCCATTCTGTTTGACAGAATGACTCATTCTGAACGGCAGAATGAGCCATTTTGCGATGTAAAATGAGCCATTTTGAAAAACAGATAGAAAAATCTTCGTGTTTTGTCCGATTCTTTTAACAAAACAACCGTTTCCGTCTTCGTAGAATGAAAGAAAATCTTTACCCATTTTTTTCGGTATGAAATATTTACAATCTTTTTTCTTGTATATGTGATGATTGTATTTCTATTTTTTATTGTAATTGTCAGGCATCTCCTCTGCCGCCATCTGTGGTTCCTCCTCTGGTATTTCATATCGTCTGATGCTATGGTCTTGCAGGAATATCCTGTTGAGCGTGAACGTCAGCGATTCCAGCGTCTTCTCCCGCACCTTCGGTTTCAGTTCACATTCCCAAATGGTGATGCTGTGCCAGCCCATCGCAGCCAGTTCATGCTGCACTCTCGTGTCCCGCTCCTGATTCCTCCGAATCTTTGCCACCCAGAAGTCACGGTTCGTCTTCGGAATCTTGCAGCACTCAGAATTGTCAATTTCTTTGCTCCCCTCGCCTTTTGGAGAGGGGTTGGGGGTGAGGCTCACATTGTGTCCATGCCAGAAACACCCGTTCACAAAGATGCACGTCCTGTATTTTCGCATCACGATGTCAGGCTTCCCAGGCAGTCGAGGATGATTCAGCCGATACCGATACCCATGTCCCCACAGCCAACGGCGCACCACCATCTCCGGCTTCGTGTCCTTGCCGTGGATGGCAGCCATGTTAGCATGACGCTGTTGTGGGGTATGACTATCCATATCTGATTATAATTTCAGTTCCCGTACTAATTCCCTGTCTGCAGGCAGCCAGTTGACGCTTTCCAGTTCATCCTTGTTGAGCCACTTCGCTGCCTCGTGCTCCTTCAGTTCCAGATGTCCACTCTCCACACGACAGAGGTAGCAGTGCATGGTCAGATGAAACTGAGGATAATCCCATTCCACCGTCTCCACGAACCGTTCCACCACGATCCGCGTCTCCAGTTCTTCCCATATCTCCCGTTGCAAAGCCTCTTCAGGTGTCTCGCCAGTTTCCATCTTTCCACCAGGGAACTCCCACCAGTCTTTCCATTCACCATATCCTCGCTGCGTAGCGAAGATACGGCCTTGGTCATCATGGATGATGGCTGCTACCACTTCTATCTGTTTCATATTTCTTCTATTCTACGGTCGTTGGTTAGGTGTCCCCTTTGTTATTCTGTGAGTTTCCTTTCTTGCATCTCTCCACCGCGGATAATACTTATCCATCAGGTCATGAAAATGAGCATTGTGGGTGGGTTCTAAGAGATGACAAAGCTCGTGGACTACCACGTGCTCGACACACCATTCAGGCAACAGCAATAGGTAGGTGGAAAAAGTGATACTACGTTCTCGCACATTGCACATTCCCCACCTGGATATCATCGGTTTATAGGAAACGGCAGAAGGACTGACACCTAAATTCTTAGAATGCCGTTCTATCATGGGCTCAATGAGCCTCTTCATTTTCTCTGTTGCCTCATTCTTCTGAGTCATGGTCTTCATTGGGAGCTGATTGAAGAATGCTGCTCGCTGCGTCTGCCGTTCCTTTGTTTTCTTTCTTGCCTCAACTATCCAGTCCTGATGCTGGCAGATAAATGATTCCACCTCTTTCTTCGGCATGCCAATAGGGGCTGACACATGCACATCGCCGTTACTGACAATGCGCATCGACAATCTGCTCGTTCGCCTGTATGTCAACTGTATATCCATTTTTTCTTATTCTGCTTGCAAAGATAGTCAATAGTTCGCAAAATCCGTCACATCCGTCACCGCCGTCTAATAGTCTAAATATCGCCTCCCCCCGTCACACTCTGACTGTTGATCGTAATAGGCAGAAAGTGATGGAATGACGGATTAAAAATTCTTTCTAACAACGTATTCAACCTTAGTCAACACGACATTTGCCAAACAGACGGCATATTCTATCTGAGAGTTAACTGGCCTCCAGGCCAACGTAAAACTGACCTTAGCTTCGGTAACGACATATCCTCTGTCTGTCCATGCTTTCAGCTTTTCCTTGCCAGCTGCTGATAGGGCAGCAATGCTAACACCTTGCTCATTGAGTAAATAGCCTTCTTGATAATACAAACAGTCACCGCTACGGAGTTGAAGCACTATCTCCTTGCGACCTTTGAAGAAATCGAGAATGACATCATGCATGTTCAATGCTATGGAGATGGCAGCATATTCAGCAGTTTGACTCGTTACAAGACAGAGATTCATCTTGGCACGAGTGAGCCCTACGTAATAGGCTCGCATATTATTGACGTCGCGGCTATCGGGCACGGATGACAGTAGATAGACTGTGTCAAACTCACGCCCTTTGGCTTTGTGGATGGTACTTACAAACACCGGCCGCGTTCCCGCTGACGCGCCTACCCGTAGCCTTTCATCAGCAACTATGAAGTCCTCAATGTTCGACTCAATGATGTATTCTCGCAAGTCGCTGTGATAATAAGTGCGGTGGGTTGCTTCGAAGTCGGCAAAGAAATGCTTCATGATGTTCAGACATGTGCTCGTGGCGTATGTCTCGATGGTGCGTCGTTTCGCCTCTTGCCATCGGTCTGTGGGAATGGCGGCTTCTTCTTTACTTCCAAGCTGCTTGAGAAAGTATCTGACTTCTGCCAGATTGCCGAAACGGAAGCCGCCCATCGACTGAGCAACTGTTGCACGTAGCCCACGACGTTCCAGCTCATAGGCCACTTGCATAGTCTCTTCGTTGGTTCGGGTCAAAACAGCGGTGCTGCCTTGAGCGTTTATCTCTGCATCAAAGAGTGTCTTTAATGTGAAAACCTTGCCTTCAGTGCCTGTGACAGATTGAATAGCCGTATGTTTCAGACGACCGGGTATGCGTTGTACAAAACGATTGGCGCAGCTCACAATGGCACGAGCAGAACGATAGTTGTCGGTCATCTCGTATAGTTTGGCCCCCATTCCCGAGCTTTGCTCGCCTGCCCGTAGCCTTTCCTCGCTGACGAGTGACTGCATATAGCGAGAGTCGGAGCCACGGAAAGCGTAGATGTTCTGGTCGTCATCGCCCACCGCGATGACACGCATCTCCTCGTTCTGCCGCATCAATGCCTGCACAAGTCGGAAGTCGTCGGCACCCATATCCTGCGCCTCGTCGATGACCAGTACGCTCTTGGCTATCTTCGATGGTTCCACTTCGCCTCGTTCTATCATTCCGGCAGCACGGCCCACCACGTCTTTTGCTTCATCCAGGCTACCTTGTTTGCCAATGAGATCAAAACTATAAGAATGGAACGTCTTGATGTCCACATAATGTGCCGCATTGCCCACCAGTCCGATGAGCCGCTTCCTGAATTCTGTTGCTGCGGCCCGAGAGAAAGTGAGCATCAGCAGTTGTTCGTGCTTCACATCCTCCAACAGTAACAGTGAGGCCAACTTATGTACCAATACTCGTGTCTTGCCGCTGCCCGGTCCTGCTGCCACGACAATGCAGCGCGATTGTTTATCGTTGATGATTTCAAGTTGTCGGTGGGAGAGTTCACCAAAAAGTTGGTTGTATTTGGCAGGTGTGATGTTCTGGTCAATCTGCACTCGTCGCTCTTCCTTGAAATAATGGTTGATGAAATGGCGAAAGTCCATCGTGAAGTAGTCGTTGACGAATTGCATGGCTGCGTTGTAGTCGCGCACCATCAGGTTGGCAAATTCGCCCACGATATGAATTTGACGTATGCGCTGCTTGTAGAACTCATCCAACAGTCGATACTGTTCTTTTCCATATCGTGCACGTCGGTCGGCTAAACGTCCTATCTGCATGGTGTTGTAGATGACGATGAAACCACCTTCAATTTTCATGAGCTCCGTCTTCGTCAGATAGAGCAGGGCTTCTTCGATGTCGGCAATCGTGGGCTTCTGCTTTCCTCGGCTGTCGAAAATTGATGCCTCTCTGTTGGCGATAAACTGTTGTAGGAGTTCCACTTCCGAGAAGTTGACGAGTGTCATCTCCTTGCTGCTGTCTCGTTTGGTGCTCAGTGTCTTCACAATATATCGGCAGATGTCCATCCGCTTAGCAAAACGTTCCCTTGTGGCTTCCGATGTCGCTTGCAGATGGACGCTCACGCTGCCTGTAGATCCGTGTTCCTGTTTGCGGATATAGCCCTTTAGTGATAGGAAGTGAAGCAACACTCGCAAGCGCTTGACATTAGAATAAGTCAGACCTGCCTTCAGGGCTTCTTCGTTCAATTCCTTATAACTGATTCTATGTGACTGCCCGCCGATTTTCTGCAAGAGGTATTGCTCCAGTTTAAGTGTGATGTCGAGGTTGCGCAGCGATGTACTCTTGCTAATCCAAGCCTGCATATCTCGGTTGTCTGCCAGAAGACCATCCTGTCTCATCAAGTTGATATTCCTGATGACGGTAGCCTTGTTCATGCCAAGGATGTCGGCCAAATAGTCCACCCGGCTTTCTGCCTCCGTTCCATGCCCTTCCTGCACAGCACGTGCGCTGATGAGCGACTTGATGATGCGGGCGGCCTCTTCACGCGATTGTTCGTCAAAAAGTGGAGAAACGGTCAGTTTCCGTCGTGCCTCATCCATGGTCTTTACCGCTATGCCTGTTGCAAAAACGTGCGGCGAATTGCTGCCTCGTTGAATGAATCCTGCATTCTCCAAAGCTGCAATGGCGGCCTTCACGCGTGTTTCTATATCATCAATCTCGTCACCCCATCCAGCCTGTCGGGCAATATCCAATGGCGAGCAGCTCACCTTATCGCGCTTAGCCGTCAGGTCTTTGATAGCCTTCCACACTTGTTGAATCTCGCTGATGCTGAGCTTCGTCTGGTTGAGCAGGATGAAATGCTTGTCAAGGTCGCTGTCGGCATAGAGCACGAAGCATTCGGCTTGCATCTGTGGGTCACGTCCTGCACGCCCAGCTTCTTGGACATAGTTCTCTAAGGAGTCACTGATGTTATAGTGAACCACCAGTCCTACGTCTTTCTTGTCAACGCCCATACCGAAGGCTGAGGTGGCCACGATGACCTGTGCCTCACCACTCATGAAGGCATTCTGGTTTTTCACCTTTTCTGCCGCTTCCATCTTGCCGTTGAAGGGTAGTGCCTGTATGCCGTCGCTGAGCAGATGGTCAGCCAACTGACGGGTACGCTTGGTTCGCGATACGTAGACAATCGTCGGACAGTTGTGACCGAGTATCAGAGAACGCAGCAGATTGTATTTCTCTTCAGCAGTATCAGCATGGAGCACAGAATAACGTAGATTCTTTCGCTCGGCATTAGCAGCGAAGACCTTCAGCTCAATACCTAACTTCGCCCGGAAGTAGTCGCAGATGTCGCTAATCACCTTCTGCTTCGCGGTAGCCGTGAAACATGAGACGGCAATAGGCTTCTGTTGCTGTTTCTTTTCTTGCAACTGCCGGATAAAGTCACCTATATACAAATAGTCCACACGGAAATCGTGGCCCCAGGCGGAGAAACAGTGCGCTTCATCAATCACGAAGCGGGCCACGTCTCTACTTAGTAGCAGTCGCTCAATGGTCTTCGAGCGAAGCATTTCAGGGGCGATATATAACAGATTCGCTGTTCCGTCGGCCACCTGTTGGATGGCTGTGGCTCGCTCTATGGGGTCAAGCAGCCCGTTGATGGTCACAGCCTCGCTAATGCCACGGGCAGCGAGATTGTCTACCTGGTCTTTCATCAGCGACTGAAGCGGCGAGATAACCACTGTCAGCCCGTGAGTATTTCTCCCGGCCATCAATGCCGGCAACTGGAAGGTCAATGATTTGCCGCCACCTGTAGGGAATATCGTTAACAGCGATTCGCCACGAATGGCAGACTCCACGGCCTGTTGCTGCATGGGAACTCCATCGAACGTGCGGAATTCGTCATAACCAAACAACTCCTTCAGTCCAAAATGGGCATCCAATCGCTGATGGCAGTACTCACAATTGCCGCACGACGTGTTGCACAGCAGGTTCATCACATTGACTACCTGTGGATAGTTGCGTATAACCCATGCAGGAGTGATAGAAAAGACATCGTCAGCACCAATTACTGCCAGGCTATAAGCCAGTTCTATGGGGTATTGCCTTACAAGCATCTCAAAATCAGCATGGCTGCATACCTTTCCTTCAAATTCCTTTGGTATAAGCTTTAACCAGTCTGGTTGCGTATTCAATATCTTTCCAAGAAGTGATTGCGGAGTAGTGGGTACGTATCGAGTGTATTTGAAGAAGCCACCAAACTCTATCGTATGATGCAGCAGCTGGTAGTAGATTTCCTGCCTGTCGGGAGTCAACTCATTCCAAGCCGCAATCTCATCATTCAGCAGGTCGCGAGCCTTCATCGAATCGTTGACTGGATTGTTCAGTTCGTCCACCTGCAACTTGTCATCTTTTACCAAATGATGATACGGACGCTTGGGAAATAGCAGAGGGGATAGGAACAGCGTGTCGACAATCGTGGGATTTCCCCGTAGTGTTGTATATTTTAAGTCATGTCGGATGATGTTGTGCCCGCATACGGTGCCGCATCCCAACACAAAGGCATCGAAGTCGGCCTTGGAATGAGTGTGCATGACAGCTCCATCCTCTTTTACCGCTCCGTAGTCCGCCACTCTTTTCGTCTGCGGATTAACCTCTGTATCAATGAATACTATCATGATCTCATTATTGCCATTTCTTATAACCTGTCATCATCATAGGACCAACAATTACCTCACCCTGTCTGTGCTCGTTGGTATCATCATTTTTCCATTGCTTCTACGATGCTGATATTCTTATCTCATGAAAACCATCCTGCCATCCATGCTACCTTTGATGACAGAAGCAGACAGATGTTTCAGCCACAAAGGTACACATTTTCCTTCAAAGGAAATGGAATCATAGTAAAAATATAGCATCTTGGGTATAGAATCGTCTCTTGATGAACTCCGCCTTGTTAGGAAAGACGAAAAGAAAATGCAATGAAGCGTTATCCTTCAGGAGCATTCTATAAATTATAGAATCAATCATCAAGTGCAAGTTGCTTGCAAATTTAGGTATAATGTTTGAAAAAGACCTCATTTGGTGTTAGGAAACTTATTTTTCTCTCAATTCTATTTCGACACTGGCAGGCATCCCTTGTTGATATGTACATTGTATAATATTTGCTATGACCACGAATTGCCAAGAAACGCGGTGGCACTGAGCAAGGTCACTCCGAGTGCCAAACAGGTCTCCTACATACGTGAGTGTGCCAAAGCTGTGGTTGAGAAACTTGTGGAAACTTGTGTCGTATCTGACAGAATTATTAGGGCAACGCCAAATACATATCCTATTTCTTAATAGATATGGTAGTACCAGCCTCCTTGGTAAGGCTCAGAGCCAGTTCGGATTAACGGTAATCTTTCGGTTCACCTGAGTGATGGCAGCATCAATGACACCGCTCTTTTTGATGCGATTTGCGGTAGGGATGCTACATCCGAAGATTTTGGCGATTCCAGCTATACCATATTCATAAGGTTACTTTGGCACCACCTCGGCACGTGCTTTTGCCGTTTGCTTCTCTGCATTTTGGAGGAGCAGGACGAATTCTTGTCCCGACATCATGCAGATGGGCTTCTCCAGAAATTGCTCAATTGTAACTAATCTTGTCATAAAACCTAATTCTTTTTTGTGGTTTGCCAGTTGTACTTCCTGACGTTCCGATTAAACATTCTTTTTCGGTTCATGAACCATCTTTGAACTCCCGTGATTTGGAATTCGAAGTGTTTAATCCATGAAGGAATTATGAGTGCTATACGCCAAAAACTGGGTAAGTTTAATTTGTATGGTTTTGAAACACAATTTAAGGATTGGGTAAGGTAAAAGGCTGAAAAATAGGGGCGAACAAGCGTTCTTGTAAAGAGACATACAAAAAGAGCCGCAAAACTCAAAGGTGAGTCATGCGGCTCGAACTTTATCCTATCTAGCGAAGGATTATAATAGAGGTATATCCGTTTTAGGAAACACCTCAATGTACAAGTGATTATGTCTGCTTGATAGGGAAAGGTGGGCTCAATCTTGTTTTCCCAACTGTTTTCCCACCGAGATTTTGATACTCCGAGAAACCTTATTTACATGTCTTACTTAGGCTGATATGATGCCAAGTTTATCAAAAAATCATGGAGTTTTCAAAATCGCTGTGTTTTCCCATTGTTTTCCCGAAACGAAAAATCAGCAACTTGAATTTCTTCTAAGTTGCTGATTTTCAGTGTGGACCAGCCAGGGCTTGAACCTGGGACCTCCAGATTATGAGCCGCAAATAACGATTTTTATGATACTCTATGATACGTAACTATATTGATGCTCAACGATTTAGATTTTTGTGATTTTCACAGAATCTTATAAAAATACCCCTAACTGAAATAAAATGTTTACGCATTGTTTACGCAGACATGATTTTTGCCTATTTGTCCACATTTATAAAACCCACAGACTACTTGTTTTTACTTATTTATTCGTGGAATAATAGCCAAATCTTTGTTTTATTTGCTCTGTTTACGCATTGTTTACGCGGTGTTTATGCATTGTTTACGCAAAATTCGAGAATAAACGGCTGTATATCAATGTATTTCGATGGTTGTTTACATTTGCATTTACTCTTCAGACGGCACTTTTGTTGAAAAATCGCATTTTTGAGATAAAACCTTCAGACTATTCATTGGTAAGGTCTCGCAAAAGCAACCAGACTACTCTTTGTTTACGCAAGATTTTCCACAATGTGATTTTTGTGGTATTGGGTGAAGATTTTTCAACTTGACTTATACATTCTGGATGCTCGTTTTCGTTGACGTCTTGACTTGATTGAATGTACGAGTTTATAGTATTCGCTCGGACTCAGTTGTTCTTCTTCCACCAAAGGCTGAAGCACATCGAGTTTCCCTAATGTCCGCAATACTCTCAGCAGCGAATTAAACGAGCCAATCTCTCCTTTCTCATTTTTCTTCAGAGAGGAAAGTGAAGATGTCTGCCGCATCAGCCAAGCTTGGTTGAGTGATATTCTGCTTCAGTCTAGCCGCTTTCAAGTTACCACCTATTCTATTAAAGATAATGGTATCGGCAAGCATGTAAATGTCATCCATAATAGTTTATTATTGAACTCTTGTGCTGCAAATATATGAATAATAGTTTGATAATAAACTGTTATATTGAAATGCCAATGTATAGCTTCAAGAAGTAAAAACTCACGCAATTATTTTTGCGTGAGTAATGTTATTCCTTACTTTTTTCTTGTAAGAATAAACCGATAGATTCATGCTTCTATAATATTGCCTTTGTTTGTTATCAGGAAGGCCCTGCGACAATCTAAGCATGCATATTGCTCTGTGATGACAGGTTCCGATTCCTGTTGGGTATGCCCAAAGACTTGATAGACATTGGGCAATCGTTCTCTCATGTATTGGTGGTCCGTTTCATCTGTCCATACTGGTGAGGGATATCGAGCATAGCCCCAACGTGAAGCGGAAACATCCATCAAGCCATTGAAAACAAAATCATAAAGACTCTCTTCTGTCATCAGTTTGTCATTGAGAGATCTGCAGATGTCATTCACATCTTTCGGGTTGACATCGGGCATTCTATACCTTAGCCAATTGATATCTACACCGGCATGAGTGAAGAGGAAATCCTTCTCTTCTGTCCTTACCGTCATCGCTAGTTTGAACATAGACAGATTTTCACTGAAGATTTGATGAATCTCATCATAGTGTTCTTTGTCTTTACGGCTGCTATTCATATCCTTGTCAAAGTAGTGGATGTCGTGATTACCCAAAAGCAGAGTAACCCTTTCCATGTTGGCTTTCTTGAAGTCAAGGATTTCCTTGAAATTCGCAAGAGCCTCACTTGGAAGGATGCCCTCATAATGTGTATATGGGTCCAGATAGTCTCCAAGGAAAATCACAGGCAAGTCAGGATACTTCCTTGTGGCCGATATCCAGAACAAACGCCCATGTATGTCTGGTATTATTAACAATATCGGGTTGTCATCTTTTTGTTTCATGTTCTTAACTTTTTATAGTTCAACGTACTTCCCTGCATCAAATCCGTTCGAAAGATGCTCGTCATAGAAGACATACCCCATTTGGTTGCTGATGACTTTGGTTTTGCCAATGGTAGCATCTATATTGGTGTGGGAGTGGCCATATATCCATACATCAATACGGCTGTTGACTATTAAATCGCCCAACTCTGTAGCGAAGGCACTATTGATGAGCGAATCCAGATGCTGTGGTGCCACCACCTGTCGTGTAGGCAAGTGATGGGTTGCCACAGCAATCTTCTCCGCCGTACTTTCTGCCACGCTTTTCTTGATGAAGTCCAAGCAGAACTGGTGCAGTTGGTTATACTCATTCACCTGGATGAGCTTTCCTTTGTATTTAGTTTGACGAAAATCGTTCAACCCTTTCCACACGAAATACTCATCCTGTGCAGGAATGTTTGACCACAATGTACTTAGGATAAAGTCGGTATTGTCAATCCGAACTACCTGGTTCTGATAGATACCCACATTGTCTTTGAACATCCATTTCCATTGCAATCCACGCTCCATCACATCGCAAAACTGGTAATACTCATGGTTGCCTGGGACTAACAGCACCTGACGGTAGTTGGCTGATGCCCACTTCCAGAACTTACTGAGTGGAGCAACCGTATTGTTCAGATAGAACGTATCACCTGCCAACACAAGCACTTCACCTGTAACAGGAAACTCATTATGCTTTATGTACCTGCTGTTCTCTGCGAATTCCATATGCAGGTCACTCATGTATTGTATCTTCATTGCTCTTGTTCTTAGAATGTTTACCATACTCCATATAGAACCCTGACATCCTTGTCGTTCACAGAAGCCATGGCTCCTTTCAGGAATCCTCTCACAGAGAGATGAAGGCTTTGGTAATACCAATACTCATCCTGGAAGTCTTCGTAGATTTCCTTGATGCCCATTCCTTCATAACCAATCCCATCAGATTCATCCTTGGTTGTAGGCTCTTGCTTCAAAAACCTCTCTATGCGGTTCAGTTGTTTGGTGATCTGATAGTCACGTGATTGAAAAAGCCTTACAAGCAAGTCCTTCTCTTGCTGCTCACAGAAATTACTAAGATCTGACAACATGAAATAGCCCTGCCCCATCTCATAGTCTGATAGTTCTGTCTTCATTTGGGGACTCACATCGTCAGGCAACCCCACATTACCATAATCATCTAGGAAGTCACGGAAATGGTAATATCGGCACCAGTAGCAACAGCTGTTGGTGAACCACTCCTTGCCTTCGTCTTTTTCGTCTTTGTGTGACTTCAATTCTATTGGCATTTGCCATATAAGAGGCCGCCACTCGTTTCTGTGGCGCACCTCTATGTGAAAACTTATATCTACTCCCATTTTTACTCTGTTCTATTATCGTTTGTATCTTGTTCTAAAACCTTTATGCTTAGTATAAGCGCCTTCATCGCCTCGTTGAAAGTGGGATAATATATGTCCTCAATCCCAGCAGACATTTGTCTGTTCCTCAAGGCTCCTACATGATAATAGCCTGAATATCCGCTCTTTTGTGCAACCCCAAGATAGCAGTCATATTTCTTCTCTATCCGCTTTCGAATTTCGCTAAGAGTAATAGGCTCGTTTACCTCATCACGTATCAGATGATAGACTGGGTCGTGCAGCGGAATGCGCTTATCTAGTGCTACTTTGTCGTTTGGTTCCCATTCTGCATAGCGTACGATATCATCATACTGCTGGCGAGTCAGTTCTCCCTCCTTATCGCAGTCTTCTATATAAGGCACACTGATGACACCTTCATCGTCATCACCCTTCAGATAGTCGTGGAAAGTGAACGCCGAGATACGAACCGTTCCGGTTTCTTCGAGAATGTGAAGGAGGTTCTC
>JAFPME010000019.1 GCA_017402445.1 Prevotella sp. | reverse complement strand
TGGGCAACTGGTCGTTTGGCGACTATTTCAAGGAAGGCGCCATCGACATGGCTTGGGAGTATCTGGTGGATGTGCTGAAGCTTCGTCCTGAAGACCTCTACGTCACGGTCTTCGAGGGCGACGCCACAGAGGGACTGGAGCGCGACGACGAGGCTGCCGGCTACTGGCTGAAGCATGTCCCCGCCGACCACATCATCAATGGCAACAAGCACGACAACTTCTGGGAAATGGGCGACACCGGTCCCTGCGGCCCCTGCTCTGAGATTCATCTTGACAGTCGTACGCCCGAAGAGAAGGCAAAGGTGGCCGGACGCGACTTGGTGAACAAGGACGACCCACAGGTGATTGAAATCTGGAACCTGGTGTTCATGCAGTTCAACCGCAAGGCTGACGGCTCACTGGAGAAACTGTCGATGAACGTCATCGATACCGGCATGGGCTTCGAGCGTCTGGTACGTGCCATTCAGGGCAAGCACTCCAACTACGATACGGATGTGTTCCAGCCAATGATTCACGAGATTGAGCGCCAAAGCGGAAAGACCTACGGCAAGGCTGAGGACACCGATGTTGCCATGCGCGTCATCGCCGACCATATCCGCGCCGTCAGCTTCTCGATTGCAGACGGTCAGCTGCCAGGCAATGCCAAGGCCGGATACGTCATCCGCCGCATCCTGCGTCGCGCCGTGCGCTACGCCTATACCTTCCTCGACCAGAAAGACGCCTTCATGTTCAAACTCGTACCAATGCTTGTACACGAAATGGGTGAGGCTTATCCCGAACTGAAAGCTCAGCAGGAGCTCATCACTCGTGTCATAAAGGAAGAGGAGGATGCTTTCCTGCGCACACTGGACCGCGGCATCCGCCTGCTCGACGAGGACATGGCAGCACTGAAAGCCAATGGCAAGACCATGCTCGACGGCACCCAGGCCTTCCGGCTGTTTGATACCTACGGTTTCCCGCTCGATCTGACCGAGCTGATCTGCCGCGAAAACGGGTTCACCGTTGACGAAGAGCAGTTCCAGATGGAGATGCAGAAGCAGAAGGAGCGCGCCCGCAATGCCGCTCAGGTGGAGAACGGCGACTGGATAGAGCTCCAAGCCGGCGAGCAGCAGTTCGTGGGCTACGACTATACCGAATACGAATGCCGCATCCTGCGCTACCGTCAGGTGAAGCAGAAGAAGAGCACCTACTACGAACTGGTGCTCGATGCCACTCCTTTCTACGGAGAGATGGGTGGACAGGTGGGCGACCAGGGTGTCCTCGTCAGCGAGACGGAAACGGTGGAGATCATCGACACAAAGCGCGAGAACAACCAGTCGATCCACATCGTGAAGAAGTTGCCCGAGCATCCCGAGGCTCCGTTCATGGCCTGCGTCGACACCGACAAGCGCGAGGCCAGCGCCGCCAACCACTCGGCAACCCACCTGTTGCATCATGCGTTGAAGCAGGTGCTGGGTGAGCATGTGGAGCAGAAAGGCTCGTTCGTCAGCCCCGACACGCTGCGTTTCGACTTCTCTCACTTCCAGAAAGTCACCGATGAAGAGATTCGCAAGGTGGAGCGTTTGGTCAACGATGCCATCCGTCGCGACCTGCCCTTGCAGGAGTTCCGCGACACGCCCATCGAGGAAGCCCGCAAGCTCGGTGCCGTGGCACTCTTCGGCGAGAAGTACGGCGACAAAGTTCGCGTGGTGAAGTTCGGCGACAGCGTGGAGTTCTGCGGTGGCATCCACGCCCATTCCACAGGACATATCGGAATGTTCAAGATCGTCGCCGAGAGCAGTGTGGCTGCCGGTATCCGTCGTATCGAGGCCAAGACAGGCAGTGAGTGCGAGGAATTGCTCTACAACCTGGAGGACGGATTGAAGGCCATCAAGGCACTGTTCAACAACTCCAAGGACTTGCAGGCAGCCATCGAGAAATACATCGGCGAGCACGACCAGCTGAAGAAGCAGGTGGAGCAGTTCCAGGCCGAGGCCGTGGAGCGCACCAAGGAGAAGCTGCTGTCGCAGGGTCGCGAGGTGAACGGCGTGAAGGTATTCACCGCCGTGGTTCCAGCAAAGCCCGAAGTGGCCAAGGACTTGGTATTCAAGATCCGTGCAGCCGAGCCCAGCCATTCTCTCTGTGTCGTTGGTAGCGTGTTCGACAACAAACCGATGCTGAATGTCTGCATCTCAGAGGATCTTGTCAATGAGCACGGCCTGAACGCCGGTCAGTTAGTGCGTGAGGCGGCCAAGCTCATACAGGGCGGCGGCGGCGGTCAGCCCCACTTCGCTTCGGCCGGTGGCAAGAACGCCGATGCCCTCAGCGCCGCTGTCGACAAGGTCATCGAACTGGCGAAGCTATAGTGTCTTTAGAATCCAAGACGTCCCGTTATTAGGACAAATAATAAAGGAGCCGCAGACGTGTTGTGCAACGTCTGCGGCTCCTTTGCGTTTCAGATTTGTGAGAACGAGCCTGCCTTACTATCAGTCTTTCTTGTCAGTGAGGGTCTGCATGATCTTTGCTTCCAGCTCCTCGCACAGTTCGGGATTGTCTTTCAACAGCTTTTTCACCGCATCACGGCCTTGTGCCAATTTGCTTCCATCGTACGAGAACCAAGACCCACTCTTCTGAATAATGCCGTATTCTACACCAAGATCTACTATTTCTCCCACTTTCGAGATACCTTCACCAAACATTATCTCAAATTCACATTTACGGAAGGGAGGTGCGACCTTGTTCTTTACTACTTTCACACGCACCTGATTGCCAATCACTTCGTCTCCATCCTTTATACTGGTTACCCGACGGATATCAAGACGGACAGAGGCATAAAACTTCAGGGCATTGCCACCTGTCGTTGTCTCAGGATTGCCAAACATTACACCGATTTTCTCGCGCAGCTGGTTAATAAAGATACAAGTAGTATTTGTTTTTGAAATGGTAGATGTGAGTTTGCGCAAGGCTTGGCTCATCAGTCGCGCCTGTAGGCCGACAACATTGTCCCCCATGTCACCTTCGATTTCCTTTTTGGGTGTCAGAGCTGCGACAGAGTCAATGACAAGGATATCAATAGCAGAAGACGAAATCAGCTGGTCAGCTATCTGCAACGCTTGTTCACCATTGTCTGGCTGTGATATCCAAAGGTTATCAATGTCAACGCCCAGTTTTTGCGCATAAAAACGATCGAAAGCATGTTCTGCGTCAATAAAAGCAGCAATGCCACCAGCCTTCTGAGCCTCTGCAATGGCATGGATAGCCAGCGTAGTCTTACCAGAACTCTCCGGACCATAGATTTCAATGATGCGTCCACGAGGATACCCTCCTACACCAAGTGCAGCATTCAGGCCTATACTGCCTGTAGGTATCACCTCAACATTCTCAACATGCTCGTCGCCAAGCTTCATAATACTTCCTTTACCGAAGTCTTTTTCTATTTTAGACATGGCTGCCTGAAGTGCTTTGAGCTTTTCATTTTGCGGATTAGCAGCCTCTTCCATTTCTTTCTTTGCCATTATGTTTTGATTCTTTAAATTAACTATAAAATACCCTATTCTAACGAACTGTTTTCATTATCAATCATACGACCCGTTTATTTTTGATATAAACTATTCTAGTCTACCGAGTGACTTTACTGTTTGCAAATCCAATCCTAAACAGTCTGCCACTGCATCAATAGACAAACCGGTTTTAAGTAGCATTTGGACGGAATTACGCAATGCGTTATTCTGTTCCTCTATCTGCGCTGACTGCTCCTTTATCTGTGCTGACTGCTCCTCAAGCTGCGCTGACTGCTCTTCAAGCTGTGCTGACTGCTCTTCAAGCTGTGCTGACTGCTCTTCAAACTGTGCTGACTGCTCCTCAAGCTGCGCTGACTTCTGAGCTAACTGCACGTTTTGCTGAGCTAATAATTTGTCTCGTTGCAGGATTTCGGTATCACGTTTTTCGATAATTGAGTAATATTCATCCTCAACATTCATGTCCTGCCGCATATCGGCATTTGTTGCAGCCATCAAGAGACGGTGAAGAATATGTTGCATTTCGTCATCGCCAGAATACATAGAGTCGTCTATGTTCAAGACCTGACCGTTTTGTCCATCCTTCAGAGTCTGATCGAAAATGCTGAGCACCTTATCCAACCGGTTGTTGATCTGACCATGCAGACGAGGTATTTGCACGATAATGCTATCATGTGTCAGGCTGTCCACAAAAGGGTTAGGGAGACCTTTGGTCACAAGCTGCCCATCGTAGTTATACGAGTGATGGCGAACATAGATGACAGGCTCTTCGATGTCACCCACTTTGTGCCCCAACAGATAAACAGCTACCATCGGTATGGCATGGCCATCTTTTCCTATGATATTCCTCGGACTTTGATACTGCACTCCTAAATATTGGCGGAAGCGAAGCGTCTCTGTCTCAAGCCATGTCTTTTGCAGCTCAATTAGAATGAGATGCGTATGGCCATCAGCCTCCCGGATGGTTGCGCCGAAATCTATGCGGAACACCGAGAGTGTGTCACGCTGACCGTTGGCATACTCGTGCGGCCGCACTTTTACCTCCACTACATCCTTTTTCAACAAAGCAGATAGAATCGTTCGTGCAATGCGCTCATCTTCCATGAGGTACTTGAACACAATGTCGTAAATAGGATTTGCAACAATCATAAACGTGCCTTTATAGATTTCTGAAATATGAACTAAATGTTCCTGCTTGCGTTTATTCACTCTATAACGAATGATTGAGCAGGATTCCGTTCGAGCTACAGCTCCAGGTCTCCATCAAAAACCTCGTTCCAAGGCAGACCGTGAATATTGAGCTGTTCCATGAATGGATCTGGATCAAAGTCTTCCACGTTCCACACGCCCGGCTTTCTCCAAAGACCTTTCACGAACATCATAGCGCCGATCATGGCCGGCACGCCCGTGGTATAGCTCACCCCCTGCATGCCTGTTTCTTCGTAAGCTTCCTGGTGCTTGCAGTTGTTATATATATAATAGGTGTGCTCCTTGCCGTCTTTGAGACCACGGATGCGGCAGCCGATAGACGTCTCGCCGTCATAGTTCTCGCCGAGATCCTGCGGATTGGGCAGCACCGCCTTGAGGAACTGCAGGGGCACGATCTTCACCTTCACTCGCTTCTCGGGCTCGTCGGCCAACGGAGCTTCATACTCCAGCTCGTCAATACGCGACATTCCAAGATTCTGAATCACGTCAAGATAAGTCAGATACTGCTGACCAAAGGTCATCCAGAAGCGAGCCTGCTTGATGGTGGGGTAATTCTTCACCAGCGATTCCAGCTCTTCGTGGTGCATCAGATACGATTCACGCGGTCCGATGTTCGGATACGTCAGTGCCTTGTGCACCTCCAGCGGTTCAGTCTCAATCCATTCCCCATCCTTGTAATAGAGTCCCTTTTGCGTAATCTCACGGATGTTAATCTCCGGATTGAAGTTCGTGGCGAAAGCCTTATGGTGATTGCCGGCATTACAGTCGACGATGTCTAAGTAGTGAATCTCATCGAAGTGGTGCTTAGCAGCATAGGCAGTATAGATTCCGCTGACGCCTGGGTCAAAGCCACAGCCGAGAATGGCGGTCAGTCCTGCCTCGCGGAAGCGATCCATGTAAGCCCACTGCCAGCTGTATTCAAAGTGCGCCTCGTCTTTCGGCTCATAGTTGGCTGTATCTAAATAGTTGCAACCGCAAGCCAGACAGGCATCCATGATGGTCAGGTCCTGATAGGGCAGTGCCAGATTGATGACCAGTTCTGGCTTGTAGTCGCTGAAGAGAGCCTTCAGCTGCTCTACGTCGTCAGCATCCACCTGCGCCGTTTTGATATCCATCGTATAGCCTTTTTTATGGATGGCCTCCACCAGCAGGTCACACTTTTCCTTGCGACGGCTTGCTATCATAAACTCTGTAAACACATCGGCGTTCTGTGCAATCTTAAACGCAGCCACCGTAGCGACACCACCGGCGCCAATCATCAGTATTCTTGCCATTTTCGTTATTGTTTTTTATTAGTTAATGTTTGTTTTACTGGGAAAGAGCCTCATTACGAAGCTCTGCAACATAGTCTTTCTGCAAAAATACACGTTTTTTTTAGAAAGTGCAAAGAAAAAGCAAAAAATAATAAGTTATCACCTTCTTATCAATTGCAGCTCAGCGATTCACTATATTCACGTCCATGCGATTGAAGGGGAACATGAAGCCACGTTGACGAAGCTCTTCATATACGGTCTCGTTCATGTAGAAAAACACAGTCCAGTAGTCTGAACTTTTGCACCACACGCGCGAAGTCAGCACCACCCCACTATCACCAAGCGAAGACACACCCGTCCATGGAGCTGCCACTACTTCCGAATCAGCAACAGTCCCCTGTAGAATCAACGGATGACGCTGCTGAATCTCTGCCACCGCAGCCTTCACCTCGTCGAGATTGGAACCGTAAGCGAACTGAAAAACTTGATCTACCCTGCGATATTTTTCCGTGGAATAGTTCTTCATCATACCTGTCGAAAGCGTTCCATTGGGAATAATCACTGTTTGCGCATCACCCGTCCTGATAATGGTATTGAATATCTGGATCTCCTTCACTACGCCTGCATATCCCTGAGCCTCTATGAAGTCGCCGACTTTGTAAGGCTTGAAGAGCAGAATCATCACTCCACCTGCGAAATTCTGCAACGTTCCGCTCAGCGCCATGCCGATAGCGACACCTGCAGAGGCAAACAACGCGATGAACGACGATGTCTCAATGCCGAGAATGGACACGATGATGATAATCAGCACAAACCACAGCACCACATTCACGATGCTCGTCAAGAAGGAGCTAAGCGTTTTTTCTACCTTGCCATGCTCCATCATCTTCCCGAACAGCCTGGCAATCCTCTTGATCAGCCAGCTGCCAACAAAATAAACGACAATGGCCAGAATGGCATTCTTCACGAAACTCAGCGACCACTCCGCCAACAACGAATAAGTCTCCTGCGTCAGTAATTTCTCTAACATAACAGTATCTAATCAATTATAATCCTACAATATTTCAGTCCGAGCACCAATATCATGCCGTCGCCATCCAAGAAAGGAAAGACTCCGGCGGAACGCTTATCGGTTGAACTCTTCGCTGCGGATGCCAAGCGCACTCATCAGCGAGTAGCCCAGAATCTCCTGTCGGTATGGACCACCCCCGGCAGGCTGCATGGAGAACAGAGTTACACGCTTCTCATCATCGACACGTTGTAGACAGCGACGTATCCGATCATTCAGACCGTTTATATTCTCGTCAGGAACCAACATCAGACGCTTCACATCCGGCTGGCTCGCCACGAACGTCATCACATCGACGAACATATTCTCTTTTGTCGTGATTTCCTCCACATCGACACTGTTGACGACGAACTCACCCAAAGGACTGCCAAAAGCCTTGCCCGACAGGTCTGCAGCATAGTCTGAAGGCACGAAGTTCCGCAGATGCGACTTTTCCTTTTCATGTATCAGCACCACAGAGGTCTCTTGTTCGCCCTCACGCACGCCACCGTCCAAAGCCACGCATTCCAACCAACGAGCCATGTCAGCCTGCGGAATCCGTCGACCCAGCATGCGCTCAAAGTTCACAATCAAGTTGAATGCCACCCCGTCGACATAGTCTGCATCCACGACGATGACATTCTCACTCCATTTCGTCCCATTCTGATTCATAGGCACAAAGGTACGAATTAAAAATCAATACCATCTACAAATAACATTATTTTAGACTTTCACCGTCAAAACCCCTCCCAAAAGAAAAAAAGCCAAACTTTCCTTTTGCAGTTTGCCCTTATAATCGTATCTTTGCATCGGATTAACCTTTTTCGCTTAAAAACTACAAACAATTTAAATAACTAAAAATGTCTACATTAACACTACTCATTGTCATCGTTTTCGTTATTGGCTACGCATGCATCGCCACAGAAAGTGTACTCGAGATCAACAAAGCTGCCATCGCTCTGCTCATGTGCGTGGCCTGCTGGACACTGTTCATGATGTCACCTGAGAGCTACATCGCCGGCGACAACGTACTCATGCAAGTCAGCGAGAACATCAAGGTGTCGCTCGGAGACACAGCCGAAACGCTCTTCTTCCTCATGGGAGCCATGACCATCGTCGAGATCGTCGATGCAAACGGAGGCTTCAACTTTGTGCGCGACACGCTAAAGACGCGCTCCAAGCGCAAGCTGATGTGGAGGATTGCCTTCATGACATTCTTCCTTTCGGCCATCCTCGACAACCTGACCACCTCCATCGTCATGATCATGGTGCTGCGAAAGCTGGTGCAGGACCGAAAGGAGCGCATCATCTATGCTGCACTGGTCATTATCTCGGCCAATTCGGGTGGCGCATTCTCACCCATCGGCGACGTGACCACCATCATGCTCTGGATAAAAGGCGTCATCACCACTCAAGGCGTCATCACGGAGATTCTCATCCCTTCGCTCGTGTCGATGATTATTCCAGCTCTCATCCTACAGTTCCAGCTCAACGGTAAGTTCGACAAGTCGCAGAATCTGCCAAAGGCCGACGTCAGCACATTCACCAAAGCTCAGCGCGACGTCATCTTTTGGCTGGGAGTCGGCGGTCTATGCTTCGTTCCCATCTTCCGTGGCCTGACCAACCTGCCCCCGTTCATGGGCATCCTGCTGGTACTCGGCATTCTGTGGACAGTCACGGAAATCTTCCACCGCAGCGTTCACCGCGAGGGCGAAGAGGACACTATGGCCAAGCGCGTCACTGACCTGCTCTCGCGTATCGACCTTTCCACCATCATGTTCTTCCTCGGCATCCTCATGGCTGTCAGCTGTCTGGAACATGTCGGCGTACTCACAGCCTTGGGTGAATGGCTCAACGACGTGTCAGGAGGCAACCACTATCTTGTGACGGGTATCATTGGTGTGCTTTCAAGCATTGTCGACAACGTGCCGCTCGTGGCAGGAGCCATGGGCATGTACCCCGTAGCACCTACGGGCGACATGGCCGTCGACGGCATCTTCTGGCAACTGCTGGCCTACTGTGCCGGTGTGGGAGGCTCGATGCTCATCATCGGCAGCGCTGCAGGTGTCGTCGTCATGGGTCTGGAAAAAATCACATTTGGCTGGTATATGAAGCGAATCACGTGGATTGCCTTCGTCGGCTACATTGCCGGTATCTTCTGCTATTGGATTGAGAAAAGCGTCATCGGACTGTAGTCCCTCCACCGTAACATCCAATCTCCCAATACCCCATATATAGGAAACTGTTAAACTAATGATTGCAGCCACCATGATTGCAACCGGAGCCTCAGCACAAACCAAGTTGACACCCAACAACATCGATCGTGTGGTCAAAGAAATGACCATCGAAGAGAAAGCCAACCTCCTTGTCGGCTATACCTTCGGCAACTCCTACTTCGGACTGCCAACCAACCCCGACCCCAACGCAGGAGCCATCGTGCTTGGGGCCGCTGGCAACACTGCTGAAATCAAACGGCTGGGAATACCGCACACCGTCCTCGCTGACGGACCGGCCGGACTCCACATCGAAGCCAAGCGACCCAACGACCCCAACACATACTACTGCACCGGTTTCCCCATCGGCACGCTTCTCGCCTCAACCTGGAATACATCGCTCGTCGAACAGGTCGGGAAAGCCATGGGCAACGAAGTGCTCGAGTACGGATGTGATGTCATTCTCGGTCCGGGCATGAACCTCATGCGCTCGCCGCTCTGCGGACGCAACTTCGAGTATTACTCTGAGGACCCCTTCCTCACCGGTTATATCGCAGCCGCCATCATTAACGGCATACAGAGTCAGGGCGTCGGTGTGTCAGCCAAGCACTTCGCAGCAAACAACCAGGAGTCCAACCGACTCTACAACAACTCCGTCGTCAGTCCCAGACCGCTGCGCGAGCTCTATCTCAAAGGGTTCGAAATAGCAGTCAGGAAAAGCCAACCGTGGACCATCATGAGCTCATACAACTACCTGAACGGCCCATGGACGCAGGAAAACAAAGAACTGCTCACCACCATTCTCCGCAACGAATGGGGATTCAAAGGCATCGTAATGACCGACTGGACGGGCACACGCCACACCGACCGCCAAGTCGCCGCCGGCAACGATCTCCTTACCCCCGGCAATGCTGAGCAGATTCGCGACATCATCAACGGTGCCAAGAACGGAACCATCCACTTGGAAGACATCGACCGAAATGTACGGCGCATCCTCGAATACATTGTCAAGACACCACGTTTCCGCAAGTATAAGTATTCCAATAAGCCAGACATACAGGCACACGCAGCACTGACACGACAGACGGCACCCGAAGGGATGGTGCTCCTCAAGAACGAATCGGCCGACGCTCCTGACAATAATCCCCTGCCGCTCAGCAGCAACATCAAACGCGTGGCCCTTTTCGGCATCACGTCATACATGTTCTACGCAGGCGGCACCGGATCGGGCGACGTTAACAAGCCCTACGTCATCGACCTGCAGCAAGGACTCCGCAACGCGGGCCTGCAGACAGACGACACGCTGACCACCGTCTACACGAAGTACAAAGAGTTTGGCACGGCTGAGATGGAAGCTGAGATGGGGCCGCTGGCCGACAACAAGTTCTTCCCAAGGCCCAGATTCAAGGAACCGCAGCTCGGTGACAACGTCTACGGCTTTGCAGCCAAGAACAACGACGTCGCCATCGTCACGATCGGGCGAAGCAGCGGCGAGGGAGGCGACAGAACCTTCAGCGACTTCAACGTCAACCGCGATGAACAAGAAATGCTACGGGCCGTCAGCAAGGCCTTCCACCAAGAAGGAAAGCATGTCATCGTCATCCTCAATGTCGGTGGTGCCGTTGAGACAGCATCATGGAACCAACTGGCCGACGCCATCCTGCTGGCATGGCAACCAGGAATGGAGGGCGGCAATTCGGTGGCCGACGTGCTCACTGGCCGAGCCTACCCCTCTGGCAAGCTGCCCGTGACCTTCCCCTGCTCGCTCGAAGACGTCCCGTCAACGAAAAACTTCCCCAAGGACTACACCTTCTGGGACGATTTCAAGCTGACGAAGGAGGAGAAAGCCAAGGTGCCGTTCATCAACGAAACGCCCTACGAGGAAGGACTTGACGTGGGCTACCGCTATTTCCAGACGAAGAACGTGCCCGTCAGCTATCCCTTCGGCTACGGACTTTCCTATACCGACTTCGAATATAGTCAGCCGAAGGTCGTGAAGAAAGGCAAAAACTACGTCGCCACCGTATGCGTGAAGAATGTAGGACAGCATGAAGGAAAAGAGACCGTGCAGCTCTACATAGCTGCGCCCGAGGGAAAACTACAGAAACCAGCCTTCGAACTGCGTGCTTTCGCCAAAACGGGCGAACTGAAACCCGGACAGAGCCAAGTCCTCACCATGACATTCACAGACTACGACCTCGCCTCCTTCGACGAGCAAACCAGCTCATGGGTTACTGACGCAGGAACCTATCAGGCCCTGTTCTCAGCCAGCGCTGCCGACTGCAAGGCCAAGACCACATTCAAGGCGAAGGCATCTGCAGTGCAGTGCCACGACGTAATGCGGCCCTAAACCACACCATTCTGAAACTCACTTAAAGAACTTGCGCCTTTATCCGTTTTTTTCACGAATAAAGGCGCAAGTCATTTTTCGTCTGCTGCTCAGCACTCCGTCAGCAACAGATTTCCTATCTCTGATTCGGAAAGACCCATAGCGAGAGCGATCTGAGCATCATTCATACCCATTGACTTCATATTCTTAGCTATCGTCACCTGAGCGTGATGCACTCCCTGCTGAAGTCCTTGCTGAAGACCTTCTGCTCTTCCTTCTGCAATTCCCTCGGCACGACCTTCTGCCCGGCCTTCTGCTCTTCCTTCTGCTCTTCCTTCTGCAATTCCCTCAGCTCGGCCCTCAGCTCGGCCTTCTGCACGGCCTTCTGCACGGCCTTCCAACAGACCTTCGCCCCTGGCCGTTATCATCGTATTGCGAAGAATGGCACGGTCCATCATGTAGCGGTCGTACGCCACCTGCTCGTCGCGGCCCATCTGCAACGTCTGCAGCTTCTCGCGAGCGGCATCAAGCCCGGGAGCCGAAGCATCGTCGGGAATCTCGCTCGTAGAGAGGAAGTACATCCACTGTTCCAGCGGGACCTTCGACCACTGGTTGAAGTCGTGAACATTCAGGATGTAGTACTCTGGATAGAGCTGATACACCTTGTCTACCTTGAATGTCTGCTGCTGGAACGGAGTCAGCTTGAGCAGCTCATTGTTGTGGATGCCGCGGAACTCCGTCTTTCCGTGGTAAACGGTGTCTGCTCCTTGACCCAGATCGAAATAGACGATGTTGACGCTATAAACCTTCTTCACGTTCTCGTAGTTCTTTCCACCGTCAATGTACTCCGTCACAAGCTTCGAGGCGCCGAAGAGGATGCGCTGGAAATAAGCGAATTCGGGCTCGCCCTGAACCTCGATGAGCAGAAGCTCGCCTTTTTCGTTCTCTGCAAGCAGGTCTACACGGTTGTATTTCGCATCGTCACGGTTCTTGTTGCCCTCGCTTTCCAACAGGCGGTGAATCTTAATCTCGGTTTCAAGCAGCGTGGAGAGAAAACCTTCCAGAACGTCGAAGTTGGCCTTGTCGCGAAGCAGACGCTTCAAAGCCCAGTCAAAACTGATGTAAGTGCGGTTTGCCATTGGTACGTTCGTTTTGTTACTACGCTGCAAAAATAAGGAAAAAAAAGGAGCCAAACAAGCGAATGGCTCAGATTTTTTGTCAATTCAGTCTAACATATATTATATACACCTCATAGCAACTGAATAATACGTAACAGAAAACAAGATAAGGGATATACCGTTATTGGCACATCCCTTATCATTAACACATTGCGAATTGCTAAACAATCAGAGAAAGACTACTCTTCGTCGTCAACCTCGCCCCAGGGGTCAGAATCATCCTTACCGCGGCTACCACCGCCACCATTACCCTGTCCATGACCTCCGTAGGGATCAGTATCTTCATCTGTCTCACCGACAGTGCCGGGCATGCCTTCACCTGTAGGACCACCGCCGATATTGCGGGCGGACTGACTTTCAGAAAGTAGTTGACCTTCTGTGCATTCCATTGAGTACACAACACTGAAAGGTTTCAAATATTTCTTTTTCATATCTCTATTCCTCATGATTATTTGACAACATATTTCTTTCCATTCACGATATACATACCCTTGGCAAGACCATTCACAGAGTTGCCCATGTAGATACCATTGACAGAATAGACGCTGGTTTCTTCCGTTGCAGTAGTCTTCACATTGTTGATTTCTGTAACAACACCTTCCTCGTCATCAGCAAATGCATTCGTTGCACCAAAGTCCATCGTATAAGCCTTGGCACCACTGGTAACGGCAAAGTCATCACATGTGATATCCTTGTTTGAGCCTGCAAGTCCAGATGTGAGAATCCAGCGGGCAGGGTCTTTCAGGCTGGTTGCCGGGTCGATGGCTTTCTCTGTGTTGAAGTTCGGGCAGATGTCTCGTTGTTCCAGTTCCAGGCATCCTTCTCTTCCACACGGTTGTACCAGAAGGCTGCTCCGCCTTGTCCGTTGTTCAAAGTCTTGTCCCAACCGAGGAAGTAGCAGAACTGAGGCATGACAGAGTTATAGTAGGTACCCACGAAGGTGTAGGTGAAGTCGTCAGAAATCTTATAATCTCTCTGTTCGCCAAAATACTTAATCTTACCGCTCTTATAAGTAAATTCAGAACCGTCGCGGTTTGTAATCTTCTTCTCATCAACAGTTTTTTCTGATCCTTCGCCTATGACATAAGCGGGAACTGTGTACTCACCATTATAGATCAGATTCATCTGTTCATGGCCTTTCAGCGTTGCAGCAGCATGCAGACGGGAATATAAATCTGCTTTCTTATCGGCGAAGATATCAAACTGACGATCGTACTTCCCATCAGCATTCTTCGTCATGTTCGGCTTAATCAGATATGGGACACCAGCATGCAGGATAACAGGATCCCGTGCAATCTCTACGTCAGTATATTTTCCACTGGCATCAGTGTCATTGATGGTTCCATGAACATGATTGGTTGCGGTCATGGTCTCCTTATACTCCATGAGGTTCTTACTAAACATCAGTGTAATCATTCCATTTTTCTGATCACGAATGACATACATCAACTTACTCAGATAAGGAATCTTGGCCTTACCATTGTTCTTATCGGCTTCTGTTCCGAAGAACATCACCATATCAGAATACTTCAGGTCGTAGGGCACACAGATGGTCCACCAGTCACAGTCGCTGATGAATGAGCGTACAGGCTCCAGCGGAGTCTTGCGGTTAGTGGCGTAAGCTGCAAGCACGAACTGGTGCCAACCACGGTAGTCGTTCTGTACGGTGTAGGTGATGGGAGTTTCAGAAACGAAATCACACTCTCCGTAGCAATACAGAGGCTCGTCTGTCTTGTCTCTACTTGAATCGAACTCTCTGTAGGAATTTGCAACATAGCTCTTAGTGTAGTGCTGTTTTGAATCATCAGCAGGACTGACAGCCAAGACAAATCCATTTCCTGTTATATCGTAACGATCACATCCTTCATCGGTCGATGGGTTATATTCACGATACTCCCCTGCAATAGGATTTCTCGCAAACTTCTGGCCATTCACGAAGTCTTTGACATCAGAAGTCCAAAGAGCATAAGTGTCTCCAACGACAAACAGATCATATTTGTGATTCTTTACATCTTCATTATTGGTACACTGACTATAGCCTAAAGGTTCTCTACTATATGTCATTCCTGCTGCTTTGTTTTGTTCATAAACACTAGCATGCCAACTTGGAACAGTTTCATCGGTATAATAATCATCATACACCTTTACATATTCACCATTAGGATCCGAATTGTACCTGAAGGTTGCATACCAGTAATCAGTAGGATTATTAAAATCATTGGGAAGTTCACCCCATTCATTACCAGGGAATGCAGTAGATACCAATGGATGATAGTGGGTTCCATTAGCATCGTCCCTTACCCATGTGTAGTCTAGCACATAGGCTCCACCACCAGTCGTATTTAAGGTGTATTCTCCATCAAGAATATAGCGACCGGCTTCATCCTTAGTCCAAGTGTAGTCTTGCACAAAACGACCATCCGAGCAACTATAGTAACCAATATCCTGCTTGCGGCTGTAACGTTCCAGAGCATCATCGGCAGATCCTGCATAATCTCGGAACAGATTAGCGTTTGAAGCATCTTTCACGTAGTCGCCATTATCATCACGATAATATATGTAGGTGGAAGTCACAGACTTAGCCTGAGGATAGAGCTGGGCATCTTCCCAAATAGTGTTATAATAAGGTTCAAGTCCTGACGGAGCAGTAAGCGTTGAGTTGTTCATACCGTCAAGTGTCACGTCATAGAACGAACGGTCGTTCTTATTCTCGTTGGGATTGTTTTCCCAGTTGGTGTTTGCCAGCGTCTGATTATCAGTAGAATGTGGATCGAGGAAACCTTGAGGAGAAGCAATTTCCATGTCGCC
Source organism: Prevotella sp. (assembly GCA_017402445.1). Lineage (GTDB taxonomy): Bacteria > Bacteroidota > Bacteroidia > Bacteroidales > Bacteroidaceae > Prevotella. Next base: position 101,679 of record JAFPME010000019.1, on the reverse strand, counting down.
CCATTCTGTTCGTTTGTTTTCCCATGCGTTCCACAGGTATCCAGAGGTACCCTGTGCGTAGGCAATTGTGAATTCGCTCTGGTTGGGGAAGTAGAGGTTGTTTCCGCGACCGTCGCGCAGACCTGTTGCGACATTATACTCGCGTGTAGGGTCGGTGTATCGTTGTACGTTAGGAGTCTGGCACTCACGAGGATAGTGCAACATGGTCATGTACATGCGGCTTTTCTTGTTATTCGTGTATGCCTCACGGTCAATGATACCTTCAGTGATAGCAGACGGATCGTATGTATTGAAACCGTTATACATCACAGAGGTGAATGCATCCACATGGCACTCAGGAGCATTAACTGCAAGGTTATAGACATCCTTCACGCGATAACCCGTGGAAAAAGCATTGCTCTCGATGAGCTTGATGTTCTCAGAGAAAGTATAAGTGCCATAGGTGACGTTGTTCACACCATCATATTCGTCAATAGCGGACATTCCAAAGTGGTATACATCATTTTCAGGTGTGGTGTCATCTTTGCCATCAGTAATCCATGCACCATTATCATAGATAATGTCATCGTTTGTTCCCGTAGTCCATACGTGAACCAAGTTATGAGTGGGTGAAGCGAACGCACGAGTGCGAATATTTTCAATATTTGCAGGAATACAAATTTCACGAATTCCACTATAACCATCACCGCTAAGGAAATCGGCAGGGATGGTTTTGAGCTGTGACGTGGTAGGTATCCACACCTGCTGAGTTTCTTTGGTAATTACACCAGTCCACGTCAGCGTGAGGTCATTATAATATTCTTCAGTGATGATGGCGTCGCGAAGATCGAGCACGATAAGTCCTTTGCATCCCAACAATCCGCCACATTCAGCAGTGCCATCCACATAAGAAGCTCTGTCTGCTTTCACCTCTCCATTTTCATCAAGTCGAGCATTCGGGGAAGTTGAGAACTCAAACGGCTCGTAGTTAGGCACGAAATGGCCATTGGCATCCCAGTCGCCAGTAGTAGAGAAGTCGCTGGCAGAAGGATAGCCAAGAAGCGTCAGAGACTTAACCCGCGGGAATTCCTCATTCCACTGGCTAAGATATTCGCCATTTTCATCTCTCAGTTTTTTGTTTGGCTTCGAGTCAAAATAAGTATGAATCATGGCATTGTAGAGCGTGTTGCCCTTGCTGACGTATGCAACGACAGCAGCACCCGTCTGCGAATTGCCAGAATCATCTTTATAGGTAATGCCGTTTCCATTCTGGCTGAGGCAAGAGCCAAAATCTGCATTATCAGCAGCCAAGGCCTTACCGGCAGCCTGCACGGCATTTTTATCCCAACCATCGGGCAGGATGACATTCTTCACATGACTGTTAGAGAACACAAAAGGATTGGCAGTGTTCATGTTCTGCAAGTCGATTGTCTCGCAGGTAATCGTACTTAGAGCTCCAAGGTCGGCATCCGTCAAATCCTGATGTCCATAATCCACACCGTCACCAGCTCCGCTGATGTAAAGAACCTGATAGTCATAGTTCATGTCATTCAACGCAGCAAGTGCTTCAGTTAAGCAGCCAGAATTATGCAAATAGATTTTAGCCACTTTTTGATTGGTGGAATTACTACGCCAAGTGTGGTTAATCTCAATTTGATAATCCTGTTGCGCCCACGTCCCTATCGAGACGCAGACACACATCATTGCAAAAAGTAAAAACCTTTTCATTGTTTATTGTTTGAATTAATTATAGTGATCTAAAATATGGATAGTCTCTTTTGCTTCGCGGAATTTATTGGTTGATGTTGGGCATCCGTTCAGCTGCGAGAGAACTTATGTCTATGTTACAGGTTATGCCCTGTTCTGTTTTTTTTTGAAAAGGAACCTATTGCACGAGGCCATAGGTTCCTCAGTCATTGGTGCCTTGTCTCACGACAAGAGGACCATATAAAATCCAAAGAAATTTTGATAACTGACGCACTTCCCAGTGAGTGCAGTACCTGTTCAATAACAAACACCCCTCGACAGTAAAAGAGGGGGTTAATCAACTTGTCTGCAAAGTTAGCGTATTTTTTGATACGAAAAAAGTTTTATGACGACAAAAAGCACTAAATAAACACTTTTTAACTTTACATTTATCGATTTATTCTGTATTTATAAATATGTATTCATATATTATTTAGCTTAAAGTTGTTAGCAAACCGAAAATTAAAACATTTGACAATAATTGCTTATTTTGTCTGTTTAAATTTCCGTTTTATCGATATATAGCAATATTTCTTCGTAATTATTAGCTGTAAAACAAGTAGAATCCAGATAGTTCAGGATCTTTCACCCCGAACTATCGATAGGAACAAGTACGCACGACTGCGTGCGGAAGGTGTTTAGAGCTTCAGCAATTGTTGAAGCTCCGTGATGACATGTGTGGGAAGCGACTCATCGGACGGTTCGTCCCTCCATCCTTCGCCCTTGAGCCATGTGGTCTGGCAGCCCAGCGAGCGCGCCGGCGCGATGTCGTTGCGCAGGCTGTCGCCCACGACCATGATTTCGCTCGGAGAGGGAGCTGCTGCTTCGGCTTGGCCGAAAGCGTCAATAGCCAGCTGAAACAGGCGCGGGTCAGGCTTCCGAATGCCCACTGCTGCCGACTCCACGACGCGCGAGAACAGTCCGTCGAGTTCCATTTCAAACAGCACGGAGCCCATGTTTCCGTAGAAATTGCTCACCAGTACTAACGGACATCGCTCGCGCAGCTCGTTCAGGACCAGCCGGCTTTGTGCCACGTGCCTGCGCACGTCGGCGTAGAGATCCTCCAAGATGGTTAAGTGTACACGCGTGAACTCTTTCTTGTCGGCCGTCCACCATCGGTGGGTGAAGAGGTACTCCATCTGCAGGCGCAGCTTCACGTCGAGCAGTTTCTTGAACGTGTATGTCGGAAGCACGATGGGACTGCGGTCGAGCGTGCGCTCGGCAAAGACGTATGCCTCGCGGAACTGCTGTTCGCTGACGGGCATTCCGTGCCCCTGCCATGCTTTCCATATCACGCGTGCCCAGTGCTGTCCGCCCGTGTCGAGCGTTCCGCCGTAGTCGAAGATGTAGCCTTTTATTTCGGAATCCATGTGTCGTTGTTTCTTTTAGAATGTCATGCGCATCATCAGACGGATGCCGCGCTTGTTGGCCGTAGGCAGGTGCAGGTAGGAAAGACGGCGCACGTATTCCACCTGGAAGAACTTGAAGATGTTGTACACGCCCACGGTGAACTCGAAGTAAGGTTTCTTCTTGTCCATCACATACGAGCCCTCGGGGAAGGGCATCAGCACCGGGTCGTTGGCATTCTCGGCCAGATTGGGGTTGTTCTTGTCGGAAAGAGAGCCCCACAGCATCTTAATGCCGGCGAACTCGCGCCACTGCAGTTTCTTGATGAGCGGGATGCGGTTGAGGAGCTTGCCGTTCAGGTCCCACAGGGCGTCCACCGAGAGATAGCGGTCGTTGAGGAACTCCATGTTGTTGACCAGGTTGAACGTCTCCTTCTGCACGATGTAGGAGAGGTTGGCTGCCGGCATGATGAGCAGCGGGAACGGCACCTTGCTCCACTGTATGCCGCCTTTGGCCGAAAAGTCTATCCTACCGAAGCTGTGAGGCAGCCAGAAGCGCTTGAAGATGGACGCTTCGGAGAGCTGGTATTCGTATTGTCCGCCAAGCACCTTGTTCAGTCCGATGGTGTGTCCGATTGTGAACACCGGTGCATCGAGGTTGATGGGGATGCGCCGCTGCTTGGTGTTGACGAATGTTTCGCCGGGAGCCAGACGCAACAGGGCCGAGACCTCCGTGGTACGTATTTTACCGTTGTGCATCGGCATCGGTCCGTTCCCGTCGTACGAGCCGCGCGGCTCGTTCATACCCCTGAAGAAGAGGTTGCCGCAGGCTTCGTTCTCCTCGGTCTTGAACGTGATGGTCGTCTTGAAGCCGAATTCCTGTTCGTGCTCGAAGGTCAGTTGCTGGCGGTTGTAGAACATCATCTTGTCCACCTTGGCCCATTTGAAGGCTGTGAACACGTTATCCTTATCCGTGCGGAGGAACTTGTCCGAAGGCGAGAACACGTCGTAGGTGGAGGTGAAGGTGAGCGTGCGCTTGGTGAACTCCTGCGGCAGATAGCTCTTTTTGTTGAACGAGTAGGTGATTTCGCCCTTATAGTAGTTCTTGTTGCTCTTCCAGCCGTGGGCGTAGTATCCGTTGACGAACCAGTGCGGGTTCAGGTTGGCCGTGGTCTGCAGGCTCAGGCGCGTACGCAGACCGTCAATGAAGTTGGAAGTGAGCATGGTGTTGATGGGGCCGATGTCAATCTTGCTGGGATGCCCTTTCGATCCGGTGTCCACATAGTTTTCCACGAGGGCCCGCAGTACGAAGATGGCATACTTGAAGCCCTTCACTTTCTCCAGATTCGTGAGGAAGTTGCCCATTTCCTCCTCGCCCTTCGTCAGTTTTACCGTGCGGAACTTGTTCCAGAACTCGTCGTCGCGCATCTTCGCGTTGGCCTCGTGGCGTTCGCGCGCCTTGCCTTTGAACAGCTTCGGGTTGATTTCCTCGAAGTCGTAGTCCTGCAGTCGTGTGGTGCGTATGAGCACGGCTTTCTGCAGGAAATCGAGCAGCGAGAGCTCCACGAGCATGTCGTCCTGCGTGAGAACCCACTCGCCGTTGGGCAGCTGGTCGTACGACTGTCGTATCTGGAGGTTGTCAACGAAGTTCACATCGCTGTTCTTCGGGATGGAGAGGTTGCATTTCTTCACGTGCAGCGTGCTGTCCTTGACAATGTAGAGCTCGCCGGTGAAGCCGAAGTCCTGCTTGTTGTTGGGCATGAATCGCAGGTAGAAGCACGAGTCGCGCCCCACCATGAGCGTGTCTTCGATATAGTAGCGGTAGAAGCTGATGGCGTTGTTGCTGATGGGCGATGTGAACGGGTGCCTGAGCAGACGTATCTCGTTTTCGTAAATGTCCACGTCGGTGAAGGCATCCTTGAGCGCGCTGCCGAGGATGTCGCCCGTTTCAAAGAAGTTGTTGATGCCGGTGGAGTTCTCGCCCATGATGATGTCGCGGTGGGTCGACGGGTCCTTCCTGTAGATTTTGCGCGTCACGGTCTCCGTCACGTTCAGCGGCAGGATGAGCTTGCCGTTCTGCGGGCACAGCTCCACCTGGTCCACCAGCCATTGACGCTTGCTGAACAGCTTGCCCGAGAGGTCCTTGGGCGTGATGTCGTTCAGTCCGAGCGTCAGTTTCTGGTATTTGTTGTATTGGTAGAAGTCGTGGTTCTCCAGTCTGGTGCGCTTCTTGGCGGCAATGACGCGCCGCATGAGCTCCACGGCCGGGTTGTTCTTCCGCGAGTAGCGATGCCGTTTTTCCTTCACGGTGACGCCCGCCAGCTGGTTGGCCTCGGGTTTCAGCGCGATGCGCATTTCCTGTTTGGTGTTCGGGCCGATGCGCATGTCGAGCGGTTTGTAGCCGAGGGCGCTGAAAGTAAGCGTCCACCCGTTATGTCGGTCGATGGAAAACCTGCCGTTTTGGTCGGCCGACACCATGACGTGGTGCCCCTTGTAGATGGCACTGGCGTAGGCGATGGTGTCTCCTGTGGCGTCGTCCACGATGATGCCGGTCAGTTTCTGAGCGAAAGCTGGCGCTGAAAGGACAATCATCAGCATTAGAAAGAATGTCTTTCTCATGTTTATGTCTTTATTTGGTCATAGAGTTGTTCGCACAGCTGTTCGTGCGAACGGTGCATGTAAATATATATCAAGGTGAAAACCAGTATCTCGATGAGCAAGTACGCCCACGGGCAGTCCAGCAGGCAGCTGACGTAGAGGCAGATGGCACGCGTGTTGAACGTCAGGATGTTGGCATACTTCATCAGCGGGCGGCTGCCCCTGAGCAGCTGGGCCCTCACGGCGGCGCGGCCGTCGGCCTCCTGCGGGCCGCTGTTGGCGGCTGCTTTCCACGCACGGAAGAAGCGTTGGAAGGCCGGAGTGCGCTTTTCCTGACTGCGGCAGTAGTTGGCGTAGTTGTAGTAGAAGAGGCGGTCGAGCCACCGACTGCGCGGCAAGCGCTCGTAGACAGCCCGTTGTTGTGCGTAGTTGTCGAGCTCGCTGCCCTCCTTGCCTTTCAGGAAGAAGAGGTGAATCTGCCGGTAGTAGTCGGCAAGCGAGCTTTGCGGACTGTGGCACAGCACTCCGGCCACGAACGCAAGCACCCAGACGGCTGCACCCCAACGAAGGCCGATGCCGGGAATAGGCTGGCCCATCAGTCGGCAGCAGAGTGCGAAATAGATGCAGAAGAACCACACGTCGCCGGCGAAGCCGTCGAGCATGCGGCCTATCAGCGTCTTCTTCCCCGTCAGCCGGGCCATCTGCCCGTCGGTGGAGTCGCAGAAGTTGGCCAGCATGAGCAGCACTACGCCTGCCAGATTGTGTGCGAAGTCGGTATGGACGAACATGCAGGCCGCACCGATGCCGAGGAAGATGGACAGCACGGTGATGACATTCGGATGCACACCCAGCCGGTTCCACAGCAAGGCAAACACCAGCCCCACCGGACGCGTGAAGTGCACGTCGAGCCATTCCTCTGTGTCGTCGCTCTTGAACGACGCTTCCAGCAGCCGTCTGAATTCTCCCTGCTTCATGTCATGTCGTTTTCAACCAGCCGGCAGATGGCCGACGCCGCCTCTGCGCGGCAACGGGCAAAACTGGGCCAGTCGTTAAAGTCTATCAATGCGAACGTGCCGTCGTCGCGCACGATGCAGTCGCCGCCGTAGATGGCGACGCCCGACGCCGCCGACAGCTGTTCTGCCGCTTCGTGCAGCTGCTGGCTGCTGAAGTGGTAGTGGTGTGCCGGTCCGTTCCGGCGCTCCGTGCCGAAGCGGGTGTCGCCGTCGTCGGTCGGATAGTAGTATCGGAAGAAGCTGGTGCCTCTCACTCCGTAGAACTTCACGACGTCGCCCGTCACGTGTCCGCTGACGAGCACGTCGCCGATGCCACGGTTTCGGAACTGCTGCAACGCCTCGCCCACTTCGGTCCACGTCCGGACATACTGCACGTCAAGGGGGCTACGGCTTGCACCGTTGCCGCGTTTCAACCAGAAACCGTCGCCGTCGGACGCAGGGCGGCTGTCATCATTGCAGAGTGGCGCAACCGGCAGTCCGCAGCGCCGCTCAAGGTCGTCTAAGAGCAGGCGGTTCGTGGCCAGCCTGACACCAGCGGTGCCGTTCAGCACGAGCCTGCCAGCCTGTTCCTTCTCCTGCAACACGTGCAGGGCATCGCTTCCGCGCGCCATGGTCAGGTAGAGGTCGGCCTCGTTGTCGGGCTGCAAGTCTGCCTCCCGGACGTATGCCACGTCAAGACCCCGTGACTGTAGGTTCCTACCGACGGTCTCCAGGATGAGCGCATCCTTCGCCACCGAGTGGGGCGAAAACCGTTGGTCCCTGTAGACAAGGGTCACTTTCGTCATGACTTGAGGAAAGCCTCCGCCTTTCCGATGTCCGAAGCATGGTCAATGTCGAGCACTTTCGAGAACGCGAACGCCTCTACGACGAAGCCTTCGCGCACAAGCGAGCGCTGGAAATTGCGCAGACGGCTCTCGCCGCGCTCTATGCAGCCCTTCAGACAGTCGATGGTGCGCGGTGTCAGCCCGTAGATGCCGCTGCTGACGTAGTGCGGATGGCTGTCTGTGTCAAGGAAATCGGTCACTCTGAGAGCCTCGTCGGTCTTCACGTAGAGTGGGCTTTCGTCGTCGATATAGTCTGTAACGCCCATCAGGGCGTCCGTGCTTCCCGCCTCGGTCTTTTGCCTGAAGGCGTCGACGAAGGCCGCGAACTCGTCCTCGCGGAACAGCGTGTCGACCGTCGTCAGCACGAATGGTTTCTCCTGAAGGTGGTTGCTGATCGCGTACAAACTGTGCATGGAGCTGGGGGTGCTCTTTACAAGAAACCGCAGCGGCACCGGACGCCCGCGAAGACCGTCGCGCTGGAGGCTGAGCAAATGGCTCGGCACCTGCAGACTGCGATCGTTACAGATTACCACAATCTCATCGGCTTCGTTATCCATGAACACGCGGACCAGTCTGTCCACCAGTGTCTCGCCGTTCACGCTGACCAGCGGCTTCGGAACGTTGACGCCCTCAGCCTTGAGACGCTCGCCATCGCCAGCGGCAATAATAGCAAATTTCATCTTTTACCTCTTTCTATTCGCTGCAAAGGTACACATAATTTGTCAAATAACAATCAATTTGGTTACAAAAACCTGTCAGACACAGGAGAACGCTTGTTGTCAGACTTCTGAAAAATGCTGACAAAAAGAAGAAAAAAGTGCTCTGAGAATCGATTATTTGAAAATAAAAAATTTGTGGGCCGAAATTCGCGAAATTTGAGCATGTTCCCAACCTACTGACAGCAAGCGACTTGTGTTTTCTTTACATTTTTGTGCGTTTCAAAATGAATCATTTTACGCTTGAAAACGGCCCGTTTTAGCGCGCAGAATGGCTCATTCTGTCAAGCAAAACGGCCCATTCTGAACGCCAGAATGGGCCGTTTTGAAAATCAAGACGATTTTTCTTTCCGTTTTGTCCGATTCTTTTACCACGAAAACGGCTTCCGGCTTCGTAGAATGAAAGAAAATCCGTACAGGATTTTTTGGAAGAAAATGTTTACAAACGCGATCAAAAAGAATCTTCAGGCACTCCGTTTTTTTGCACAACCAGACGGCTACCCCTCACGCTCAGGCTCTTGCTGCGAGCGTGCTTCGTCGATGTCGCGACGCGAACGGCTTTTCGTGACCAGCCAGACGCCGCTGAACACGAGCACGACGGCAAGTCCCTGGCTCCATTTCAGCACGCCCATGCCCGTCAGCAGGCTCACGGTGACGGCCACCAAGGGCTGCACGTAGTTGTAGACGGACACCACGGTGGGACGAAGCGTGCGCTGGCCGATCATCGTCAGGATGTAGGCAACGTACGTTCCGAAGAAAACGACGTAGAAAGCCTCGGCCCATGTCTGCGCAGGAACGGTCTTCGGGTCGATGGCAAACACGTGGCCGGCGGTGAAGGGGAGTATCATGACCGACGCCCAGAGGAACATCCAACGATTCACGGTGAACACGGTGTAGCGGCGGATGAGCGGTTGGAAGAGGCTCAGATAGAGCGCGAACGAGAACTGCGCGCCTAAGCAGAGCAGGTCGCCGCGTATGTCGCCCACCCGGTCGGAGGCATGTGCCGCGCTGGTAAGAATCAGGATGAGCGCCCCGCTGCACCCCATCAGCACGCCGAGCGCCTTTTTACCCGTGATGGGTTCGTGGAGAATCAGCGCTGCCAGTATCATTGCGAAAATGGGCATGGACGTTGTGACGATGCTCGCATTGATGGGCGAGGTGATGCTCAGCCCGATTGTGTAGCAACACTGGTTGGTGACAAGGCCGAAAAGACCTGCACCGGCAAACAACAGACGGTCGCGGACGGGCACACGTTCCTTTTTCACGAACAGCGACGTGAGCCAAAACAGCAGGCAACCGCCCACCACGCGGAAAGTAACCATGTGAAGTCCGTCTATGCCGTGCGTCATGGCATCCTTACCCAAAGGCGCCATGAGCCCCCAGAAGGCACATGCCATGAACATAGACAAGTGGGCAAGGAGGGGACGCTTGTTATCCATAAAATCCTAAATATGCTTAATTCGCGTGCAAAGTTACGGATTATTTGCAATTCTTCATCCATTATTCGCGATATTTTACTATTTTTGCCGGAAAGAAGAAACTACGGACAGATATGAAATACGCGGAGTACATAGAACAGATTGAGATAGATTCGCTCTGGAACGGACGAAGGCACGTGGTGTGGAACCTCGACCGGCAGGTGAATATCCTCAGCGGAATCAACGGAGTCGGCAAGAGCACCATCCTGAACAAGGTGGTGAAGAGCGTCAGCACCAACGGAGACATCGTGAACCATCTGCTCAAAGGCGTACACATGACCACGTTTCCGACCGATGCCACGCACATTCGCTTCGACGTTGTCAGGTCGATGGACCAGCCGGTACTCGACCAAGACACCATGAATCAGGTCGATTCGCGCATCGCATCGGCGCTCGACTTCCAGCTGTACAGGCTTCAGCGCAAGTACTTGGACTACCAAGTGAACATGGGAAACAAAATCATCGCCGCACTGCAAAACGGAGACACCGACGTTGCGCAGCAGCTGAGCCAGCCCAAGAAGCGCTTCCAGGACCTGCTCGACGACCTGTTCCGCGAGACCGGAAAGAAGATTGTGCGCACGGAAAACGAAATACGCTTCTCGCAAATAGGCGAACAGTTAGTGCCCTACCAGCTCTCGAGCGGCGAGAAGCAGATGCTCATCATCATGCTGACCGTGCTCGTTGAGGACTGCCAACCCTACGTACTTTTCATGGACGAGCCGGAAGTGAGCCTCCACGTGGACTGGCAGCAACGGCTCATCGACATCATCCTGGAACTGAACCCACAGGTTCAGATCATCCTTACCACCCATTCGCCAGCTGTCATCATGAACGGATGGCTGGACCGCGTGACCGAAGTGACTGACATTACAACCTGACTCTGGGGAAAAAGAGGCAGGAACAGGACCGGTTGATGAGAATGACATGGCGACACGATTAAAGGATAATATTTCTTCAAGCTACCTGGAAGCGGCGAACAAGCTGAAGTCCAGAAAAGCACGCAGGCGCATTGCAGCCTACGTGGAGAGCTATGACGATGTGTTCTTCTGGCGCACCGTGCTGAGCAGTTTCGAGAATAAGGACCGCTATTTCGAAGTGATGCTGCCCTCGCACAAGCGTCTGGAGCGCGGAAAGAAATCGGTGCTGATGAACCTGATGGCCAAGAAAATCGGACGAGACCTCATCTGTTGCGTCGACGCTGACTATGACTACCTGCTGCAAGGGGTCACCGAGACAAGCCGGAAGATGATGCAAAGCCCGTACGTCTTCCACACTTACGCCTACTCTATAGAGAATCTGCAGTGCTACGCACCCTCGCTACACAACGTCTGCGTGGCCGTCACGCTGAACGACAGCTATGTGCTCGACTTCAACGAGTTCATGAGGATGTTCTCCGAAACCATTTTTCCACTCTTCGTGTGGAGCATCTGGCACTACAGGAAAGGCATCTACACCGAGTTTTCCATCTCCGACTTCAACAAGACCATCGAACTGGGCAGCTTCACGCTGCAGAATCCCTACCACAGCATACAGCGGCTGAAGCACAAATGCTACGTCAAAGTGGGCGAACTGCAGCGCAAACACCCCGATGCGAAAGAGAGTTACCTGGCCCTGAAAAAGGAACTTCAGGAGCAACTGGGCGTGACCCCGCAGACCACTTACCTCTACATACAGGGGCACAACCTGTTCGACAAGTTGGTGATGCAGGTGTTAGGAAAGGTATGCAAACAGCTGGTGGCCGAGCGCGAGAACGAAATCAGGAAGCAGTCCGTGCATGGAACGCAAATGCGCAACGAGCTTTCGTGTTACTCGCACAGCACACAAGACCTGGCCCAGATGCTAAAGAAGAACATGGGCTACATGATGTCGGAGGAGTTTCAGAAGATCCGGCGCGACATTCAGGCTTTCCTCGACCGCGACAAGACTGCGGGAGCGCCGGCGTCCGTGCAGGAACCGACCCAGAAAGCCAGCAATCTGAAAGAGAATCTGGAAAGAAGCAGCTGACAGAAGGGCTGTTTCCAGCAAAAACGACACGAAAAAAGGCGATGACACCAGTTAAGAAAGCGGTGTCATCGCCTGTTTCTTTCCTGCAAAAGAGCTGCCGTCACACAGACGGACAGACCCTTACGGGCGCCACTCACTTCACGCCTGCAATGTCTTTCAGTTTCTTGAAGAAATCGCTCTGGCCGATGCTCTCGGCACTTTCCTTCAGGAACTGACCTGCACGCTCGCCTTGTTCCTTCACAAACTCACTGGCCTGCTGAACAGTTTCGTTTGAAGTCAATTGCTCAACGACGTCTTCCACCTTATCGGTCACGGCTTTCACCGTCTCGTTCGACTTGATGTCTTCGATGACGCCGCCCACTTTCTCCTGCACAGCTTTCAGATTCTCCTCGCTGACAAGCTCTTCCACTTTCTCGCGAACGGCTTTCACGGTTTCATTCTGGCTGATGTCGTTCAGCACAGACTCTGCTTTGTCCTTCAGTCCTTCTGCTGTCTCCTTCACACTGTCGGCTGCTTCTGCAACTTGTTTCTTCATCTCTTCAGTATCCATAGTCGTTACAAATTATAGGGTTAGTTGATGATTCGCTGACAAAAATACAAAAAATTGGCCGATTCGCGTCCTTTTTCTCACAAAAATCTACTGTTCAACATGAATAGACATTGTACGAGGCTCGAAATGCAGGCCGGGACGGTCGAGAAAAGCAGACAGGCTGCCGTCGGAAGCCAGCTCTTCGGGCGTGCCGACAGACAGTTCCCGGCCTGGCTGCATGAGCCACAGACGGTCGGCCAGCTGCAAAGCGAGCTCCAGATCGTGCGTGGAAAGGAAGATGGTCTTGTCGGTCTGATGAGCCAGACGATGCAGCAGCTGCAGCATATCCACCTTGCTGGGATAGTCCAGGAAGGCGGTTGGCTCGTCAAGATAGATGACGGGCGTCTGCTGGGCCAGTGCTTTGGCAATCATCATCTTCTGCCGCTCGCCGTCACTGAGCGTCTGAACCATGCGCTCCGACAGCTGTTCTATGCCCACCATGCGTATGCTTTCCTTCACAACGGCGCGGTCGTCGTCCGACAGACGGCCCCAGAAACCGGTGTAAGGCGAGCGCCCCAGCGACACAAGTTCGAAGACGGTCATGTTCTGAACGTCGGGTTTCGAGGTCAGCACCACGCCGATGAGACGCGACAGCTGACGGTCGGACAACTGCGAAAGCTGCTTCCCATCAAGGCTGATCTCGCCCGACAATGGCGGTTGGAAGGCACTGAGCGTTCTGAGAAGAGTACTTTTTCCCACGCCGTTGGGGCCGATGAGGCAGGTCAGCTCGCCGGAAAGGATGCTGGCATTGATGTCCTGAGCGACGGTTTTGCGGTTGTTCTTTTGCTGGTAGCCTATGGTGAGGGAGGTCAGGGTAATCATTTTTTTGGTGCTTTTTGAGGTGGGGCTGCGTTAATAACGCAGCTTACTGAACAAGGGTGAGGGCGCGACGGGCGGCAACAGAGGTGCGGCCATTGAGCAGCGAGGGCGCGACGGGCGCGCAAAAGCAGGGCAACTACGGCACGAGCGAGCGCGCTGTTTCGATGATGGTGTCGCGGCCGCGGACCATATCGGCGAGTGTGATGCCTACCGACACGTCTGGATCAATGCCATTTTCGGTGGAACGGCGGTCGCGGTCGTACATCGGGCAGGCCGAGAAGCGCACCGTCCACCCGTTGGGCAGCTCGCTCGTAAAGGGCAGACCTGCTCCCCCACCCGTCCGGTCGCCCACGACGGTGACACGCGGACAGCATTTCATGTACTTCACAAATTCATTGGCGGCGCTGAACACCTCGCGGTTGGTGAGCACAAAGACAGGTTTGTGCCAACGGAAGCCTTTCGACGGCTTCAGATATTGCTCTTCCATGGGTGAGAAATCATCGTGTCCGGGGCCCTGTTTGTGCTGCATGTAACCTACGAGCAGCTTTTCGTCGGTGAAACGCGACGCTAACAGTTCAGCCATGGTGAGCAGTCCGCCGCCATTTCCGCGCACATCGATGATGAGGGCGCGGCAGGGAGCGAGGTCAAACAGCACGGCATCGAGGTTACTTTCGCCGAAAGTGGATGAAAAAGAGGCGTAGCGCACGTAGCCGATGTTGTCATCAAGCGTCTTATAGCGCAGCGAAGCCGCTATCTTGTAGTCTTTCCCCAAATAGCGGTCAACCAAAGTGTCGGAGTAGTTGGCCGGATAGTCCTCGTGCCACGCCCAGTATCGGCCCACATCGAATGTACTGTAGAGATTCACGTGGCCGTCGCGCAGTTCGGAAAGCATGTCCGAGCACACTTCAAAGAGCTGGCTGCGCGTCAGCTTGCCTTTCGCAGCCTTTGAATACGTTGCATGCACGGCATCCCAGTCCACTTGTTTCTCGGCGAAAAAGCAGTAATGCTCATCGATGATATGCCACAGAGCCTCGAAATTACCTTCCACAGTGTCGGCATATTCCTCCTCATCAACGCACGACGTGAAGCACAGAAGCGCAGCAACTATCATCAGCGGCAGCCCGAACAGCTGCCTCAACGTGAACGGAATGGATAGAAAACGTTGTGTTGTCATGTCTTATTTGCGATAGATCGAGCGCACCAGTCCGATGAGCAACAGGTGCGAATAGCTGTGATATTTCAGGTTGTTCACGCTCGCCTGCTGCATGTCGCCCATGTAGCCTACGCGGAGCGCAAAGCGGCGCAGCGCGATGTCGAGCGTCAGCTGGTGGCGCAGCACCGGCGCACAGCCCACCGTTGTAGGCACAACGTTGTGATCGTAGTTGCCGCGCGTGAAGATTTCGTAGTACGACTGGCCGTAGTTGGGACTGAACATCACGCCCAACAGCGGCACGTATGCCTCATAGCGCACCACGGCTTGGCGCCGGAACAGCGGGAAACGGAACGCAGCCGCCGCCGACGGTCCCACGTTCAGTCGCGCCTTTGCCTGTGCGGGATTGTTTGAATTGCGCGTGCTGTACAGGAATCCGACAGCCACCTCGCCTTCGCCGCCGGCCTCCACGCTCCAGTTGTAACTGGGCGTCCACTCGTAGCGCATGGCGAAGCTGTAGGAATATTCAGCCCCCATGAAGTTACTGTTGTCAGCTCGGGGCGAGGCATACTGGAACGAGAACATGTTCTGATGGCGCATCCACCACGCCGGATTCTTCTTCCACCAGCGGTAGACCTGTGTCGAAAGGCGCACTTCAGTGCCCTTGTACTTCTCAGGACTGAGGTAAGTGTCGAGCAAGTTGGCCGCGCCGATGCCCAACATGTTCACACGACGCTCCATGTCAAACAGTTTGAAGCCGGAACGTTGGCCGACAGTTTCCAGCATAGCTGTGTCAACGACGAGGCTGTCAGCCATCGTCTGTGCCCGAAGCCCTATCGGCATGAGCACACATATATAAAATAGGTATCTCAGTCTCTTCTGCATGACCTGACAATCGTTGATTGGTTTCAGCTCGTGACGGCTATTCGTCGGGGAACAAGCGCAGCTGGCCCGTCAGTTCGTCGCGCACCTGTTGTTCACTTTTACCGGCATCGGGGTCAAGATTCTCCTCTATCGGCTCTTCGTCGACGGCTTCTTCCACATCGTCGGCATCCTCCTCGGCAAATCGAAGCGGTTCCAGCTGCTCAATGTTGCCCACATTCCACGTCGTGATGCGCTTGCCGTGTGCCTTGAAACCCTTCACGGCCACGAACTCCTCGCACTCCATTTCCAGCGGAGCACGGTAGGCATCGGCCCCCGACAGGGTCACGCGGATGCGCGGATAAGCCTGATCGGTGTAGAATACCAGCCGACTGTTCCGGTTTTCGCCCACGAAACTCTGGTGTTTACGCGACGGTTCCATCAGGAATCGCTTCACGTAGGGATAGCCCTGCATGTCGGCATCGTAGATAACGGCTGTCCACACCTTGTCGGGGCGGAACTTCTCCAGCCGTTCCACGTTCGTCTCGTAGTGGTTGTTGGCGTCGAAGTTGGTGAAATAGAACTCGCCGCCGGGCAGAACGACCAGAATGAGGTCGCCGTCGTTGAATTCTCCCAGGTAGCGGCCGTGCTCGTCGTAGTTCAGACGATTCACGTCGGGATCGAACCACACCTTCCGTCCGCCGAGCGTAGAGTGTCCGTGGCTCTTCAGCGAGATGCGGCTCACGGGCAGCTTGGTCAGGATGTTTCCCTTGGCCGCGCGCCCTTTGATCATCACATCCGAGAAATCCTTCTCCATGAAGAGCCGCTTCATGCGCACAGCCGGATCGAGCGTGATTTTGATGACCTCCGCCTCGCCGTTCGAGTTGGCCGTGAAGTAGAGCACGCGGCTGCCGGGGGTGCCGGCCGTCAGGTCGTTTTCGCGGTCGCGCGTGATGCCGGCCACGAAGAATCGCTTGATGTAGCACGCTCCCTTGGTGCCGTCGCGGTAGACCACATTGTAGATGGTGCGCTTGTCGTTGCGCTTGAACACGCCCACATGTATGATGTTCTTGCCCACGAAAATCTTCTCGGCCACGCGCACCACCTTGTACTTGCCGTCGCGGTAGAAGATGATGATATCATCCATGTCGGAGCAGTTGCAGATGAACTCGTCCTTCTTCAGGCCCGTGCCAAGGAAGCCTTCCTGCCGGTTGATGAAGAGTTTCTCGTTCGCTTCCACCACTTTCGAGGCCTCGATGGTGTCGAAGTTGCGGATTTCGGTGAGCCGCGGGTGGTCCTTTCCGTATTTGTCGAGCAGATGCTGGTACCAGTCTATGGTCACCTCGACCATCGAGTTGAGCTTACGCTGAATCTCTTTCAGGTCGTCGCGGATGCGCAGCATCTGCTCTTCCGCCTTGTCGGCGTTGTAGCGGATGATGCGTTGCATCTTGATTTCCAGCAGCCGGAGGATGTCGTCCTTCGTCACTTCGCGGATCATGTCGGGGTAGAAAGGCGTCAGCCGCTTGTCGATGTACTCGCAGGCCTCGTCGTTCGACTGTGCATTCTCGAACGGCTTGCCCTTGTAGATGCGCTCCTCGATGAATATTTTCTCCAGCGAAGCGAAGTGCAGCTGCTCCAACAGCTCGGCCTTCTGGATTTCCAGCTCGCGGCGGATGAGTGCCATCGTGCGGTCCACGTTATGCCTGAGCACGTCCGAAACGGTGAGAAACTTCGGCTTGTTGTCCTCGATGACGCAGCAATTGGGCGAGATGTTGATTTCACAATCGGTGAACGCGTAGAGCGCATCGATGGTTTTGTCGCTGCTGATGCCCGGTGCGAGATGCACCAGTATCTCAACGTTGGCAGCCGTGAGGTCCTCCACGTGCTTCACCTTCACCTTTCCTTTCTCCACGGCGCGCAGGATGCTCTCGATGAGCGTCTCGGCGGTCTTGGTGAACGGCAGGTCGCGGATGACAAGCGTCTTCTGGTCGAGCTTCTCAATCTTCGCACGGACCTTCAGCACGCCGCCGCGCTGCCCGTCGTTATACTTCGACACGTCGATCGAGCCGCCCGTGGGGAAGTCGGGGAAGAGCTGGAACGGCTCGCCCTTCAGGTAGAGGATGGCGGCCTCGCAGAGCTCGCAGAAGTTATGGGGAAGCACCTTTGACGACAGCCCGACGGCTATGCCCTCGGCTCCCTGCGCCAAGAGGAGGGGGAACTTGACGGGAAGCGTGATGGGTTCCTTGTTGCGTCCGTCGTAGGACATCTGCCATTCGGTGGTCTTCGCGTTGAAAACCACCTCGAGTGCGAACTTGTTCAGACGGGCTTCGATGTATCGCGGAGCGGCCGCCGAGGCGCCGGTGAGGATGTTGCCCCAGTTTCCCTGACAGTCGATGAGCAGGTCTTTCTGCCCCATCTGCACCAAGGCGTCACCGATGGAGGCATCGCCGTGGGGGTGGAACTGCATGGTGTGGCCCACGATGTTGGCCACCTTGTTGTAGCGGCCGTCGTCCATGCGCTTCATCGAGTGCAGGATGCGGCGCTGAACGGGCTTCAGTCCGTCCTCGATATGGGGCACGGCGCGCTCAAGTATCACGTAGGAGGCGTAGTCGAGGAACCAGTTCTGGTACATGCCGCTGAGGTGATGCACGACAGAAGCGTCGAAACGGTTCACAGGCCGATAGTCGGAGTGCTCGTCGGGCTGCAGGTCGTCGTCCTGCTCCGCGCCGTCGTCCAGGCTGTCGTCTGCCGAATGGTCTGTTGCGGAGCCTGTTTCTGACTCGTCGTCAGCGCCGTCGTCGGCCGTCATGTCGTCTTCTTCGGATGCAAATACGCCTTCATCGGACAGAAGGTCGTCCGAAGTGCCGTCTTGCCTGCCAGCTTCCTGCTGTTCGTCGTCGTTCTCCAAATTCTTGATATCGTCGTCCATAGGTGTCATCTGTTGTGCGCTTTGATGCGTATTTTAACTGCAAAAATACGAAAAACCGCGTAAAAAGCGAAAAAAAACGCCATTTATTAGCGTTTTTTCGGGAAAAGTGGCCTGCAAAACGGCCTTCGTGCCCGTTGCAGACGTGCTTCCGCGCCGTGTGTGGGCGACGGCCCCCAACCTGTCGGACGGTCCGTCGGGGGTTGCCGCGACGCTTTTTCAGGCGTGCCGGAAGGACCATTAAGAATTGCCATTTCAGTGAAATTGCCGAGCAAAATCAGTGAGATTGCCCTGCAATTTCAGTGATATTACCGTGCAATTTCAGTGAAATGGCCACTGACGACGAACGTTCCGACCATCGAAAAGCGCTCGTCAGACAAAGAGAAAGCGCCCCGTCGGCACGTCAGCGGGCTGACGGGAGCGAGGAAGAAGCCCGCCGTCGGGGCTGCCGTTCAGAACTCCACGATGAGCGTCTGGCGCGGACGGAGGTTCAGGTCGTGGTCCAGCCGGACGGTGCGGCCGCTGATGACGTCGGTTGCCTTCACGTTCTGCCCGATGACTTCAGCATATCGTCCTACGGGCATGACGGCTTTCTGGCTCGTTCCGTTGAGGATGGTGAGCACGGTGCGGCCCTTGTGCTGGCGCGCAATGACGTAGACGCCATTGTAAGGAATGAACTGCGTCATCTTGCCTTGGATGATGACGTCGTTGTTCTGACGCCAGTGGAGCAGTCGGCTGAGCCAGGAGAACATCTGGTTCTCGGCCTGCGTGCGCCCTTCTTCGTTGAAGGCATTGTGTTTGTCGCCAGGGAATCCGCCGGGGAAATCCTTGCGCACGTTGCCGTCGGTGACCTCCTTGGTGCCGTTCATCAGTATTTCGGTGCCGTAGTAGAGCTGCGGAATGCGCCTGACGGTGAGCAGGAG
This sequence comes from Prevotella sp., assembly GCA_017402445.1. Classification (GTDB taxonomy): domain Bacteria; phylum Bacteroidota; class Bacteroidia; order Bacteroidales; family Bacteroidaceae; genus Prevotella. Next base: position 82,707 of record JAFPME010000019.1, on the reverse strand, counting down.
GGCAAGAGCCTGCTTCAAGGCGAGCGTGTCGCGGCCGTTGCCAAGAAAGCGGTCGGTGTCGTGGTTGTCGATGAAAGCCATGACGTGAGTGGGGTCTTCGTAGAGATAGTCGTAGCAGAAAGAGTTGTAGAGGCGGTTCAGTCCGTTCCACCAGCCGTCGGTCTCCTCGTTCTTTGCCATGGAGAGACGGTCGAAGAAGGCGAAGTCCATGACGGTCTTCAGGTAGCTGTTCTCGCTGCTCAGCCTCGAATTCTTCTGCCACGAGGCGGTGTAGGCAGGCTCAGTGACCCACGTTTCGCCCACGACGTTGAAGTTGGGATACTCGTCGTCGAGCCGTTTCATCCAGCTTGCCATGCCCCGTGCGTCGGCATACGGGTAGGTATCCATGCGTATTCCGTCGATGCCGATGGTCTCGATCCACCAGATGGAGTTCTGAATGAGGTAGGTCATGACGTGGTGGTTGCGCTGGTTCAGGTCGGGCATGGAGGGCACGAACCATCCGTCGACGGTCTCGTGGAGGTCGATCTGCGATGCGTAGGGGTCCTTCACGGGCGTCAGTTTGTAGCTGGTCTGCAGGTATTTGCTCTTTGCGGCCTCGCCGTTCTGGCTGCCGTCGGCGAATCCGGTCATCGGGTTTCGGCCGCTGGCCTGCTTCTCGCTGAGCCATTCAGGCGTGTTGAACCAGTCCTTCGAGGGCATGTCGGCCACCCATGGATGCTCGAATCCGCAGTGGTTGAAGATCATGTCCATGACGATTTTCAGCCCTTTGGCATGCGCTTCGTCGGTCAGCCGCCGGTATTCGGCGTTGGTTCCGAAGCGCGGATCCACTCGGTAGTAGTCGGTGGTGGCATAGCCGTGGTAGGTGCTGAAGCCGTTGTTGTCGGGCGAATTGTTCTCCAAGACGGGAGTGAACCAGAGCGCGGTGACGCCCAGCTGGTTGAAATAGTCGAGATGCTGGCGTATGCCTTCGAGGTCGCCGCCGTGCCGCAGCGATGGCTGCGTACGGTCGTTCACGTAGGTGTTGAGCCCTTTCAGCTGGTCGTTGTCAGCACGTCCGGAGGCGAAACGGTCGGGCATCAGCATGTAGAGCACGTCGGCATTGGTGAATCCCATGCGCTTGTCGCCTGCCATCTCGCGTGCCTTGAGCTGGTAGTCGGCAGTGGTCTTAGAGCGTTTCGAGGTGAACTTCAGCTTCATGGTGCCGGGCTGTGCGTCGCGCAGGTTCAGGTAGACCAGCAGATAGTTCGGCGAGTCAAGCCGAACCAGGCTGTCAATCCTTACACCCGGATAGTCGGTTGTGACGCTTTCAACGTCGCGGATGCCCTGTCCGTAGACCATCAGCTGCACCGTAGGGTTCTTCAGTCCCACGAACCAGTCGGTGGGCTCAATCCGTTCAATCACATTTTTCTTTGCTGCACTCATTGTCAAAACGTTTGCCATCATGATGGCGGTGAGTAATAGAATCCGTCGCATAGTACTTTGGTTTTTATCTGTTTGCAAATTTAGAGTTTTTCTCTGAAAGTAGCGTGCGCTTTGTTGAAAAATGTTGCGCTGTCGGCTGAATAATCGTTTGCACAGCAGTCTGACTCATCGACTCGCTTCGGTAAAAAAATCTGAATCTGAAACAATTTAATGCGAGTTTCTGCGTTATAGTAAAGTAACATAATCTTCTATCAACATGAAAAAAAATCTTACTTACATTGTCGGACTGGCTGCCTTTGTGTGCAGTTGCAGTCCAGGAACACAACCTGTGACCACCATCGACCAGCAAGACGTGCTGAGCAGGCTCTCGCTTGAAGACAAGGCGCACTTCGTCATCGGCACGGGAATGGACGGTTTCACGGGCGACTCAGCCGTGATCGGTGCCACGAAGAGCATCGTTCCGGGGGCTGCCGGAACCACCTATCCCCTCGATTCGCTCGGCATTCCCGCCATCGTGCTGGCCGACGGCCCTGCCGGACTGCGCATCGATGCCACGCGCGAAGGCGACTCAGCGACTTATTACTGCACGCACTTCCCCATCGGAACGCTGCTGGCCTCCACCTGGAACACGCAGTTGGTGGAAGAAGTGGGGCAGGCCATCGGGCAAGAGGTGAAAGAATACGGTGCCGACGTGCTGTTGGCGCCTGCACTGAACATCATGCGCAACCCGCTCTGCGGCCGCAACTTCGAGTATTACTCTGAGGATCCGCTCGTGACCGGCAAGACAGCCGCTGCCTATGTGCGCGGCGTACAGGCCAACGGCGTCGGAACGAGCATCAAACACTTCGCTGCCAACAACCAGGAGACCAACCGCATGAACAACGATGCAAAGATTTCGCAGCGTGCCCTGCGCGAGATCTACCTGAAAGGCTTCGAGATTGCCGTCAAGGAGAGCAAGCCCTGGACGGTGATGACCTCATACAACTACATCAACGGCGTCTACACCTCGGAGAGCAAGGATCTGGTTCAGACCATCCTGCGCGACGAATGGGGCTACGAGGGAACGGTGATGACCGACTGGTTCGGCGGTAAGGACGGTGCCTTGCAGATGACTGCCGGCAACGACATGCTGCAGCCGGGCAAGAAAGAGCAGTTCGACTCGATTGTTTCGGGCGTACAAAGCGGGAAACTTGACGTGGCCGACCTCGACCGCAATGTGGGCCGCATACTCAGTCTGATTGAAAAGACCCCGCGCTTCCAGGGTTATCAGTATTCGAACAAACCCGACTTAAAGGCACATGCCGCCGTGACACGCCAGTCGGCAGTCGAGGGAATGGTGCTGATGAAGAACGAGAAGGCACTGCCTTTCAGCAATCAGGTGAAGAAGGTGGCACTCTACGGCAACACCTCCTACGAGTTTATTGCAGGCGGTACGGGTTCTGGCAACGTGAACCATGCCTACGTGGTGTCGCTGCTCGACGGAATGAAGAACGGAGGGTACGATGTGATAGAAGAACCTAAGCTGACCTACGAGAAGATGTGGACCGAACTGAAGGCTGCCCGCGAGGCCGAGATTGCCGAGATTGAGAAGACCGACAAGCAGCGTGCAGACTTCATGCGCTTAGTGCCTGCCGGACTGCCTGCTGAGAAAGAGTTCACTGCCGACGAGCTGACAGCGCAGGCCGCCCAGGCCGACGTTGCCGTGATTACCATCGGGCGCATCTCGGGTGAGTTCTTCGACCGTAAATCGTCCGATTTCAACCTCAGCAGCTCCGAACGGAAGCTGATTGAGCAGGTGTGCGACGTTTATCACAAGGCAGGCAAGCAGGTTGTTGTACTGCTGAACGTCGGCGGTGTCATCGAGACAGCATCGTGGAAAGCTCTGCCCGATGCCATCCTCTGCGCATGGCAGGCTGGCCAGGAAGGCGGCAACAGCGTGGTCGACGTGCTCAGCGGCAAGCAGTCGCCGTCGGGAAAGTTCACCATGACGTGGCCAGTGACGTTCAGCGACGCCGCATCATCGAAGAATTTCCCTGTTGACATGAATGCAAGTATCGACTTCACAAACAACGGCAACAAGGGTTCCAACGTCAAGAACGTGGACTACACCAACTACGAAGAAGATGTCTACGTGGGCTATCGTTACTTCGACTCCTTCGATGTTCCCGTGAGCTATCCTTTCGGTTTCGGTCTGAGCTATACAACTTTCGACTACGCCGATGCGAAGATACAACCGAAGAACGACGCCTACGAGGTGAGTGTCACGGTGAAGAACAGCGGCGAACGCGAGGGTAAGGAGGTCGTGGAGCTCTATGTCTCTGCGCCAGACAACCAGAAGGCCAACAAACCAGCCAAGGAACTGAAGGCGTTTGCCAAGACAAAACTGCTGAAACCCGGCGAGAGCCAGACGCTCACGATGACGGTCAGCGCCGCCGATCTGGCCTCGTTCGATGAGGCAGCCTCAGCGTGGGTGGTCGCCGAAGGAGAGTATCAGTTCCTCATCGGTGCCTCGGCAAAGGACATCAAGGCCACACTCAGTGCCACGACGAAGGCTCAGCAGACAAAGGTGAGCGACGTGATGAAACCTGACGTACAGCTGAACTTGCTCAAAAGAAAATAAATGTAATAACACATAGCAATCATGAAAAAAACTGTTCTGACAATGACACTCGCTGTGCTTGGCTGCATGGGAGTGCAGGCACAGGAGAAACTGTTCCAGAGTGCCGATGTGAAGTCGCCGGTGGTCAACGCCGACGGCACCGTGACTTTCAATCTTTTTGCCCCGAAGGCCGTCGTCGTTGAAGTGACAGGCGACTTCCTGCCAGCCACCAAAGAAGAGGTGCCGGGCTTCGGTACGGTAGAGAAGCCTGGCGTTGCTCAGCTGAAGGAAGGCCCCAACGGCATCTGGAGCTATACGACACCGAAGCTTGCTCCCGAACTGTACAGCTACTCGTTCAACATCAACGGCCTGCAAGGAGTGAAGGATCCTGCCAACGTATACATGAACCGCGACATCATAACCTATTCGAACATCTTCATCGTCAGCGACGCGAAAGGCGATAAGGGCGATCTGTACAGAGTGAACGAAGTGCCTCATGGCAATCTTGCAAAGGTGTGGTACAACAGTCCCACACTGAAGATGCAGCGACGCATGACCGTCTACACGCCGGCCGGCTACGACAAGGGGAAAAACTACCCTGTGATGTATCTGCTCCACGGTGCTGGTGGCGACGAGAATGCCTGGAGCGAGCTCGGAAGGGCTGCGCAAATCATGGATAATCTGATTGCATCGGGCAAGGCACGGCCGATGATTGTCGTGATGCCCAACGGAAACACCGACTGTCAGGCAGCCCCCGGTGAATGGTCGCGCGGCATGTATCAGCCTTCGTTCATGGGAAGCGTCAACCAAAAACCCATCGCAACAATGGACGAGAGCTTCATGGACATCGTGAAATATATTGAAAGTCACTACAAAGTGGCGAAAGGAAAGAAGAACCGTGCCATCTGCGGACTGTCGATGGGCGGCGGACATTCGTTCGCTACGTCGAAGCGTTTCCCTGATACATTCAACTACATCGGGCTCTTCTCTGCGGGTCTTCACATCAGTGGCGACAGGAACAAGTCGTTCTACGAGTTGCTACAGGAGAATAAAGAAGTGCAAGGCCAGCTGGCCAAGCTCTTCGCCGGCAAGCCTGCCCTCTACTGGATAGCCATCGGGAAGACCGATTTCCTCTACCAGCAGAATGCTGACCTGCGTCGTTACCTCGACGAAAAAGGCTACCCCTACGAGTATGTTGAGACTGAAGGCGGCCATATATGGCGCAACTGGCGCATCTATCTGACACAATTTGCCCAGAAGATATTTAAGTAATCAGAGACAACATTTATTATATGCCGTCGTGACTGTGTATGCTGCCGACATCCGTTCGAGCCACTCCTACACCATCAAACACAACAACAACGGCAGTACTCCTGTCATAACGATGCCTTCTATGGTTGCTTCAGACGTCAACACCTATTTATAATATAGACGGTATGCAGTTGACCAGCTCGCAGAAATGTCGCGTAGTCATCGTCAAGAAGGCCGATGGCATTACCGTGAAGGTAGTTCGTTAACATGTCTTCGGATGAAGACGATTCAAAACGGGAACGTTGTCCAAGCAGAATAAGAAAGAACCCCGATGACCGTGGAGATGGTCATCGGGGTTCTTTCTTTCAGATTTCAGCAGCAATTACTCTTCGAAGGGATTCTCTGTCGGATAATAGTTGCCGCGACACTTGTTGTAGTCAATGTCCTGGACGGGCACTCCGAGGTACTTGAAGACCTCCCACAGATACTTGCCGCAATGATCGAACATGACAGCAGCATGGTGCGGATAGTTCTTTTCGATGAGGACGTGGCGATAGAAGCGGCTCATGTCCTTAATCCCGAAGATGCCGATGCTGCCGAATGAGCGTGTAGCCACTGGCAGAATCTCTCCCTGTGCAATGTAAGCACGGAGCTGGGTATCGGCCGTAGACTGCAGACGATAGATTGTAGCCTTGCCAGGTGCGAGGTCGCCTTCGAGCGTTCCGTTGGTCACTTCGACAGGCAGAGCGCGCGCCATGATACGCTGGAAGCACATGTTACAGCTGCAAAGCTTTGACGATGCAGTGTTTCCGCAGTGGAATCCCATGAAGATATCTTTCGGTGTGTATTCGTCGCAAAGGAATTTCCTGCCCTTTATGCTCTCCTCGAACATATCCTTCGGCACGGAATTGTTGATGTCGAGCAGCGTGACGGCGTCTTGCGTGATACAGGTGCCGATGTATTCAGACAATGCTCCGTAGATATCCACCTCGCATGAGACGGGAATACCCCGGCCAGTGAGGCGGCTGTTCACGTAACAGGGCACAAATCCGAACTGCGTCTGGAAGGCGGGCCAGCACTTGTTGGCCATGGCTACGAACTGGCGAGAACCTTTATGAGCCTCAATCCAGTCGAGCAGCGTCAGCTCATACTGCGCGAGCTTCGGCAGGACCTGCGGAATCTTGTTGCCATGACCCAGCTCTGTGGCCATTTCCTTCACCACTTCGTCGATGCGCGGGTCGCCCTGATGCTTCTGGAAAGCTTCAAGCAAATCGAGCTCAGAGTTTTCTTCAATCTCGACACCGAGGTCGTAGAGCGCACGGATGGGTGCATTGCAGGCGAGGAAGTTGTTCGGACGCGGACCGAAAGAGATGATTTTCAGGTTGCGCAGGCCGACGATGGCACGTGCAATGGGCACGAAATCATGAATCAAATCGGCACATTCTCCAGCGTCACCGACAGGGTTCTCGGGGATGTATGCCTTCGTCTTGCGGAGCTTCAGGGCGTAACTGGCGTTCAGCATGCCGCAATAAGCATCACCACGACCATCGATGAGGTCCTCTTGTGTCTCTTCAGCAGCTGCGCAGAACATGGCGGGACCATCGAAATAATGGGCGAGCATGGTCTCAGAGATTTCCGGTCCGAAGTTGCCAAGGTACACACAGAGAGCGTTACAACCAGCTTTCTGGATGTCTTCCAGTGCCTGCTTCATGTGGATTTCGCTCTCTACGATGCAAATGGGACATTCATAAATGTCGTCGGCACCATATTTTTCTACATACTTGGCGACAAGAGCCTTGCGGCGGTTCACGGCCAAGGACTCAGGAAAACAGTCGCGGCTCACCGCAACGATTCCGATTTTCATTTGTGGTACGTTATTCATTTTTGATAGTAAATAATATGTTAGTTTCTTATGAACGCTGACAAAGTTAAGACTTTTTCTTGAAATGCGGCTCTTTTAAACCATGAAAAAGACTTAATCGTGCAAAATAAGCGCAGACTGGGCGCTAACAGTAGCCATATCACCTTCAATTTCGCCTAATCCTTGTTCGTTGATGATTCCGTCACAACATACTTCTGTGTAACGTCCCTTCGGTATTTTCACCTCTACAGGAGAGTCGTTAGCGTTGAGAACAACAATGATGTTGCGCCAACGGTCGCCGCCAGCATTGTCCTTGAGCCGGAATGCGACGACACAGTCTCCCGTATCGAGGAACTCCAAATGACGTCTTACAAGATTAGCGTGTCCAAGTCGGAAGGCAGGATGGTTCCTTCGCAGCTGGATCAGGTCCTTGTAGTATTGGAATACCTGCGGATACTGCTGCAGTCGGGTCCAGTCGAGCTGGTTAATTGAGTCAGGCGACTCAAACGAGTTGTGCACACCCTTCTTGTCGCGCAGCATCTCTTCGCCCGAAAGCATGAAGGGCACGCCCTGCGAGGTGAAGACGGCAGTCTGTGCGAGCAGGTCGAGGCGGATGAGCTCTTCCTTCTGGCGGTCGCTGAGGGTCGACAGACGGCCATCCTTACCCTTGAGCGAGGGGACGGAAGCGAGCAGACGGTCCACCAGGCACATATCGTCGTGGCACGACACGTACGACATCATCTGCACCGGCTCTGCGGCCCACGCCTCCTTGGAGTAGTTGACCTTCGACATGTCGACCTGCGGATGGCTGATAGCTCCGGCGATACCGAACTTCAGACTCTCCTCTTCGCCCGGGATGCCGGCGAGGAAAGCCCCTTTCGTGTCGTCGGAGAACGGGCCGCGCAGAGCGTCGCGAATCTCGTCGCTGAAGGCGGCGATGCGCGGCATCTGCCGGATGTTCGCTTTCACGCCGAGCTTTTCCTGCGGATAGGCGCACTGACCGGCGCTCCATCCTTCGCCATATATAAATATGGTGGGGTCGATCTGGTCCACGGCACGGCGTATTTCGTTCATCGTCTCGATGTCGTGACAGCCCATCAGGTCGAAACGGAAGCCGTCGATGTGGTATTCGTTGATCCAATACTTCACGCTCTCAATCATGAACCGGCGCATCATGGGCTGCTCCGAGGCCGTCTCGTTGCCGCAGCCCGAGCCGTTGGAGTAGGAAGAAGCCCCCCCTACGGCCCCCGAGGGGGCTTTTCGATAGTAGTAATCGGGGTAGGTGCGCTGGAAATTGGAGTGCTCGATGTCGTAGGTGTGGTTATAGACGACGTCGAGAATGACGCGGATGCCTGCCTTGTGGAGCGCCTGCACCATCTGCTTGAACTCGCGGATGCGGCACGCGGGGTCGTAGGGATTGGTGCTGTAGGAGCCTTCGGGCACGTTGTAGTTGACCGGGTCGTAGCCCCAGTTATACTGCGGTGAGAAGTTGGGACGCGCTGGAATGACCCCTTCGGGCAGCTGCTTGTAGGCGTTTTCGAGATAGAGATCCTCGTCGATGCGCAGTTCGTCGACCGATCCGAAGTCGTAGCTGGGCAGAATATGTACGGCGTTCACGCCCAATGTCTTCAGGTGACGGACGGCCCAGGGCTCCGAGAGCGCGAGGAACTTTCCGGGGTGGGCGGCATCTTTGCGCGCAATGGAGAAGTCGCGGTGGTGCATTTCGTAGACAACGAGGTCGGCGGGCGACTTCACCTCGGGCCGCCGGTCGCTGCTCCAGCCTGCGGGGTCGGTGGCAGCCATGTCGATGATGGCGCCGCGCTGTCCGTTCACACCGACGGCCTTGGCGAAGACGCCGGGGCATTCGCCGCGTCCGGTGTCGAAGGTGTAGAAGCGTCCGAGCAGGTTGCCGTCGGCAACGGCCGTCCACAGCGTTCCCGCGCGCTTCATCTTCAAGGTTCTCACGGCCTTTCCTCCGATGCCGTTGTCGTAGATACGCACCTTCACTTGCTTCGCCGTCGACGGTGCAAACAGTCGGAACGTGGTCTGCTCGGGCGTGTAGCTCACTTCGTCGAAGGAGAAATCCTGTGCGCGGGTCGTCGTTGTCATGATCACGAGGAGTGAGAACAGTAGTTTCTTCATACGTTATGAAAGATTGGTTGACGATGATTTACCTTGCCATGAGCGAGATGGCGAAGCCGCCGCCGGGAGCCTCCTTGATCTTCAGCGTCTGTCCGGCCTTCACGGTGCGCTTGGTGATGGTGTATGCCTGCGGGTTCTTTTCGTAGTGGGCATCGGGTGCGTCGGCGTAGATGGTGCAGTCGTACTTGCGGCCTTTGTCGAGGAAGTCGAGCTTCACGACGGCCGTGTGGCCGTTTTCATCGCACTTACCGCCGACGAACCAATTGTCTGTACCTTTGGCCTTGCGCGCCACGGTGATGTAGTCGGCAGGCTCAGCTTCTAAGTACCGCGAGTCGTCCCAGTCGCAGGCTACGTCCTTGATGAACTGGAAGGCATCCATGAACCGCTCGTAGTGCTCGGGCAGGTCAGCCGCCATCTGCAGCGGCGAGTACATAGTGAGATAAAGAGCGAGCGAACCGGCCAGCGTGATGCGCGCCCACGACGTGTTGTTGCTCCACTCCGAGAGTTTCGTCACGAAGATACCGGGCGTATAGTCCATCGGTCCGCCCTGCAGACGCGTGAACGGCAGGATGCAGGTATGGTCGGGACGCGAGCCGCCGAAGGCCTCATATTCCGTTCCGCGTGCCGACTCGTTGCCCACCAGATTCGGATAGGTGCGGCAGATGCCTGTCGGACGCGTTGCCTCGTGAGCATTCACCATGATGTGATGCTTTGCCGCTTCCTTGATGACATAGAGGTAATGGTTGTTCATCGACTGCGAATAGTGGTGGTCGCCGCGCGGGATGATGTCGCCCACGTAGCCCGTCTTCACCGCATCGTAGCCGTATCGGTTCATCAGCTCGTAAGCCTCCTTGATATGGCGCTCGTAGTTCTGTGAGCTCGAAGAAGTCTCGTGATGCATCAACAGCTTCACGCCGCGCGAGTGGGCGTAGTCGTTGAGGGCTTTCAGGTCGAAGTCGGGGTAAGGAGTAACGAAGTCGAAGACGTCGCGCTTCCACATGTTCGCCCAGTCTTCCCAGCCCACGTTCCAGCCTTCCACAAGCACTTGGTCGAGACCGTTGTCGGCAGCGAAGTCGATATATCGGCGCACCTTCTCGTTATTGGCGCCATGGCGGCCGTTGGCTTTCGCCTTCGTCCAGTCTATCTGGTCGAGCTTGATGCCTGGGAACTCGTCGGTGTAGTTCCATGAACTCTTTCCCACAATCATTTCCCACCACACGCCGCAGTATTTCGTGGGGTGAATCCACGACGTGTCCTCCAGCTTGCAGGGCTCGTTCAGGTTCAGGATGAGGTTCGACGAAAGCATGTCGCGCGCGTCGTCGCTGACCATTACCGTCCGCCACGGAGTCTCGCAGGGCGTCTGCATGGCCCCTTTCAGTCCTGTAGCATCGGGAGTCAGATGGCTGACGAAGGTGAACGGAGCAGGCAGCGGATAGTCCGACGGTTTCGGATTGGGCGTATAGACGTTGCTGTTCCCGCTGAGTTGTGTGGAAAGAGCCTTGGTCTGTGCGTCCACCAGCTCCAAGTGCATCGTGGCATAGTCAAGACAGGCGGCCTCGTGGATGTTGATGTACAGTCCGTCGTCGCTCTTCATCTGCAGCGAGGTCTGCACGCCGGTGGGCGAGAAGACGGCCACGGAGGAGTTTCCCCAGTTCACGGCCTCGTTGAAGCGGCTGCGAATCCCGGAGAGTCGCGTCTGCTGCGTCTCTTGCTCCTGCGTGTCGTAGTCGCCTGGCAGCCACCATGCCGTGTGATCACCCGCCATTGCGAACTCCGTGTGCTCCTCCTTGATGAGGAAATAGTTCAGGTCGCGCTGCTGCGGGAACTCATAGCGCAGGCCCATGCCGTCGTCGTAGACGCGGAAACGAATGAGGATGGTGCGCTCCTGAGTGTCGAGTGCCAGCCCAGGCTCATTGCCGCTACCTTTATAGACGGGCTTCTTCTTCAGCTGCCTCAGTGTGACTGCCATCTCGTTGTAGTGGTTGCGGATGTCGCGCGTCTCGCCCCAGACGGGCTGCCACGTCTCGTCGAACGTTGAAGTCTGCACATCGGCCACCTGGAAATCGTCCATCAGGTCCGTTTCGTTCAGGCCCTTCGAGGCGTGTTTATCCTTGGCCAATTCCAGTCCGAGGTGCGACGGTTTCACCACGGCCTTGCCTTTATAGGCCATTTCGTACGTCGGTCGTCCGTTGTCTGTCAGCGAGAAAGTGACCACAATGTTGCCGTTGGGCGAAGTCACGGTCTGAGCCACCGCCATCATGGGCAGGAGCAACAGCGCGAGAAGGAGTTTTCTTGATTTCATAAAATGGGTAAGCTTTGAATTTCACGACAAAGATTAGCGTATTATTCCGTATGTCATATTGCAGACTCCAGTCTGTGCCGACGCCTACTTCCGTCCGCTCTGCACGATCAGTTCGCGCAGGTTCTCGTTGAAAGTATCGTCGGCCATCAGGTCTTCGATGTTCAGATGCATGCGGTAGCGCCAGTAGTGACGCGGATTTGCAGGGATATTGATGCGCTCGGCGTTCGCATCGGGCAGCCGCAGCTGCTCGTCCACGGCCAGCCAGTCCTGTATGGAGAGGATGCAGAGCATGGAAGGCGACGTGAGATGCCGCGAAATGATGTCGCGAGCCAGCCATCCCGGCAGCGGGTGTGGTGCCTGGTCGCCCCGGTAGAGCATAGTGTTGTAGTAGGCCTGCGTGCGTTCCAGGTCCTCGTCCCACCACTGTCGCAACGTAGGCATGTCGTGCGACGAGATGGTACATACGCTGCGATAGGGATTCCGAGAGAGGTGTCCGAACCTCACCGTGGGGTCTTTAGGCATCGACTGCAGCTCCAGCGAGAGGATGCGCAGCTCGTTCATCACCCAAGGCACGCAGTCGGGCACCATGCCGAGGTCCTCTGCGCACACCAGCATGCGCGTGGCCTGCACCAGCTTGGGCAGTTTCCTCATGGCTTCGCGATACCAGAACTGGTTGTTGCGGCGGTAGAAATAGTCATTGTAGAGCTTGTTGAAGACAAACTTGTCGCCATCGCTGAGACTCTCGTAGACATAGTCCAGCTGAACGGAGATGCGTGGGTGGAACCGGTCGCTGTTCTTGTGGTCACGGACAAAGAGCACGTCGCTGATCAGGGCGTAGAGGCCATCGCGCAAGGCAGCCAGCTCGGCGAACTGCGACTCGTCCTGCACGGCCTCGGCTTCCTTCTGGTACCATGCCTCCACCTTTCGCTGTGTGTCGAAGGCCTCCTTCATGCGGTAGAAGCCGTCGCCTTTAGGCTCAACGAACGTCTGCCGCACCATGTCGGCGCGCTCCTTGAACATGCGGTCGAGCACCCAGTCCTGTATGAACGGCTCAAGGAAGAGCTCTTCGCGCCATTGCAGCCCGTAGGATGCAATCTCTTCGCGCGTCATGGCCAGCGCGGGAGCAAACTGTCCGAGCAATCCGTGCACCGAATCGATGGGTATTTCCCAGATGCGGAAGAAGCCCAGCACGTGGTCGATGCGGTAAGCATCGAAGAACTTGGCCATGTTCGAGAAGCGGCGCACCCACCAGCGGCAGTCGTCGCGCAGCATTTCGTCCCAGTTGTACGTGGGGAATCCCCAGTTCTGGCCGTTTGCCGAGAAGTCGTCGGGCGGAGCACCGGCCTGTCCGTTCAGATTGAAGTAGCGCGGCTCCTGCCAGGCGTCGCATCCGTAGCGGTTCACGCCGATGGGGATGTCGCCCTTGAGGATGATGCCCTGCTGGCGTGCGTGCTCGTGCGCCTCGCTCATCTGCGTGTTCAGTACGTACTGCACGTAGTAGTAGAACGCCACGTCCTTCTGTTTCGGGTGACTGGCTTTCTCGTACGTCTCGTTGCCTTCCCACTTCGTGTAGTCGGCCGTGCCGTATTTCTCGCGGAAGTAGCAGTATTCTGCGTAGGGCACCAGCCACTCCTTCGCCTCTTCAAAGAAGCGTTTGTACGCCGCCGTGCGCAGGGTCTTCGCGCCTTCCTGTGCGTACAGCAGCTTCAGGTATTCGGTCTTCGCGCCGTTCACGCGTTCGTAGTCTATCTGTGGCAGGGCATTCAGCTCCTTGCGCAGCGCTTCAAAACGCTCGCGCTGCTGCTCGTCCTTCAGTTCGGGCAGCGCCTTGAGGTCGGCATACTGCGGATGCAGGGCGAAGATGCTGATGCAAGAGTACGGATAAGAGTCGGTCCAGGTGTGTGTGATGGTGGTATCGTTGATGGGCAGGATCTGCAGAACGCGCTGACGGGTTTTCGCCACCCAGTCAATCATCTTCTTCAGGTCGCCGAAATCGCCTACGCCGAAACTGTCGCGACTGCGCAGCGAGAACACGGGAACGAGCGTTCCGGCGCACCTCATGTTGTAGATCGGGAAATAAGCCTGCGACAGCTCGTAGACCACCACGTCGCCCTCGTCCGTCTGCGGCAGGCTGACGGTGCGGTTCGGCCCGTCTTCCCACAGCGGAGTGACGTCCACCTCATCGTCGAGCACCACGAACTTGAACTCCATGTCGGGACCCTCCAGCTGCGTGCCGTCGATGACGGCGACCCACTCGTTGTGGCTGTGCTCGGTCATGGGCAGCGCTTTCAGTATTTCCCAGTTGCCCAAAGCCTTCGTCCGCCCGATCAGAGCCAGCCGTTCACCGGCGCGCAACTGCGGTGCCCGCACCTTCAGCCTGACGGTGACGGCATACGAATTCACCGCACTTTTCGTCGGTTGGCGCTGCGCTATGCAGTCGGTGAAGGCCGAACTGTAGAGGTAAGCGTCCTCAGGAATGTCGATCCAGTGATCGTAGACGGTGTAGTGGCGAGCGTGCTCACTGACCAGTTCCAGCCTGTGCGGGTTGACAAGCCACTCGTGACGGCTTTCCGTACCGTTGCTGTCCACGCTGTAATAATAGTCCAAGACGGAACCCACGGCGTACTTGCCCCGCAGCTCCAGCGTCCAGTGCTCACCGTCATGCGTCATCATGCGGTGTGAAGAAAGCGGCTTCGCTCCCTCGGCGTCGTTTGACATCAGATTCAGCACCAGCTCCTCGCCGAATGTCGTCCGATATTCTATATTAAACTGTAATTTCATAGATTGTTTTATTTAGGTTTTTGCTGCGAAGTTACACATTTCTTCGATTGATTGTCACCGAAAGGTACGGATAAGGGCGCAAAAACCTATGCAAACGTTTGCATCTTTTCGTTGCCGAAAAGCCTTCAGTTTGTTGTCAAAAGGGCTCCGGCACGCCGCCATAGCAGCCTTTTTCTGTTGTCAGGGAAATGCTTTTGTGTTGCCATCTCAGTGAAATTGCAAAGCAAAATCACTGAGATTGATTGGCAATCTCAGTGATTTTGGTCGGCAAATTCAGTGATATGTCTTCTGAGAAACAGCGCTCCGACAAGTCAAATCCGTTCGTCGGGCATGCGGGAAAGGGCCGTCGGGCACTTTTTCTTGCTACTTTTCCTTGATGAACGACACGCAGAACGCGCCGGCGACAAGGAGGATGCCTGATACAATCATCATCGTTGACGGATGTCCGCCGACAAGATTCAGTATCGTTCCGCCGCAGATGGCAGCAATGATCTGGGGCAGGCAGATGGTTCCGTTGAACAGGCCCAGGTAGGCGCCCATGTGCCCATAGCCCTGCAAAGCATTGGTAACAAAGGTGAAAGGCATGGCGAGCATGGCAGCCCAAGCGCATCCGATGAGCAGGAAGGGAACGATTTGCAGGAACTGACCGGGGCAGAAGGGGATGAGCGCAAAGCCCAGTCCGCCGAGCGCAAGGCTGACGGCGTAGGCCAGCTTCGTGTTCTTGAAGCGTGGAAGGACTGTAGCCCAGACCACGCTGCCCATGGCCTGAATGGCGTAGAGCACGCCCGTCCAGTTGCCAGCCACTTGATAAGCCTCGGAGGCGGCGTCGGTCTCGTTCCATACGGTCTCGGCCACGGCGTCGACCACGTAGGTCCACATGTAGAGCAGGGCAGCCCAGCAGAAGAACTGCACGAGTCCCACCTTCCAGAACGTGGAGGGTGCGTTCTTCAGCAGGGTGATCCAGTTGGCATCCGAGTCGCCCGAGGAGGCGTCGGCCTTCAAAGCCCCCGAGGGGGATGTAGCATCGGCAGCATCGGAAGAACCATCACCGTTGTACTCTGCATACTCTTTCGGCGGCCATTCCTTCACCTTGAAGGTCGTGTAGACGACACAGAGGATGAGAATGAGCGCACCGATGTAGAACGACCACACGACCGAGGGTGGCACAATGCCCGGTGCGGCCACGTTGGCTATGCCTACGGCGGCGAAGATGTAGGGGAAGAGGAAGCCCACCACGGAACCGGCGTTGCAGAGGAACGACTGGATGCTGTAGGCTTTTGCCTTCTGCTCCTCGTTCACCATGTCGCCGACGAGCATCTTGAACGGCTGCATGGCCATGTTGATGCTCGTGTCGAGCAACATCAGTGCAACGATGCCGAAGATGAGGACGGTGTTGACCGACTGCATGCCGAACGAGCCCGAGTTGGGCAGCAGGCACATCACGGCCACGGCCACGGCGGCTCCGATGAACAGATAAGGAATGCGGCGGCCCCAACGGGTCCAGGTGCGGTCGCTGAGCGTGCCTACGACGGGCTGCACAAGGATGCCCATGAGCGGCGGCAGTATCCAGAAAAAGCTCAGCGAGTGGGGATCAGCCCCGAGCGTGCGGAAGATTCTTGAGATGTTTCCGCTCTGCAGTGCGTATGCAATCTGCACGCCGAAGAACCCAAAGGAGAGGTTCCACAGGGACCAGAACGATAAATTCGGTTTCTTTTTCATAGTCTTTTATGTTTTGAATTGATACTTTTTCGTTGTTCAGTGCCGCGTGGTTCCACGCACCACGAGGCGCGTCCGCACCACTCGCTTGTCCACCTTGTCCATGGGCGTGATGCCTTCTACGTGGTTGACGAGGATGTCCACCGCCTCTTCGCCCACCATGTGGCCGCGCTGTTCGACGGTGGTCAGCATGGGTTCGCAGGCAATGGCGCGCTCGCCGTTGGTGAATCCGCAGACGGAGATGTCGTTCGGCACGTTGAATCCCATGCGCTTGGCCGTATAGAGAATACCGATGGCCGTGTCGTCATTGACGGCGAAGAAGGCGTCGGGACGGTCATCGCGGCGCAGCACATGGGGGGTCAGTTCTTCGGCATCGGCCCGGTTGTCGCACGTGTACTGCAGCGTGCTGTCGTATTCCAGCCCATGCTTGACGATGGCATCGTGGTATCCGTTGAACCGGTTTTTTGAAATCTCCAGCTGCATGGGCGACCCGTAGAAGGCGATGCGCCTGCAACCGGTTTCGATGAGGTGCGAGACGGCGGTGAAGGCGCCCATGTAGTCGTCCACGACCACTCGGTTGGTGTTGATGCCGGTACAGATGCGGTCGTAGAATACGAGCGGTACACCCGAGTCGAGCAGTTTCTGGAAGTGTCCGTACTCGCGGGTGTCCTTGGCTTGCGACACGATGACGCCGCAGACCCGGTTCTGCAGGAAAGACTCACAGATGCGCCGTTCGCGCTCGTAGCGCTCTTCGCTCTGGGCCACCATGATGCGGTATCCGCGGACGACAGCCTGCTCCTCGATGCCTGAGAGAATGGTCGAGAAGTAGTAGTGCGCAATCTGCGGGATGATGACGCCGATGACCTTCTGCGGGGCAACGCGACTGTGGCGCAGACTCTCGGCCAACACGTTCGGATAGAAATTGTGCTCGCGGGCATATTGCTTGATTCGCTCGCGCTGTTCCTCGCTGATGCGCGGGCTGTCTTTCAGCGCCCTGCTGACTGTGGCCACGCTGACGCCCAGCTCGCGGGCAATATCCTTCATCGTGATGTTCTGTTTCTCGTTCATGTTGTTAGCGTTTGCGTTGCAAAGATAAGTAAAATATGAATGTGTGCATGCGTGTACAAATTTATTAATATTATTTTATAGATGCAAACGTTTGCACATGGCAGAACATTGATTTAGCTCAATTTTTTGAACAACCTAATTAAATATGTATTACTTTTGCAACCAGAAAATGGAAGACTTGCCTTGCGGCAATGGTCAACGAAGCTTTGACAAGCAAGAATAACGAAATAATAACTAACTTTAAACAATTAAAAATGATGAAGCAGGTAAAATTCAAACTGCCTTTAAGGATGCTCGCACTCCTATGTGGGATCATCCTTTCAGCCTCGGCCTTCGCACAGCAAATCACTGTGAACGGCCATGTGAAGGATGCTACCGGCGAACCCATTATCGGCGCTACCGTGCGTGTCGTTGGACAGGCGGCGGGAGCAATTACCGATTTCGACGGTAACTTCGTTATCAAAGCTAATCAGGGCGACAAGATCACGGTGAGCTATATCGGCTACCAAGAAGCTGTCGTCAATGCTGCCTCTAATGTAACAGTGACGTTGCAGGACGACACTCAGACGCTGGAGAACGTGGTGGTCATCGGTTACGGCCGCGCCAAGAAGAACGACTTGACCGGTTCGGTCACGGCCATCAAGCCCGACGAGATGAACCACGGTCTGATTACGAGCGCACAGGATGCCTTGCAGGGCAAGGTGGCCGGTGTGAACATCGTCAACAACGGCGGTGAGCCGGGTGGCGGTGCCACAATCCGCATCCGTGGCGGCTCGTCGCTCAACGCATCCAACGACCCGCTGATTGTCATCGACGGTCTGGCCATGGACAACTACGGTCTGCAGGGCGCCTCGAACCCCCTTTCTCTGGTCAACCCGAACGACATCGAGTCGTTCACCGTGCTGAAGGACGCTTCGGCTACTGCCATTTACGGTAGCCGTGCTTCTAACGGTGTGATCATCATCACGACGAAGAAGGGCCGCAAGGGCGCCAAGCCCAGCATCTCCTACAACGGCAACGTTTCGGTAAGTGCTGTCCGTAACAAGATGGACGTGATGAACTCTTCCGAATTCCAGTCGTTTGTCAAGGATATGGTCATGAAGCAAAAAGGCATCTCCGAGCAGGAATACCTGGAAAGCGACTATTACACACATCTGGGCTACTACGATGCAAACGGCAATCACCTGTTCGCCGACACTGACTGGCAAGACGAAATCTACCGCACGGCCATCAGCACTGACCATAACATCACCGTCAGCGGCGGCTTCAAGAACATGCCTTACCGCGTGAGCCTCGGCTATACCGACCAAAACGGTGTGGTGAAGACCAGCAACTACCAGCGCTACACGGCCAGCATCAACCTGTCGCCGACATTCTTTGAAGACCACCTGACCGTCAACCTGAACGCCAAGGGAATGTATTCGAAGACAACCTACGCCAACAGCGGCTCGGCCATCGGCGGTGCACTGTTCATGGATCCCACGAAGCCTGTCTACGATTCGAATCCCAACAACGGTTTCGGCGGCTACTGGCAGTGGGGAAGTACTGCCGACTGGCAAGATTCGGCATGGACAACCAACATCAACACTTACGCTACGGGCAACCCTGTTGCAGCTCTGAACAACTACTCAGACAAAGGAAAGTCGAAGGCTTTGATCGGAAACCTGGAACTCGACTACAAGGTTCACGGTTTCGAGGACCTGCACCTGCACTTGAATGCCGGTATGGACATCTCCTCGGGTAAGAGCAACAAGGAACAGTCGCCTTATACCTACGGTTCGGGTACCTATTATTATGGTAACTATGGCTGGAATACGCAGGACTCTTACAACCTCTCGCTCAACATGTATGCCCAGTACATGAAGGACTTCAACGAAGCTCATCATTTCGACATCATGGCAGGCTACGAGTGGCAGCACTTCCACAAGAAAAACGATTATTTCTACACGGGCTATTATCCCTCCACTTCGCAGAAAGTCGACGCTGACGGCAACCCACTGGCAGGCAAAGAGTATCTGCCCTCCGAGGGAACCACGCTCTACAAGACGGAGAACTATCTGGTTTCGTTCTTCGGACGACTGAACTACTCTCTGCTCGACCGCTATCTGATCACCGCAACGCTGCGTGCCGACGGTTCATCGCACTTCAACTGGATCACCAGCAACGGCGGCGAAAACCAGCAGTGGGGCCTGTTCCCATCAGTGGCCTTGGCTTGGAAAATCAACAACGAGGCGTTCCTGAAGAACGCCGAATGGCTTTCTGACCTGAAGCTGCGCGCAGGCTGGGGTATCACCGGTCAGCAGGAAGGAATCGGCGACTATACTTATATTCCTACATATACACCCAACAAACAGGGCGCTTACTATCCGCTGTTCAACAGCGATGGCCGCACCTATCGTCCGGATGCCTACAACAACGCACTGACTTGGGAGAAGACCACCACATGGAATGCCGGTTTGGACTTCGGAATCCTGAACGACCGTCTGACCTTGAACTTCGACTTCTATCATCGTAAGACCAAGGACCTGATCAACACGGTTGTGATTCCCGTGGGAACCAACTTCTCGAACAAGGTGACCAGCAACATCGGCTCGCTGCACAACACCGGTATCGAGGTGGCTGCAACTTGGCGCGCCGTACAGACGAAAGACTGGAACTGGCAGATCGGCTACAACTTCACTTGGAACAAGAACGAGATTGACGAGCTGGTGGCCAGCAGCGGAGACGACTACAAGATTCTGCACGGCGGACTCGCCATTGGTGACTCTGGTTCGGACGGTATCAAGTCGTGGCATGTGGGCAATGCCGTAGAGGCTTTCTACACCTACCAGCAGGTTTACGACGTGAACGGCCAGCCGATTGACGGTCAATATGTAGACCGCAACGCAGACGGCATCATCAATCAGGACGACCGCTACTATTACAAGAAGAGTACACCCGACGTAACGATGGGCTTCACCTCAAAACTGATGTACAAGAAGTGGGATTTCGGATTCTCACTGCGCGCAAGCTTCAACAACTATGTGTACAATGGCGTAGAGGCAGGAAACTCCAACCTTTCGCTGACACAGCTGTTCATCGGCAACGCCTGGCACAACGTGCTGGACATCACACGTCCGAAGAACTGGCAGACAGCCAACATTCAGGGTGCCCTGAGCGACTACTACATCCAGAACGCATCTTTCCTGAAGTGCGACAACATCACTCTTGGTTATTCTTTCGACAGCCTGTTCGGCCTGAAGGCCAGCGGACGTGTCTACGCGACTGCTCAGAATGTATTCACCATCACCGACTACAAGGGTCTTGACCCGGAAATCAATGGTGGCTATGATGGCAACATCTACCCACGTCCATTTGTTGGTATCATTGGTGTGAACCTGAACTTCTAATCAACTTAAAATGGATAATGAATATGAAACTTAATATATTTAAATCAGTAATCCCTGCAGTAGCCCTCGTGCTATCGATGGGATATATGACCTCCTGCGTCAACGACCTGCACGTTGATAACATCAACCCACAGCAGACAAGTGAACTGGATGCCAATGCACTGCTCAACAAGATCTATTCCAGCTTCGTCCTGACCGGACAAGTCGGACCAGATGGTGACAAGGATATTGCAGACCTCGACGAAGGTCGCTCGGACCTTTACCGTAAGAGCTGGGAGATGAACGAATTCCCGACAGGAGAAGCCAGCTGGCAATGGGACGACACAGGCCTGCCCGAGCTGCTGAACAAGACTTGGAACGCCGACAACGCCAGCTCCGTTGGACTGTACTACCGTCTGTTCTTCTCCATCACGCTCTGCAATTACTATCTTGACGAAGTGCCCGACGACGGCTCTACAGACATCAAGCAGAAACGTGCTGAGGTTCGTTTCATCCGCTCTTTGCTTTACTATTATGTAATGGACTTATATGCCAACGCAACCTTCATTGAGCATGTCAGCCTTACACCCGGTATACGTTACACTCGTCCTGAGTACTTCAGCTACATTGAGAAAGAACTGCTCGAGATTGAAAACGATCTGGCCGATGCAGGTTCCAACACTTACGGACGCGTTGACAAGGTTGCTGACTGGATGCTACTCGCCCGCCTCTACCTCAACGCTGAGGTTTATACGGGTACGGCACAGTGGGCCAAGGCAAAGGAATATGCCGAGAAGGTCATCAACAACGGCTACTACCATCTGAATACCACCGGAGCTAACGGCTATTCTGCCTATCAGATGCTGTTCCTGGCAGACAACGACACCAACGGAGCACAGTTCGAGAACATCTATCCCGTCCTGAACGACGGTCTCAAGACGCAAAGCCATGGCTCCATGCACTTCCTGGTGCTGTCCACATACGCCAAGCGAGATGCCAGTGCCATGGATATCGTCGTTCCTTCAGGCACCGACGCGTCATGGGGTAAGTGTATGGCCGTGACAGGTCAGCTGGTTGACGCCTTCTTTGGCAAGGGTGTTTCTGCCCCTGAGACCACAACAAACCTGACAGACATCACAACAGCTGCCGGCGACGACCGTGCCTTGTTCTACACGACAGGCTTCTCGCGCGACATCGTTGACCGCTCGCAAGAGACACAGGGCTACGGTTGCGTGAAGTTCCGCAACGTTCGTTCCGACGGAAAGCCTGCAAGTGCTTTGGCAAAGGTAGATACCGACCTGCCGCTGATGCGCATAGCTGAGGCTTACCTCACCTTCGCAGAGGCCGAAACCCGCATGAACGGCGCTACGGATGCTGCCAAAGAGAAGATCGATGCACTCCGCAATCGCGCTCACGCTACGCTGCATAACTCTTACAGTCTGGATGAAATCGAGGAAGAATGGACGCGCGAGTTCTGGTTCGAGGGACGTGCCCGTATTGACCAGATTCGCTTCGGCAAATACAACCTGCCTCAGTTCCGTTTCATCTATCCTATTCCAAATAACGATTTGACCAACAATCCCAACCTGACTCAGAATCCTGGCTATTAATGGATGACGGGAATCATGTTGAAAACGAAAAAAAACAGAGATTATGAAAAAGATATTCAATAGTTTGTTGTTAGCCATGGTTGCCGCTTTGCCGATGCTTGTATCGTGTAGCGATGACAATGACAGCAACCCTACAGTAACTCAGCCTACGGAGTTCACGATTAATGCGTCTCCGTTTGCAGAACATTATATCCAGCTGGCAGACGGCAACCACGTCAACTTGACATGGTCACAGCCCAACTACGGATTCAATGCACTGGCAACCTACCATATTCAGGTGGGTCTGGTGAAGGACGGCAACGTCGTTTGGAATACACTGGCCGACGGCTCCCCTAAGTATCTGGGTACTACTTACACCACTTGCAAAGCCAGCATCAGCGGCGATGAAATAGCCGAATCCATCTGCGACTTGGATGGTTTCAAAGATGCAGACAGCTATGTAGACATGGGCTTCCGCGAAGTGGCTATGCGCGTCTACTCCAGTTTGGTCAATGCCAACAATGAGGAAATTCCCAACACTGGCATCGTTTCGGGCAACTACGTTACATTCAAGCACATGGCAGCCTACAATGCCGTGAAGAGCCCCGCCTACATCTATCTGGTGGGTAATCCCACCGGCTGGACCACTCCTAATGCAGGCAATCTGGATACCTATATCCCCTGGCGTCTGTATGAGAAGCCCGACGAGATTGGCAGTGACGTTTACTACGGAACCTTCGAGATTCCAGCCATCGACCCGCTCCAGTTCCGCTTCTATCGCGAGCTGCTCGGTTGGGACCTCACCTCAATGGGACCACAGGAGGCTGATGCCGGTGTAGACTGCACATTCAACAAGGGCAGCTACGAAGGCTCCATCATGTGGGACAAGGAAAAGTATTACAAAGGTTCTTGGAATTTCGGTGCTTTCGCAGGTGGTACCATCACGATGAAGGTAGACCTGAAGAAGAAGACCGTCAACTTCACGATTAACGAATGAGTGTTTTAAAAGCTAAAAAACAAGAATTATGAAAAAGTTAAGCATATATATGATGGCTCTCCTGAGCGCAGTCCTCATGGGCTGTAATGAGGATTTCGACTCGTTGATAGGTCCTCAGAGCAACCTGCCCGAGAGCCTCGTTCCTGCCGATGCCGTCAGCGTCAGCACCCAGAATGCTCCTGTGACGGTCAGGCTTGAAAGCTATATCAATGAAGAGAACAACACTGAAACGCCTCTGATGATCGGCGTTGCCAGCGTGAAGGAAGGCGCGATGCCTGCCAATACTGTTCTAAAGGCTGTTGTACAATTCTCAAGAGACGAGAATTTCGAAGAATCAATCTCTCTCGATGCTCTCAGCATGGGCGATGACAACACGATATATGTCAGTCCGAAGACACTACAGGATGCCTATTATCTTGGTGTCACTAAGAATCCCGCTATAACAGACCTCTATGTCCGCACCATTATGTACACCGTTACCAATGGTGATGCCGTGGCTATTATCGGAAAACCGGGCGAGAACTATTTCGACACGCACAAGATTCTCTTCAAGCCGCTCGACAAGCTGGAGATTGCTCCTGCCTACTACATCGTGGGCGGACCTAACGATTGGGCCGCTTCAGCTGCCGACCGCAGCATCAAGTTCTCTCATAGCGACGAAGATGTATACGTTGATCCTGTCTTCACCGTTACCTTCGACGCCGCAGAAGGCGACACTTGGTTCGCCATCGGTGACGATCAGGCTTGCGATGCCATCGGTAACGGCGACTGGACGCAGCTCTACGGTATCGTGGGCGGCGACAACCAGGCCAAGGAAGGAAAGATTGCCCGCCGCTCCGAACTGGGAGGTGATAACTCGTTCTGCGTTCCTGCCGGAGCGAAGAAGATCCGTGTCACCATCGACATGATGGAACAGACCTTCAAAGTGGAAGCTGTCAACATAGCCGAAAACTACTATCTCGTAGGCGGTAACGGTGAATGGGGCAGCAGCAAGAGCCAGAAGTTCTCTCACAGCGACAAGGATGTCTTCGAAGATCCCGTATTCACCTACGTGCTGACTGGTGGCAAAGATCTTTGGTTCGCCTTCGGCGACGGTGATGCACTCGATGCCATCGATGCCGGCGACTGGAAACAGCTCTTCGGAACAACCGGTGCCAGCGAAGACATGAGCGGTTCTTACGACCGCCGCTACAATCTTGACGGCGACCACTCGTTCCACGTGGACGGCTCGGCCAAGTACTACCGCTTCCAAATCAATGCGCTCGACATGACCTACACCATCACTCCGCTCAACTTCGATCCGTATATCTACTTCATCGGAGCCACCGACGGATGGGGCGCAGCCGAACAGAAGCTCGCCCTGACCGACGAGAGCGGCATCTACACAGGTTTCATCTACTGTGCCGATCCGAACGGATGGGGTAACGAGTTCAAGTTCCAGAAGGTTCCAGGCGACTGGGGCACCGAGATTAACTTCGGAACCTTCACAGGAGGCGTCACCGGCGACTTTGCAGAAGGTGGTGGCGGCAACATCAAGGCCACTGCAGGCGAAGGCATTTACTACATTGAGGCCAACATGGCAAGCGGAACACTGAAGGGAACACGCATCACGAACATGAACCTTGTGGGCGACTTCAACGGATGGAACGCTGCCGACGATGCACAGCAGATGACATGGGATGCAGAGAACTACTGCTATGTCATCACCAATGCCGGCGTCACAGCCAACGGATGGAAGTTCACCGCCAACAACGACTGG
The DNA here is from genome assembly GCA_017402445.1 of Prevotella sp. Taxonomy (GTDB): domain Bacteria; phylum Bacteroidota; class Bacteroidia; order Bacteroidales; family Bacteroidaceae; genus Prevotella. Next base: position 57,852 of record JAFPME010000019.1, on the reverse strand, counting down.
GGCATTAACCTCGGAGGTGACCTCACTGCCCTGACGGCAAACGGCGCGAACATCTCAGCCGTGGGTAAGACCATCAAGCTCTATCCCACTCGCAAGACCTCAGATAACATCTACGCTACCGTGGAGTAGAACATCTGCAAAATAAGCATTAAGCCTAAGAAAGCCGTCCGGATTCCACCGTGGCGGCTTTCTTTCTTTTCTATAACTTTTACCGTATCATCCTTTACCCACTTTCAGAGACTTCTGCTTTCTTCCGTTCAAAAGAAAGAAAGCACAAAAACAGTTCAGTAATCAGCGATTACATGAGTGAAAAATGTAAAAAAAAGGATGTAACTTTGCCATTCCACAAAGATTTAGTACATTTGCAAACGGAAACCAGATTGTATGGAACACACAATCAGCCCAAAAGTGAGCCCCCGATACTATCAAGCATGGTAGAACGGAACGGCGAATCAGGCACAAGCGCACCGCAACCTGCAATTCGAGCCTGTCAGCCGAATGAGACAGCAAGCCACTTGATAGCACTCGCGGCATAGAAATCGAAAAGTGTGATGAAATGAAACAATTGAAACAATGGTGGCAAGCCACTCGTATTTCAAGAGGACTTGCCCTCTTTGCTATTTGCACAGCAAGTATGTTGATAGGTTCGTGTTCAAAGAACGAAAACAAGACTGAGACGGGACAGCTCCTGGAAATCTACGACGTGCATGGCAGCGAAGCCACCGCGCGTCTGACTGTTAACGGGAAAGTACTGTTTACCACCAGTGTTTATATCGGCAAAAACGGTCTCGGCAAAGAAGGTGAAGGCGATGCCAAGACCCCGACGGGCACGCTTCGTGTGCTGTCGGCCTTCGGAGTGAAGCCCAACCCCGGGACAAAGATTCCATACATAAACGTGACCAGCAGCATCTACGCCTGCGATGACAACTGCGAATACTACAACCAGATTATCGACACTGCGGCCGTACACCACCAATGTGGCGGTGAAGACATGTTCCACACTGTGCCAGAATACGACTACGGCATCGCCACCGACTTCAACAAAGAATGTATATGGCCCAAGGGCAGTGCCATTTTCATTCACTGCAAGGGTCACAAGACCTGGACAGGCGGTTGCATTGCGCTTGATGAGGAACGCATGGTGGAACTGCTGAAGAACTGTGACAAGTCGCTCATCATCACAATCTCCGATTAGCAACAAACCATGCTGCCTTTCACCAGCAACGCTCCCGTTATCTACCTGAAACAGGAACAGTCAGGAAACGATATCACCAAGGCATCAGGTTCTACGCCGTTCACACGGAAAGCTACGACAAGGCGCCACCGTCACAATCCTTCATGACATTCATCGGCAGCCTGAAATGCCCCGTCGAACACACATCAGGCAATCCCCCAACTATGCAATGGGCAGCGGAATGGTTCAATCATTTCCGCTGCCCATTCTGTTTTCATCGGTTCTGAAAAACAGCCAACGCTTCAGTGGGGCTACTGAAGCATACATGAAAAGATCATCAAGTTCTTCTTACATTTCACCCATTTTTCGTAACTTTGCAGCAGAATTCCATTATCCTACAGAAAAAAAACTTATTATTAACAGAAGAATTGACATGTTCAAGAAACTATTCATTACCGCAATCTTTGTGACAACATGGATGCAGGCAAGCGCACAGACGCTGGAAAAAGAGTACAAGGCTTCGAGTGAAGGCAACCCCATCAGCCCATGTGTGTTCTGCGCCGACCCGACAGCTATCGACTACAACGGCCGACTCTACGTCTACGGCACCAACGACCACCAGCAGTACATCAAGAACGGAAAGACTGGCGGCAACGGATACGGAGACATCAAGTCGCTCGTGGTCTTCTCGACCGACGACATGGTCAACTGGACCTTCCACGGCACCATCGACGTGGGCAAAATCTGCTCCTCGTGGGGCTGGCGCTTCGCTGCATCGTGGGCGCCGTCGGCCATCTGGCGCACCAATGCCAACGGCGAGGACGAGTTCTTCCTCTACTTCGCCAACAGCGGCGGCAGCGTAGGCGTGCTGAAAGCGCCGTCGCCCACCGGCCCATGGAAGTCACCCCTGTCAAAACCGATGATCGACAGCAATACACCCGGTGTGAGACCCTGCAACTGGATATTCGATCCGGGAGCCGTTATCGACGAGAACGGCCAAGGATGGATAGCTTTCGGCGGCGGTGACCCGCAGGCTACAGGCTCGAAACTGTGGCCCGGCAACTCGCGCATCGCCAAACTGAACCCTTCAATGACCGGTCTGGACGGCTCGGCCGTCAACATGCCCGCTCCCTATCTGTTTGAAGCCAGCGAGCTGAATATCATCGGCGGACGTTACGTCTACACGTACAACACGTCATGGTCCGACCGCGACGACTGGAACAGCTTCGAGGGGCAAAACGGCCAGCCTGCTCCCTCGTCGTGCAGCATGTGTTATATGGTCAGCGACACACCGCTCGACCCCGCTTCCTGGACTTATCGCGGTGAATATGTGCCCAACGAAGGCAACTTCGGCATGGGCTGGGGCAACAACCACACTCACCTGCAGAAGTTCAAGAACCACTACTACCTGTTCTACCACTCAACACTGCTGGAACAGAGCCTGAAGGAAGGGGGAGTCATGGACAGCGAAGCCTCAGGCTACCGTTCCATCGGCGTGGACGAAGCGGCCGTCAACGAAAGCACACAGACCATCGGCAAGATGACGCTGACACGAACGGGTGCCGAGCCCATCGGCACCATGAACCCCTACAAGCTGCAGGAGATTGAGACCATGGCCACCTGCGGAGGCATCAGCTACGAAGACTTCTCAAACATCAGCAAGAACACCAGCATCAGCACTCTCGGCAACGACGCGTCGGGCAATCTGCAGGTGAAGATGTCGGCCGGCGATTGGACCCAGGTGCGACGCGTTGACTTTGGCGCAAAGGGTGCATCTTCCCTCATGCTGCGCGCCAAGGGCGAAGGCACCGTGGAGATTCGCTTTGGCAGAAAAGCAGCCAAGCCGTCGGCTACCTTCAACATCTCCTCCAGCGACATGAGCGACTACACCGTCCAGGTGGATGCCGGGAAATTCAGCGGTTCAAAGACCATCTACATCGTCGTCACATCAGGCACCGACGTCTGCTTAGACGCATGGCAGGCCACCGAGGCACAGACCTCGGGAATCAACAACGTCACGGCCGATGAACCCGTCAGACGGCAGTGCTACGACCTCTCAGGCCGCCGTCTCTCCCCCACCCGTCCCCATCAGGGCATCGTCATCGAGCAATACACCGACGAAACGGGTAGGATGCACAGTCGCAAGAAGCAGCTACAGCGATAAGAAGGACTCGCGCTGCCGACTGTCACCACTTTCGTAAATCGGCCGTCGCCTCCACGGTTCGCTCGATGTTGTCGGGCAACTGGGCGAAGAAATCGATGCCAGTGACGCGCTCCACCTCGTCGACCGTCATCACATAGTGCTCCATGGGGTGCGGCGTGCCGTCGTTCGGATAGATGAACCCGAGGGCCTTCGGCTTTCCTTTCATGCAGAGCACCACCTTGAAGAAGGCATCCGGAACAGCGATGCGGTTCTTCCCCATCGTCTGACGGGAACGGCCATAGAAGACCGGACCGGCAGCAATGTAGACGTCGCCATAGTGCTTCGCCCATCCACGGCAGCGACGCTCCAGCTTTTCCCAGTCGCCGGCATTCAGGTCGATGTCCTGCGGGCACATGTTCGTCAGCAGGAACGACTGGTTCATGGCCTTCTTGCTCCATCGGTTGTCGGCAGCCGGACAGAGATGGCCGTGGTTCAGGTTCTGCTTCCTCGCGCCCGACCAGTCGCTGTGCTCCTGCCGCGGCCGTTTCACGCTTCTGTCAACGAAATAGCAGCCCCTGACCGTCTCTTTGTCCACGCGTCCGATGCCGACGGCCTGCCCGTCAGCGTCGTAGTAAGGCACGCCCTTGCGCCTGAATGCACCCTCCGTATGCTCGCGCGTCAGATGCCACGCCACCCAGTTGGCCTGCTTGGTCTGGGCATTGTACGACGTGGTGTAGCCCTCTCTCGTGAGTATCTGCTCCGAACGCCTGACCGTCAGCCGCGGTATCTCGTACGAAGAACGCTGAGCGGTCTCCGTCGTGCGCGGCCGTTTCTCACGTTTCGTCAGCCCTGCCTTCTCCGCCGGAACATTGCCCGACTGCAACAAACTCACGGCCGGCCCGCCCTTCGCAGTGAACGGATAGGCCCCGACAACAGCCAACAAGAAAACACAACACACTCGTTTCATAACCACATGCTGCAACTTCAGCCCAATGCCCTTTTTGTTTTTCATTTCTGCTTGTATTGTTTTTTGAATGGTTTGAGGTTCGTCCGTCAGGTCTTCCGACTCACAGGACGTGTCGCCGCAGAGCCGTTCTGAGGTCGAGCCTGAGAAGACGAAGCATCTCTACAGAGCTGCAATCCGACGGACAACGTCCGTGAATAGGATGCAACAGGTCCATGGGAGTTTAATCGTTGCTGACGAAAAAGTGAAGCGAAGGCTCGTCAACGCCAACACATCGCGGCCTTACCGAGAGACACACGTCTGCATTTCGTGTTTCTGCGAAGCTTTCGGGTGTCAGGATCGGGAACATTTCACCACGGCTGACAGACAGGTATCGTAATCGGAGCATCGGCAATCGACATTCTTTCTGCAGGTGGAGACAGGACGAAATGTGACATTGCGAATGCGCTGAAAAATCACGACAAAAAAGCCGAAAAAGCCTTCTGAGAGTGCCATCGTTTGAAAATAAAATCCCAACGGACGCGTACACGCGAAATATGAGCATGTTCTAAAACGCTGAAAGCTAACACTTTCTGTTTTCCTTACATTTTTAAGTCTTTCAAAATGACTCATTTTGCACACGAAAACGGGCTTTTTTGCGCGCCAAAATGAATCATTCTGCTCGTCAAAACGAGCCATTCTGCGATGTAAAATGGCCCATTTTGAAAAACTGTAAGCTTTTTGAGCTCTTTTTGTTTGGATTTTTCACCTTTTGAGAAGCGTTTCAGTCTCTAAAATGAGAAAAAAATCCGACAGGATTTTTAGGTAAGTTTTGTTGACAGACACTGCGCAAGCCACGGTCCGCAGACTGCGCTCCGGACGAGCCATGGCACACAAAAAAAACACGCTGCAACTCTCAACGAGCTGCAACGTATCAACTATGTTTAACTAAAAATCCTTTTCTGATTAAATGAAAGCCTCACGGTTTCCATTGTCATCCATTTCAACAATCATGAAAACTTACCTTAATCTAATAACTAAAAACCTAAATCTATTACTACTAACCTAAACAATCTATTAACCTTTTGACAATGCAAAGGTACGAGGTTTTTCTTTATCTGCAATGAATTTACATGATAATTTATCAGGAATTTATGCTTTCTTGACGTAAATCAAGAATTGTGCCCGTAAACAGAGTGTAAAACAGTAACTTTTCGCGCGGTTTTACTGAAAAACAGAAAGAACGCAACGTCTTCACGGATGATTCGCTTCCCGACTCACGGACCTCGGTCATCATCCGAAAGAAGGCGCCACAGACAGTCGGGACAAGGATCTGAAAGCAAACGAAAACGGCTGAAAGACAGCCTTGCAAGTGCAGGAACTGTCTTTCAGCCGTTACGTTATTTCAGCGAAGGATAAGTACCGTTAGCCTCAGGAATCTTTCTCGATGAGCACCACGGCGTAGGCGCTGATGCCCTCTTCGCGTCCCGTGAAGCCCAGCCGCTCCGTTGTGGTGGCCTTGATGGAGATATTGTCCTCGTCGGTCTGCATCACCTCGGCCAGACATTTGCGCATGGCCGGCACGTGCGGATTGATTTTCGGGCGTTCGGCACAGATGGTTGCGTCAACGTTTCCGAGCCTGTATCCCTTGTCGGCTATCAGCTTCATGGTCTCGCGCAGGATGATTTTGCTGTCCATGTTCAGCGTGTCGTCCGACGTGTCGGGGAAGTGATAGCCGATGTCGCGCATGTTGGCCGCGCCGAGCAGCGCGTCGCAGATGGCGTGAATCAGCACGTCGGCATCGCTGTGTCCCAGCAGCCCCAGCGTATGCTCTATTTTGATGCCGCCCAGCCAGAGGTCGCGCCCCTGTACCAAACGGTGGACATCGAAGCCCATTCCTACTCTTATCTTCATAGTTGTTTATTTGAATAAGTCCTTGATGCCGTCCATGTCGAACGCCAATGTGAAGCGCAGCGTCTGGTCGAGCGGGTTACTCTTTGCCGTAGCGATGACGTATCCTACGTCAAGACTGAAGACGTTCATGCGGAAACCGGCTCCGAGCGTGAAGTACTTACGGTTTCCCTTGTTCTCGCTTTCGTGGTGATAGCCGCCGCGAATGGAGAACTGGTCGTGGTAGACGTACTCGGCTCCGACGCTCCAGCTGATTTCCTGCAACTCTTCCTTGAAGCCGTTCGGAGCGTCGCCGAAGCTCTTGAAGATGCCGTTGATGGACGAAATGTCGTAGTAGTCCTTCTGCACGCGCTCCTGATAGTCCTCGGTCGATTCGCCTTCGTTCTGCTTCGGATAGGTGGGCACGAGCAGTTTGTTGGCATCGGCCGATATGGAGAAGCGGTTGTATTCGTCGACAGGTATCATGAGCGAGGTGCCAAGACGCAGGTTGGTGGGTATGAATTCGCTGTTGTCGTCGCCTCCGAAGGTAATCTTGCTACCGATGTTCGAGATGTTCATACCCAGACCGAGCTGGCATTCGCGCGCCCCGAGGTTGAAGTAGTTGTTGTAGTAGAAAGAGATGTCAGCGGCAAAGGCAGAGCCCGGCGTGGTGTCGTCGGTGTAGTCGTAGGTCAGGTCGCTGTAGATCCATCGCAGACCGACACCCATCGAGAACGTTTCGCTGAACATCATGGAGTAGGCAGCGTCGATAGACATCTCGTATGGCTTGATGGTCATGGCCCCTTCGTCCTGCGACGTGTAGACCTCGCCGAGCGAAAAGTAGCGAATAGAACCCGAAACGGCACTGCGGTCGCCGATGCGATAGTAGCCTGCGAGGTTGGCCAGGTCGATGTCGCTGACGAGCTGGCGCAGCCACGGCGTATAGTTCAGCGAGACACCTGCCCGACTGATGGTGAACGGATACTTGGCAGGGTTCCAGTACTGCGAGTTCACATCGGGATCGGTGGCCGCGCCCACGTCACCCATACCGGCAGCACGCGCATCGGGTGCAATGGTCAGCGATGTCACCGAAGCGTTCACGGGGTTGAACATGTCTTCCTTGTCCTGAGCTGACAGGGTCGTTGGCACAAAGGCCAGTACGAGCAGGGGCAAGAGCCAGAGGTACCATGCGGTGCGTTTCTGTCTATCTGTGTTCGATTCTTTCATTGTCTTTTTCGTGTTTCTGTTTTATTTGCTTGTTTGTTAGTGCCTATTTGTTGATGACGATAAGTTTCTTGGCTTTCGACGTGCTGCCGCTGCCGTCGCTGCTCAGACGCACGCGGTAGAGGTAGACGCCCGTCTGCAGCTGTCCGCCGCTGTCGGTTGTCAGATTCCATTCGTAGGTGAAGGTCCCCGTGTTCTGAACGCCGCTGTCGCTGTGGCGCCAGAGCAGCCGCCCGCTCATGTCGAACACCTCGATGTCCACGTCTAAACGGCTGCCGCTGCGGTCGTGGGTGACGATGAAAGTGGTACTCGACTTGGCCGGATTCTCGCTGACGCTGATGTTTCCGATGGTTGGGCTGAGCCCTTTCACCACTTTGAATGCGAGCTCGGCCGTGGACTGGTTGTTCAGGATGTCCCACGCCCTGAACCGGAGAGTATGCATGCCCTCGTCGAGTTCTGGTATCTGGTAGGTGGCCTTGCCCGAGGTGTAGGTACCGAAATCGAAGCTGAACGTGTTGTTCAGCACGTACGTGCGGCTCATCTGTCCGTCGATGACCAGCTCCAGGTCGTGTCCGACGCCGTTTCCCGTGGTGTTCAGCCCGTCCTTGTCGTTGATTTCGGCAACGAAGAAGGGCGAGCTGTTCACTTCGCCTCCGTTGACAAAGTCGGGCGAGTTGAGGTAACAGTAGAGGCTCGGTCCGATGGAGTCGTTGTTGATGGCATCCGATCCGCCCACCTGGTAGAGGTCAGTATAGCCGTTGGCAGCCAGCGTCTTTTCTTTGTTGACGGCGTAGACATTCATCATTCCGGTCTCTTCGCTGTAGTTGACGTCGAGCGGTACGGCGAAAGTGAACTCAAACTGCCCAGCCTTGAGACTGTCTGTTCCCATGAAGAGCGTTCGCGGATAGTCGTAGTACTCGAAAGCAGTGTACGAACCCTCGTTGGCGATGGTGTTGTTCAGTCGACAGACAATGTGCTCGCGAGCATCTCTCACGGTCAGTGTGGCCTGTCCGTCGAACGAAGTCAGGGGGCTTCCGCCCTGTTCCAGATGGCCTTTCACGGTCACTACGGAACCGGCTTTCAGCATCTGTACTTCCTGAGAACCGACTTTCTGGCCGTTGATTTCGTCGATGACGGCAAGGTGTTCCGGCAGGTGCAGTCTCAGGGCGGGATCGCCCAGCAACTGGTATTGCAGCTTGTTGACGGTTGTGTCGTAGATGTCACCACGGGTCATCAGGTGTATCTTGGCCTGACGCTGCGCCAGTCCGATGGTCGGATAGCTGCCGTTTTCCTTTGAAAGCAGCTTTCTCATGAAGACTCGGTTGATGGCCGTGTTCTTGTTCGTAATCACCGTATGCACGGTTCCGAAAAAGGCAACGGCGCCCCCCTTGGCATTGAGCACAGCAGCCTCGCCGATGTTCTCGTCGTAGCCGTCGTAGGGCATGACGTCGCAGGCTGCAGTTATCCATAGGGGCAGGTTGGTGTTGGTGAATGTCTGGAAGTCGTCGATGGTCAGCACAGTCTCGTGCGACAGCTGTCGCAGCGTGGCGTGTCCCATGTAGTTCATGATGAGGGCACCGTTCTGCTGCTGTTGCACGACGGCGTCCTTGGCATCGGGATAGGTGAAGCCCGTACTCGAGGCGATGCGCTCGTAGGCATCCCAGAATACGCGCTTGACGTGCAGGCCCGGCGCATTCATTTGTGTCTCGTTCGAAATGGTGTAAGAGGAGCTCATGTGCGTGTTGTTGTTGCCATCGTCGCCCATAAACATGACGACGTTCTGCCACGGTCCGGCGTTTTTGTTTTCCATGTAGGCAATGGTCTTATCGACCATGACTTTGGCTTCCGCCTCATTGCGCACAGGGAAACGGCCGACGGAGACGTCGGGAAGGTCGTAGTAGATGGGGGATATGCCTTCGCCGTCGTCGAGATTGCAGAAATAGCCGTCATCGGTGTAGCAGAAAATCTCGCTGTATGAATCTTCACTCTCGTAGGCTAACAGGAAATCGTCGGGAGAATACATGCTGAAGTGAGAGGTGCGCATGCGGTTGTCGAAGGCACAGTCGCCGAAGAGCAGCAGGAATTGCGGCATCTGCGCCTCTGTGTCGGCACGGTCGTAGAGCATCTTCAGGTAGTTGCGGTAGGCACTGGCGTCGGGCGTGCCGCTGGAAAACTCGTTGAACAGTTCGTCGGCAGGCACCACCCTGACCCGGAAACCGTCATGCTGTTCGTGGGCAGCCTTCAGTCGTTCGGCCTGAGCACGCAATTTCTGGCTGGTCGGAATGATGATGACCATCTGGTAGTTGCTGTCGGCGTGCAGGTCTTGATTCGTAATGTTATAGACGTACTCCGGTTCGCTGAATGTGGTTGCAGCGAGATCGGGCAGAGGTGCAGGTGTGTCGTATCGGATGTTGATGTAGTCGAGGCGCACCTGACTGTTGCCTTGGTTGGCCAGCGTAATGGTATTCTCTTCCTGAAGGTTGTCAACGACGAACGTTCGCGTGCGGTCGTTGGCTTTGTCGTGGTTGTCGTTCGTTCCGCCACGATAATTCACGCGCACGGTCAGCGTGTCGAGCTCAACACCGTTCAGCGAAACCATGACGTCCGACGTGATGTTGGCCGATGCTGCCACGGTCAGGATGCCACTGGTGGTGTGCGCTGAAGTCTTGATTTTGTACGATTTCGACTCCTTGTTGCCGATGGGGTCCTTCTCGTAGAGGCGGCGGCCGCCGTGATACCAAGCGTACTGGTCCTTTTCGTAGAGCACGTTCAGGCGGTCGTCAGCGTTCTGACATTGCTTGACGAAATCCTCTTGCCCGATGGTCTGCGGTGTGTCGTCGCTCTGTGTGATGAAGTAGTAGCCGTAGTCGGAATAGGGATTGCGGACACGACGCTGCGTCCATTCGTCCCAGTAGACGGGGCCCTGTGCGTGGAACAATCGTTTGTTGCCCACAATGCAAAGCGGAACCTCCTTCAGGTCATCTTTCGCAGCCAGCTCGTCGGCATCAAGTTCCTCGTTGAGCAGGGCGCCACCGTGACCGTAGACTTTCACTTTGCTCAGGTCGCTGAACCCAGCTTTCTTGACAAGTGCGTCGGTGAGCTGGTAGATGCCCGATTCCGGAACTCTGATCTTCGCCCACTTGCCACTGGCCAGCACCGAATGGTCGGCATAGCGCGACGAAGCGCTGCTGCGTGTAGCGGCATTCAGCCGCCGGACTGTTCTCTTCTTAGCCGTGCTCTTCACGTCAAGCATGAAGCTCACCAGCTTTTTCAACTTACCGTCGCGCTCCACCAAGGGCATGAACGACAGCCGAAGCACACCCAGTTTGCGGTCCACCAGCATGGAAGCCTTCACCTTTGGCAGGGACGGCAGGGGCTCGCCACTCAGCTTTCCGTAGCGCTCGATGTCAGCATCGGACATGTCGATGAACTCCGGATAGAGTATCTCTGCAGTATACACCGAGTCGGCATAATGCTCGTCGAGTTGTATGGCGTGTGTGAACAAGGGCAACACGGAGTCAATCTTCACCTCGTCGGCTGTGAGGTTGAAGAACCGCTTCTGCGCTGAACAAATGGTGCAGCTCAGCAGAAGCAGCAGAGTGGCTATGTATAGTCTTCTCATTTTACGTTGAATTGCAGTACTTTACGGTCTTCTATCCATCCTTCCAGATGGTCATCGACGCTGACGGGGCCCACACCGGCAGGCGTTCCCGTGTAGAGAAGGTCACCCGTCTTCAGCGTGAACCAGCGACTGATGTAGCTGATGAGCTCGTCAATCTTGTAGAGCATGTCGTTCGTGCAGCCTTCCTGGACCGTTTTCCCGTTGATGTCAAGGTGGAAGCGCAAGGCCTGAACGTCGAGGAACTTTTCCTTCTCTACCCATTCGCCGATGGCCGCCGAGCCGTCGAAGCCCTTGCTCAGCTCCCACGGAAGGCCCTGTTGCCTGAATCGCTGCTGCAGGTCGCGCGCAGTGAAGTCGATGCCCACGGTGACAGCGTCGTAGTAGCGATGGGCGAAACGCTCGGGTATGCTCTTTCCCAGTCGGCAAATACGCACCACCAGTTCCGTCTCATAGTCCACACGCCCCAGATCGTCGGGTAGGAAGAATGGTTTCCCGTCCTTCAGCAGGGCTGAGTCGGCCTTAGTGAAGATGACAGGTGCCTCTGGTTTATATAACGCGCCATGCAGCTCTTTATTGTGTTGGAGGTAATTCATTCCTACGGCAAATATCTTCATATCTTGAATTATTTGTTTATAAACGCTACTTCTTTCATATATAATAATGTGCAAAGGTAGCATAAACAAAGCGAAAAGCAAAGAAAAATGATTTTTTCTTTGCTTTTCCAAGGTATATCCCACTGACAGACATTCCGTTCTATCGCCAGTGCTTCAGCATCGAGAGGTGTGAGTCGTAGAGTCGGCGCCGTTCGATTTCCGACAGATTGTCGGGATTGGGCATGTGACTGACGAGGAAGTCGAGTAAGGATTCTTTATCCTTATAAGTGAAGCTACCATCTGCATAGCACCATTTACAATAGTCTTCGTTGAAACGTCCATCCGACTCACGACTAATCATCGTATCGTCCGACAACGGCATTCCGCAGCATTGACAGTACAAGGTCTGGGGTGATCCGAGCAGCGTATTGATGGATACACCAAACACTTTCGACAAAGTCTTCAACTGCTCAGTATCCGGCTGTGTCTCGCCATTTTCCCATCTGCTTACTGCCTGACGGGTTACATGTACACGTTCAGCAAACTGCTCTTGCGTCAGATTGTGTTTCTCTCGAATGCTTCTGATAATTTCTTTTGTCTCCATAAGAACTAATAATGATTTGACGGTGCAAAGATAGCGCAAAAATCAGTACGCGTCAAGAAACGCGAAGTTGCTTATTCTTAATTCATGTTAAGTTGTAAATCTTAACTTTCATGGTGACGCATATAATCCCGTAGAAGATAAGAAAGGCTCAACCTTGTAGTCATAGGACTTCCTGTAGATGCTGTCGAAGACAAGTTTGAGCATAAAAAGAATCGGCATCGCGTAGTGCGATGCCGATTCTTTTTATGATATAGTAATATGAATTACTCTGCAACAAGCGTGAAGCGCTTGAAGTCGACAACCTTCAGATCCTTGTCCTGAGCGGCAAGCCACTGCGATACGGTGGCCTTGTCGCCGTCGCCGAACTGGAACTCCTGGTCAACGAGGCAGTTCTCCTTGAGGAACTTGGCCACACGGCCCTTGGCGATGTTCTCGATCATCTGAGCAGGCAGGTTGGCAGCCTTCTCGGCAGCAGCTTTCTCTTTCAGCTCGCGAGCCTTCTGAGCCTCCTCTTCTGTGAGCCAGCCCTTCTTGATGTTGCTCTCGATGTGGTCGTCGCTGTCCACAAGATTCGGGTTGATGCCGTTCTTCTTCAGAACAGACTCAACGTACTTCTCCACCTGCTCGAGCTTGGTCTTCTCGACGGCTGTCTTGTACTCTTCGTCAAGGATAGCCTGATCAACGCTCTCGGCGTTCAGAGCCACGGGCTTCATGGCAGCCACCTGCATGGCAACCTTGTGTCCGGCGTCGACGTTCTCCTTGCTGGTCTGAACCATGGTGCAGAGAATGTGCTTGCCCATGTGGTCGTAAACCTCGATGTTGTCGCCTTCGAGGATGTTGTAGCCGTCGAGTTCCATCTTCTCACCGGTGATACCCGAACGCTGTGTAACCACTTCCTCAGCCTTCTGTCCGTTGATGTCGAGAGCCTTCACCTCGTCGAGCGTCTTGGCCTTGGCTGCAACGGCAGCGTCAAGGATAGCCTGTGTCATGGCGATGAAGTCGGCACCGTTGGCCACGAAGTCGGTTTCGCACTTCACAGCCACCATGGCAGCGAAGCCTTCCACCTTCTTCACCAGCACGCAACCGTTCGATGTCTCGCGGTCGGAACGCTTGGCAGCGATGGCCAGTCCGCGCTCACGGAGCAGTTCCTTAGCCTTGTCGAAGTCTCCCTCGGCCTCTGTCAGGGCCTTCTTCACGTCAGCCAGACCAGCGCCTGTCATCGTGCGGAGCTTCTTGATGTCTTCCATATTTGGTTTGTAAGCCATAATTCTTTTTCTTTTTTAATGGTTTTTTCGTTGTTCCGGATTTTCGTTATGACGTTGTTACGGTTTTCTGTCATGACGTTGTTACGACATCATGTTTTCCGTTATACCGTCATTTCGTGGCGTTCCGGTAACTACAGTTCTTGAAAATTGATGATTACTCTGCGGCGGGAGCCTCTTCTTCCTCAGCAGCGGGAGCTTCCTCCTCGGCTACGGGAGCCTTGGAAGCGTCGTCGCTCTTGCGGGCACGGCGAGCACGGGGGCGAGCCTCTTCGGCCTCTTCGCTCTGCTCCTTGGCGGCCTTCTCGTCGGCACGCTCAGCCTTGCGCTCTTCCAAGCCCTCGGCGATGGCGGTGCAGCAGGCATTCAGGATTACCTCGATGCTGTCCTTGGCATCGTCGTTAGCAGGAATCATGAAGTCGATGTTGTTCGGATCGCTGTTGGTATCGACAATAGCGAACACGGGGATGCCCAGACGGTTAGCTTCCTTCACGGCAATGTGCTCCTTCATGACGTCAACGACGAACAGAGCAGACGGCAGACGGGTCAGGTCAGCGATTGAACCGAGGTTCTTCTCAAGCTTGGCGCGCTGACGTGAAATCTGCAGAATCTCGCGCTTGGAAAGGTTTCCGTATGTTCCGTCCTCCATCAGCTTGTCGATGGTGGTCATTTTCTTCACGGCCTTGCGGATGGTGGGGAAGTTGGTGAGCATGCCGCCCGGCCAACGCTCGATGACGTAAGGCATGTTCACGGCTGTAGCCTTCTCGGCAACAATGTCCTTGGCCTGCTTCTTCGTTGCAACGAAGAGCACCTTCTTGCCCGACTTAGCAATCTGCTTCAGTGCCTCTGCAGCCTCGTCGATCTTGACCACGGTCTTGTGCAGGTCAATGATGTGAATACCATTGCGCTCCATGAAGATGTAAGGAGCCATGGCGGGGTTCCATTTGCGCTTCAGGTGGCCGAAGTGACAGCCAGCTTCGAGCAGCATATCAAAATTTGTTCTTGCCATTTTTTCTTAAAATGCTTTTTGTTTTGTTGTTTACTTTCTTTTGAATTCTTTTTCCGTTAGAACCAACTGCTGAGTAATTGACACGACCGAAGCCTTCGACATGGCAAGTCTCAGCGGTTTAGATACTAAACATCGTCCAGTTATTCATCGACAGCTGCCAGCCGGAATGATTCTGATTCCAGCAGACAGTCGTCAGATAAATATTAACGCTTACTGAACTGGAAGCGACGACGAGCCTTCGGCTGTCCCGGCTTCTTGCGCTCCACCTCGCGGCTGTCGCGGGTCAGGAAACCGTGATCCTTCAGGTTCTTCTTGTCTTCTGCATTAATCTTAACCAGTGCACGGGCAATGGCGAGACGCAGAGCCTGGCTCTGGCCTGTGAAACCGCCACCGTCGAGGTTGGCCTTGATGTCGTACTTCTCGGCGACCTCCAGCAGGTTCAGCGGCTGCTTCACCACATACTGCAGGATACCAGAGGGGAAATACTCCGTGATGTCTCTCTTATTGATCGTGATCTTACCGTTGCCTTCGCTTACATACACGCGAGCGACAGCACTCTTGCGGCGACCTATTGCGTTAATTACTTCCATCTTACCTTATTCTTATTTATACTGGTTAATATCAATAGCCTTCGGCTTCTGAGCCTCGTGCGGATGCTCGGTGCCATTGTAAATGAAGAGGTTGTCAAGCAACTGACGGCCAAGACGGCCCTTCGGCAGCATGCCCTTCACGGCGTGGCGCAGGATGCGGTCCATACCGAACTCCTTCGTGCGCAGCTGAGCCGGCGTGTTGAAGCGCTGGCCACCGGGATAACCAGTGTAACGGGTGTAGACCTTGTCGGTCTCCTTCTTGCCAGTGAAGTAAGCCTTCGTGGCATTGATGATAATCACATTGTCACCGCAGTCTACATGCGGGGTGAAAGTGGGCTTGTACTTTCCGCGAATCAACTTCGCTACTTTCGAAGCAAGGCGTCCCACCACCTGGTCGGTAGCGTCAACAACCACCCACTCTTTCTTCGCTGTTTCCTTGTTAATGGAAATAGTCTTGTAACTTAAAGTGTCCATTTGTTGAATGAATAAATAATTAAAAACGTTTTCTACATACGGATATGTCGCCATCCGACCGCGCCTGGCTTCACGCACCTGGAAGCGAGCAGACTCTCCGCCTGCCAGTGAGCAACGATTCACAAACCACAACGTTCGCATTCCTGCAAAGGCTGCTATTTACACGCTGCCCTCGGGGGTTCAAAGCGGCCCCACTACAATCGGGTTGCAAAGGTACGGCTTTTCTTTCTAATAGCGCGCGAACCATTTGTTTTTGGCTAAAACTTTACAAATATTTAACACAAAAGGTTCGATTCAGCTTTCTCCCACTGCTTTTCAAGCTGTCATTGTAGGTTCCCAGTTCCTGTTTCCAGACTTGTTTTGAGGACCCGGAAAAGCATCTTGCCCACCCAATCAAACTGCCACTTGCTCACGGGCACAGCCTGCGGTCTGCAGAACAAAAAAGTCTGAGCTGTGCGTTTCAACCGCCACAGCCCAGACTTCCCTGCAAAATATATCTTTTGTTTACCTTAAATCACGTCCATGTTGTCATGGCGTGCATACCAGATAGAGAATACGAAACCTACCAAGAGCATGGCACCGAGTGCTGCTGTTGTGATGAATGAAATGTTACCCATAATACTTAATCTTTAAATGTTAGACGTTACTTTCTTTACTATTTCTTTTCGCTTGCAAAGGTACGTCGGATTAGTGATTCGTGCAATCTTTTTTTATGATAATTCGCAATGGCAGCAAAGCACGAAACGGCGATTTCAGCTATCGAAAAAACCGATAGACAGACAAGATGAAAACAAAAAAAACGGATAATCACAACGGTGTTCACGAGAAAATGCGTATATTTGCAGACGACAATTCCTCTGCGATCATCAAAAGACGACACGTTGTTATGGAACTAAGACAACTGAAATATTTTCTGCGCGTAGCTGAGACACTGAATTTCTCGGCGGCAGCCCGCGATCTGTTCATCACGCAAAGCACACTCTCGCAGCAGATTCTTATGCTCGAACGCGAGCTCAACCAGCCTCTTTTCCTGAGAAACAGCCGAGAAGTAACACTCACAGAAGCAGGACAGACACTGCTGCCGCTGGCCAAGGAGACCCTCCGCTCGGCCGACAACTGCCTGCTCAGGCTCGACGAACTGAAGAACCTGGAGGGCGGAGAACTGAACATCGGCGTCACCTTCTCCTTCACCAGCATCATGGCCGAGACGCTGACAGCATTCCTCCGACGCTATCCTCACGTGAAGATGAACGTCAGCCAGTCGTCCATGGCAGACCTCATGGAACGCCTGTCGCACCATGAACTCGACTTCGTGCTGGCCTTCAGGCCATTAGTTGGCAATCCGCGCATCGAGAGCCGCCCGCTGTTCCACAACCGTCTGGCAGCCATTGTCGACGAACGCCATGCCCTGGCAGGCCGTAAGACCATCACCCTCGAAGAACTGCAGCGGTACGACCTCGCCCTGCCCCGGCGCGGACTGCAGGCGCGCAACGCCCTCGACCGCATCCTGGCCGGTACGGGCTATCATTACAGAATAAAGGTCGAGATGAATACGGTCTATCTCATTTTCAGACTGTTGCGCGAGTCGAACTACGTCACCGTGCTCAGCGAGAGCACCGTGGTGGGCGAGCACGGGCTCTGCGCCATCCCCATTGAGGAGACAAACGAGTCTGGCTACGACATGGTAGGCTGCGTCCACCTGCTGAAGAACCACTACCTGAAGCGGTCTGCGCAGGAGTTCATCAGTATGCTCGGCGAGAGCAGCACCATGCTGAAAAAGTCGTTCGGGCAGATGTAGCGAGCGCAAAGGCTATGACTTGTCACCAAAATGTGCAAATATAATCAAATAATAGCCGCAGAAATGACTTTTTATTTGCGATAATTTGTTTTTTGTCTTAATTTCTGTGAATTTACAGAAAGAAACACATAGTTCTATTCAATAGTTCTTCTGCTATTTTGTCAATAAAACAGTTCTTCTGTATGAAGAATCAGGTCCAGAACTCGCGCTCGTCCGTTTCTTCCATTTCGCCCCGGCAGCGCGGACAGGTGCGCATGTCCCACGGACGTGCACGGTCGCTGCCGCAATGCAGGCACAGGCGGCCTACCTCGCTCTGGTACGACGGGGCCACATCACCGATGACGCCCCCCACAACGATGTTCACGATGCGGTGGCAGTCGGGACACGAAAGCGCCGTGATGTGCTGTCCGAAGAGACCTTTCCCCTCGTAGACTTCTGCTTCGTAGCCGCATTCTTTGCAGCGGTATTTCTTTTTCCACGACATAACTGTCTGCAAAGATAGCATTTCTTTTTCACATAACC
Source organism: Prevotella sp. (assembly GCA_017402445.1). Taxonomy (GTDB): domain Bacteria; phylum Bacteroidota; class Bacteroidia; order Bacteroidales; family Bacteroidaceae; genus Prevotella. The sequence continues at coordinate 40,004 of JAFPME010000019.1, read as the reverse complement.
ACCATTCAGAAACAAAAAAGGGAAGCCGATGCGACTTCCCTTTGTTTTTCTGCCCGGACAGATTAGAGGTTCGGGTTGATCTTGTTCCACTCTGCAATGGGAGGAACGATGTTCAGCGTCACCAGTTCGTCGCGCATCTTGCACAGGTGCTCGTAGCTCTGATCCAGCTTAGCGTTCTCTTCTGCTGTGCCCTGCGGGACTTCGTAGTGTGCACCGTCCTTGTCCATCGTGGTCTTCATGGCCATCATGATGTGGTCATACTTGTCGGTCTTCACGTAGGTGCCGACAGGGAAACGGAACGGTTCGCCGCCCATGGCTGCGCGAATCATCTCGACAGAGAGGTAAGCGGGGCTCTGGAAAGAGCTGCGTCCGCGGAGCTCGATAATCTTGGCACCACCCTTCGTGACGGCGGTCTTCATCTCTTCCCACTCAGCCTCGGGGAATTCATCGGTACCGATGATGTCGGTCAGCTTGCGGCCGGCAACGGTCACGTGCGAACCGAACACTGCCATCTGCTCACCGTGGCCACCGTATGTAGCGCAACCGGTAATCTCGTTCTGCATCACATTGAACTTCTTGGCAAGTGCGCTCTGCAGACGTGTGGTGTCCAGACCAGCCAGTGTGGTCACCTGTCCGGGTTTCAGGCCCGAATAGAGCAGCGTCACCAGACCAGTCAGATCGGCGGGATTGAAGATGATGACGACGTGCTTCACGTCGGGGCAGAACTTCTTGATGTTCTGGCCAAGCTCCTCGGCAATCTTGCAGTTGCCTGCCAGCAGGTCCTCGCGCGTCATGCCAGCCTTACGGGGAGCACCACCCGACGAGATAATATACTTTGCATTGCGGAAAGCCTCTTCTGCATCGGTGGTTGCAGTGATCTTCACATCGTCGAAACCACTCTGACGCATCTCCTCAGCCACGCCCTCGGGTGAGAACACGTCGTACAGACAGATGTCGTTTGTCAGACCCATCATCAGTGCGGTCTGAGCCATGTTTGAGCCGATCATGCCAGCTGCGCCGACGATGGTCAGTTTCTCGTTAGTTAGAGTTGCCATAAATTGTTTTGTTAATAAATTATTATGTAGAATTTTCTTTGCTTGCAAAGGTAGTGAAAAAACTTGGAATAGAATCAGCTTTCCTCGAAAATTATCTGTTATTAAATCTGAAAAGAGGGGACTTTGACAAGTGGATTTTGCAATATCATGTTTTTTTCATCCCCGTTACGAAAAAAAACACTATCTTTGTGGCTGTAACATCAAACGGAAACCTTATGAAAGAAGTAAACCAAAGAGTAGCTGAGCTGCGCGAACTGATGCGTCGCGAGCATCTCAGCGCATTCATCTTCCCATCTACAGACCCGCATCAGAGCGAGTACACGGCCGACCACTGGAAGGGACGCGAGTTCATCAGCGGCTTCAACGGCTCAGCCGGGACGGCCGTCGTCACGCTGACGGCAGCTGCACTCTGGACCGACTCGCGCTACTTCATCGCCGCGGCCCAGCAGCTGGAAGGCACCGAATACCAGCTGATGAAGGAGCGCGTGGCCGGAACGCCGACCATTGCCGAATGGTTAGGAGCAGAGTTGCGCGACGTGAAGAGCCCCGAAGTGGCAGTCGACGGCATGGTGTGCAGCACGGCCATGGTCAGACAGCTCATCGACGACCTGCGCCGTCAGGGCGGCATCACGCTCCGCACGAACCTCGATGCGCTGCGCGAGGTGTGGCACAACCGGCCGCCCATACCGCAGAATGCCGTCGTCAGACAGCCTTTGGAACAAGCCGGGGAGCCTGCCCACGAGAAGTTGCAGCGCATACGCCGTGCCCTCAGGCAGCAACATGCCGACGGAATGCTGATGGCATCGCTCGACGACATCGCATGGACGCTCAACCTGCGCGGCAGCGACGTCCATTGCAACCCGGTCTTCGTGAGCTATCTGCTCATTTCCTCCACCGATGCCACCCTATATATAAATAAGGTGAAGGTGCCGGCTGACGTCCTGGCCTACCTGAAAGCAGAGGGAGTGAAGGTCGACGACTACGAAAACGTGCGCCAGGGACTGCGCGACTACTTCGAGTATAACATCCTGCTCGACCCCAACGAGGTGAACTACACACTCTACAAGAGCGTCACGCGCGAAATCGTTGCTGCCCAGTCGCCCGTCCCGCAGATGAAAGCCGTGAAGAACGAAAGCGAGGTGCGGGGTTTTCATGAGGCGATGCTGCGCGACGGCATCGCCATGACCCGATTCCTGCGCTGGCTGCGTCCCGCCGTCGCCGAGGGCGGACAGACCGAGCTTTCGGTCAGCCAGAAACTGGAAGACCTGCGCTCCGAACAACCGCTCTACCGCGGACTCTCCTTCGACACCATCGCCGCCTACGAGCAGCACGGTGCCATCGTTCACTACGAACCGACGCCCGAGACCGACGTCCCCCTGCGACCCGAGGGCTTCCTGCTGCTCGACAGCGGCGCACAATACGTGGACGGCACGACCGACATCACCAGAACCATACCGCTCGGACCGCTCACCGACGAGCAGCGACGCGTCTACACGCTCGTGCTGAAAGGCCACCTGCGACTGCAGAACGCGCGATTCCCCGACGGCGCCAGCGGCACACAGCTCGACGCCATCGCACGGCAGCCGCTCTGGGACGAAGGTCTGAACTACCTGCACGGCACGGGTCACGGCGTGGGTGCCTACCTGAACGTGCACGAAGGGCCGCACCAGATACGCATGGAGTACCGTCCGGCCCCGCTGCATGCCGGCATGACGGTCACCGACGAGCCGGGCATCTACCTCGAAGGACGCTTCGGCGTCAGGATTGAGAACACGCTGCTCATCGTTCCCTACCGACAGACGGAGATGGGAACGTTCCTGCAGTTCGAACCGCTCACGCTCTGCCCCATCGACACGGAGCCTATCATCCGCGAAATGATGACGGCCGACGAAGTGCGCTGGCTCAACCAGTACCACGAACGGGTCTTCACCGTCCTTGCGCCCCACCTGCAGCCCGAAGAGCAGGAGTGGCTGCGCCTGGCGTGCCGACCCATTTGATACGCTGAAACAGAAAAAAGAATGTCGGAATGGAGCCAACAGCCATTCCGACATTCTTTCATATCACGGTTCGTTCTCAGCTTTCTGTTTCCTGCAACCGCTTCAGATGGCAGAAGAGCAGGTTGCCGTTCTCGTCGCGTAGGTGCATGCCGTTGCCGTGGCAATACTTGAAATACTTGCAGTCGGCGCACTCACCCCTGCGCATCCACTCTCGGTTGCGGTAGGGATGGTACTTGCTTTCCCACACCTCCATGAAGTCGTCGCCGCGGTAGATGTTGCCCTGACCGTAGTCGGAACGGATGCTCGCACAGGCGGCTATGGTGCCGTCGGCCATCACCGACCCCACCGTCACGCCCGCATGGCACGAGAAGAAGCGGTTGCGCACGTCGCCCTCGTAGTTGCCGAGGAAGCCTTCGCAACCGTAGTCGGCCCGGATACGCCCTTCCAGACGCGTCGCCTTGATGAATTCAAACATGCCGCGGAACTCCTCGTTCGTCAGCCGCATGTCAGCGTCCTGCGCAGCGCGCCCCACGGGAAAGATGCTGAAGAGCCGCCAACGGGCGACGCCCTTCGCGATGAGAAACTCCTTGATGGCGCCGAGCGACGCGTAGTTGCGGCGGTTCACGCAGGTGACGATGTCGAACACCAGCCCCTCGGTCTCGACCAGCATGTCGATGGCCTGGCTCACCATGTCGAAGCTCCGCGGGTTGCCGCGCATCCAGTTGTGGTCGGCTTCCAGTCCGTCCAGACTGATGGTGATGCTATGCAGGCCGGCGCGCAGCAGTCCGTCGAAGCGCTGGCGCGTCAGGTAGAGCCCGTTGCACACCATGCCCCACGGGAAGCCGCGGCGGTAGATCTCGGCGCAGCACTCCTCCAGGTCGTCGCGCATCAGAGGCTCGCCGCCGGTGACGATGACGAACACCCGGTGTGGGTCGGTCTTCGCTGCAATGCTGTCCAGGACGCGCATGAAATCCTCCTTCGGCATGTCCTGCTGCCCAGCCTTCACCTTGCAGTCCGAACCGCAGTGGCGGCAGTGCAGGTTGCAGCGCAGCGTGCATTCCCAGAAGAGTTGCTGCAAGGGGTGCTCCTTGCGCATGTTGTGTTCATGCAGGCGCCAGGCCTCAAGGGCTATCTTGCGGCGGAGTGTGAGCGGCGTGACCTTTGTCTGTCCCATTTGTTTCCGTTTGTTATGGTTCCTTTTTGTAAAGAACGTGCAGCAAACGATTTTATTGTTTCTTTCCACCCTGCTTTTTCAGCTTGCGCGCAACCGTCAGCTCGTAGGCTCCGTTGTACCAACTACCGTCACCCTGCTTCACCTGTTTCTGCTCCATGTCCTTCAGCCTGACCGTGTCGCTGGCATAGCCCACGCCACCGGAAGCAGCATGCGGATCTTCCAGAATGAGCGTCAGACTGGGCTGCAGCGCCACTTCACCGTGCACGGGAAACACGAACGCCCCCGCACGGTCGGTAAGCACAGAGTCGAAAGCGTACGCCTGCTCACGCTCGTCGGTGGTGAACATGTGGCCAAGCTTGGCCTGGATGCCCTCGATGGGGCGGCCGCTGTCGGCGTCGGTCACTTCGCCTTTCACCTGATACTCCACCAACGGACAGCCGTACTCCTCGGCCTCGTTGTTGATCACACTGCTGCACGACTCGAAGCCCAGCACCGACAACAGCGCCGACAGCAGGGCATTGTACCATCTTGACATTCTCCGCATCATCTCTTCCGTGTTTTAATTCGCTTCGTCTTTCTGTTGAAACGGCAAAAAAACTCATTTCTTGCACGGCGAAACCGGTTTTTTCTGCAAAAAGTATTAACTTTGCAGCCATAACTTAACAAGAGGACAATGGCTATCATAAAAGAAGTGAACGGACTTGCACCCAAATGGGGCAAGAACTGCTATTTCAGCGAAAACGCCGCAATCGTAGGCGAAGTGGTCATGGGCGACGAATGCTCAGTGTGGTTCAATGCTGTGGTGCGCGGAGACGTGTGCCACATTCACATCGGAGACCGTACAAACGTGCAGGACGGAGCCGTGCTGCACACCACATACAAGACAGGACCGCTGCACATCGGCAGCGACGTGACCATCGGACACAACGCTACCGTGCATGCTTGTACCATTCACGACGGCGCACTCATCGGAATGGGATCGACGCTGCTCGACAACTGCGAGGTGGGGCGCGGAGCCGTGGTGGCTGCCGGTGCGCTGGTGCTGAAGGGAACGAAGATTGGCGACCACGAGATATGGGGCGGCGTACCCGCGAAATTCATCAAGAAGACGGCCCCGAACCAGGCCGAAAGCTTCGCCCAGCACTACGTGATGTACCTGGACTGGTACCGCGAGCGCGAAGAGTGAGTTCAGTTCATAGTTTCCTGTGATTCCTGTGAGAAACAGATGAGTATTATGATGGAAGGATACAAGACAAAGGAATACGGACAGCCCGTGAAACGATACGTGCAGACAATGGAGCTGCGCGACGACGACGAGCTCATCAGCCGATACCGCGAGGCGCACGACCCGGAACACTTCTGGGACGAAATCAAGGCGGGCATCCGCGAGGTGGGCATTCTCGAAATGGAAATATACATCATCGGCAACCGACTGGTGATGATTGTGGACGCGCCACTCGACTTCAACTGGGACGAAGCCATGGCCCGACTGGCCACGCTGCCGCGACAGCAGGAGTGGGAACAGTACGTGGCGCGCTTCCAGAACTGCGACGCCTCGGCCACATCGGACGAGAAATGGCAGATGATGGAACGCATGTTCTACCTCTACTGAAACCTGAGCGGCAGCGGACTGCACGCGCTGCCGCCCTGCCCTACGGCACAAACAGCATGGACAAATAGCACTGAAAACTCTGTCCGGGCTGCCTTCCTGTGTTGCCATTTCAGTGAAATTGCCGAGCAATATCACTGACTTTGCTGAGCAATTTCACTGATTTTACTGCGCAATTTCACTGAAACGGCATGAAAGAACGAGCCGATCGGCAACGCAGAAACACTGCTTTGACAGGTCAGGAACAGGGCTTTGGCTGACCAAGAACACTGCTTTGGCAGGCCAGGAATAATGTCCGGGAAGCGTCAGCCAGCAGGAAAGGGGCGCTTCGGTCGTTAAAAAAATGCAAAATAACGCCGTTTTCTTCACGGAATAAAAAAAAAAGCATACCTTTGCACGCACATTTGAAAGCACGACGCGCTCAGCGCCACTTTCAGAAACAGCAAGTCGGCATAGCTCAGCTGGTTAGAGTATCACCTTGACATGGTGGGGGTCCTTGGTTCGAGTCCAAGTGTCGACACAAAAAAAAGAAGTGACTGCGAGGTCACTTCTTTTTTTATGGTAGCGTCTGTCTGCTTCGAGATTCATTCTGGACGGCTTGCCGTGTTGTTCGCAAAGCTCTCTCTTCAAGCAGCTTTCCTTCCGAACAGGGCATCAACAGTGCAAAAACGAACATTTTCACTGCTGCGGCACGCCGTTCCTACACTCCTTATAAAGCCTTTCTGTACGCGCGCAGACGGAACCGCGAGCCGTCAGACATTGCCCACCTGGATGAGGTACTCGGCAATCTGAACCGCATTCAGCGCAGCACCCTTGCGAATCTGGTCGCCAGAGAGCCAGAAGGTGAGGCCACAGTCGTCGCTCAGGTCCTTGCGGATGCGGCCGACGTAGATGTCGTCAAGGCCGGCCGTCTCCAGCGGCATGGGATAGACGAGCTCGGCAGGATTGTCGCGCAGCGTCACACCGGGTGCAGAGGCGAGGGCTTCGCGCGCCTGCTCGACGCTGATGGGTGCCTCGGTCTCAATCCACACGCTCTCGCTGTGGCTGCGCAGAGAGCTGACGCGCACGCAGGTGGCCGAGCAACGGGCATCGGTGTGCATGATTTTCTGCGTCTCGTTGTACATCTTCATCTCTTCCTTGGTGTAGCCATTGGGCTGGAAGACGTCAATCTGCGGAATGACATTGTAGGCCAGCTGGTGAGGGAACTTCTTCACCGTGACGGGTTTGCCTGCCACCAGCTCGGCATACTGCTGTTCCAGCTCGGCCATGGCAGCGGCACCGGCTCCGCTGGCGCTCTGATAGCTGCTCACGCGGATGCGCTTGATGTGGGACAGACGCTCTAAGGGCTGCAGACAGACCACCATCATGATAGTGGTGCAGTTGGGATTGGCGATGATGCCGCGCGGACGCGTCAGCGCATCCTCGGCATTGCACTCGGGAACGACCAGGGGCACGTCGTCGTCCATGCGGAATGCACTGGAATTGTCGATCATCACCGTGCCGAACTTCGTGATGGTCTCAGCAAATTCCTTCGACGTACCGGCACCGGCAGAGGTGAAGGCGATGTCGATGTCGCGGAAATCGTCGTTGTGCTGCAGCAGCTTCACCTCGATGTCCTTGCCACGGAAGTTGTAACGACGGCCCGCACTGCGCTCGGAACCGAACAACACCAGCTCGTCCAACGGAAAATTGCGCTGGTCGAGAATGCGCAGGAACTCCTGCCCAACGGCGCCACTGGCGCCTACGATTGCTACTTTCATATCTTTTTACCTAAAAAAAAATAAACGTCGTCAATGACTCTGGTGCCCGAGGCTGAGGAAGCATGATCCGGGCAGACACGCCCAGCCTCACTCCTGTGCCGGCACGCCTTCGGTCTTCAGTAGCTGCAGACACTTGTCGCGAAGCTCATCCTTCGAAGCCTTGTCCATGTTGGAACTGTAGATGTCGTAGCCCTCGGCTATGGACCGTTCGTTCTCCAACGAGCGCATGCAACCCACCTTGTTGCCGTTCTTTATGTAGAAAATATACTCCAACGGGTTCGAGGCATATTCGCCGAAAGCGTCCTTGATGCGGCCCGTGAAGTTGAGAATGCAGAGAGAATCGTAGAGGAACACGGTCTCGACATCTGCCAGTTGGACAGACTCCTTGTTTTCCACCATGCCTGCCTTGAGGCTGCGGAGCGCGCTCTCCTTTGCTTGTTTCTCCAAACTGACATTGCAGCCTGCGAGAAGGAGAACAGCAACGAATGCAATGAGTAATCTCTTCATGTCTCTTGATTTTGTTGCCAATGGATAAGAATGGCTGTTTTGTGTGCAAAATTACAACTTTTTAGGAGATAACGGGTGCTTTTGATAGAAAATTTCGTAATTTTGCATGCAATATGTTCGATTTCAGCTCATATTTCCCTGTCACTGACAGCACATGGATATTTTTCATTGTGCTGATCATTATACTGGTGGCACCGATGGTGATGCACAGGCTCCGCATTCCGCACATCATCGGAATGGTGCTCGCGGGAATCGTTGTGGGACAGTACGGACTGAACATCCTGCAGCGCGACGACTCGTTTGAACTCTTCGGACAGGTAGGACTCTACTACATCATGTTCCTCGCAGGACTGGAGATGGACATGGAGGGCCTGAGAAAGCACATCAGACAGGTGCTGGCATTCGGTCTGTTGACGTTCCTGACGCCCTTCGTGCTGGTGTACTTTGCCGGCATCGGCGTGATGGGCTACTCGAAGGAGGCGACGCTGCTGCTCTGCTGCATCATGTCGAGCAACACGCTCATTGCCTACCCCATCGTGAGCAAGTACGGTCTGCAGCGCCACAAGGCAGTAACGCTCAGCGTCGGCGCCAGCATGATAGCACTGTTGTTCGCACTGCTGGCACTGTCGGCCGTCGTGGGCATGGTGCATGCGAAAAACGAACCGGACGCGCTGCCCGTGCACTGGCTCATGGCCTGGATGCTCTGCAAACTGTTCATCTACGAGGCGGCCGTCATCTACGTCGTGCCAAGGGCAACGCGATGGTTCCTGCAACGATACAGCGACGCCGTCACACAGTTCATCTTCGTGCTGTCGGTGCTCTTCCTGAACGCTGCGGTGACCATTTGGATAGGACTGGAGGGCGTCTTCGGGGCTTTCTTCGCCGGACTGGTGCTCAACAGATACATTCCCCACGTGTCGCCCCTGATGGGACGGCTGGAGTTCATCGGCAATGCCATCTTCATTCCGTACTTCCTGATCGGTGTGGGCATGCTCATCGACATGCGCACACTGTTCGTCAGCTGGCACACGGCGAACATCGTGGCCAGTATGGTGATTATCGGTACGGTGGGAAAGATGATTGCAGGCTACGTGGCGGGGCTCGGAATGAGACTGCCGCTGAGCAATGCGCACATGATGTTCGGACTGACGTCGGCGCACGCTGCCGGCTCCATCGCCATCGTGATGGTGGGTATGGGCATCGAAGTGGAGCCAGGCCAATATCTGGTGGATGCGGACATGCTGAACGGTGTGGTGATGATGGTGCTCTTCACGTGCATCATCTCGAGCGTGACGACGGAAATAGCGTCGAGAAAGATTGTGCTCGATGATGCTCCGCCAACCGAAGAGAAAACGGGCGACGACGAAAAGATGCTGCTGCCGCTGAAATACCGGGGAAACACGGAACGACTGGTGAACCTGGCCATACTGATGCGCAACGAAAAGCTGAACAGAGGGCTCATCGGACTGAACGTCGTGCTCGACGACAACGACGTGAGCATCAACCAGAAGCACGGAAAGGAGCTGCTGGAACATGCCGCAAAGGCGGCCAGTGCGGCTGACGTGAGGATGCAGACGCAGAGCAGGATCGCCACGAACATCGCAAACGGCATCATGCACGCATTCAAGGAGAACGACGCCAGCGAGGTCATCATGGGCTTGCATGAGAAGGCATCGAACGACGACAGCTTCTGGGGTGTATTCGCAGAAAACCTGTTCACGGAGCTGAACCGACAAATCGTCATGGCAAGAATCAACCAGCCATTGAACACCATCAGACGCATTCAGGTGGCCGTGCCGAGCAGGGCAGAATTTGAACCGGGCTTCAGAAGGTGGATGGACAGGCTGGCAAGAATGGCCGGCAACCTGGATTGCAGGATTCAGTTCCACTCGAAACAGAACACGCTGTCGCTCATCAGGCAATACATTCAGAACATTCACCCCGACATCAGGGCGGAATACACGCTCATGGAGCACTGGAACGAGCTGCCGAGGCTTTGCACGCAAGTGAAAGAAGACCACCTGCTCGTGATCATCACTGCACGAAAGAGTACCGTCAGCTACAAGCATGCGTTTGAAAAGTTGCCAGCGGAGGTCAGCCAATACTACAACCAGAAGAACCTGATCATCATCTACCCCGACCAATACGGAGAACCCGTAAACGCCATCACCTTCGTGGCACCACAGAAAAACGAACAGCTCAGCGCCTATGCTCAGATCATGGACTGGCTGAACAGGGTGACGAGGAACAGGCAGCAGCAGCGTAAGAAGGGAAGAAACGTTCCTGGACGTCGGGTAAACAAAAAGGAAGAATAATAAAAAAGAAAGCTATATATGATTGACATTAAAGACATCAGAAAGAGTTTCGGCTCACTGCAGGTGCTGAAAGGCATCTCACTGCACATCAATAAAGGAGAGGTGGTCAGCATCGTCGGACCGAGCGGCGCCGGAAAAACAACACTGTTGCAAATCATCGGGACGCTCGACAAGGCTGACAGCGGCACCGTGTACATCAACGGGGTTGACATCAGCGGCATGAACAAGAACAAGCTAAGCGAGTTTCGGAACAAAAACATTGGCTTCGTTTTCCAGTTTCACCAGCTGCTGCCGGAATTCACGGCAATAGAGAACGTGATGATACCGGCATACATCGCCGGACTGAGCCAGTCGGAAGCAAAGAAGAAGGCTGAGGAGCTGCTGAAATTCATGGGACTGACAGACAGGGCTACGCACAAACCAGCGGAACTGTCGGGTGGCGAGAAGCAACGTGTGGCAGTGGCAAGGGCACTCATCAACAATCCGGAAGTGATACTGGCTGACGAACCATCGGGAAGCCTTGACTCGAAAAACAAGGAAGAACTACATCAGCTCTTCTTTCAGCTGCGCGACCGCTTCGGACAGACATTCGTCATCGTCACACACGACGAAACGCTGGCCAGCATCACAGACAGAACCATCCGTCTGCGCGACGGTCTGATAGAAGGTGAAGAAACCAAGACTGCCAACGCAGTCGAAGAAGACCAAACAAGCGAACCCACTACTGATCAACAAGATCTTCAACAGTAACACAAGAATCACAGAAAATCCTCTAATGGTCACGACAATAGTAACGCAACAACAAAGTCTACAGCCATTTTACAGGATAAAAGCTCTCATAGAGTTTGGAAAGGAAGAATCAACATGACATTTGGCTGGTAAAGATTCTCAAAACACTCGGCAACAAATCAGCTCAGTAGTTGAAGCGGTTTGAAGTAAAATCAGAAAAGTCACCTATAGACCAAGCAAAGAATCAACAACTGAACTTATAGACCACACACATAATAAGAAAAAAGCATCGCCGTGGCGATGCTTTTATTAACTCAAATCCAAAAGCGATTACTCAGGATTAGCAACACAGATAGATACACGGTTCAGGTCGTTCTCTGCGAACGGCTGTACGGTGTCACCATAGCTGTTGTAAGTAATGCGATCGGCAGCGATACCATACTGTTCCTTCAATGTCTTCACGACGATGTCAGCACGGCCGGCTGCAAGACGAGCATTGATTCTTGCGTTACCTGTGCCCTTGTCAGCATAACCAGAAACAACAACCTTTGCCTTCGGATACTTCTTCATGTAGTTGGCGATGTCGCGAACCTTCACAGCCTCAGTCTCAGAGATGACTGTAGAGTTGATGGTGAAGAATACGTCACGACGGATCGGCTCGATAACAGGAGCTGGCTCGGGAGCAGGAGCTGGCTCGGGAGCTACATAAGGAGCTGGCTCGGGAGCTGGTGCCGGAGCTGGCGGAACAACCTTAGTGTAGGTCTTGCCAAGATTGATTCTGAAACCAACCAAACCGTTGAAATACCAGTCAGGATTGTCACCAAACTTGCTGTTGTAGTGATCGTTCATGACATTAGCATTACCCTCGAGCATGAGGCTAACAGCATCGCTCAAACGGAAAGCAAGCTCAAGACCGCCACGACCAACGAGCGTCGGAGTTGTCTTCTCCCAATAATACTTGAACTCGTAGCCTTGCTGCTTCATGTTTTTCACATCGTCATTGTCGAATGCAAAGTTGACACCACCACCGAGGAAGGCAATCACATTGAATACGCGATTAGGATTCCATCCGCAGAAGAGGTTGGAAAGGTTGAACATGAAGTCAACGCCAGGAGCAATGTACTTGAACTTGTAAGTTGTGTTCTCATGGTTGAAGTCAAAGCCACCCTTGCTCTGCCATCCATTAGCAGCAATACGAGCGCCAAAGACAGGGCTGAACTGATAGCCGAGACCAAGCTGTACATTCGGAGAAAGCAGGTTGGAGAACTTCGACTCACCCAAAGTATACTGAGCACCGCCCTGCAAATCGAGGAACAAATGCTTCTTGAACTGATACTCTGTACCGTCGGCAGCTGTGTAAGTTGCCTGGGCCATAGCAGATGTGCCTACAGCAAGCAGGGCACCTGCAACAAGTGTTCTAAATATTTTCATAGTCTTAAACATTAAATTAGTTCTTTATTTGCGAGCCACCAGGTCGGGTATCAGTCACATCATCAGGCAAAGTGAGATACCACTTTCCATCTCTGCGGACAGGATTGATGAAGAAGGACATCTTGGTAGGCCGTTGAGCTTCACCTGGCTTCTGTTTGAACAGTTCGACCGTGTAGCGTACTTGACTGTCTGTCTCATCAACGAAAATAAGATGGTCAATCTGAGCTTCCTTACCCTTAAAGTCAATCAGGGAATAATAGCCATACAACCGCTTTTTCATTTCGGCAGGCAGAGGAACGATAGAATCCTTATCCAAGAAATATATCATGCTGAAAGCATCTTCGGCCTTACCGTCTTTCTGCAACTGAATATACCGGTTCACCAAGGAAAGCACTTCTGTCGTATCGCTCTGCGAGAGTTCCATCTCAGGTTTGAGGATAGCATCATCAGCAACTTCTTGAAGTGTACGTTTCTTGTTGCAGGAACAAACTGCAAGAGCAGCGAAAATAATAACAAGGAATAAAGATTTCTTTTTCATTGCAAACGTTTTTAGTTTAAAAAGGGGTGCCAACGAGTGACACCCCTCTGATATTGAATAACTGAACAAGTTCAATTAGTTCTTCTTAGCAGTTCCGTGAACGGTCTTGTGTACATTCAGAGTACCCCAAGCCTTGATCACGAGGTTGCTGCCCTTAGGACCGTAAGTATAAGTGATGTAGATAGGAACGTACACGTGGAAGTCGTCTACAGTACCCTCGTTATTCTTATACTTGAAGCGAGACAGAGTAGGATCTGCTGCGTTTCTCACATACTGGAAGTCCATACCTTCGAGGTCAGATACCTTCTTCAGATTCTTGAGCTTACCGGGTTCAGCATTCAGATCGATGATGTTACGATCAGTATTTGCAACGTCGGTGTACATTTCAGTAGCACGGCTGTCGAATGTGATACCATAGTACTTCCAGTACTCAATCTCCGGATTCTTGATGGTCTTCGTGGTGGTCTCAGTCAGAGTGTTGTCTGCATTAACCTTCACAGTGTAACCACGAACTACAGCGTAAGCCTTAGTGTCGCCAGGATAGTTGTAACCCTTCTTAGAAGCATCGGGCACGTCAGCTTCAAGCAGACGCCAGTCGGTGAACTTGATGAACTGCTCGAGGTTCCAGTAGAAGTAACCGTCACCAGCAGTACCGGTTGTAGCATCGATAGGCGCATCGACAACCTGCGGGTACCAGTTGATCGGACGGAGGAACTTCACATTGAAGTAAGCCTTATCCAGAGTTACGGGGATGCAAGACTCAGTAGCGAGCACATGGATGTAAGCAGTGAACGACTCCTTCTCAGCATCAGCAGGACCATTCTTCAGAGCGTGACGGTGAGCATAGTTCAGGATATCCCAAGCCTTGTCATTCTCAGCGTACTTCAGAACAATCTGACCAACTTCCTCAGCAGGCATAGTCTTAGCAGGCAGGATTTCGCAAACCACAGTCTTATTAACGTCGTTAATGACAATCTGGTTAGCAGCCAGTCTGTTGCCGAACTCGTCAACCTTTGTGAGGTCAGTGCGGATCTCAGATGTACGAGAACCACGTACGAGGTTACCTTCTTCATCATACTTCATAGCCTGGTGGTACAGCATCAAGGTGTACTTAGTCTTAGAGAGACCGAGAACAGTCCACATGCCAGACTTGCTTGCGTCGAATACTGCGTTCTCCTTCTCAATTGCAGGAGTTGTGAACATGAATCCAGCTTCCTTAGAGATCTTAGCGAACTTAGCAGCTTCCTTCAGACCGATGATCTCGCGGCTTGTGAAGTACTCGAACAGATTCTTCTTGAACTCATCAGTTGTGAGTACAGGAACAGTGTAAGAATCCTTCGGAGTGCGAACGTTCATGTGAGTATCGATAGCCTTCTCAACATTGTTCAGCTCATCCTTGATAGGAGTATTGGTGTTGAGCTCATACCAGTAACCGTAACGATGGTTGCTGAGAGTTCCCTCCGGGAAGATGATAGACTGAGCAGGAATAACCAGCTTCACATATACATCACCCTTAGCCTTGAATTCGCCACCGTCGTTGACATAGCGTACCCATGTTTCGATCGGGTTCTTGTTCACGAGCTGACCAGCTTCGTTGCGAACGAGGTTCACACCATTGACACCAGCGATGTTAGCCCAGTCAGAAGCAGTGAATGTCCAGCGGAGAACAGAAGTCTCACGTGCGAGACCATTGTACTTCTCAACAATTTCGCCAATAATCGGCTTCTGGAGAACAGGAGTCTTACCGGTCCAGTCATAGCGAACGACATTACCAGCCTCGTCAAGTTCGAGTGCCCAGTGCTTCTCGAATTCTTTCTTCGTAACGTTCAGAGCAACACCACGAGTCAGACCACGAACGGGATCATCAAATTTATCGCCACGGAGGACATAACCCTCAACCTGATGCCATGTAACCTCATCAGCAAATTCGCAGTTGTAATAGTACGGACCAACAAGCGGCAGAGTTACCTCAGGATCAACCACAGCACCCGGAGCAAGCGGACGCTCAGTGATCTTCATCTTCATGTAACCAACCTCGATTACGTTACCCAGCTTGTCGATAACCTCAATACGGAGCATCGGCTCACGGTCGATGATTTCACGAGTGTTATCAGCAACGTCACCATCCTTAATAGTCTTACCGGTATCAGCGTTGACAGGACGCGGAGTTACGACAACAGAGTCAGGTATGCCAACCCACTTATCAGCAGTCTCTTCGTTAGCAACAATCTCACCACCCTTATAGATGTTATAAGTAATGTGAGCAGTCTCGTCAGTCTCATTAGAACCAGAGTTCCAGTGCAGCGGAGTAATTCTGTAGCCAAGACCGAGCTTAGTCATGAGCTCAGTGTCACGCTTGTGAGAGATAACGCGGCCGTTAGCATCATACTTCTTGTCGTGTACGGGGTCGAGCATCTGACCACTGCAATCCCAATCAGAGTGGAAGCCAATGTAAGCGAAGTGAGTCTCAACAAAGTTGAAGACCTCAGTTGTCTCATTGTAAGCAATCTGGTGAGTCTCAGCGTTGTCAGCAGCAGTCTTAGCCTTCTTGTACATGTGGTAGTTACGGATCAGGTCACCGCCACCGAAAGCATCACCCTTAGTCAGTCTCTTCTGCATTGCGATACAGTTCGGCATATCGAATGGCTCACCGACGATAGGATCGTTATCGCAAAGACCATTTACGTGGTAAGCAACAGGAGCAACCATAGCGTAGTCAGAAGTCACAGTTGTATCCTTGGCAGCGTTCTTAGCCTGCAGAGCAATGAAGAACACGTTGTCGCGGATCACACCAAGATTGGTGTCGGTAGTTCCCCACGGGAAGCTCTCAGCAGTCGGAGCAGCCAGTGTGTTAACATCGGTCACAAGCTTCTCAATGTAAGCTTCCCAACCAGTGTACTTACCAAACTTGTAGTTGTCGTTGATAGTGAAGGGAACAGTCAGGATACCACCCTGGAAGTCGTTCTTAGCAGCAGCAGCTTCAATCGGCTGAGCGAATACTTCCTTGATGCCAGTACGAGACTCAACTTCCTCAACAACAAGGCGCTCGTCAGTGTAGAACGAGAGGTTCCAGTCGTTCAGATTGGCAGTGCTCGGGTTGATGTGGTACTGAGCTTCGTTAGCAACAGCATAAGTATCGTGCTTAACGTCGCGGAACTCCTGGAGAACAATCCAAGGATTAGCGAAGAACTCCTTGTAAGAAGCAGGAGCAACCAGACGAGGCATAGCCTCACCGTCGTACTCACCACCCTTACCGTCGTTGTAACGGTAAACCTCATTGATTTCCTTACCAGTACGTGTGATGACGGGCTGGAGAGCAAGAGCAGGAGCCTCAACAGTCTCGATACCGAGGAACATGATAGGATTGGTGTTCACGATGCTGGTGATCATCTTAGCGAGCAGGTACTGCAGAACGTTCAGGTTGTTAGACAGAGCGTTCACTTTCTTTTCAGCAGCTTCCATCTGATCTTTCAGACCTTCACCGCCCTCAACACCGTTGATAATCTCGTTGAGTTCGTTAATCTTTTCGTCAACATAATCTTCAGTAGCATAGTCACCGAGAGCCTGAGAGATGTACTCCTTCATCTGGTCAGATGTCATGCCGCCAGTAACAGCAAGAATCTGAGTAGCAATCATCTGCTCGATCTGCTCCTTAGTAACGATTGTGCCGCTGCACTCCTCGAGTTTTCCTCTCAGCTCAACGATGAGCTGGTCGATACGAGTAATATCAGCACCGTTAGCCTTGGCGTCAACAATCTCCTGAAGTTTTGCAAGAGCCTGAACAGTAGCGAAGTCAGCTGTAGCAGCACCGATGAGAGCCTTTACCTGATCCTCATTGAGTTTGTTAGCGAGCTCTTTCTCAAGATTCTCGACACGTGCCTTGTAAGCCTCGAGCACTTCAACCTGAGTCTTCAGGTTCTCAATAGCAGCAAGCTTCTTGTCGATGTCGGCAACCTTACCGAGGATGTCCTCGTACTTGGAGTCGAGACCGGCCAGCTTACCAGACAGCTCATCTACAACAGCCTTGTCAGCCTTCTTGTCGATGGCATCGTTCAGAGCCTTCTGAGCATCCTCAATAGCAGCCTGAAGCTTCTCGGCTGTTACCAGATTCTTCATCTCTTCCTGCAAAGCCTTGACAGCATCCTGCAGCAGAGCCACATTTCCGTCTGTCTTAGCAAGCTCAGTCTTCAAAGCGAAAGTCGCATGAGCAGCCTCGCAATTGGACTTGCAAGTAGCCAAGTCGGCTTTCAGCTGATCCACCGTTTTCTGCAAAGCGTCAACGACAGAAGCATCAGCCTTGCGGTTGATGTCGTCGTCATAGTCTTTACAAGAAACGAACATGCTCGTGGAAGCCAGTGCGAAGGCCACCAAGAGCAACGTGCTAAAAATTTTCTTTTTCATTAGACTAAAAAATTAAATTAAACTAAATATATACTTTATGCTTAAATTCTCTCACACTAACCATCCCCTCTCTTCCGAAAGGTGACAATAATTTTGTGCAAATATACGCTTATTTATCATACTGCGCAAACATTTCCTCATATTTTTTCACAAAAAGAACACATTTTAACATTTGCGTCACTTTCCGTGCAAAATAAGGAGATTTTGAGACCTGATTGGTAGCATTTTCCTTGTTTCCTCCATAGGCAAAGGTTTTTGTTTTTGATACATTTTACGAAATCGAGTGCAAATATACAGCTTTTTTCATGAAGTGCAAAAAAAAGTGACGAAAAAAAGCAAAAAACTTCCTTCCGTGCGCCGGAAGGAAGTTTCCTATTATTATATAAGGTATATACCTTATTATTTTACGGCTATTTTCACGCCATTCACGACGTAAATTCCCTTTGGCAGCCCCTTCAGAGTGGTTGTGTTAGAACGCACCTTGACACCAGCGAGGGTGTAGACATCGAATGTTCCTCCATTGACGGAGAGCATTTCAATGGCAGAATCCACGTTGATGATCAGTTTTCCGTTGACATAAATGAACGAATAGTTCTGCGCCTTACCTCCCATGATGATGATTTCGTACTCGCCGACGGGGCTATAGAAAGATGCCATCGACACAGCAGTCGGGATTTCGTCGAGCACACTTTCGTCCTCTCCGTTCTTGAAGCCTTCGTATGAGAGTACGAAAGGCGGGTCGTCCTGACGTTCCTCACGTTCGTAGACACCAACTGATACGGTCAGTGGCGCCTTCACGATGGTCAGCTTGCCAGGAACGAAGGTCACATTGGCTGCCGTCACAGTTCCGGGCTCGATGTTGATGACATACTCGCCGACAGGTGAATTGCTGGCAGCCTCGCACGTGATGGCAGGAACGCCCTCAATTGTTCCGCCCTGTACGGTGTACTCAAAGTGAGGCAGCTCGTCGCCGTAGGTCATCACGCAGTCATTCACTTTCACGATGATGGCATCGGCTGCGAGAATGGTGAGCTTAGCGTTCTCGTAGACGAACGAATAGTTCTGAGCCTCACCACCGGAAACAGTGATATCATACACACCCGGAACACTCTCCGACGTAGCAGTGGTCGTTGCTACGGCCTGAGCAGTGAGCACGGTGGCATTCTCTTCGTTGCGGAATCCCCGGTAAATGACGGTGAACGAGGGTATCATATCTCCCTGACTGATGGTATAGTCGTTCGTCGTTGCGACGAGCGGCGCCTTCTCGATGGTCAGCGTACCTGAGACAAAGGTTACGTTGCTGTTGGAAACAGAGCCCTGCGAGATGACGATGGGGTATGTACCGACGGGCGATTTAGAAGTGGCATCGCACTGGAAATACGGAATGCCAGTCAGTTCGCCGCCCTCCACTGTATACTCGAACATGGGAATGTCGTCACCATACTGAATGGTGTAGCTCTTAGCCGTTACGACGATGGGCTCGGGACTGAGGACGGTCAGCCGTCCGTTGACTCTGTTGAGCTCGTAGTTCTGTGCCGATCCGCCAGTGACCACGATGTCGTAAACACCGGGAGCACTCTCCGAAGTGGCAGCAGTCGTGGCGACGGGTTTTTCCGTCAGCACGCTCTCGTTCTCTTCGTTCTTGAATCCGTCGTACTTCAGCGCAAATGCAGGAATCTGTTCGCCCTGCGTGATGGTGTAGTCGTCCACGGAGACGTTCAGCACGGCAGGCTCGATGGTGAGCGTACCGTTTTGCAGCACGACATTCGTGTAGGAGACGTCGCCGCGCGAGACCACAATCGGATAGGTTCCGACGGGCGACTTGCTGTTTGCCTCGCAGCTCAACACGGGCTTTCCGCCGAGATCAGCGTCCAGATCCTGCGTGTAGAGCAGTTCCGGTATGGCATCACCGTACTTGATGGTGTAGCTGTTGGCAGTGATGGTGACCTGAGGCACGTCGGGATCCTCCACCGTGAGCGTTCCCTGCACGTAGGAAATAGCGTAGTTTTCGGCTTCTGCCCCCGATGCAATGACTTCATAGACGCCTACCGGACTCTCCGGTGTGGCCGTCGTTGTGATGACAGGCATGGCGGTGAGCACATCTTCTGTTTCTCCGTTGCGGAAGCCACCGTATTCCGGCGTGAACACCGGATTGGGCTCAAACTGCTTTCGGGTGTAGTTTCCGACATAAATGGTGAGCGGAGCCTTCTCAATGGTCAGCGTACCGTTGACGAACGTCACATTCGGATTGGCCACAGAGCCCTTGGCAATCTCAATCTCATACGTTCCCACGGGCGAGAACTTGTCGGCAATACAGAACACCTCGGGCGCTCCGACAAGGGTACCACCCTCCACTTCGAATCCGAAGACAGGCATCTCGTCGCCGTATTTGACGGTGTAGCTGCGCGCCGTCACCGTGATGGGATCATCGGTGACATCGAACAGCGGAATAGCAATCTCGTCGCCGAAGGTCCTGCCTGCGGGCAGTTCCAGGTAAGCCTTATTGGCTGCCAGCGTAGCCTCAGAGCTCTTCACGAATGCAGGTTTGTCGCCGCCCATGCCCAGCACGCGCATGGTCTTGGCATTGTACGGCTTCTGGTTGACGTGACGGTAGCCTCCACTAACCTTATTCATATTGAAAAAGACGCCTTTCAGATAGTTCTGTCCGACAGCAGGCACATCCTCCATGGTGGGGAGCAGCTTGTTGTTGGCAGCCACATTGGACTGACATTCCAGTATGACAGCCGTCTTCGCAGGTACCTTTCCGATGATTTCCGTCAGCACAGGCTTGTTGTCGGCATCGAAATCGCTGACATAATACGCCTTGACGCCGTCCGAAAGTTCGTAGGGGAACTCCGTGTAGAGCGTCGTGTAGTACATACCCTTGTATTCCAGCTCGGGCTGCACGGCGAAGTAGTTGTCGCCGTTGTTGATCGGAATGATGTCCCAGAAGCGGTTGGGGTTGCTGGTAGAGAAAATCGAAAGACCAGTCGTCAGATTGTCAGCCAGCATGACAGCCAAGCCCTTGGCAGTGACGCGCGCAGCATAGGTGCCGTCAGGGAAAGGGAGGATGGCCAGATGGCGACCGCCCATGATTTCATACGTACTGGTACCTTGCGCATGCAAGTCGTACGCATCGCTTCCCACGGTGTTGAAATAGAGCACAGAGCCCGGATCTGTGGCCACCACATTGAAGTCGGAGATCATTTCCACGGCTCCCATGTCAGCCTGCACAGTACCGCCCACCTGCTGAGCACTTCCCTTGTCGTCGTGCACGCAGATGTAGCGCTGGGTCGTTGTGTTCCTCACACGATAATACCCGTCCCCGTTGAGCTGGGCGAAAACGTTTCCTCCGAAGACAGAGGACAGAACGCACAACAGTAAAGCTAATCTTTTCATATTCTTGTTGGTTTAAATGAAGTCTTAGAATTCGGCATTCTTCGGCGTCCGCGGGAAAGGAATGACGTCGCGAATGTTCTGCATTCCGGTGACGAAGAGGATGAGTCGTTCGAAACCCAGTCCGAATCCGGCATGAGGACACGAGCCGTACTTGCGCGTATCGAGATACCACCACAGATGGGTCATGTCCATGTGGCGGCGTTCAATCTCGGCCATCAGCTTGTCGTAGTTCTCCTCACGCACCGAACCGCCGATAATCTCGCCAATCTGCGGGAACAGCACGTCCGTACCCTGCATGGTAGGACCGGGAGCAACCGTTCCGCGGTAGCCCACCGACCCGCCTTCGTCCGTCGGTTCGTTCTGTTTCATGTAGAACGACTTGAAGGAGCTCGGATAGTCGGTCATGATGACGGGTTTCTTGAAGTGCTCTTCGACCAGATAGCGCTCGTGCTCCGAAGCCAGGTCGTCGCCCCATTCGCAGGGGAACTCAAACTTCTTGCCGGCCTGGATGGCCTCTTGCAGTATCCGGATGCCGTCGGTGTAGGACAGGCGCACGAAGGTTTCCTTCAGCACACCCTCCAGTCTGGCAATGAGCGACTTGTCGATCATCTTGTTGAGGAACTCCAGGTCGTCCTTGCAATTGTCGAGCGCCCAGCGCACGCAGTACTTGATGAAATCCTCCTCAAGGTCCATCAGCTCTTCCTGATCGATGAAAGCCACCTCGGGCTCCACCATCCAGAATTCGGCCAGATGGCGCGGTGTGTTCGAGTTTTCAGCACGGAACGTAGGTCCGAACGTGTAGATGGCTCCCAAGGCCGTAGCGCCCAGCTCGCCTTCGAGCTGTCCGCTGACGGTGAGCGATGTCTGCTCGCCGAAGAAGTCGTCGTCGTAGATAATCTTTCCGTTCTCGTCCTTCTTCAGGTCGTAGAGGTTCTTTGTCGTGACCTGGAACATGTTGCCGGCACCTTCGCAGTCGCTCGCCGTGATGAGCGGAGAGTTGAAGTAGAAGAAGCCGTGCTCGTGGAAATAGGTATGGATGGCCATGGCCATGTTGTGGCGGATGCGCATGACGGCACCGAACGTATTAGTGCGCAGGCGCAGGTGCGCATACTGGCGCATGTATTCGAAGCTCTGCCCTTTCTTCTGCATCGGGTAGTCGCTTCCGCAGAGTCCGAAGACGGTGATGCTGCGGCACTGCACCTCGGAAGCCTGTCCCTGGGCGGGACTCTCCACGAGGATGCCCTCCACACTGATGCAGGCTCCTGTGGTGATGCTCTTGAGCGTATCTTCGTCCACGCGGCCCGCATCCACGACGACCTGTATGTTCTTGATGGTCGAGCCATCGTTCAGTGCGATGAAGTCGACGGCCTTGCTGCTGCGGTGCGTGCGCACCCATCCCATCACGGTTATCTCTTTGCCATAGTCGGTGCTGCTGAGAGCATCGACGACTTTTGTTCTTTTCATAATATGAGACCCACCCGCTGCCCCTCCCTAAATGGAGGGGAGTCAATTGACTCAAATGCAGATAGTGAGCATTATATAATAAAATTGATTAAACAATACGGTTTTATATGATATCTTTTTCCTGCCTGCAATGAAGCGCGGAACCACATCCTTCCCCTCCCTGCTGGGAGGGGCAAGGGGTGGGTCTATTATTCAAAAGCACCCATGCGCAGCATGTCCACTTCCTTCTCGGTCAGGAAGCGCCAGTCGCCGCGGCGCAGGTTCTTCTTGGTGAGCCCTGCGAACTGTACGCGGTCGAGCTTCACCACCCGATAGCCGAGGTTCTCGAAGATGCGGCGCACGATACGGTTCTTTCCGCTGTGAATCTCAATGCCGACCTGCGTCTTGTCGGTGCCTTCGTTGGCATACTCGATGGCATCGGCATGGATTTCGCCGTCCTCCAAGTCGATTCCTTCACGGATCTTGTCCATGTCCTGAGGCTCTACGGGCTTGTCGAGGAACACGTGGTACACCTTCTTCTTGAGGAATCTCGGGTGTGTCAGCTTGGAAGCCAGGTCGCCGTCGTTGGTGAGCAGCAGCACACCTGTGGTGTTACGGTCGAGCCGCCCCACCGGATAGATGCGTTCCGGGCACACGTTCTTCACCAGGTCCATCACCGTCTTGCGCTGCTGCGGGTCGTCGCTGGTGGTCACGTAGTCCTTCGGCTTATTGAGCAACACGTACACTTTCTTCTCCAAAGAGACCGGTGTGTCGTGGAAGAGGATCTCGTCGGTGCGCATCACCTTCGTGCCGAGCTCGGTCACCACCTCTCCGTTCACCTTCACGGCTCCTGCCTCGATGAACTCATCAGCCTCGCGGCGGCTGCAGATGCCTGCATTGGCCAGGAACTTGTTCAGGCGGATGGGCTCTGTCGGGTCGAAGTTCTCCTCCTTGTATTCGATGCGCTTCTTCAGACTGTACTTCGCATTGGGATCATAGCCTCCGGGACGGCGGTTGTTGTAGCCTCCCTGGCGCTGCTGGCCGTAGCCGCCCTGACGCGGTCCGCCGTAGCCGCCACGGTTGTTGTAGCCACCCTGACGCTGCTGACCGTAGCCGCCGCGGCTGTTGTAGCCACCCTGACGCGGCTGGCCGTAACCACCCTGGCGCGGCTGGCCGTAGCTCTGGCGCGGCTGATAGCCTCCTTCTTCATCGTTATTGTTGTAGCGCGGACGGAATCCACCCTGCTGCGGACGCGGGCTGCCGTAGTTCTGACGGGGCTGGTAGCCACCTTCTCCCTCGTTGGCATTGTAGCGGGGACGGTAGCCGCCCTGCTGCGGACGCGATCCGCCATAGCTCTGACGGGGCTGGTATCCCCCACCCTGCTGGCCGTAGCCCTGTCTGGGTCTGTAGCTGCGCTGTTGGTTTTCTCCTTGTTGCAGTCCGGCGCCGAAGCCTTCCGGACGGAATCCGCCGTCGTCTTCATTGTTGTTGTTCGTTCTTGAGGTGTAAGGCCGGGGCTGATGGATGCGCGGACGAGGACTGCGTCCGGGCGCTCTGTAGCCCTGATAACTTGATGACGTACGATAACCCTCGCGGCCACCCTCGTTCTGATGCTGCTCTGCAGACATTCCTTCTGTTTTGTTTTCCATTTCTTCTGACATAGTTCTTACTCTCTTTTTTTAATAATAAATACTGTTTGTAATAATATATAAAATATGTATGCCTAATCGCTTAGGCAGAAATCACTTCTACTCAATGCCCGTGTAGTTCCAGGGCGTGATGGCCAGCAACTCCTTCTTCACGTCGTCGCTGACATCGAGCGTTCCGATGAACTCGTGGATGGTCTCTTCCGTCATGTGCTTGTTGGTCCGCGTCAGCGCCTTCAGCGCTTCGTAGGGATGCGGATAGGCTTCACGACGCAGGATGGTCTGGATGGCTTCAGCCACCACGGCCCACGTGTTCTCCAGGTCCTCGCGCAGCTTCTCTTCGTTCAGGATCAGCTTGCGCAGTCCCTTCAGCGTGCTCTGAATGGCAATAAGTCCGTGACCGAGCGGAACACCCACGTTGCGGAGCACCGTACTGTCGGTCAGGTCGCGCTGCAAACGGCTCACGGGCAGCTTCTGCGCAAGGAACTGCAGGACGGCATTGGCCAGTCCGAGGTTTCCTTCAGAGTTCTCAAAGTCGATAGGGTTCACCTTGTGGGGCATCGCGCTGCTGCCCACTTCGCCTGCCTTGATTTTCTGCTTGAAGTATTCCATCGAGATATACATCCAGAAATCGCGGTCGAGGTCGATAATCACCGTGTTGAGACGGCGGATGGCATCGAAACAAGCTCCCAACTGGTCGTAGTTGGAAATCTGCGTCGTCCACTGCTCGCGCTGCAGACCCAGTTTCTCGGCGACGAATCGGTTGCCGAAGTCGCGCCAGTTGTACTGAGGATAGGCCACATGGTGGGCGTTGAAATTGCCCGTGGCACCGCCGAACTTGGCAGTGAGCGTCACCGACTTCAGGCTGTCCAACTGCGTCTGCAGGCGGTAGACGAAGACACGCACCTCCTTTCCCAGACGGGTTGGCGACGCCGGCTGCCCGTGCGTCTTGGCCAGCATGGGCACGTGCTCCCACTCGTCGGCGTAGGCTTCCAGCTGACTGATGAGCTCTTCCACTGCCGGCACATACACCTCGTCGAGCGCTTTCTTCACGGAGAGCGGTATGCTCGTGTTGTTGATATCCTGAGAAGTGAGGCCGAAGTGGATAAATTCCTTGTACGGCTCCAGTCCACCGATCTTGTCGAACTGCTCTTTGATGAAATACTCCACCGCCTTCACGTCGTGGTTCGTGGTTTTCTCAATGTCCTTCACGCGCTGGGCATCGGTCTCGGAAAAGTCTTCGTAAATACTGCGCAGACGCGGAAACAGATCGCTGCTGAAGTCTTTCAGCTGGGGCAAAGGCAGCTCACAAAGCGTGATGAAATACTCTATTTCCACAAGAACGCGATAACGGATCAACGCAAACTCAGAAAAATAGGCAGCTAAAGATTCTGTCTTTCCTCTATAGCGACCATCGATAGGCGAGATGGCTGTCAATAAATCAAGATTCATATCAAATTCCCTAATACGTATTATAATATGTGTGTAGATAAAGTCACTGCTCATGCTCTCGCACGACGCGGGACAAAAACGACTATATAATCGTTTGCAAAGATAAGCATTAAATCTGATAATCTTGCAAAAGCATCATCATTTTTAGATTTTTCTCTGTTTTTTTTTGCTTTCTCTCAATGCGTATATGGAAAAGAAAAAATCTCCACCGCAAAAAGGTGGAGATTCTCGATTGTGGGCGTTGACGGATTCGAACCGCCGACCCTCTGCTTGTAAGGCAGATGCTCTAAACCAGCTGAGCTAAACGCCCTCTCTTTTTCAAAAGCGATGCAAAGGTACGTCTTTTTTTTCATACAGCCAAATTTTTCTTCCTTTATTTTGTTTTTCTAACAAAAAAAAGATGAGACGTGAACCGCACGGAACCAAAATGCGGTTAATCGGAGGCGTCGCAGAATTGTGAAATAATCGGACAAAATGTTCGATTTGGGCCTCTGAGAAGGCCATCGTTCAAAAATAAAAGTCAGACGGACGCGTACGCGCGAAATATGAGGCTGTCATAATGCACTGAAACGAAAGTACTTGTATTTTCTTTACAATTCCGACGCTTCTAAAATGGCTCATTTTACGCTTCAAAATGGCCCATTTCAACGAGCAAAATGAATCATTCTGACAAGCAAAACGGCCCGTTTTGCGATGTAAAACGGGCCGTTTTGAAAAAAGCGATGGAAGAAGCTTCGGTTTTGTTCGGATTTATTACCGTCGGAAGTACGATCCTTCATCTAAAACGGTAAAAAATCTCAGCAGTTTTTTCCGGTCATTTTTATTGACAGATCAGAGCTTTCGCCAAACGTCAGGAACAAGTCGCAGTGTGAAAGCGAAAGTCGAGTGCCGTTCGTGATGTGAAGAAAAGGATGAGAACGAAAGCCCGGAAACAGGAAAACGCCGCTCGGGCATCACAGCCGGTTTAGCTCATCGGCAGCGATGAAATGCACCTTGTTTTCTTCGAGCACACGCTCGCATTGCTGCAGGTCGGTGGGACGTATGATGATGTTGGCTATCTCTCCGGCGTTGAAGGAATAAAGATACTCGATGAAAATGCCGTTCTCCGACAGGCAACGCATGACGCGCGCCAAAGCTCCGGCGGTGTTGGGGCAGGTGAAACCGATGACATCGGTCATCTTCACGGCGAAATTGTTCTCGCGCAACACTTTGTAGGCTTTCTCTGGATCGGACACTATGCAGCGCAGGATGCCGAAATCGCTGTTGTCGGCAATGTTCATCGACGACAGGTTGATTTGCGCCTGACTGAGAATCTCCGTGACGTCGGTCAGACTGCCACTCTTATTTTCCAAAAAAATAGATAATTGTTTCGCTATCATAATACAGACTCGTTTCTTTGTCGGTGCAAAAATACACAAAAAAAACCAAAACCCGACAGCACCAGGCAAGGAAAATACGCCTCACGGCAACGAAAAGACAAAAAAACGGGTGCCTTTGAAAAAGACACCCATTCTTTTTGTATTCAGTAAAGGATTATTCCTCAGTAATCTGAACAGTAGCACGACGGTTGTAGTCAACCGGAGTGAGGATATCAACACCACCCTTAGCAGCGGTTGTGATCTTAGAAGGCTCGATACCCATCTTGATGAGCTCGTTAGCTACGCGCTCAGCACGCTTCTCAGACAGCCACTGGTTGTGCTTCTCACTACCTGTTGCGCTATCAGCATAACCTGTTACGAGGATGCTGCGGTTGTTCTCCTTAGCGAACTTAGCAAGAGCGCGAACGTTCACGAGGTCCTTCAGGATAGCAATCTCGGTCTTGTCGAGGTTGAAGAAGACAGATACCGGAGTGGTGATGAACTCCTTAACGGTGTTGTCAACAACTGTTGCGGGCTCGGGCTGGTTCTCGAGCATGTTGCGCAGACGGCCAATCTCGTTGTTAGCATCGTTGAGCTGTGCGTTCAGAGCGTCGAGCTGTGCCTGGTTGAGAGCCTTGAGAGCATCCACATCGGGCACCTTGTCCCAACCGTTAGTCTTGCTGATGTCGTAAGTCAGACCGATTTCAGCTGCAATCCAGCGGTCGTGGTTCTTCACTTTGTGGCCACCCCAAGAGTTGGCTTCGCCTTCGAAGTCGTCACCACACATAGTGTAGTTGATGTCGAGGTTCAGCTTCAGGCGGTTGGTCAGCTTCCAAGTGTTCAACAGACCGACCGAACCGGCGAGCTCCCAAGTGTTGTATGTGCAGTTACGAACGCCACCTACACCAGCATAAGGAATCAGGTTCCAAACGCGATCGGGGTTGTAACCAGCGACCATGTTGCTAACGTTCAGCAACACCTGCTCCTGCAGGTTGAAGTATTTGACACCATTGCAGTAGCTCTCACCCACGAAACCATTCTCGTTCGGAGTCTTGATGCCGAGGCGCTTGATGCGTGCATCCTGGCCATACTTACCGAGAACACTCTTACCCCAGAAGCCAGACAGCTTTGTACGCATACCGATGCCGGGAGTGAACCACTTACCAAGTGCAATGGAGAGACCGTAGCTGCGACGGAAATGCTTGAACGGACTCTTAGAGTAGTCTGCCGGCTTCTCCTCGTTAGAGTAGAAAGCGGTGTAAGTTCCATTCGCCTGAACGAACCAGTTGTTCCAGAACGAATTTGTAGCCACGCTGTGCTTCAATGTAGGAGTTTCCTCCTCCTGAGCCATTGAAGTCAATGAAAAGCTTGCCAAGGCAAGCACTACCATAATTTTTTTCATAAACCTTTATATTAAATAATCATATATGTGTTCTTTCTAGCAATTTCTCTCAAAAAACGACCATCTTGAACCTTTCAGGTTATATAATTCGGTGCAAAGTTAGCATATTTTTTTAAAACTCGTACAAAAAAATCATAAAAAAGTGTTCTTTCTCAAAAAAAAAGAACAAATTCTAATATTTTCTGCATTTTTCCGCTATTCTAACATTTTTTCTATTTCGGATTGCCGCAGTATGTAGAGCACCGGACGGCCGTCGGCGGAGTATTTCGGATTCTCGCACTGGAAGAGCTCGTTGATGAGATGTTCCATTTCTTCGTTTGTGAGAATCTGTCCGACGGGAATGGCCGCATTGCGGGCCAAGCAGAGTGCAAGTTGGTGGTTGACCATGTCGCCAAGGGAAGAAAGGCCTTCGGCAGCATTCGAGACAAGCTGCTGCAAGAGCGACGACACGTTCAGGCCATCCAGGCCGGCAGGCACGCCGTTCACCGCATAGCTTCCTCCGCCAAGTCCGGTCAGTTCGAACCCGAGTCGCTCTATCTCCGGCATCACGCGCTGCAGCACTTCTTCGTCGGAGGGTGGGAACTGTACCACTTCGGGGAAGAGGACCTTCTGCGATGCGGCCGTCTTGCTCTGTAGCTGTCGCATATACATATCATATAATATACGCACATGCGCGCGATGCTGGTCGATAATCATCAGTCCCGACTTCACGGCGGTCATGATGTAGCACCCTTTGTACTGGTAGTGCACGGGCGATTTCTCAGCAATGATTGTGTCCGAGGCTTCGTCGTCGTCCAGTCCGAGATCGATTTCCGTCTGGACAGGTGTTGCTGCCGATGGTGTTGCGTCACCACCCAGAAGTCCTTCGTAGAGTTGTTCCCACTGTTCGGGCGCTTTTCCTGTCTGGCGAGGTGCCGTGGCGCGGCGGAACGGATTGTACTGAGGATCAATGTTGACCTTCGGGGCGGGAGCTATCCTGTTTTCAGGGTCGAAGACGGGAATGTCAGGTTTCCCTTCCGTGTCAAAGTCGATGGCAGTGATGTCGTTGAACTTCCCCACCGACTCCTTTACGGCAGCCGACAGAATCTGCCAGATGGCTTGTTCGTTCTCAAATTTAATCTCCGTCTTCGTCGGATGAATATTGACATCGATGTCTTCTGCAGGCACGTCGAAGTAGATGAAATAGGGAACCTGGTCGCCGAGCGGAAGCAATCGCTCGAAGGCACTCATGACAGCCTTATGGAAAAACGGGTGTCTCATATAACGTCCGTTCACGAAGAAATACTGGTGTGCGCCCTTCTTTCGTGCAGACTCCGGTTTGCCTACGAATCCCGTGATGGTACAGATGGTGGTTTCAACATCCACGGGGAGCAGGTCCTGATTAATTCTCTTGCCGAAAACATCCACGATGCGCTGACGGAGTCCCGTCGCACGGAGGTTCATCACCTCGGTGTCGTTGCTGAAGAAAGTAAAAGCGATGTCTGGATTGACGAGCACAATGCGTTCGAAAGCTGCAAGGATGTTATTGAGCTCCGTGGAATTGGACTTCAAGAACTTCCTTCGTGCTGGAACATTGAAGAAGAGATTCTCTATAGAAAAATTACTGCCGGCGGGACATGCCACCGGCTCTTGCGACAACACTTTACTGCCAGAGATGGTGAGATGTGTTCCAACCTCATCGTCGGCCAGACGCGTGCGCAGTTCTACCTGAGCCACAGCTGCGATACTGGCAAGAGCCTCGCCACGGAATCCCATAGTATGCAAGGCGAAAAGATCGTCAGCCTGACGTATCTTGGACGTGGCATGGCGCTCGAACGATAGCCGGGCATCGGTGGCCGACATGCCTTTTCCGTCGTCAATCACCTGTATGGTCGTTCTGCCGGCATCCACAACAATCACGTCAATGTGCTTTGCCCCAGCGTCCACCGCATTCTCCACCAGTTCTTTCACCACGGATGCAGGCCGCTGAATGACCTCGCCCGCAGCAATCTGGTTGGCAACGCTGTCCGGAAGGAGTTGAATGATGTCGCTCATAGGGGATTCTTTCTATAATATCTGTATGGTAAATACGAATTGACAGTTCATAAAAGCTGCCATCGAGCCGTCCGCGAGCTGTTTTTCAAGAGCACAGCCACCACAGCAAAAGGAAGGAAGCAGCAAGGAGGAGCAGAAGAAACGGAGTGCCGACACGCAGGAAATCCAAACCTGTCCGCTGTCGGCCACTGGTTTGCTGAACGGCTTTTCGGAACGACTGGTGCACTCGTTCGTGACGTGCGGCAGCCTCGTTAGCGGCATCTGGCCTTTCCAACAGCCCGTCGCGCACAAGTTCGTCACGCGCCTGCTGCTCTATTTGCCGCAGCCGTTCTCTCCGTTCATCCACATAAAGCCAATCATGGTGAAACGGCCGGGGTCTCTTCTGTCTGAACAGGCTCATCGTCAGGAGTGCTTGTTGGGGGCGGTGGCGTTGTTTCCTGAACCGGAAGCGTCTGCAACGGTGCGTCGTGTCGCTTGATTTTGGAAATTTCAGAGCCTTGATGCTTGCCCCTCCAGTTGAAAATATCGTTCTTGTCGGTAGGTCGTATGTAGTCGAACCATGCAAAATTCTGCAGAAGCTTCTTCGACGGAGGGATTTGTGTCATCGGATAGAGTGTCCCTTCGGCCTTGGGCATCCATATCTCCTGCAGTTTCTTTTTCTCCAAATACATCACCATCATGTCTGTTTCGTTGTAGTTCAGACCGATATAGGTTGTATCTTTCTCGTCAATCGGATAGTAGATGGAACGTACATTACCGTTTGCAACGCTCTTGTATAGGTCTCCTTCCTTGAAGTAAGCAAACATATCCCTTGAGGCAACCTGGTTGTAATGGTCCTTATCATCCAGTTTTTCGATTGAAAGTGCCTGTCCCACCACGAGCACGCTGTCCACCGTGGAGTCGTTCATGAAAGCCATGATCTTCTCGCCCAGCAGCTGTCGGTTCTCATTCCAAGTGATGGGGTCCTTGTACATGGTCATGCAGGAATCGAGCGTACTGTAAACCAGCGAATCGCATACGGCCTGCATGTCGGTTCGGTAGGCTCTGACATGGTTGAAACCATGCACGCGACGCCATACCGAATCGGTGTCAATGTTGAACGTATACATCTTCAGCGAGTCTGCGTGCATGTAGAGTGTGTCCTTCTGCGAATACTCCAGCAACCTGGCCCGCTTCGTAGCATAGGCTTCTCCCGTCTTTTCGTTGTACCAGAAATAGTCGCAGTAGAGACGATTTTTGTTCTTCTTGTCGTCGAAAATCACATTGTTGAAGCCTTCGCTGATGCCTGTCTTATCGTCGAAATAGATACTGTCGCCCACCAGTGTGCGGTCGTCGTTCTCCATCGTGCTGCGACTGAAGAGCTGCGCCTGCTCCTTATTACTGTCGTAATAGCCCTCTTCGGTATGGATGATGTTCTTCCCGGAAGTGATGACGGACGGTCCGACGATGTGTGCCAGCGACGTGCTCGTATCGTAGTAGAGCGTATCGGTCGTCAACAGGAAGTCCTTGTTTTTCAGGTTCACGTCGTACTGGAAAACAGCCATACGCGAGTCTGTGTGGTATTCGCCCCAGTCGCTGGTCAGCGTATTCTTCTTGTCGATCATTTTTCCGCCTTCAAAGAAATAGCCATAGTTGTAAAGACGGTCATAGTCAAGGCTGTCCGTGTAGAGCTTCATATTGCGGTGCGTCAGCTCTACGTTGCGCCGCGCGTAAGCCATTTGGTCATTTCCGTCGTAATAGGCATATTCACTCACCAGCCGGAGCGTGTCACCCTGCTTCATGTTCACGTGACCGAAAGCCTCAAATGTGTTCGACTCTTCAAAGAAGTAGGCACTGTCGCAGGTCAGCGTGGCCCCTTTATGACGGAAGCTGACCTTTCCGCGCAGAATCTGCGCGTCTGGCTTCAGCCCGTAGCGGTCGTACGACAGGTTATCTGCGTGCACAAGGTATACGCGTTCGTCGGCTTTCTTTCTCGGTTGCCTCTTTCGCGACGGAGGATTCGACTGCGCCATACACAGGCCAAGCAGGCACAGAATCACGACAATCATCATTCTGTGCCCACTTGTTATGCGTTGTATGTTCTTCAGGAATGTCATTTAATCCATCCTTGATATTCAAACTTGCAGTCCTTGTAGCGGTCGTTCATCCGCACGTAGGTTTCTTTCAACTTATTTTTCACCCAGTCACGCAGGAACTCCTCGCGACGTTTAGCCAGCACGACGTTCTTCATCACCTGGAAGTCCTCGGTGATCGTAGCCCGATGGCCCTCAACACGATTCTTCAGTTTGGCGATGACGCACACCTGCTTGCCCTTGCTGTTCACCATCTGGAACGGCGACGACACATCACCGACCTTCATTGTGTCCACAGCGCGTGCCACTTCCGTGGGCAGATCCTGCATGCGGAAGCGCGAAGTGAGCTGTTGCTCGGAGGTATTGGTCATCAGACCGTGGTTGCTTCGCGTGTCCTTGTCGTCAGACAGGTAGCTGGCAGCTTCGTCGAACGTGAATTTCCCGGCCCGCAAGTCCATGGCCAGCGAGTCCAGTTTCTGAATGGCCTCGGTGACTGCCTCCTGCGACACACGTGGTTTCAGCAGGATATGGCGGCATTTAATCTTGTCTCCGCGCTTGTCGATGAGCTGGATAATGTGGAATCCGAACTCCGTCTCCACGATTTTGGAGATTTTCTTCGGATCGGTCAGGTTGAAAGCCACATTGGCAAAAGCCGGGTCAAGCAGTCCGCGGCCCGTATAGTCGAGCTCTCCGCCCTGTCGAGCCGTGCCGGGATCCTCGGAATAGAGTCGCGCCAACGTGGCAAACGAGGTCTCTCCGTTGGTGACTCGCTCTGTGTATTCGCGCAACTGGTCTTTCACTCGGTTGATTTCTTCTGGCGACACACGCGGCTGACGGGTGATGATCTGCACCTCTACCTCCGTAGGAACGAAGGGAACGCTGTCCTCGGGAAGCTCCTTGAAGTAGTTTCTCACGTCTGCCGGTGACACGTTGATGCCCTCCACGAGTTTGTTGCGCATCTTTTCGATGGTCTGGCGGTCGCGGAAATCATCGTGGAGGTCGAGCCGGAGCTGAGTAATCGACTTGTTGAAATACTCTTCCACCTTCTCGCGGTTACCCCCAGTGTTCTGTATCCACCAGTTGATTTGCTGTTCCACCGACTGCGAGATCTCGCTTTCCGACACCTCGATACTGTCAATCTCTGCCTGGTGCATGAACAGTTTCTGAACGGCTATCTGCTCGGGAATCGAACAGTCTGGGTCACCAGTCCAGCGAACGCCGTCGGCTTCCGCCTGCATTCGCATGTTCTCCACCTCGGACTTCAGTATCGGTTCGTCGCCGACCACCCAAATCACCTCGTCGATAATGCTCGACTCATTGACGGGCGCCGTAGCTTTCTCCTGAGCCACGGAATCGTTCATGACCGCACGACGATCCACAGGCCCCTGCTGTAGCAGCCCTGCGCTGGCAGTCAGCAGCAGAGCCGACGCGGCCACGGTTGCCAATATCTTTCCTGAAAACCTCATTCTCAATGTTTATTTACTGTTTTGAGCACATCTTTATCGACGGTGTACTTATAGCGCTGGCGCAGTTCTGCCACCCACTCTTTCTCAAGCCAGTCCTGATAGTCGGCCACGACGAGCGCACGGACGTCGCGATAATCCTCCGGACCTTTCTTCAGCAGCTTGCCGTAGACACCGTTGAAAGGATAGCCTTCCACGTTGTTCACCGTGGTGTCCTTCTTGAATACCATTTTGTCGACGAAAGCATTGTCGCCTTTCTTGAACACGCCCTTCTCAGCACGTATGCGGATGATGGAGTCGTTGTTGAAGGTTGAGCGCAGACGGTCGCCCCACTGATCGAAGGGAATTTTCTTCACGCACTTCTTCACTGCTTTCAAGTCTTTCTTCACTTTGGTGTGGTAAGCGATGCCTTTATAGCGCGGCTCTTCCCAGTCATAGTTGTCACGATGCTCAGCAAAGTACTTGGCCAGCCCGGCCTCGTCCTTCGTTGCCTTGTCCCACACCTTTCGGTTACCTATTTCAAAGAGCAACAGTCCGTCGTGATACTCACGGATGAGGTTTTTCATGTCCGAATCCTTTGCCGAAAGTTCCTCTGCGCGCTGCTCGTATATGAAGTCGCGCGGGTCACCCGTTGCCTTCGACAGCGAGTCCACCTTCTCGTCGATCATCTGTTCGCGAATACCGCGCGCATTGATGAAGCGGATGATGTCCGTGCGCAGCGAGTCGTAGGGGAAGAAATTCCGCCGCTCCTGCATCAGGATGATGTGGTAACCGAACGGCGACCGCACCGGCTGGCTCATCTCACCGGGTTTCAGTGCGAAGGCTGCATCCTCGAATTCTTTCACTGTCTGGCGCGGCTGAATCCAGTTCAGGTCACCGCCACGCACAGCAGAAGCCTTGTCGTCAGAGTATTTCTTCGCCATGTCTGCAAAGTCGGCACCACTCTTCAGGGCCTGATAGATGGAATCGATGCGCACTTTGGC
The DNA here is from genome assembly GCA_017402445.1 of Prevotella sp. GTDB lineage: Bacteria > Bacteroidota > Bacteroidia > Bacteroidales > Bacteroidaceae > Prevotella. Next base: position 5,236 of record JAFPME010000019.1, on the reverse strand, counting down.
AGCATCAAACTCCGACTCGGGCGCCTGCTGTTTCACCTGAAGCAGGATGTGCGAGGGATGAACCAGACCGCCGAGCGAATCGACCTTATGCTGCGTGCGGTTGTAGATGTTGCGCGCCTCGGCCTCCACGTCGTCCTCAGTGATGAACGAAGGGCGTACCTGCTGGTTGCGATAGGTAGCGAACTCATCCTTGAACGACTTCAGCGTATCCAGATGAGCATCCATGGCCGCCTTCACCTTCATTTTGTAGTTGACGAACAGGTCCACATATTCCTCGACCGACTTTTTGTCAATCACGCCTTCAGCGTTGTTCTTGTTGTAACTGTATTCGAACTCCGAACGCAGCACGGGCTGTCCGGCAATGGTCATGATGACGGGGTCGTTCTTCTGCGCCTGGGCAGGAGCTAACGAAGTGAAACAAACAATGAATGACAAGGCTGTCACAGCCACGCCTCTGTTCATTCGCATCTTGTTGATAGTCATTTTTTTCTTTGACGATGATTTGGTTCTCAGATGTTATTTCGTTATCACGTTTTCACATCATTTCATTATCACGTTATCCCGTTTTGTCGTGACGACGTAGACCCGTTAACACGATATGACGGAGAAAACGACGGAAGGTTTAATCCATCAGTCGTTCGGACGTGAATAGTTAGGAGCTTCACTCGTAATGGTGATGTCGTGCGGATGACTTTCCATGACGCCGGCATTCGTGATGCGCACGAAGCGGGCGTGGTGCAGGTCGTCGATGGTAGCGGCGCCGCAATAGCCCATGCCCGAGCGCAGGCCACCTGTCATCTGATAGATAACCTCCTGCACGGTGCCTTTGTAAGGTACGCGGCCGGCAATGCCCTCGGGCACCAGTTTCTTCGCGTCCTTCGTGTCGCCCTGGAAGTAGCGGTCCTTCGAGCCGTGCTTCTGCTCCATGGCCTCCAACGAGCCCATGCCGCGGTAGCTCTTGAACTTACGGCCGTTATAGATGATGGTGTCGCCGGGACTCTCTTCCGTTCCGGCCACCAGCGAACCTATCATGACGCACGAGCCACCGGCGGCCAGTGCCTTCACGATGTCGCCCGAATAGCGCAGACCGCCGTCGGCAATCAGGGGCACATCCGTTCCCTTCAGCGCGCAGTAAACGTCGTAGACGGCGCTCAGCTGCGGCACACCCACGCCAGCCACGACGCGTGTGGTACAGATGGAGCCCGGTCCGATGCCCACTTTCACCGAGTCGGCGCCGTTCTCCACAAGCATGCGGGCAGCCTCGCCCGTTGCAACATTGCCCACCACGATGTCGATGCCGCTGAACGAAGCCTTTGCCTCGCGCAGTTTTTCAATCACTCCCTTTGAATGACCGTGAGCCGTATCAATGACGATGGCGTCAGCACCGGCATCCACCAGCGCCTGCATGCGTTCCAGCGTATCGACAGTCACGCCCACGCCGGCAGCCACGCGCAGCCGACCTTTCTCGTCCTTGCAGGCCATGGGCTTGTCCTTGGCCTTCGTGATGTCCTTGTATGTAATCAGTCCCACCAGGTGGTTGTCCTTGTCCACCACGGGGAGCTTCTCTATCTTGTTCTCCTGCAGTATCTGAGCCGCTGCAGCCAGGTCTGTCTGCTGGTGCGTCGTCACCAGGTTCTCGCTCGTCATCACGTCGTCAATCTTGTTGTCCAGCCGACGTTCAAAACGAAGGTCACGGTTGGTCACGATGCCCACCAGATGGTTCTCGTCGTCCACCACGGGAATACCGCCGATGTGGTACTCAGCCATCATCGACAGTGCCTCGGCCACTGTCGAACCGCGCCGGATGGTCACCGGGTCGTAGATCATTCCGTTCTCAGCACGTTTCACGATAGCGACTTCGCGAGCCTGCGCCTCTATCGACATATTCTTGTGCACCACGCCGATGCCGCCTTCACGCGCAATGGCAATCGCCATGGCCGATTCCGTCACGGTGTCCATGGCAGCCGTCACAAACGGAACATTCAGCTGGATGTTCTTCGAGAAACGGGTTTTCAACTCTACCGTCTTGGGCAGTACTTCCGAATAAGCGGGGATTAACAGGACGTCGTCGAAGGTCAGGCCGTCCATCAAAATTCTGTCTGCAACAAATGATGCCATATACTTCTTTCAAATTTATTGCGTGCAAAATTAGCAATTATTTTGCACATATGAAACCCTTTTTGCGAAAAACTCGCAGCTTTAATACGATTTAACGCCATCGGATGTTTGCCACATTCATATATTATTCGTACATTTGCAAAAACTAATACCCCATCAGTATGAACAACAGACGATTCTTTCTCTCAACAATAGTGCTCATGACAGCTGCCTGCCATTGCAAGGCGCAACTGGTCATCAACGAGCTCATGCAGTCCAACATCGACTGCGTCATGGACGATCTGAACGAGTTTCCCGACTCTTGGGTAGAGCTCTACAACGCAGGAACGGACATCGTCCGCCTGCAGGACTACAAGATCGGACTGTCCAAGCAGGAAACCGAGGCATGGCAGCTACCCGAGCAGACAGTGTCTCCCAAGCAGTACGTCCTCGTCTGCTGCGACAAGGAGAGCCAGAAGCTGCACACCGACTTCCGCATCGACTCCGGCAAGGGCTCGCTCTACCTGTTCTGCCGCGGCGCCGTCGCCGACAAGGTGGAGAGCATTAAGAAACAGCCAGCCCCCAACATCGCCTACGGACGGCTGAACGACGGCGCAGACACGTGGGGCTACCAGCTCACGCCCACGCCGAAAGCCGCCAACTGCGGACAGACGGCATCCGACATCCTCCCGGAGCCTCTCTTCAGCGAACCGGGCAAGGTGCTTACGAAGACGCGGACCATCAACCTCACCCTGTCAATGCCCGAGGGCACACCCGCCGAAGCCGTCATCAGGTACACCACCGACGGCAGCGAACCGACGGCCAACAGCACCCTCTACAACAACCAGCCCATCCACATCAGCACCACGCGCGTCGTCAAGGCGAAGCTCTTCTGCGACGGATGGCTCTCACCGCGCGCCACCACGCACTCCTACATCTTCCACCAGCGCGAGCTCACGCTGCCCGTCGTCTCCATCAGCACCGACAGCCGCTACTTCTACGACTCCAGAATCGGCATCTACGTAGACGGGAACTACACGAGCACGAAGAAAAACTACGAGTTCGACTGGCGCCGACCCATCCAGTTCGAGTACTTCGAAGGCGAAGAAACGCCCAGCATCCTCAACCAGCTCTGCGAGACGCGCATCATGGGCGGCGCCACACGCGGCAACAAGTTCAAGTCGCTCGCCGTCTACGCCAACAAGCGCTTCGGAACGAAACGGCTGCAGTACGAATTCTTCCCCGACCAGAAACCCGGACTCACCGACTTCAAGAGCATCGCACTGCGCAATGCCGGCAACGACTTCGACTACCTCTACATGCGCGACGCCATCATCCAGCGCAACATGGCCAGTCACCTCGACCTCGACTGGCAGGCATGGCGGCCCATCATCATCTACATCAACGGCGAATACAAGGGCATACTCAACATCCGCGAGCGCAGCAACGGCGACAACATCTACACCAACTACGACGGACTGGAGGACATCGACATGATTGAGAACTGGCGCGAGGTGAAGGAAGGTAACAAGGAGAACTACGAGAACTTCAAGCTCTTCTACAACGAGCACGGCCACACGCTGGCGGAATACGCGCAATGGCTCGACTGGGAGGAGTTCCTCAACCTCATGTCCTTCAACCTATATTATAATAATGTGGACTTCCCGGGCAACAACATCATGATGTGGAGACCGCGCGCCGAGGGCGGACGCTGGCGTTGGGTCGTCAAAGATGTCGACTACACCATGGGACTCTACGGCGACCCATACAACTACAAGATCATCGAGTGGCTCTACAACCCCGACTACGACTGGAACAAGCACTGGGGAGCCAACAGCAGCGAGGCCACCCGCCTCTTCCGTCGTCTCATGGAGGACGCCGACTTCAACCGCGCCTTCATCGACCGCACCTGCATCTACATGGGCGACTTCATGAACGAGAAAGGCACGTGGGAGATATGGGAGCCCATGTACCAGACCATCAGGAAGGAATACCCCCACCACCGCAAGCTCATCAACCAGTGGTGGCCCAACTACAGCGAGGAAATGCAGAAAGCACGCGACTGGCTGGCGAAGCGCACCAACGAGTTCTACAGCCAGATCGGAGCCTACTACAAGCTCGGGACGCCCATACCCCTACAGGTGAACCCCGACCTCGCCGGAACAACCCCCTCGGGGGATTGGGGGGCCGAAGACCAGCACGGCGTCACGTTCACCTTCAACGACGTACCTCTGAGCAAGGGCACCTTCGACGGCAAGTTCTTCGCCAACCGCAACATCACCCTGAGGGGAACCCCTCACCTTGCCGATCAAACAACAGGAACATCCCCCTCGGGGGCTTGGGGGGCCGAGACCATCGTCACGGGATGGGACATCACACGAGTGACTGCCAGCGGCACCACCTTCGACCACATCGACGGCGATGTCTGCTCGCTCACCATGCCCACCTGCCAGCGCCTCATCGTCAGAGCCGTCATCGGACAGAACACAGGCATCGCCGACACGAAGACACGCACGTGGCAGTGGACGGCCGACGCCACGCAGCTGCGCCTCACCCATCTGGCAGCAGGCACCGATGTCCGCCTCTACGACCTCCAAGGCCGGCTCCTCCACCACGTCAAGGCGCAGTCGCCCACCCTCACACTCCCCCTCCCCGCCCCCTCGTCCCTCTTCATCCTGAAGGTCGGGAGCGAAGCCATGAAGATTCGGCGATGAGATCGAAGGAGCTTTTGATTTTTGTCCTCGACCTGTTATTCCATCAATGAATCATCGCTTATTCCGCCAAAAAATTGCGAGTGACGTCACTGATAGCAGAATAAGCGCGAAATGATTGAAGAATTAGCAAAATCACACAATGCCGCGACGGTATTACAATGATGTCAATCACCGGTCTTATGTGGTTACCTCAAAAAAAACTATTACTGTCCGCTAAACATTGTTATAGCTATCCCAACTCATTGAAGCCCAAGAGTTGGGATGTTTTTGTGTTTGTGACAAGCCCCCCCTAAATAATTTCAGAGTCACATGGCGGTGATTCCGCAGCCTCTTCAAGCATCAGTTTCATGTCAGCATCCGGCATGTTGAAGAACGTATTCATGTTAAGGTATTCCATCAGCACTATCCGCACCATCGTTGCCAGC
>JAFPME010000027.1 GCA_017402445.1 Prevotella sp. | reverse complement strand
GGAGGAAGTGCTTCGTGCAGGGTGAAACACACTCCCCCCCTCGGGGGCAGGAGAAGGGGCGGTGACATCAATCAAAAACAATAAATAAAGTGAGTTCGAAGAATCAACCGTCTTTGTTTTGAATTCGTCGAACTCACGTTAAATTACCATCCATGACCATGCAGTCTTTTCTTGATTTGTTGTATCTATACTTATAGAGAGACAAAACAAGAAAAGACAGTACGACATCTTGACGTAGAAAATACTTCTGCGAGGCGAGTTAGCACATTACTTCGTCAAGCTCAATCTATATAGACATGAAAAATGGAGCCTACATTTATACCTACATACTGTTATCATTGACGTTTATGATCGTCAATATCATCACTCTGAGCAATCTCCCTCCTTGGATTGATGAAGTGATGATGCTTGACACGTCCTACAATATGGCAATTCATGGTTCGTGGGAAACCACTGCCTGGTACCGTGTAGCAGGACAACACCCGTTTTCGACCTATCCTCCGCTTTACCAGATGGTGGCAACAGCATGGATATGGCTCTTTGGCAGTAGCTTAGTGACAGTCAGAAGTATGAATCTACTCTTTACTTTCATGCTTGGCGGTATCTGCTTAAGACTTATGAAGCATCACGGACTGCGGCTGACACCATGGACAGTAGCCCTGTTCACAGTGTTGTTCTGGGGCACAAGAGAAATGGCATGGATGTATCGAAACGGGCGGCCTGACATTCTCTGTGCCTTGGTTTTCGTCCTCGCTGTCTTGGCAATTGACGCTTATCTTTCTGCGAAGTCATCAACTACACGTATAGCAGTCTTTGTTTCCTCTGCTCTGCTTTTGTGTTCAGGTGTTCAAGCTGCGGTCTATCTTTTAGCCGTCTGGTTGTTTTTCTTCATCGTATCAAAAAAGCGGCGCGGGGAAAGTATTCATCTGCTCATTTTCCTACTGTCGGGGATGTTGCTAGGGCTGCTCTTGGTGGCACTGTTCATGCTGGCTCATGGTCGGTTTGTAGCTTTTGCGAGCAGCATCGTTCAGTATTCAGCCACGCTGTCGAGCATTGCTTTGGCGTTGCTTCCCTGGGCTGGTGAAGTGTTTGGCTTTAATTCGGAGCCTTACACCCTTAAACTGCTTGAACTTAATACTGAGTCGGGCATCATTGAACGGCTCAGTTCTCTTGTTGAACACCGCAGTTTCATCATTCTTTCAACTATTGCGCTGGTAGCATACGGTATCATTTACAGGAAGGACTTGCGAAATACCCTGAGCGACAAAGGATTCATCATGCTACTATGTGCGCTCTATGCGCCCTTCATCATGATTCTGGCGGGTCGTTTCCCTGCCTATTATCGATGGATGGTTCTCCTCCCCCTACTAATTTCTGTCACGTCTTTAGCTGCCAGGCACCGATTGTGGTGCTCCGTGTTCAGTGTGATGGCATTTTTGCTTACAGTCTTTGGTATCAGGTCGATGCTGCCCGATGAACAGTGGGACTATGAAAATATCCGCTCGTTTGTGCAGCGACAGCACTTCAAATCTTCCGATAGCGTAGTCTGCCCATTCTCAACGTTCTATGAGATGAAGCCCGTTTGTGACACATGCTATTTCGCAGGTATCTTCCCGATGGAGTTCATGGGCCATGTAGACTATATCATCGAGTCACCTGATGGCAACGAGTATGACCAGCGCATTACCACTTACGTAAACAAGCTGAAAGCAGATACGACAGTAGTACTCACAAGTATAGACCATTGTGAACATCCTTCATTAACCCTATATCAAGTAAAGCAGAAATATGAATAGACAGATTATTACTCTGATACGCCCACATCAATGGCTGAAGAACCTCTTCGTCTTTACGCCCTTATTTTTCGACCGCCATGCTACCGACTGGTGTTATATTGGGCCGTGCATAGTGGCTTTCATCGCTTTTTGTCTGGCTGCCAGCGGTGTCTACTGCTTCAATGACGCTCATGATGCGGAAGCCGACCGCCAACATCCAGTGAAGTGCATGCGGCCATTGGCCTGCGGCAGCGTCAGCAAACGGACTGCCTACGCTACGATGGGCATCGCATGGGTGCTGGCCTTCACTCTGACAGCCTTGTGTTGCCTTTTCAGCGACAGCACAAAGAAAGAGCTGATGGGCACATTGCTGCTCTACGTCGTCATGAATGTGGCCTACTGCATAAAACTGAAACAGATAGCGCTTCTTGACATTTTCATGATAGCAACGGGATTCGTGCTTCGCATCGTTGCCGGTGGAATAGCTACAGGCATCATTCTGTCACATTGGATTGTGCTCACCACGTTTTTGCTTGCCCTTTTTCTGGCATTGGCCAAACGTCGCGATGACGTGGTCATCTATGAATCATCGGGCGTAAAGGCGCGGAAAAACATTGTGCGCTACAACATGGATTTCCTCAACCAGTCTATTGGCATTCTTGGCAGCGTCACCATGATGTGCTACATTCTCTATACCGTGTCCAACGAAGTGGTAGAGCGCATAGGCACCCACTATCTCTACGCCACGTCAGTATTCGTGTTGGCTGGTATTCTGCGGTATATGCAACTCACTTTCGTCGACCGGAAAAGCGGCAGTCCAACGAAGGTGCTGTTGCACGACCACTTCATTCATGCCTGTGTCATTGGCTGGATATTGACGTTTGCAATGATTCTCTACGCATGATCATTGAATATGAACAAGACTGACCGGCAGCATGTAGTAGCAGCCTTCGACTTCGACGGCACATTGACAACGTCAGACACGTTGATGGCCTTTATCCGTTTCACCCACGGCCGTCGTCGCCTGTTGCTGGGCTTTCTGCGCTATGCCCCCCTGTTATTGCTGATGATGGTTGAGCTGTACCCCCGGGGAAAGGCGAAGGAAAGGATCTTTTCTCATTTCTACCGGGGGACTTCCTACGAGCAGTTCGCCCGATGGGGGAGGGATTTTGCCGACGTGGCCGAAACGATGCTGAACGGCCAGACGGTGGCGAAGCTGCGACGGCACCAGGCAAGGGGCCACAGGGTTTGCGTGGTTACGGCGAGCATCGAGGAGTGGGTGCGCCCGGTCTGCGAACGGCTGGGCGTCGACGCGGTCCTGGCAACGCGTGTCGAGGTGTCGCCCGACGGTCTGTTGACAGGTTGTTTCCTCTGTGGCAATTGCCGCGGTAAGCTGAAGGTTGCGCGCCTGCTGGCGGCGTTTCCCCACCGCCGTTCGTACACGCTGTTTGCCTACGGCGACGGCCGTGGTGACGCCGAACTGCTCGCCATGGCCGACAGGGACTATAAGGTTGCGAGGGCATGGAGACATTTGTTCCGCGCTCCTTTTTCGTAACTTTGGCTTCGCCGAAGTTACTCTGACTCGGAAAAGCTCAAATAAATTTGGCTTTTCACTCGTTTTTCCGTAACTTTGCGGCCGAAACTTGGAATTGACAGAAAATGAAAGAATTAGCACTGAAGTACGGATGCAATCCGAACCAGAAGCCCTCGCGCATATTCATGGAGCAGGGCGAGTTACCCATCGAAGTGTTGAACGGCCGTCCGGGATACATCAACTTCCTCGATGCCCTGAACTCGTGGCAGTTGGTGAAGGAGCTGAAAGAGGCCACAGGACTGCCTGCGGCCGCTTCGTTCAAGCACGTTTCGCCGGCCGGTGCCGCCGTGGGCCTGCCCCTGAGCGACACGCTCAAGAAGATCTACTTCGTGGATGACCTCAAAGTGGAGCTCTCGCCCATCGCCTCGGCCTATGCCCGCGCCCGCGGTGCCGACCGCATGAGCTCGTACGGCGACTTCGTGGCGCTGTCCGACACGTGCGACGAGGCCACGGCGCTGCTGCTGAAACGCGAGGTCTCCGACGGCGTCATCGCCCCCGACTACACGGAAGAGGCCCTGCAGATTCTGCGCGAGAAGCGCAAGGGAACGTACAACGTCATCAAGATTGACCCCTCCTACCGCCCCGAGCCCGTGGAGCGCAAGCAGGTGTTCGGCATCACGTTCGAGCAGGGGCGCAACGAGATCCGTCTCGACGACCCGGCTCTGTTCGGGAACATCCCCACCGAGAACAAGACATTCCCCGAGGATGCACGCCGCGACCTCATCATCGCGCTCATCACGCTGAAGTACACGCAGTCGAACTCCGTCTGCTACGTGAAGGACGGACAGGCCATCGGCATCGGTGCCGGGCAGCAGAGCCGCATCCACTGCACACGGCTGGCAGGCAACAAGGCCGACATCTGGTGGCTGCGGCAGCATCCGAAGGTGATGGCACTGCCCTTCGTCGACGGCATCCGCCGCGCCGACCGCGACAACACGATCGACATCTACATCTCGGACGACCACGACGACGTGCTGGCCGAGGGCGAATGGCAGAAGTTCTTCAAGGTGAGGCCGGAGGTGCTCACGCGCGAAGAGAAAAGGGAATGGATTGCCAAGAACACGCGCGTGTCGCTGGGCAGCGACGCTTTCTTCCCCTTCGGCGACAACGTGGAGCGCGCCCACAAGAGCGGTGTGGAGTTCATCGCTCAGGCCGGCGGCTCCGTCCGCGACGACCATGTCATCATGACGTGCGACAAGTACGGCATCGCCATGGCGTTCACCGGCGTCCGTCTGTTCCACCACTAAATAATGCATAATGCATAATGCATAATGCATAATGCATAATTCATAATGCATAATTCATAATGCATAATTGATAATTGGGGATGAAGACGAAAGAAGAAAACACTGTCGCAAGGAAAAGCTATTCGTTCTCCGTGCGATGCGTGAACCTCTACAAATATCTGAGCGAGGAAAAGCATGATTGCATCATCGGTAAACAGCTCTTGAGGAGCGGTACCAGCGTAGGTGCAAACGTGAAGGAGGCTGTCAGGGGCTATACGAAAGCTGACTTCGCTTCTAAGATCAGCATTGCCCTAAAAGAGGCGAGTGAAACAGAGTTCTGGATAGAGCTACTCCGTGACACCGATTATATTACTGCATCCCAAGCGGACAGTATGCTCAATGACTGTGTTGAGCTCATTAAGATTCTCACGTCAATATTGAAAACGACAAAGGAAAACATCAACAATAATGCATAATGCATAATTGATAATTGGGGATGAAGACGAAAGAAGATAACACTGTCGCAAGGAAAAGCTATTCGTTCTCCGTGCGATGCGTGAACCTCTACAAAAAAGAAAACATCAACAGAGAACAGCAGCACTAAATCACTAACGATTACCATCATTAATTATGCATTATGCATTATGAATTATGCATTATGAATTATGAATTATGAATTATAAAGATGATTTTGATTATGTCCTCGAAAACGGAATCAATTTCGGCAAGGGAGGACAAAAGAAGAATGCCAACGAAGGCAAGGTGAAGACGAAAGCGAAGAAGAAGAAGTATATCACCGGTGCCCACGGCAGCGGTTCGGCCATGCAGAAGGCGAAATACCGCACGAACCGTGCCAACAGGCACAAAGGGGAATAAGTATAACTTCTACCGGTTTCGCACGGTGCTCCTCCCCCGGGAAGGTCAGGAGGAGGAGTACTCCTTGGCAAACAAGTCAGAGCTGCTCATGAATGGTGAGCAGCTCTGACTGTATGATGGGGGAACCATTCTGAATTATATTGACAAAAATCGCATTTTGGGCCTCTGAGAGTGCCATCTTTCTGAAATAAAAGTCAGACGGACGCGTACAAGCGATTCTCGCGAAAGTCGTAAGAGACTGGAAGCAAAGCACTTGTATTTTCTTGACATCTTTCTCGCTTCCCGAACGGCTCATTCTGCTCTTCAAAACGGTCCATTTTGTACTCCAATACGGCTCATTCTGCTCTTCAAAACGGCTTGTTTTGAAGAGCAAAACGGGCCGTTTTAGAGTGTAATATGGCTGCTTTTGAAAAACAAGGTGATTTTTTCTGCGATTGGGAACGGCTTTTTGTGCTTTTCGTCATCGTAGAATTCAAAAAAATCTTGCACTTTTTTCGAGAAAGAAATGTTTACAATGACGGTCGGATTTCACGGCTGCAGCATGATGGCCGTGAAGATGCGGCCGGAATGGATGCCCAGTCGGCGCGCGGAGAAAAATTCATCATAATGTCGGTAGGTGCAGATGGCGCAGTCTGTGATGTTCGCATCGGGCAGTCCGGCACGCAGCAGCTGCCTGCGGTTGCAGCCGGGGAGGTCGATGTGCCACTTCTCTGCGGGCCGCACTTCGTCTGCGTCGGTGGCAGCGGGAAGGCACTGCGTGAGGACGACCTTGGCAAAACAGGTGACGGGAAAGCGCCGCGAGATGGTTGTCATGTCGAAGCCGGCATCGCTGAAAGCCTGCCACACCTCGTCGCCGACCTCAAAGCTACGGAGCGAGATGCCCGGTCCGATGACGGCACGCAGGTCTGACGGCTCAGAGCCATAGACTTCGGTGAGCCGTCGCACGGTCTGCTCGGCGATGCGGGCCACCGTGCCGCGCCATCCGGCGTGGATGGCTGCGCCGACATGTTGCCTGCTGTCATAGAGGAGAATGGGAATGCAGTCGGCCGTTGACACGCCGATGCACACACCCGGAAGGTTCGTTGCAACGGCATCGATGCCTTCCAGTTTTTCTTTGCGCTCTGCTTCCGGCAGGCTGAAGAAGTTGTCTGTCACACAGAACATCTGCGTTCCGTGCGTCTGATGAGGGTACACCAGTCTCCGCTCATCTATCTGAAGCTGTCGGCAGAGCACCTGCCTGTTCCGCACAATGTTCTCCGCCTCGTCGCCGCAATAGTGATTGATGTTGAAACTGGCGTAACTGCCCTCGCTGACGCCGCCTTGGCGTCGGGTGCTGAAAGCCGTCACGCGTGGACCGAGGTCATACTTCAAAAGCTGTGGCATGGCTATTTTTCACTGCCCACCGCTATTACGGCGCGATGGCGCACATTCTTCACTCTTCACTTTCTTCACTCTTCGCTTTCTTCTATTTCGTAGTCGTCGAGCTCTTCGATGTCATCCTCGTCAATGAATTCCACCATGTCCTCGCCCTCGTCGGTCAGTTCCTGGGCGAAGCGCGACATGTCCTTGTCGCGGTGCACGAGGGCTTCGGCCGAGGTGATGTCCTGCAGTTTGTTGCTTTCGCTGTTCAGCTCGGCCCAGAGGACGTCCTTCAGCTCGCTCAGTCCGAAACCCGTGACGGCTGAGATGAACACCACGGGGAGGTCGTCGGGCAGCGTCTCGCGCAGCATGTCCATCAGCTCGTCGTCGAGCAGGTCGCACTTCGTGACAGCCAGCACTCGGTGCTTCGAGAGCATCTCGGGGTTGAACTGCCGCAGTTCGTTGAGCAGGATTTCGTATTCCCTCTTGATGTCGTCGGTGTCGCCCGGTACCATGAAGAGCAGGAGCGAGTTTCGTTCGATGTGACGCAGGAAGCGCAGACCCAGTCCGCGGCCTTCGCTGGCTCCCTCGATGATGCCCGGTATGTCGGCCATGACGAACGACTTTCCGTCGCGGTAGGCCACGATGCCGAGCGAGGGCTCCATAGTGGTGAAGGGATAGTTGGCAATCTTCGGACGTGCGTTCGAGAGAGCCGACACAAGCGTAGACTTGCCTGCATTGGGGAAGCCCACCAGTCCGACGTCGGCCAGCAGCTTCAGCTCCAGAATGACCGTCATCTCAAGCATGGGCTCGCCGGGCTGCGCATAGCGCGGTGCCTGGTTGGTGGCCGACCGGAACTGGAAGTTGCCCAGTCCGCCGCGTCCGCCTTTCAGCAAGACGATCTCCTGTCCGTCGTAGGTGACGTCGCAGATGTACTTTCCGGTCTCGGCATTGTAGACCACAGTGCCGCAGGGCACGTCGATGTAGGCGTCCTTGCCGTCGGTGCCGTGACATTTGTCCTTGCCGCCGTTGCCACCGTGCTCTGCCTTCACGTGCCGCTGGTACTTCAGGTGCAGCAGCGTCCAGTAGTTGTGGTTTCCGCGCAGGATGACGCTGCCGCCCTTACCGCCGTCGCCGCCGTCGGGTCCGCCGTTGGGATTATACTTCACGTGGCGCAGATGCATGCTGCCACGGCCGCCCTTTCCCGAGCGGCAATAAATCTTTACATAGTCAACGAAATTGCTTTCTGCCATTCTTCTTGGTCCTGAATCAAAAAAAAACAGAGGAGCAAGCAGGCTTCTGCCCACTGCTCCCCTACTCTTCTGAATGTTTACAGATTGTCGATTACTTCACAAATGTCACCGAAGATACGGTCGAGTGCACCCAGTCCGTCGATGTGATGATGGATGCCTTCGCTCTTGTACCACTCGATGAGCGGCTGCGTCTGATGATGGTAGACGTCCAGACGCTTCTTGATGGTCTCCGCGTTGTCGTCGGAACGACCGCTCTCCTGGCCGCGCTTGATCAGACGAGTCATCAGTTCGTCCTCGGGAACGTCCAGCTCGATCATCGCTGCCACCTTGTGGCCACGCTCATCGAGCATCTTCTTCAGAGCTTCTGCCTGCGGTATGGTGCGGGGGAAACCGTCGAAGATGACGCCCTCGTGCGCTTTCCCGAAACCGTCGTAGACACCGGCCAGGATGCTGACCATCAGCTCGTCGGGAATGAGCTGCCCTTTGTCGATGTACGATGCGGCTGTCTTACCCAGCTCTGTGCCTGCCTTGATCTCCTGGCGCAGCACGTCGCCCGTAGAAATATGGCCCAAGCCGTACTTCTCAATCATCAGGTCGCTCTGTGTGCCCTTGCCTGAACCCGGGGCACCGAAAATCACAATGTTCTTCATACCTTATAATCTTTTTATTCTACTACCGTATAAATGTCGGGCAAGTTGCGCCCCTGCTGGTCGTAATCGAGACCATAGCCCACGATGAAGTCGTTAGGTATCTCTATGGCGGCGTACTCGATATTCAAGTCTACCTTGAGCTTTTCAGGCTTCAGTAGCAGCGTGCAGATATGCACCGATGCCGGGTTGCGCGTTCCGAGCGATTCCACCATGCGTTGCATCGTGAGCCCCGTGTCGACAATGTCTTCCACGATGATCACGTGACGGCCCGAAATGTCTTCGTTGATGCCCAACACCTCGGCCACTTTTCCTGTAGAGGTGGTGCCTTGATAAGAGGCCAGCTTCACAAAGGAAATCTCACACGGGATGGTAATCATCCTCATCAGGTCGGCAGCAAAGATGAACGAACCGTTGAGAACGGCAAGAAAAAGCGGATTCTTGCCTTCCATGTCGCGATTGATACGTTCTGCAACCGTTTTCACACGCTGCTTGATAACCGTCTCAGGAATAGAAATTCTGAACTGTTTATCCTTGATTTTCACTTCGTTCATGCCCTTTTATAGATAATTTGGTACAAAATTACGAAAAAAAAAGCAAAGTATTGCTACTCATTGACAATATTTTCGTATTTTTGCACAGATGAAGATATTTACAAGTGCTCAGATACATGAGCTGGACCAATATACGATAGAGCATGAACCCATACGCTCTGTCGACCTGATGGAGCGGGCGGCCAAAGCCATCACCAAAGCCATCACTGAAAAATGGAGCACGCAGACACCCGTCGTTGTATTTGCCGGACCAGGCAATAACGGAGGCGATGCGCTCGCAGTAGGCCGCTTGCTGGCAGAACAGGACTACAAAGTACACATCTATTTGTTCAATACAAACGGCAAGCTGTCGGAAGACTGTGCTGCCAACAAGCAGCGAATCCTGGACAGCCGGAAGCTGAAGGACATGCTCACCGAGGTAATCGAAGAGTTCGATCCGCCGCAGCTGACAGCCCAGACGCTCGTCATCGACGGTCTGTTTGGCTCCGGACTGACCAAACCGCTGGCCGGAGGCTTTGCTTCGCTGGTGAAGTATATCAACCAGTCGCCTTCGTTCATCGTCAGCATAGACCTGCCGTCAGGTCTGATGACCGAAGACAACACCTACAACGTACGAGCCAATATCATCAAGGCCGACCTGACACTGACACTGCAACAGAAGAAACTGGCTTTTCTCTTCCCCGAAAACCAGCAGTTCATAGGTCAGCTGAAGATTCTTGACATCCGGCTCAGTGAAGAGGGTACGCAACGAATCGAAGCGCACTACACCATGCTCGAGGAGAACGACATCCGTCCGCGCATCCTGCACCGCAACGAATACGCCCACAAAGGAAACATGGGACACGCACTGGTGATTGCAGGCAGCTACGGAATGGCCGGAGCAGCAGTGCTGGCCACGAAGGCCTGCCTCAGGGCAGGAGCAGGAAAGGTGACCGTTCGCACACCAAGGCGCAACAACGACATTCTGCAGATCAGCGTGCCCGAAGCCATCATCGACATCGACCGCGACGAGCTCTACTTCAACGAGACCGTCGACACGGAGGACATGGATGCCGTCTGCATCGGTCCCGGGCTCAGACAGCAGGAGAACACGGCCATTGCCGTCATCTCGCAAATCAGAAGGACACAGTGTCCGCTGGTGCTCGACGCCGATGCGCTCAACGTTCTGGCCAACCACCGCGCGTGGCTCCAGCAATTGCCAAAGAACATCATCATGACTCCTCATCCCAAAGAGTTCGACCTGCTCAACGGAACGGCATGCTCCGACAGCTACGAACGACTGAGCAAGGCGCGCAACATGGCCGAACATCTGAATGCTTACATTCTGCTGAAAGGCCACTACACCGCCCTGTGCCTGCCCAACGGTCAGGTCATTTTCAACAGTACGGGGAACGCAGGCATGGCGACTGCTGGCTGCGGAGACGTGCTTGCAGGCATTATCACGGCGCTGCTCGCCCGCGGCTACAAACATGCCGACGCCTGCATGGTGGGTATGTACCTGCATGGACTGGCCGGTGACCTGGCTGCCAAGGAACTCGGGCAAGAGAGTTTGCTCGCTTCCGATCTCATCGACTACCTTCCCAAGGCATTCAGACGCATCGATGACTGACGAGCCTTACCTTATTTATATATTAACGATTGTCAATGGAAAAGACACCATCATTCAGAATGAACGTAAAACACCACACCAAGAAACTGCTTGCCGTCGCCCTGACAACGCTATTCGCCTCTTCGGGAGCACTGGCACAGAACGAAGTGAAAGGAACGACTTACTATCTGCCACAAACTGCCATACAGTTTTCTGTTCTTGTTGAGCGTACCGCCACGCAACCCGGAGACCTCTGCATGTACTCTGAGAGGTTTCTGAAGAAAAGCGACGTCGCCATGAAACCGACGACGCAGTACCGCATTCTTGACATAACTGCCAGGGCAACCGGCGTACGCGACACATCGAAGATGTACACGGCCAATATCAATTCAAAGCACTCCATCGTCACGCTGAAGGTAAACGAAGACGGAATCATCGAGGCTGTCAATACGACAACAGCCGAACGACCCAAACCCAAACGTTTCGTGCCTGCACCCAAGCAGCAACCGCTCAATCCGCGCGACTACATGAACCAGGACATCCTCACGGCTGCCAGCAAAGCAAAAACAGCTGAGCTCGTGGCACAGGAAATCTACGACATTCGAGAAAGCCGGAACCAGCTCAACAAAGGACAGGCTGATTTCATGCCCAAGGACGGAGAGCAACTGCGGCTGATGCTGAACAACCTGAACACACAAGAAACAGTGCTGCTACAGCTCTTTGAAGGCATCACCGAACGCGACACCGTGGAGCATATCATCACCTACATCCCAACAAAGGAGGTGAACAAAGACGTGCTCTTCCGGTTCTCACAGAAATTGGGACTCGTCGATAAGGACGACCTTGCAGGCGCACCCTTCTACATCAGCATCGCCGACCTGCACTCCATGCCCACCAACGCCGCAGTTTCAGACGAGAAACGCAGCAAGGACGATGCCAACATCTACGTTACCATGCCGGGGAAAATCAGCTTCACTCTCCATCGTTCCGAGCAGGAACTCATGACACAGGAGCTCTACGCAGGACAATTCGGCAAGACAGCACCACTCGACAACGAATTCTTCGGTCGCAAGCTCTTCACCACACTCGTATACGATCCTGTGACAGGCAGCGTGGAAGACATCAAGACCGAACCGATGAAATAAACTTGTCTGACAGATAGCCACTCGTCACCAAAGGACATTCAACCTTTCAACGATGGCTACACTGACAAGCATTCTTTATCTGAAACAAATAACGACATCCGCTATTGGAGAAGAACGACAAAATGAGAAAGATAGTATTCATGTTGCTGACAGCCTTGACACCCTGCTTGGTAACAGCACAGAACAACCAACTTGAAGTAGAAATACAGGCCGACATTGTCAGCAAAAGCTTGTGGAGAGGACAGGATTTGGGAGGCGTCAGCCTGCAGCCTAAAGCAGACATCAGCTGGAACGGCATTTATCTGAATGCCACCGGAAGCACGGGCTTCGATGCGAGCACAAGCGAGTACATCGATGTCTATGTCGGCTACCGCGCACCCTTTGGCGTGAACATCAGCGCAGGGTCACACTGGATGAAAGGTCTCGACCAACTGGACCGCTATTTCTACTTCAAATCAACAGAAACGGGACATCGTTTTGAAGTCAATCTCGGCTACACAAACAAGTATTTCTCGCTGCAAGCCTATACCACTGTCACGGGTAACGACTTCAAGCCAGACACCAACAAGCGTGCTTATTCCACTTATGTTGAACTCAACGTGCCATTCAGAATTGGCGGTTTTGACTGGCTGGCAACTGCTGGATTCACACCCATGGAGTCAAGCGGATGGTATGAACCCTACGAGAATCCCCATTCTTTCAGCAAAGAAATCTACCAGTATTACTATGCCGACGGCTTCTCGTGCGTGCAAGCCGCTCTGCGAGTTACCAAAAATCTGAGCATCAACGATTTCGGCATCCCTGTTTTTGTGGAGCTCAACACCAATCCGTTCTCGAAGAAAGCTGCCTTCGTGGCCGGATTCTCCCTCAAGCCCTTTCAGAAGAGCTGCTGCAAGAAAAACAACAAATAGTCCACGAGACAGTAATAAGACTCAAGTACAGTCAATCGCGAACAATCTGTCTCCCCTTGTTCTAACGAGTTCAAACCGACAGAGTCTTAGAATCAAGCAAACAAAAAAAAATGCTGGAGGCCACAAACAGAGCCATCCAGCACTTTTTGTATCGTAGCGGCTTACGCTACGCTCTCAATAACGGAGCCCTTCCTCTCAGCCCCCTCATCTCTCTGACGGAAAATGACGGAGGAACTCCACCGACTTGGCAATGTGCGGGTACATCACTTCGTCGTTCTCAATGAACGGTACAGCTTTTCTGTATTCGGCATGCACACGCTCAATGAAAGGCGACGATTTCAACGGACGACGAAACTCCAGTGCCTGTGCGGCATTGAACAGTTCAATGGCCAGCACGCGCTCAGTATTCTGAATGACGCGGTAGAGCTTCGTGCCAGCATTGGCACCCATGCTGACGTGGTCTTCCTGCCCTTGCGACGTCGGTATGCTGTCGGCCGAGCTGGGCATACAGAGCGTCTTGCTCTGGCTGACGATGCTTGCTGCAGTGTACTGCGGAATCATGAACCCGCTGTTCAGCCCCGGCTTAGCCACAAGGAACGACGGAAGTCCGCGCGTTCCGCTCACCAGTTTATAGGTACGGCGCTCGGAGATGTTGCTCAATTCGCACATGGCAATGGCCAGAAAGTCCATAGGCATGGCGATAGGCTCGCCGTGGAAGTTGCCCGCCGAGATAATCAGGTCGTCGTCGGGGCACACTGTCGGATTGTCGGTCGTCGCGTTGATCTCGATGTCAACAATACTCTTCACGTACGACAGCGTGTCTTTCACCGCCCCGTGCACCTGAGGGATGCAGCGGAACGAATAGGGATCCTGCACATTCACCTTCGGCTGTTCGATGAGTTCACTCCCCTTGAGCAACTCGTTCATGTGGGCTGCCGTGGCTATCTGCCCCTGATGTGGCCGCACCATGTGCACGGCCAGGTTGAAAGGCTCGCGCCTACCGTCGTAGGCTTCGAGCGACATGGCGGCAATCACGTCGGCTATGTTCGTCAGCCGCTTCGCGTGGATGAGCGACCACACGGCAAAAGCGCTCATGTTCTGCGTGCCGTTGAGCAGCGCCAAGCCCTCTTTTGAACCGAGTTTCACGGGCTCCCAGCCCATCCGTCGGTGTATCTCTGCACCGCTCATCACCTCGCCCTTGTACTCCACTTCGCCCAGACCGACAAGCGGCAGGCAGAGATGGGCCAGCGGGACGAGGTCGCCCGAGGCACCCACGGAGCCTTGCATGTAGACCACGGGGTAGATGTCGTTGTTGAAGAAGTCGATGAGCCGCTCCACGGTGTCGAGTTTACAGCCCGAATAGCCGTAGCTGAGCGACTGTATCTTCAGCAGAATCATAATTTTCACGATGTCGTTCGGCACCCTGTCGCCCGTACCGCAGGCGTGGCTCATCATCAGGTTAATCTGCAGTTGCGCCAGCTGATCCTCGCCGATGCTGATTTTGCACAATGAGCCAAAGCCCGTGGTCACGCCGTAGATGGGTTCTTTCGATGTCGCCACCTTGTTGTCCAGGTATTCGCGGCAGTGGATGATGCGCTGCCGCGTCTCCTCGCTCAGTTCCAGTTTGTAGTCGTTGAGGATGATTTCCTCTATTTTGTCCTGGGTCAGATGACCCGCACTGATCTTATGTATCATATCGTTGTTTTCGTTGTCACGTTTTTCCGTTTTTGACGTTATTTCGTAATTCCGTTATTTCGAAATACCGTTATCCCGTTATTCCGTCATCCCGTCATTCCCGTCATCACGTCATCACGAAAAAAAACATTATTTCATTGCGTTGCCGATGATGTCATCGTCTACGAAGTTGGGCAGCGTGACCATGAGGCCCGGCGTGCGCTCCATCTCGCGACGAATGGCATCGATGGAACCCTTATTGCGTGCCCAAGAGCGGCGCGCGATGCCGTTGTTCACGTCCCAGAGCAGCATCTCGCGGATGTGGCGCTCACTGTCTGCACTGCCGTCGATCACCATTCCGAAGCCACCGTTGATGACCTCGCCCCAACCTACGCCGCCGCCATTGTGGATACTCACCCATGTGGCACCGCGGAAGGCGTCGCCGATGACGTTCTGCACGGCCATGTCGGCACAGAACTGCGAGCCGTCGTAGATGTTCGACGTCTCGCGGAAGGGGGAATCGGTGCCGCTGACGTCGTGATGATCGCGTCCGAGGACGACGGGAGCCTTCAGCTCGCCGCGCTTGATAGCTTCGTTGAAGGCCAGCGCAATCTTCGTACGGCCCTCACAGTCAGCATAGAGGATGCGTGCCTGCGATCCGACGACGAGTTTGTTCTTGCCGGCCTCCTTGATCCAGTGGATGTTGTCGGCCATCTGACCCTGTATGTCGGCAGGCGCACTCGTCATGATTTCCTCCAGCACCTGAGCTGCCAGACGGTCGGTTGTGGCCAGGTCGGCAGGATCGCCCGACGTGCATACCCAGCGGAACGGCCCGAAGCCGTAGTCGAAGAACATCGGTCCCATGATGTCCTGCACGTAGCTGGGATAGCGGAAGGTGCCGTCGGCTTTCATGATGTCGGCACCGGCACGGCTCGATTCGAGCAGGAACGCGTTGCCATAGTCGAAGAAATACATGCCCTCGGCGGTCAGCTTGTTGATGGCGGCCACCTGTCGGCGCAGCGAGGCCTGCACCTTCTCCTTGAAGAGAGCAGGGTTCTCGGCCATCATCTGCTTCGATTCTTCGAGCGAAAGCCCCACGGGATAGTAACCGCCGGCCCACGGATTATGGAGCGAGGTCTGGTCGCTGCCCAGGTCGACATGAATGTTCTCTTCGGCCAGACGCTCCCACAAGTCAACGACGTTGCCCACGTATGCCATCGAGACGACGCGCCGCTCGCTGACGGCCTTGCGCATGGCAGGTATCAGTTCGTCAAGATTCTCGTGCAGTTCGTCCACCCATCCCTGCTCATAGCGTTTGCGCGCAGCCTTCGGATTGATCTCTGCCGTCACGCTCACCACACCGGCAATGTTGCCCGCCTTCGGCTGAGCACCGCTCATGCCGCCAAGACCAGCCGTCACGAACAGCTTCATGTTGTCGCCACCCACCTTACGGGCTGCGTTCAGCACGGTGATGGTGGTGCCGTGGACGATGCCCTGCGGACCGATATACATATACGAACCGGCCGTCATCTGTCCATACTGGCTCACACCCATGGCGTTCATGCGCTCCCAGTCGTCGGGCTTCGAGTAGTTGGGAATCACCATTCCGTTGGTCACTACCACACGCGGTGCGTTCCTGTGCGAGGGGAACAGTCCCAGGGGGTGTCCGCTGTACATCACGAGTGTCTGCTCGTCGGTCATCTCGGAGAGATATTTCATCACCAGTCGGTACTGTGCCCAGTTCTGGAAGATGGCTCCGTTGCCGCCGTAGATAATCAGTTCGTGCGGATGCTGCGCCACGCGCGGGTCGAGGTTGTTCTGAATCATGAGCATGATGGCGGCCGCCTGACGCGAGCGTGCAGGATATTCGTCAATCGGACGGGCGAACATCTCGTAGCGCGGACGGTAGCGGTACATGTAGATGCGGCCGTAGGTCTTCAGTTCCTCGGCAAACTCAGGCGCCAGTTGCGCGTGCAGATGCTTAGGGAAATAGCGCAGTGCGTTGCGCAGGGCCAGCCGTTTCTGTTCTGTTGTGAGTATATCCTTGCGTTTGGGCGCATGGTTGATGTCCTTGTCGTAGGGCATCGGCTCGGGCAACGTATCGGGGATGCCTAAGCGTATTTCGTTTCTGAATTCTTCGTTTGTCATGCTTTTTGTTTTTTAATAGGAAGGTACAGTTCCCCCACCATTACAGCTTTCCTTCTACTATTCTCAGTATTTCCTGCTCGGCATCGTTGGCCTTGGCCACCATGGCGTCAGCTTCGGCGATGAGCGGTTCGGCCACAGCGCGGTCGGTAAGGCTTCCGGCGTTGATCTTCACGTTCAGAGCGGCGCCCAAGACGGCAGCACGGGCGGCCAGCGCGCCCACACCGGCATCGCTGACGCTGTTGGGATTGCCTTCCTCGGCCATTGCCCGACAGATGTCGAAGACCAGCATCGAAGCTTTCATCGTCTGCAGGGGAACCTGCGCAGCATAGAGCGTGGCCTCCTGAATGGCTTTCGAGCGGGCGGCCTTGTCCTCGTCGGTCTTCTTCGGCAAGCCAAAAGCAGCCATGATGCGGTTGAAGGCTTCCGTGTCCTCGTCGACCAGATGGAGCAACTCCGCCATCAGAGCCTGACCTTTGTCGGCCCAGACAGAGAACTCAGGGCAACGCTCATCCCATCCGGCCTTGTGCGACGACAGGTTGGCCACCATTGTTCCTAATGCAGCACCCAGCGCGCCCATATAGGCTGCGATGGTTCCACCGCCGGGAGCAGGACTCTCGCGCGACGTCTCCTCGGCAAAACCTTTCACGGTGAGGTCGACGAGCTTCTGTTTTCCCTTCTCCTCGGCGTCTTCCATCAGATACTCGATGACTTTCTCGCGCGGATTGAACGGCCGCAGGTCGTCCAGTCCCATCGACTTGATGGCAATCTTGATGATGTCTTCCTCGGGAATGCCCGTCGAGCGGTTCTGCTTCTTCAGGAAGTATTTACCGGCCTCGATGAGCGTGCGCTTCGGCACCAGACCCACAATCTCCGTGCCCGTGACGCGGATACCGCGGTTCTGCGCGCAACGGCACACCTCGTCGAAGGCCACATGCAGCGGCGTGACGTTGATGTTGGTCATGTTCATCGACACCTGCGCGATGCCGTATTCGTCGATGTACCATCCGATGGCCTTGGTGCACTTCAGCGTTCCGGGCTTCATGATGGTGTTTCCGTTCTCGTCTTTCTTGGGTTTACCGGTGATGGGATGGCCCTCGCGCACGGGACGCCCTTTCTCACGCACGTCGAAGGCGATGGCATTGGCGCGGCGCGTGGAAGTGGTGTTCAGGTTGTAGTTCACGGCGATGAGGAAGTCGCGCGCACCGACGGCCGTACAGCCCGTGCGCTTCCAGCCTTCCTCCGCAGCCTCGCCCGTCGGCATGAAGTCGGGCTGCTTGCCGGGTGTTTTCAGCCGCTCGGCCAAACCCTCATACTCTCCCTGACGGCAGACAGCAAGGTTCTTCCGCTCGGGGGTGAAGGCGGCAGCCTCGTAGCAATAGCAGGGGATGCCTGCCTCCTTGGCCATTCGCTCGGCTAACTGACGCGCCAAAGCGGCACACTCCTCCAGCGTAATACCGCTGACGGGTATCAGCGGTAGCACGTCGGTGGCGCCCATACGGGGATGAGCTCCGTGGTGCTGGCGCATGTCGATGACCTGTCCGGCCTTGCGGGCAGCACGGAATGCAGCCTCAACGACAGCCTCCGGCTCGCCCACGAAGGTCACGACGGTGCGGTTGGTCGCCTCACCGGGGTCCACGTCGAGCAGCTTCACGCCTTTCACCGCTTCAATGTCATCCGTTATTTGCTTGATGATGCTCATGTCGCGCCCCTCACTGAAATTGGGCACGCACTCAATGATTCGTTTCTCTTGAGCCATGTTCTGAAAAGGTTATTAGATGTTAGGTAGATATTACGAGTGCAAAGATAATAAATTTCTGGAGAGAATGGAAACAAAACTGGTGATTTGTCGCTCAGATTTTCAAAAAAGCCGATGAGCTTATCGACTTCCAAGTACTGCTCCTCGTTTCTTTTTCAAAAGGGAAAGACTATTTTTGAAGGTTTGAAGACTATATGCCAAGATGCAACAATAATTATATGTACGCGCGCGTGTCTCACCCGAAGACAATCGAGTAGGAGCATGGGGATTAGTTCCCCATGCGTCCTCTCACACCACCGTACGTGCCGTTCGGCATACGGCGGTTCCATTATCAATAATACCCTCTTGCCCTATTGAAGTCCACATAATATTCCGTAAACGTGGGAT
>JAFPME010000026.1 GCA_017402445.1 Prevotella sp. | reverse complement strand
TCGTCAGCGATGCGGAAGACGATGTTGAGCACGCCGTCCTGTGTCTCGTTCAGACCCATCAGGCGCGAGAGCAGTTGCGGCCCCATCTGAGAAATGGTAGCTCGCATGGGGTGTCCCTGCTCGCCATACACGTCGAAGAATCGGACGGGGCAAGCCTGGAACTGCGGCTCCTGAAGTCCGAATTCGGGCAGACGCTTCTCTATGAATCCCGAGAGTCGGCCGGCTTGGCTGATACCCGAGAGGTCGCCTTTCATGTCGGCCATGAAGCATGGCACACCTGCCTGACAGAAACTTTCGGCTATCACCTGCAGCGTCACGGTCTTGCCGGTGCCTGTGGCGCCAGCTACGAGGCCGTGTCGGTTTGCCATCTTACCTTTGATACTCAGAGCGCCGTTGGCGCAGTGGGCTATGTAGAGCCCGTGTTCGTTATCGTACATATTGTGCGTTTTATTTTTGTGTTATTCTGTGTGATGTCTCGGTGTGCTTCATGTTGGGCTATGCCTCGCGCGGCACGTACGGACCGTTTTTCATTTCCACGATGACGGAGGGCTTCTTCACTTCCACCGTGTGCCACACGCCCTTCGGGATGCTGAGGCCGTAGTGTCCCAGTGCGGCGTTGAGCGTGTAGCGTTCCACCTCCTTGCCCTGCGGTCCGTCGTAGAATATCTCGTCCATCTCGCCTTTGAGTATGGTCACCGTCTCCGACGTTTCCACGTGGCGGTGTATGGGAAGTTCCGTGCCGGGCAACAGAGCATTGAGCATACGCTGCGACTGGTCTTGTGGCGTGTCGCGCAAGTCCAGATTCATGCGCAGACGAGTCGAACGTGCCGCTTCGGCAAGCAGGTCGTCCAGTGTCTTTTCGTCAATAAGCATATCTTTTTCGTTTTTTCTGCACTGCAAATTTACATATTTCTCCCTTTTCTTCCAAATTTTCGACCCGTCAAAACCAGCGTAAGCACGTGTGGCAGAAAAAAAACGCCCTGTCGTTTCGGCAGGGCGTTGTGCGGTTCTACGCGAGAGAAGTGCAACTCTCTCGCGTGAAACGTATTAGGGATGTCAGATAATCTGTTCCAATTCGGAAACGTTCTTCTGAATCGTCTCGTCGCTGATGCTGTAGTTCTGCAAGTCGCCGTTGATGAACTGGTCGTAAGCCGTCATGTCGATGAGTCCGTGGCCCGACAGGTTGAAAAGGATGACCTTCTGTTCGCCGCTCTCCTTGCACTTCAGTGCCTCGCGAATGGTGGCAGCGATGGCATGGTTGCTCTCCGGAGCTGGTATGATGCCTTCGGTGCGCGCAAACAACATGCCGGCCTTGAAGCTCTCGAGCTGCGGAATGTCCACGCCGTGCATGTAACCGTCCTTGATGAGCTGACTCACGATGGTGCCTGCGCCGTGGTAGCGCAGACCGCCCGCGTGGATGTTGGCCGGTTTAAACTGGTGTCCCAGCGTGTACATGGGCAGCAGTGGCGTGTAGCCTGCCTCGTCGCCGAAGTCGTAGCGGAACTGACCGCGTGTCAGTTTCGGACAGCTATCGGGTTCGGCAGCAATGAATTCCGTATGGCGCTCGCCACTTAGGTTGTGACGCATGAAGGGGAACGAGATACCACCGAAGTTGGAACCGCCACCGAAGCAGCCAATTACGATATCGGGATACTCGCCAGCCATCGCCATCTGCTTCTCAGCCTCGAGACCGATGATGGTCTGATGCAGACCAACATGGTTCAGCACAGAACCCAGCGTATATTTACAATTCGGAGTAGTCGTAGCCAACTCGACAGCTTCAGAGATGGCGGTGCCCAGCGAACCACTGTGCGTCGGGTCCTTGGTCAGGATGTCCTTACCAGCACGGGTGGACATTGAGGGCGAACCTGTGACGACAGCACCGAAAGTGCGCATAATCGAAGAACGATACGGTTTCTGCTGCATGGTAATCTTCACCTGATAGACGGCGCAGTCCAGTCCGTAGATCTTGGCAGCATACGACAGGGCGGCACCCCACTGACCGGCACCGGTCTCGGTAGTGACGTTCGTCGTGCCTTCCTGCTTGGCATAGTAGCACTGAGGCAGGGCGGAGTTGATTTTGTGTGAACCTAAGGGATTGGTTGACTCGTTCTTGAAATAGATGTGGGCAGGAGTACCCAGCGCCTCTTCCAGTGCGTATGCACGCACCAGCGGAGTAGAACGATAATACTTGTACTTCTCGAGCACGTCCTCAGGGATGTCTATCCAGCGGTGCTCCGTGTCCAGTTCCTGCACACAGCACTCACGCGGGAAGATGTGTGCAAGGTCATCTACTCCCAACGGCTGCTTCGTTGCCGGATGGATGGGCGGCATGGGTTTGTTGGGCATGTCGGCCTGAATGTTGTACCACTGTGTTGGAATCTCACTCTCCTGAAGGAGGAATTTTTTCTGTTTTGCCATTGTTTTTTGTTGTTGGTGAATAATTACCGCCTGCAAAGGTAATAAAAAATAAGTGAAAAGTGAAAAGTGAAAAATTTGCTGCTGCCATATAAAAATTGTAACTTTGCAGGCAATTATGACAATAATAGCTATTGTACTGGCGTATTTTGCTTTACTTTTTGCTCTAAGCAGGTGGCAGGGACGACGTGCCACCAACGAGACATTCTATCGTGCCAACCGCCAGTCGCCGTGGTATATGGTTGCCTTCGGCATGATTGGCGCATCCATTTCGGGCATCACCTTCGTCTCAGTGCCCGGCATGGTGCTGAACACGCAGATGACCTATCTGCAGATGTGCATGGGC
Organism: Prevotella sp.; assembly: GCA_017402445.1. Classification (GTDB taxonomy): domain Bacteria; phylum Bacteroidota; class Bacteroidia; order Bacteroidales; family Bacteroidaceae; genus Prevotella. The sequence continues at coordinate 186 of JAFPME010000026.1, read as the reverse complement.
TTCATCCTTGGCTATGTCGTGGTGGCATTCGCGCTGCTGCCACTGTATTACAGGCTCAACCTGACGTCCATCTATGCCTATCTGGGCCAACGGCTGGGACGACGTTCTCACAAGACGGGCTCGTGGCTCTTCCTGCTGTCGAAGATGACGGGCGCCGCGGTGCGCTTCTACGTGGTGTGCATCATC
>JAFPME010000018.1 GCA_017402445.1 Prevotella sp. | reverse complement strand
TGGCAAAGACAGTCACAACAATCAGCGTCTACATGCCACAGAACAAGAAACACCTCACCAAAACCATGCCCATGAAAAGGCACAGACCTATCGCCAAATTATTCGATGAAAATTTTTGGGAGGCGCAATGACGAAGTCAGGAAAAAGAGAAGGCACGGTCAAATCACTGACTGTGCCTTCCAACCTACGTTAGTATGTTATGAAAAAATTTGAGAGAATTGAAACTTCACAGTTTCATAGAATTTGTGTTTTACTAAACATGATGTTTTTATAGAGAAAGCATAGAAATATATCTTATTTAATGAGTGGCGCCGCCTGAACGGCTTTCTGCATCGTGTCAATCTTCACCGTATCGCTGTAGGCAACAGAGTTGACATCGGTTTTCTGCACTTCCACACCAGCCATGTTGATGGTGCTGGGGGCTTCCTGAACGAATGCCACCTGAAGGGCATTCCCCAGTGTGAGGATGATGGCCACGATGGCGGCGGCCCTGAAGAAAGGCATCAGACGCTGCGTCAGGCTTACTGTGCGCGCCTTGACAGGCTGCTGTTCAGCAACAAGCTCAGCCATTCTGTCGTCGAAATCTTCGCCGAGCACCTCTGTTTGCTTCTGAGTCTGCTCGTAGGTGAAGAGTGCCTTGTACTGAAGCAGGGAGCCAGGAACATTATCCTGACTGAAGAACGAGCGCAGAATCTCTTCTTCCTGAAGGGATGTCTCGCATTCCCAGTAGCGTTCCAGTAATTGCTCAATGTACTTATAGTCCATATTCTTCTGCTTCTTGAAATTTCTGTTTTACACTTTGACGTGCCCTGAAGATGTTTACCTTCACTTGTTCCTCGCTGATGGACATGATAGCCGCTATTTCGCGGTACGTCTTGCCTTCAAAATCGCGCAGTTGCATGCAGCTTCGCTGTTTTTCCGGCAGCTCGTCCATGAGCTTTTTAACAAGTTGCAGTCGGTCGCTGTCGATAATGCGGTTGTAGGGGTTGTTCACCTGAGCTGATTCGCTCACCTCAGTAGCGTCAATGGAGGTGATTCGGCTGTCGGCTCTTTTCAGCTTATCGAGCGCCAGATGGCGCGTAATGGTTAGCGCGTAGGCTTCAATATTGTCTATCTGGTCCCAGTCGTCGCGCTTGTTCCAGACCTTCATCAGCGTGTCCTGCACAATATCCTCAGCATCTTCATGCTGCAGTGTGATGCGCAGGGCGAGACGATAAAGCACATTTTTCAGTGGCAGGATATCGTTTCGGAAACTGATGATTTTCTTCTGCACTCTAAATAAACGACGATTGGTTTGACGATAAGTTACAGATGTGTGTGATAAAGAATGTTAAACGAGAAAGTCCGTCATGCTATTGCCTGCGCGAAGCTCAGTCTTGCAGCCGGATGATGGTGCCATGCAACCCGTCAATGGCTGTAGCTTGCGTGATGATAACGCTTTTCACACCTTCGTTGACGGCTTCAAGTGCATTCTCAATCTTCGGAAGCATGCCGCCGGAAATGGTTCCGTCGGCTTTGAACTGCTCGAACATTTGCGGCGTTATGACAGGAATGACGCTGTCTTCATCATCAGGATTGCTCAGCACGCCTTTCTTTTCGAAGGCGTAGATGAGCGTAACGTCGAAATGACATGCCAGCGCTTTTGCCACAGTAGCAGCAATCGTATCGGCGTTTGTGTTCAGAATGTTGCCCTGGCCGTCGTGTGTCAAGGGTGCAACGACAGGCGTTATGCCGCTGTTGATGAGCTCTGTCAGACGTGAACCGTCGGCACTTTCCACGTCGCCAACAAAGCCGTAGTCGACAGTTGTGGTGCCAGTGTCGGTCTGAACGCTAACAGGCGGGCGGCGATGCGAGCGGATGACGTTCATGTCGGCACCGGTAAGTCCGAGCGCATTGATGCCGCAAGCCTGCAGACGGGCCACGAGATTCTTGTTGACCAGTCCGCCATAGACCATGGTGACGACTTTCAGCATTTCAGGATCGGTCACGCGCCTGCCGTTTACCATTGTCGATTCGATGCCCAACTGCGCGGCCACCTGTGTGGCTCGGCGTCCGCCGCCGTGTACCAGCACCTTCGGACCGCTGACATCGGCGAAGTTCTTCAGCAAAAAAGTGAGCTGCGCCTCGTCTTCCACGACGGCGCCGCCCACTTTCACGATTGTTACCTTCTCTTTCATGAATGTTATTCTTTCGCGTTTTTATTCTAAATAGGTGTATCCATAGAGTCCCGAGCGATAGTTGGAAAGGAATTCCTTACCCTCTTCGAGCGAAATTTTCCCGAGCTTGACGCTCTTTGTCACCCAGATTTCGAGCTGTCTGACCAGTTTCTTCGGATTGTACTGCACGTATTCGAGCACTTCCTCCACCGTTTCGCCGTCGATGATCTGTTCAATGTTGTACTGTCCGTCCTTTACAGAGATGTGAACGGCATTGGTATCGCCGAAGAGATTGTGCATATCGCCGAGGATTTCCTGATAAGCACCGACGAGGAAGACGCCGAGATAGTAGCGTTCGTTCTTCTTCAGTGCGTGGACGGGCAACGAATGCGAGTTGTTTCGGTTGGTAACGAAATTGGCAATCTTTCCGTCCGAGTCGCAGGTGATATCCTGAATGGTGGCGTTGCGTGTCGGACGTTCGTTGAGTCGCTGTATAGGCATGATGGGGAAGAGCTGGTCGATGGCCCATGAGTCGCTGAGACTTTGGAAGAGCGAGAAGTTACAGAAGTACTTATCGGCCAGCAGTTTGTCGATGTTCATCAGCTCTTCGGGTATGTGCTTGAGGTTTTTTGCCAGTGCGTTGATCTCATGGCACACGCTCCAGTACATCGCTTCAATCTCGGCTCGGGTTTTCAGGTCCACGATTCCGTGGGCAAAAAGGTCGAGCACCTCTTCACGAATCTGCTCAGCGTCGTGCCAGTCTTCGAGCACATTGCGTGCAGAAAGATTGTCCCAGATGTCATAAAGGTCCTTGACCAGCTGGTGACTGTTCTCGTCCGGCTCGAAATCCTCGTCCATTTCGGGCAGCGAGGCTGTCTCAAGCACGTCGATGACCAGCACGGAATGGTGAGCAGCCAGCGAGCGTCCGCTCTCTGTGATGATGTTCGGGTGGGGCAGGTTGTTCTTGTTGGCAGCCTCAACGAAGGTGTATATGCAGTCGTTGACATACTCCTGAATGGAGTAGTTGACCGAGCTTTCGCTCGAAGGCGACCGCGTTCCGTCGTAGTCGACGCCCAATCCGCCTCCACAATCCACAAAGTCCACGTTGTATCCCATCTTATGAAGCTGGATGTAGAACTGCGAAGCCTCGCGAAGAGCAGTCTGAATGCGTCGTATCTTGGTGATTTGCGAGCCGATGTGGAAGTGGATGAGCCGCAGGCAGTCGCGCATGTTGTTCTTGTCGAGCAGTTCCAGTGCCTCAAGCAGCTCCGAACTGGTGAGTCCGAACTTTGAAGCGTCGCCCCCACTCTCTTCCCATTTGCCGCTGCCGCTGCTGGCCAGCTTGATACGTATGCCGATGTTGGGCCTGACGTTCAGTTTCTTGGCCTCCCGTGCAATCAGTTCCAGCTCGTTCATCTTCTCCACCACGATGAAGATTTGCTTGCCCATCTTCTGCGCCAGCAGCGCGAGTTCGATATAGCTCTGGTCCTTGTATCCGTTGCATACGATGATGGAGTCACTCTGACACTGCATGGCAATGACGGCATGAAGCTCAGGTTTCGAGCCAGCTTCCAGTCCGAGGTTAAATTTCCGGCCGTGCGAAATGATTTCTTCCACGACGGGTTGCATCTGGTTCACCTTGATTGGGTAGACCACATAGTTCTCGCCTTTGTACTCGTACTCCTCGGCGGCTTTCCTGAAGCAGCTCCAAGTCTTTTCAATTCGGTTGTCGAGGATGTCGGGAAAGCGCAGCAGCACCGGAGCCTGCACGTCGCGCAGGGCCAGTTCGTCCATTACTTCACGCAGGTCGATCTGTGCTGTGTCCTTGCAAGGCGTGACATACACGTCGCCTTTGTCGTTGATGCCGAAGTAGGAAGTGCCCCAACCGTTGATGTTGTACAGCTCCTTGGAATCTTCAATCGTCCATTTTTTCATTGTCCTCAGTGTTTCTGTAGTGGGGCAGCCCTGCGTTTCCGCCCTCAGATGAATAAAGAAATCAGCAGGGAACACGCAGATTCGCCCTGCAAAGTGTCAGATATGAAGGAGTTCTCTCAGCTTGGAAACGCTGATTTTAATCTTTTCATAGTTGTCCATCAGGCTCACGTCGAGCGTGTGACGCGCTTTCGAGTAGTAGGGCTCGCGCTGTTCCAGCTGTTCGGCGATGAAGGTCTGCAGCTCCTCGGGCGACTTCCCGGTGAGCAGCGGGCGTTCGGTGCGGCCCATTCGCAGGTGATCGTAGAGCACCTCGGGCCTTGCTTTCAGGTAGACGGTCTCTGCCTGCTCATTCATGTAGTCCATGTTGTCGAAGAAGCAGGGTGTTCCTCCGCCGCAGCTGATGATGACATCTTCAAATTCTGCCACCTCATGGAGCATGTTATGCTCGATGGTTCTGAACCCATCTTCCCCTTTCTCAGCAAAAATCTGGGGCACTTTCTTGCGCATACGGCTCTCTATGTACCAGTCGAGATCGTAGAACGGTATGCCTAATTCCTTGGCTAAGGCCCTTCCGATGGTTGTCTTCCCAGCCCCCATGTAGCCGATGAGGATGATTCTGATCATGTGAAAGTGTCTTATTTCTTCTTGTTGTTCTGCTGCTGGATGACCGTCATGCACTCCTCGAGCGTCAGTTCGGAAGCCTTAGCGTGCATGCTTTTCGGCAGACGGAAGTTCTTTCCGTCGTAGACCAGATAGGGACCGTAGCGTCCGTTCATCACTTCCAGCTTCGGTTCTTCCTCGAATGCCTTCAGATGGCGCTGCGTTTCCTGTTTCCGTTTTTCCTCGATCAGCTCAATGGCCGTCTCCAGTGAAATCGACATGGGGTCTTCCTCCTTGGGGAGCGAGACATATTTCTTCTGGTGAAGCACGTACGGACCGAACCGACCTGCACCGATCACGACGTCGTCGCCTTCGTACTGTCCGAGCTTGCGCGGCAGTTTGAAGAGCGAGAGGGCCTCTTCGAGCGTGATGGTCTCCATGCTCTTGTCCGACGGCAGCTGCGCGAAACGGGGCTTCAGATGGTCATCGGCCGAACCGATCTGCACCACCGGGCCGAAGCGTCCTATCTTCACGAACACTGGTTTGCCCGTCTCCGGTTCCTTTCCCAGCTGGCGTTCGCCCGCCTTGTGTTCCTCGCGCGTGTTCATTGTCTTTTCCACGATGGGCTCAAAGCCTTTGTAGAAGTCCTTGATCATCTGCGTCCAGGCCTCTTTTCCGTCGGCTATTTCGTCGAATTCCTGCTCCACCTTTGCCGTGAAATTGTAGTCCATCACGGCTGGGAAGTACTTCATCAGGAAGTCGTTCACCACGATGCCGATGTCAGTCGGCAACAGCTTGCCCTTGTCCGAGCCCGCCATCTCCTTCTTGACCTTCGTGTTGATCTTGATGCCTTGCAGCGTGTCTACCGTATATTTGCGCTCTTCTCCTTTCTTGTCACCTTTCTGCACGTACTCGCGCTGCTGAATGGTGGAGATGGTCGGTGCATACGTTGACGGACGACCGATGCCCAGCTCCTCCAGCTTGTGCACCAGCGAGGCTTCCGTGTAGCGCAGCGGTCCCTGGCTGTAGCGCTCGGTGGCTGTTATTTCGCGCCGTGTCAGCGAGTCTTCTTTCTTCATCGGGGGCAGCACGTGCGAGAAATCATCCGTCTGAGCCTCGCTTTCATCGTCGATGGATTCGCGGTAAACCTTCAGGAAACCGTCGAAGAGCACCACTTCGCCCTGCGCAATGAAGCTGGGGATGCGCCCGACGGATGCGCCGTCGCACTTCACGTCGATCGTCACCGTGGTCTTTTCTATCTGAGCGTCGGCCATCTGCGAGGCCACCGTGCGCTTCCAGATCAGCTCGTACAGGCGGCGTTCCTGCGAGTTTCCTTCTATCTCACTCTTGTCCATGTAGGTGGGACGGATGGCTTCGTGCGCTTCCTGTGCCCCTTTCGAGCTGGTGTGATACTGCCGCACCTTGCTGTACTGCTCACCCCAGAGCCTTGCTATCTCCGCTTTGCTCGTGTTGATGCACAGACTGGAGAGGTTCACAGAGTCGGTACGCATGTAGGTGATGTGTCCGTTCTCGTAAAGATGCTGCGCCACCATCATTGTCTGGCTCACCGTGAAGCCCAGCTTGCGGGCAGCTTCCTGCTGCAGTGTCGACGTGGTGAAAGGTGGGGCGGGCGTACGTTTGAGCGGTTTCTTCTGCACATCGCTGACGACGAACTCTGCCTGCTTGCATTTCTCCAAGAAGGCCAGCACCTCTTCGTGCGTCTTGAAGCGCGTTTCGAGCTCTGCCTTCACCTCGCTCTGCGAGCCGTCGGCATTCTGCAGTCCGAAGATGGCGTTCACGCGGTAGTAGGGTTCGCTCTTGAAAGCCTGTATCTCGCGCTCGCGTTCCACAATCAGACGGACGGCAACGCTCTGCACGCGACCTGCCGACAGGGCCGGTTTCACCTTGCGCCAGAGCACAGGCGAGAGCTTGAAGCCCACCAGGCGGTCCAGCACGCGGCGTGCCTGCTGCGCGTTCACCAGGTTCATGTCCAGCCGGCGCGGTGTCTCGATAGCCTTCAGGATAGCCGATTTGGTGATTTCGTGGAACACGATGCGGTTGGTGTTCTTTTCGTCCAAGCCCAGCACTTCGCACAGATGCCATGAAATGGCCTCTCCTTCGCGGTCTTCATCGGATGCCAGCCACACTTTTCCCGATTTCTTCACCTGGCTCTTCAGTTCGTTCACCAGCTTTCGCTTCTCCTCAGGAATCTCGTAGTCTGGCTCCAGCGTGGCCATGTCAATGCTTATCTCTTTCTTCTTCAGGTCGCGTATATGACCGTAGGAAGACATTACCTTGAAGTCTTTACCAAGAAATTTTTCGATTGTCTTGGCCTTCGCAGGGCTCTCGACAATCACCAGATTCTGTTGCATGTCTTTATTGCTTTATTTCTTTCTGAAAACACATCTTTCGCAACCGCACGCCAGCACAGTTGCAAATTTTGGTTTGCAAAAGTAGACAAAACTTTTGCATACACCTTATTATATATGCAACATTTTAGATAATTTAAGAGTTTTCCGCTCCTTCGCGATGCCCGTTCGGCCCTCTGCCGACAACTCTTTTTCTATAGAAAAAGCACCCCGGCAGCCGTTCTCCGACACAAAAAAGCTGCAACCGCCGACAGCTGTGCTTCTGCCCGACGGTTGCAGCAGTCATTATGGTGTGCACGTGTCGCGTGCGGACGGTCCGACGTGCGCTCGCTGTTCAGAGCAGCTCGCCGACATAGCGCATCGTACCACGCCGGATGCTGTCCAGACCAATCTCGCAGGCTCTCACTTCCGACGGTTTCAGCCACCGGCAGGCAGCAGCATCGTCGGCGGCGTGCAGTCCGCTCAGGTCGTCCACGCGGCATTCAAAGAACAAATCCATCGTCGGGATGAGCAGTCCGCTGTACAGATACTTGTTCGGAAGCGAAAACAGGTAGCGCATCGAAGCCACCTGCAGCCCCGTCTCCTCCATCACTTCGCGCCGGACAGCCTCCTCCACCGTCTCGCCGATGTCGGTGAAGCCGCCCGGAAGGTCCAGTGTGCCCTTGGCAGGTTCGCAGCCGCGCACCACGAAGAGCAGCCGTCCCTCGTCGTTGCGGATGAAGACGGCCACAGACGCCGACGGGTTCATGAACAGTTCAAACCCGCAGTCGGCGCAGCGCTTGCTCTTCACCGTGGCCACGGCGAAGTGCTCACTGCCACAGACGGGGCAGTGAGCGAACTTGTCCAGCGGGTGCTGCGCAGCTTTCAGCTCTGTCTCCATGGCCTTACCAGTTGTCGGTGCGGAAGGGGAACAGTGGCAGACCGGCTGCGTTCTTCAGGTTTCCGATCTGGAAATTCTTGAAACAGTAGCGCACGGCCACCGGTTTCGGCACGTCAGGACACGTGATGCGGATGGTTTCATCCCAGTATCCGCCGCCCGGTTGCCAGAAATGTTCGGCCTTGGCCGGGTGGAACACCTTGTCCTCGCCTGCCAGTTCGAAGCCCTGAATGTCCTCGAAACGGCTGATGGCACCGAGGTCGTTGGCCAGATGAATGTGCACCGTGTCGTTCACCACGCGCATGTCCTTGAACGAAGGGCTCAGGCATCCCACGGCGTCCATGCCGTAAGTCTTGTTCAGAGCGAGGTAGGCCAGCCGCTGTCCCACGCCTTTCTTCTGCGCAGGATGAATCTGTGTGGTCTCGTACGGGTAGACAAGGTCGTTCGTGCACACCAGTCCGCTGTTCGGAATGATTCTCGACGCCTTGTACTGCTGTTCGCGCAGCCGTGCTCCCCAGTCGCCGTTCACGTCGTCATAGTGGTAGGGAGCAATCTCAACGAAGTAGAACGGAATCTGGCCCAGGCCGAACTGCTCGCGCCACTGCTTCACGAGCAGCGCCATTCGCTCGGAATACTGGTCGCCGGGATCGCCCACGTTCGAGCAGCCCTGATAGTAGAGAATGCCTTTCACCGTGTACTTCAGGATGGGGTTGAACGTGCCGTTGCCCCACAGCATGGCGCGGTGGTAGTCCCATTCGGGCTTATAGGCAACGATGCCGGCCGAGTCTGTCGGCTCCTTCGTGTATTTCTCCAGGTTCTCCTTGGTCAGCCAGCTCTCCACGCGCGACCCGCCTTTGTTTGCCATGATGAGTCCCACAGGCACATTCAGCGCCTTGTTCACCACCTGTGCGAAGAAATAGCCCGTCGCAGAGGCCTCGCCCACCGTCTTCGGGCTCACTTCCTCCCAGTGGCAGTCGGCATCTTCCTGCGGCTGCATGCGCATGATGCTCGGTATCTTCACGTAGTGCACGCCCCGGTAGGCGTTCGCGTTCACCACTTCTTCGTTATATCCCTCAACAGGACAGTTGCCGAAACCCTTCACAGGCATCTCCATGTTGCTCTGTCCGGCGCATACCCACACTTCGCCAGCGAGCACGTTGTGCAGCGTCAGCTTGTCGCCGTCGTCGAAGGTGATGGATAACGGGTCGTAGCTGGCCGCCGGCGTCTTCACCGTCAGCTGCCACTTGCCGTCCTGACCAGCCTTCGCCGTGTACACGTCCTTGCTCCACGAGGTGGTCACCTTCACCGTTTTGCCGACCTTGGCCCATCCCCACAGCCGCGCGTCGGTCTGTTGTTGCAGAATCATGTTGTCGCCCAGCACGTGCGGCAGGCGCACTTTTGCCTGCACGCCGAGCGTGACGGCGACAAGCAACGAAATCAATAGAAACTTTCTTTTCATGATGTTGATTGTTTGGAAATTTGCTGCAATATTACGAAAAAATCAGTATCTTTGCAACATTATTCTATTTATTTTTCATAAAAGACAACAAAAAGAAAAGATGAAGAGATTCAAAAACACGGCAAAATGCCTTCTCTTGTCGCTCATCGTGGCCTGCTTCGCCAACAACGTGCACGCACAGAAGCCGGCCGAGTTCCTGCTTTGGCCGAAGGGAGCGCCCCACCAGAGCGCAAACCCGACGGACACGGCAAAAGTGACCATCTATCTGCCAGCCAAAAAGGCAGCCACAGGCCGCGCGGTCGTGATTTGTCCGGGCGGTGGATACCAGTTCCTGGCCATGGATCACGAAGGACACCACTGGGCACCCTTCTTCAATCAGGAGGGAATAGCGGTCATTGTGCTGAAGTACCGCATGCCGCACGGCGACTACCGCATACCCATCGAGGATGCCGAAGAGGCCATCAAGATGGTGCGGCGCAACGCTGACCGATGGAACATCGACCCGCAGCAGGTGGGCATCATGGGCTCCTCGGCAGGCGGACACCTCGCCTCAACCGTGGCCACGCACGCTGACGGCAAGGCGAAACCCGACTTCCAGATTCTCTTCTACCCCGTCATCACCATGCAACCCGACATTACGCACAAAGGCTCGCACGACGCACTGCTCGGCAACAAGGCCAAGAAGAAAGAGGAACGCGAGTACAGCAACGACGAACAAGTGACCAGAGCAACGCCACGCGCATGGATTGCGCTGAGCGACGACGACCATACGGTGCTGCCTGCCAACGGCGTCAACTACTACGTGGAGCTCTATCGGCACGACGTTCCGGCCTCGCTCCACGTCTATCCGACCGGCGGTCACGGCTGGGGCATGCTTCCCGGATTCCGTTTCCACATCGAGATGCTGCTCGAACTGCGCGCGTGGCTCAAGAGTTTCTGACCGTATGGATGGGGTAGCTCGCAGACACTGTCCCTCCCGGAAGGTTTCCGTGAAGAACCCATCGAGCTGTTCATTCACAAAAAATCACAACATCGTTCACAGAAAATCACAAATAATCACAGGAAATCACAAAGAGTTAACAGATCATTCACAAAGAGACAACAGGAAATTCACAAGGAATTAACAGAGAATTTACAAAAAGTTAACAAAAAATTCACAAGGAGTTAACAGAGAATTCACAAGATACTAACTGAAAAAAACGGCGGTTCCATCGGCAATAGTGGACCGCCGTTTTTCTCAGTTCACATTTTTCACGCTTTTATTTCACGCGTTTTTCACAAACTTTTCACACACCGTTCACGAGCTTTTCACACGCCGTTCACGAGCTTTTCACACGCCGTTCACGAACTGAAGATGCCCCTCAACGCGACCGACTCTTCCGACATAGCCTGCCGGACGGGCCTCACTTGTCTGCCAAAAGAGAGCTTCTGGCATGACAGACGATTCTCCTTGTGATGCAAAATCAGTGAAATTGCTCACCAATATCACTGACTTTGCACAGCAATCTCACTGATATTGCACAGCAATTTCACTGAGATGGCACCTCCGTAGCAACCGTCAGACAGAACAGTACGGCCTGCGCGTCAGCAGCGAACGACTCATGTGCGAACGCCCCGCGGCCGCGCCGTTTCCAAAAAATATAAAAAAAGAAGGGTGGTCTTCGTTTTTCTCCATAATTTTATGTAAGTTTGCACGAAAAATCAGGAGCTAACATCATGCGCAAAGTTATTGGAATCGGAGAGACAGTGCTCGACATCATCTTCAAGAACGGACAGCCCATCGGAGCTGTTCCGGGCGGAAGCGTCTTCAACGGGGTCATTTCGCTCGGACGGGCAGGCATCAATGCCTCCTTCATCAGCGAGACCGGAAACGACCGGGTGGGCCGAAGTATCGTCTCGTTCCTCAAGGAAAACGGAGTCAACGCGGACAACATCAACGTGTTCCCAGACTCCAAGTCACCCATCTCGCTCGCATTCCTCGACGAAAACAACGACGCGGAGTACCTCTTCTACAAGGATCATCCGCACGACCAGCTCGACTTTGTCTATCCGGACGTGCAACCCGACGACATCGTCATGTACGGATCGTTCTACGCTGTCAACCCCGTCATTCGCCCACAGGTGATGGGTTTCCTGGAGTATGCGCGTTCCAAGGGCGCCATCCTCTACTACGACGTGAACTTCCGCGCCGCTCACCGCAACGACGTGATGAAGATAACGCCGAACTTTCTTGAGAACCTGGAGCTGGCCGACATCGTTCGCGGCTCGCGCGAGGATTTTGAAGTGCTGTTCAAGAAGGACGATGCCGACCGCGTTTACAATTCCGAGATTTCGTTCTACTGCCGTCGGTTCATCTACACACGCGGCGACCAGCCCGTGGCCCTGCGCACCAACAGCCTGAAGAAGGACTACCCCATCGTCGAGACAGAGACCGTCAGCACCATCGGAGCAGGCGACAACTTCAACGCCGGGTTCGTCTACGGGCTCGTGAAGTACGGCATCACGCGTGAAATCATCGAGCAGGGACTATCGGAACAGCAGTGGGACAACGTCATCCGCTGCGCCCAGCTCTTCTCGGCCGACTGCTGCAAGAGCATCAGCAACAGCATCAGCACCGAGTTCGGCAACGAGATGCACGCCGCACTCAGCGCCGAAGCCGTCTCGTGAGCACCGCTCACGGAAACCGGACAGCCGTAGGCGATGCGCGTCACGGCCGTCCGCCTCTTTACCTTATTCTGGAACATCAGCAAAAATAAAATAGAAAGACATGATTGAAATCACAAAAAACATTTTCTACGTAGGCGTCAACGACCGCAACAAGAGCCTCTTCGAGGGACTGTGGCCGCTGCCCAACGGCGTTTCCTACAACTCGTATCTCATCAACGATGATAAGGTGTGCCTCATCGACACCGTCGAAGTGGACTTCTTCATGCCCTTCCTGAAGAACATTCAGGAGGTGCTCGGCGAGAAACCCATCGACTATTTGGTGGTGAACCACATGGAGCCCGACCACAGCGGGTCCATCGCGCTCATCAAGAAATTCTATCCGAACATCCAGATCGTCGGAAACAAGAAGACGTTTGGCATGATGGCAGGCTTCTACGGCGTGGAAAGCGACACCGTGGAGGTAAAAAACGGCGATTCCATCGAGCTCGGCGACTACACGCTGAACTTCGTTCTCACACCGATGGTGCACTGGCCCGAGACCATGATGACGCTGGCCAACTCGAAAGCCACACAGCAGAACATCCTCTTCTCGGGCGATGCTTTCGGATGCTTCGGCGCGCTCAACGGCGGTGTCATCGACGCGGAAATCAACTGCGACACGTTCTGGCTCGAAATGGTGCGCTACTATTCAAACATCGTTGGCAAGTATGGTACGCCCGTTCAGAACGCACTGAAGAAGCTGGCAGGCGTAAAGCTCGACTACATCTGCGCCACACACGGCCCCGTCTGGCACGAGTTCATCGGCAAGGTGGTGGACATGTACGACCGCATGAGCCGCTACGAAACGGAACCGGGGCTCGTCATCTGCTACGGAACTATGTACGGCAACACCGAGCGCGCCGCTGAAGTCATCGCTCGCGCGGCATCGCAGGCCGGCGTGAAGAACATTGTGATGTACAACGTCTCGCAGACTCACCACTCGTACATCATCCGCGACGTGTTCCGTTACCGCGGACTCATCGTCGGAGCACCCACTTACAACACCGCACTGTACCACGAGATGGACGTGCTCCTGTCCGAACTGGCAGGCAAGGACATCAAGGGTAACCACCTGCTCGGATGGTTCGGAAGCTTCGGGTGGGCCAGCAAGGCCGTCGGCGAGATAGCCCGATGGAATGAAGAAAAACTGCACTTCGAGGCCGTCGGCACGCCGGTGGAAATCAAACAGTCGCTCAACGCCGACACCTTCGCTGCCTGTGAAGCACTGGGCCGCGCAATGGCAGAGAAACTGCTTGCCACCGACTAAGACTCTTTACGTAGATTCATTCGCTTACATGGCGTCTTCCGCCAGTTGTAGCAACTCGTCCAGCGTGTCGGCCACGCGGATGTAGCTCTGCCACTGCTTGCGGGTGACGCCTTTTTCGTGCAGATCGTTGAGGCAGGCGATGAGCGAATCCCAGAATCCCTTCATGTTATAAAGGATGACAGGCTTCTGGTGATAGCCGATGGTGGCCGATGCTGCTACGGAGAAGATTTCGTCGAGGGTGCCGATACCGCCGGGAAGTGCGATGAAAAGGTCGCTTTGGGCCATCATCAGCGCCTTCCGGTCGTTCAGGTTATCGCATGGAATGTGGACGTCCATGTGCTGACTGATGTGTCCGTTCTCTTCGACTTTCGACGGAACGACGCCGATAACTTGCCCACCTGCTGTCTTCGCAGCGTTGGCAATACACTCCATGAGGCCCATGTCGGTACCTCCGAACACAATGGTATGACCGTTCTGAGCCAGACGTGTGCCCAGTTCCCAAGTCAACTGGAAGAAGTCACGGTCGATGTTACTGTTAGCTGAACAAAAAATGCAAATCTTCATAGTGGCTGCAAAAATACGAAAAAAAAGCAAGAAAAGCGCACTTTCGGATAAATCTCTGTAAATCAGTAGCTATATGTGCGAAAAAAATCGTACCTTTGCAAGCGAATTACATTTTTATCCACATTGAAGACATTTGAAGAATTGGGCGTCAGCAGTGAGATCCTGCGCGCCATTGAGGAGATGGGCTTCGTTCAACCGATGCCCGTCCAGGAAGAAGTAATCCCCTATTTGCTGGGGGAAGGTAATGATGTTATCGCACTTGCACAGACAGGAACAGGCAAGACAGCGGCTTTCGGCATACCGCTCTTGCAGAAGATTGACCCCGAGAGGGAAGAGACGCAGGCCCTCATCCTGAGCCCCACGCGCGAGCTCTGCCTGCAGATTGCCGATGATATCCGCGATTTTTCCAAGTACATGGAAGGCATCCATGTGGTGGCTGTCTACGGTGGTGCAAGCATCGAGCAGCAGATTCGTGCCCTTCGCCACGGCGCACAGATTATAGTAGCCACACCGGGACGACTCATCGACCTGATGAACCGCGGCAAAGCAGTGCTCGACAACGTCAGCAACGTAGTGCTCGACGAGGCCGATGAAATGCTGAACATGGGATTCTCGGAGAGCATCAACGAGATTTTCGAACATCTGCCGAAGAACGAAAAGGGTGAAGACGGAACCGTCAAAGGTCACAACACGCTGCTCTTCTCGGCCACCATGAGCCGCGAGATTGAGAAGATAGCCCTCAGCTACCTGCACAACCACAAGGAAATCGTCGTAGGTTCGCGAAACGAGGGTGCCGAGAACGTGAACCACATCTATTATATGGTACACGCGAAGGATAAATACCTGGCCCTGAAACGCATCGTGGACTTCTATCCTCGCATCTTCGCCATCATATTCTGCCGCACAAAAATAGAGACTCAGGAGGTGGCCGACAAGCTGATCAAAGACGGTTACAACGCAGAAAGCCTTCATGGCGACCTTTCCCAGCAGCAGCGCGACCTGACCATGCAGAAGTTCCGCCAGCATCTGACGCAGCTTCTCGTTGCTACCGACGTGGCCGCACGCGGTCTTGATGTGGATGACCTCACGCACGTCATCAATTATGGATTGCCCGACGACATCGAAAACTACACGCACCGCTCGGGACGCACGGGACGTGCAGGCAAGAAGGGCACGAGCATCAGCATCATCCACACGAAGGAAAAGCACAAGATACGCAAGATAGAGAAGGAAATCGGCAAGGATTTCGAGGAGTGCGACATCCCGACAGCCGATGAAATCTGCAAGAAACAGCTCTACAAGGTGATGGACCAGATTGTGAAGACTGACGTCCTTGAGGACGAGATTGCTCCGTTCATGCAGGACATCAGCCGATTCTTCGAATATATCGACAAGGAGGACATCATCAAGAAGATTGTTTCCGTGGAGTTCGGAAAGTTCCTTTCCTATTATGCCAACGCACCAGAAATCGTCAAGCCAGACCTGGGTCGTGGCCGACGAGGCGAGGGCGAGGGACGCGCATCAGGCAAAGACAGAGGTCGAAACCGCCGTCAGACAGAGGCTGGCTACCACCGTCTGTTCATCAATCTGGGCAAAAAGGACGGTTTCTACCCCGGCGAAATGATGCAGTTTCTCAACAAACACGTGGCGGGTCACGTCGAAGTGGGACACATTGACCTTGGCAACACCATGTCGTTCTTCGATGTGGTGGAGCAGGATGCGCGCCGCGTGATGAACTCGCTGACCGGAACGCGCTACAAAGGACGCGAGGTGCGCTGCAACGATGGTGAAAAGGACAGCGGAAAAGATGTTCGCAAAGGTTCACAAAAGTTTGCAAAAGGCAGTAAAGAAGACAAAAAAGGTTCGCAGATGTTTGCAAAGGGTGGTGCTGACGATGTGAATTATTCACAAAAAATTCACAAAAAGTCACAGAGAAATGGTCGAAACACCGATGAAAAGGGAGATTTTAACAACTTGAGCCAAAGTGAAAAACGCGTGAAAAACACATTCGACTATTCTTTCTTCGAAAAGAAGTCGAAACGCAACAACCCCGCTCAGCAGCACGGAGAAGCAAAGAGAGAGAGCGGAAGAAAAGATGATTGGCGCCAGTTCTTTAAGGGAGATTACATTGAACTCATCGGCGATGAGCCAGACTTTAGCGAAGAAGGCTGGGCTATTCGCAAGCCGAGAAAGAAGAAATGAGTATCATCCTACGCTATAATACGCGCTCACCCCGCAAACGCCTTTCGTTCTGGAAGGTCATTTGCGGGGTGATTGTATGTTTGTGCGGAAGATCAAAGCAGGCGACGCAGTTCTTCCTCGGTCATGTTCAAGGTTTCTGCAATGGTTTGAAGGGAAAGTCCTGTCTTCTGCATCAGCTGAACTGAGGCCCGCATTTGGGCATCCTTCTGCTCCAATTGCGCATTTTTCTGCTCCAACTGCGCCTTCTGCTCATCCAATTGAACCTGCTGCTCATTCAATTGAACCTGCTGCTCATTCAATTGAACCTTCTGCTCACTTAGCAGAACATTCTGCTCATCCAGCTGAACTCTCTGCTCAGCCAACTGTCGTTCACGCATCAGGATTTCAGTATCGCGTTTCTCGATGACTGAGTAGTACTCGTCCTCCACGTTCATGTCCATTCTCACGTCGGCATTCGTAGCGGCCATCAGCAGACGACGCACAATGTGCTCCATGTCGGAGTCGCCGCTGTAGAGCGAATCGTCAAGATTGAGAACCTGCTGGTTGTCACTGTCCTTACGAGACTGATCAAAAATGCTCAGGACCTTGTCCAACCGCGTGTTGATCTGGCCGTGAAGACGAGGTATCTGCACGATGATACTGTCGTGCGTCAGGCTATCAACAAACGCATTTGGAAGACCCTTCGTCACACGATTTCCGTTGTAGTCGAATGAATCGTGGCGGACGTAGAGCACAGGCTCCTCGATGTCACCAACCTTATGGCCCAGCAGATAGACAGCAACCATCGGAATGGCATGACGGTCGCGGCTGTCCTCAACGATGTTCTTCGGATTCTGATAGTGAACGCTCAGGTACTGGCGGAAACGGAGCGTCTCCGTCTCGAGCCAGGTCTTCTGGAGTTCTATCAGAATGAGATGCTCGCTGCCGTCGTCTTCACGTACCGTCGCACCGAAATCAATGCGGAACACAGACAGCGTGTCGCGCTTGTCGTTGGCATACTCGTGCGGACGGATCTCCACATGCGTGATGTCCTTCTTCAGTAACGCTGACAGAATGGTGCGCGCTATGCGTTCGTCTTCCATCAGGTATTTGAACACGATGTCGTAGATAGGATTTGCAACTGTTACCATTTTCTATTCTGAGTTTCTTGTTTCCACTTTTGAATAACGATGATGGGTGCGGGGAAGCTCTCTTTTCTCCTTCTTCAGAGAGACAAAGGAATGCTACGAATCCCCTTCCCGAGTGGTGAAGACATTTGCTTATTATCTTCCACTACTATATTTGAGTCGACAGATGACTTCAATGCGCTTCAAGAGACGATATTATCACCATAGTAGCTATAAAAGATAAAAGAAAAGCGCAACCATAATGTATGATCACGCCCTGTTTTCGCCGCAGCTTGACAGTTTCTTAAGTAAATCAGATGGGGAAGGCAACGCCTGCTGAAATGTACGGGCAATCCCAGTCGTCACCCAGCTGATACTTGAACTCTGCATTAATCTTGCAAGCACCGATGGGGAACTCCACGCCGGCACCGAGATTTCCGCAGAACTTACCGTCGCTGTCGAAACCTTCAATCTTCTGGTTCACATAGCCGACACCGGCCAGCGGATAGATGGTGAAGCCGTCGGTGACATGTAGCAGATAGTGACCGTTGATGTTGACATCGAACAAAGTAGCATGCTCTTTCTTGAAGAAATAGTTGAAAGAAGCCTCCCCACGCAAGTTGGTCATGAACTCATGTTGGAACTTGACACCGATACCGAAGGGCTTATAGCTCGATTTCAGGCAGTAGTTAGCGTTGACACCCACATAGGATGTGCCCACCTGAGCAAACAGCGATGTGCTCATTAAAGCCATGCAGCACATTAAAAAGAATTTCTTCATACTCATGATTTTTAATGAATAATAATGACTTGTCAATGCATGCTGCAAATATATGAAAAAAAGAGCATTCCGCAAAACATTTTAAACAAAATTTGTCAAACTTCTTAACTGCAACCTTTCAATTATCAACTTGTCAACTCGTCAACTAATCAACTAATAAAAAATCAATAGGGAGAAATATTATTCAGCTCACCGATCTTCCCCTCCACGACGGGGGTAGTGAAGAGTTGCTGCAAGTCGCCATAGGTGATGTGCGTTTGCGGGTTGAAGTCGTCCGAAGTCATGTACTGCAGCACGCTGCTGTAAAGCTGGCGCGCCTCGGGGTACTGCGTGAGCTGATCGAGAGGCGACATACAGACGAGCAGTTTGCCCTTGTTGACAGCGAACTCAAAGATGAGCCCGAGCTTATGGTTGCGCTCAATATTGTCGATGACCTGGACGATGGGACGGTACTGTGCGGCAGTATTGTCGAGCATGAAAGGACGCGAGGCTTTGATCATGGGGAACCACTGCCACGATGTGTGCATGTCGGTGGGGAAGTCGCGGAACAGTGGGTGCTTCGGGTCACAGAGTATGCCGAGGGTACCCGGCGAAACGGGCTTCTTGTTGTTCTCCGAGATGGTCTTGAACATGCGGTAGTTCCAATAGTCAGTCTGGAACAGTCCACCCACAGTGAGCTCGCGGAGCTCGGTAGTGTCGGGCATGAGGAGCACGGTGGCGCCGGCAGAGAGCTGTCGGGCCGTCTCCACGTCATAGCGGTGACTGACAATGATTTCTTTCGTTGCCGAAGCAACGTTTCTTCGCGATGAAACCGCCTGTTTTTTTGTTTTCGGACTGGTTGTGGCAGTTGTCGGTCGGAGCATGTCCTGCGGGTTTACATCAGCCGGAAACACCCATAACGGGTACGTATTGGTGAAGCACTGACCGCTCTCTTTATTATAATAGGTGTGCAGACGGAGCATCAGCTTCTGTGCCTTGGTGAGGGCTGCGGTGCTGACAGAGAGCTGTCCGAGGTCCACCAGGCCGTGGCTCTGCTGCGGAATGGCGATGCTGTCGCGAGCGAAGACATTACCGTCGGCCGTCGTCAGCTCCCAGCGCAGGATGCCGTCGCGCCACTGATAGGGCCCAGTAGGTTCAGCGTAGTTAGCCAGTTGAATGCGACCTGTGAGCCGTTCGTCGTTGGTAAAGCAGAACTTGTCCGCCACGAAAAGGGGCACGATGGGCGAGCAAAAACCTCGGAACTCCTCGGGTGTAATGAGACCTTTCGACTCCATGAAGGCGTCAAGCACACCCACATAGGCAGATCCTTGCCCCGGATAGTCCTGCAGGTCAAGCAGCTGGAAGCCTCCGAAGCCCGGTGTGCGAAGGTCCATCTCTATGTCAGCCTTGTAGAGCTGCATGCTCCACAGACCAGATGCCTTGTGGAAATCCTTGGCCTGGTCGAGCATGCCCGCCTTTTCGAGCCGCGAGCGGAACACCTCCATGTTATAAGGATAGAGCACACCGCGATATTTTCGGATATCGTCGTAGTCAGGATAGGTCTGGAACTGGGCCGTCTCATGACTGATGACGGGCACAGGACAAGCCTTGATGCCCTCACTGAAATTCATCGATGAATTGGGATAAAAATGATTCAGCATTCCACCATCGTAGGTATCAGCAAAAGAGAATGACCCTCTTGTGTGAGTATTGAACTTTCCCCACTCCTCACCGCCTACGCGACAGGTGGTGAAATAGTCCATTCCCTCTTTCCATCCTTGATAACCCAGATAATAGTTGG
This sequence comes from Prevotella sp., assembly GCA_017402445.1. Classification (GTDB taxonomy): domain Bacteria; phylum Bacteroidota; class Bacteroidia; order Bacteroidales; family Bacteroidaceae; genus Prevotella. The sequence goes on along the minus strand of JAFPME010000018.1, from coordinate 1,829 downwards.
AGCCAAACGTGAACAATTTCTGAGGTGCCAGCAATCTGAACTGATCAACGAACATCTTCATTGATGGAATGTCGCCCCACAGTTCATTGCCCAGCGCCATCATAACGAACGACGGATGGTGACCGTATTCGTGGATGATGTCCTGACCTTCACGCAGAAGAAATGTCATCAGGCGGTCGTCACTGCAATTGAAGTCACCCCAGAAAGGCAGCTCCGGCTGCAGATAAATGCCCTCAATGTCTGCCGCCGTGAAGCACGCATCGGGCGGACACCACGAATGGAAGCGCACGTGGTTGATGCCATAGCCCTTGCACACCTGGAAGTAATGGCGCCATTCCTCGATTGACATTGGCACATGCGCCAAGAGTGGGAACACGCAAGCGTCGTGCTTTCCGCGCAGGAACGTGGTATGACCATTCACGGTGAACTGCGTCCCCTGCGTCTTGAAGTCGCAAAGTCCGAATGTTGTCTCCGCTATATCTAAGTAACGCGGCATTTCTTCTATCGATTCTGCCATTTTTCCTCTGCCGACGGCCTTGTATTCCTTGCCTTGGCTCAGTTCCACGCGGATGCGGTAGAGCTCAGGATGGAACTCGCTCCACGGTTTCAGGGCGTCGTCCCGATATTTCACGCGGTAGCGATTGACATCCTTTTTCATCTTGCCCATAGACTGCTTCGAAATAATTACTCCGTAGTCACTGCCCGTTGGGATGAGGATAAAGGCCAATTCCATATCTTTTTTCAGCTTACCATGGATTTCAACAGTGCAGGAAAGCTCATGGTTAGCGGCGTCGGTTTCCACCTTCAGATTGTCGATATATACATCAGGACGAGCTTCGAGGTAGAATTCCCCGAGTATTCCGTTCCAGTTTGTCTGCGTGTCTTCAGTGTAAGCATGCGAGTTGCTGACAATCTGTTTGGGCACTGCTTCTTCACTATTGTCCACAAGTATGCAGAGCTCGTGCTCCCCAGGGGTCAGAAACCGCGTCAGATCGTAGCATTGCGGTGTTGAGATTCTATCGCAGGAACCCGTATTTTGTCCGTCAACGAAGACCGTGGTGGGCTTTGTCCGCTCCATGTGGAGCAGAATGGTACTGCCTTTCCACGTCATGGGAATCGTCACCTTCTTCTTATAAAGTGCTTTTCCGACGAAGCTGTGCAGACGCGTCAGTCGTGTGGTCTCGTCGGTCCTTGCGGGTGGATTGCCTTTCTTGTTTGTGTCGGTGGTACCCGGCAGGTACACGCTCTCCTTAAAGACGTAGCCCTGGGCACGGTTTTTCGTGCGGTCCACGTCGAACATCCATTGTCCATCAAGCTTCATGTATCGACGCTGGTGCAGCTGCGCCATCATGGAGCACGCCAACATGAGCATGAACAGAGTAATTGTTGTTTTCTTCATAGGAATGGGATTTGAGCGCAAAATTAAGCATTATATTTGAAAAACAGTAGTTGCAAGTCACTTTTTTCAGATTATGACAGACGAAAAAGCCTTGATTCCCTCTTATGTTCCGCCGCGTTGTCGCCCTCGATTGCACTTACAGCCATGCAGCTACCTTCGTTTGGGTCGGCCAGATTGCCGCTGTCGGCATGGACATCGTCCGTTCGGACATTCTCTACAAGTGCTGTTCGGATGCTCAGATACCATGACGAAACGATTATCCATCCCTTCTGAGAAGGACAACATCCTAAAATAACGTGAGTTCGACGAAAGATAACAGACTGAAAAATTTGCTGATTATCAAAATCAGCAAATTCTCAAGTAAGCGAAGAAGCATGACAGGTGCTAAGATAAGAGTGCCGCCGATCGGGGGGAGGACCTGTTGCTGCTG
>JAFPME010000017.1 GCA_017402445.1 Prevotella sp. | reverse complement strand
GCTCATTTCAACAATTTTATCATGGTCGAGCGATTTTATCAGCTGACCATACACCGGCTGTCCGAAAAAATGTGTACTTTTGCCCATGGTTACGTTTGATTTTGTTTGGCGACTGCAAAGGTAACCAAAAGGGCTGACACCGAATCTGGTATCAGCCCTAAATTTTTCCATGAGGGAAATTTTTAGCGGACAGTAATAAATCGGAATAAGACTCTTATCTGGCTAAGTTGGAATAATCATCATGCTAAGTCGGTTGTTGTGTCCTTTTGTTTTAAAACAATCTCTTTTTATGTCACAAAAGAACTTTCTCTGCGTCTGAAAAACAAAAGAATGAATGCAGTAAATGGATATCGAAACCTTCAAGAATGAACGAGATGGCATGCAACCGCATGCATCTCGATGTCAAACATCTTCGTCCCACCGTCACACTGGAGAAACACTTACGTTAGTCTTACACCTATTTTATTTTATATTTAAATAGAGACTTATCCGAGTTATGCTCATCTGTTCAGCTTGCCTGCAACCAAATTCATGAGTGAGCGTGAGACTTTGTACTTGTTCTGTGGACAGCCTGACTTGTCAAAAGGCAAGAGTGGGGAAGAGATAAAAAGCAGCTTGGCCAACAGAAAGAGTAGGTTGAGCACTGGCTGAACGCCAATTTGGTGGTCAATGCACTTCCCTCAGAAGGTGGTATCAGCCGTTTCTGTTTGTCTGACGAACGTCTTATTCCTTGTCCCTATACGCTGGAAGCAGTCTCGTGTGTCAGCCATCCTTGGGCGTTCTTGCTGGCGGGGCTCATTGTCGTGATGTCCATTGTCAGTTTAGTTGGCGACGGTGACAGTGATTCTACTCTTGATTTTTCCGGGTATCCTGTAGGATATTCGGATTTTTTTTTTACCTTTGCATGCAGTAATTCAAAAAGATGAAGCAGTAGTTTCTTCCGCTGATGTAAACAAACAACAACAGAAAAAAAGACAGAACGATGTACGATATAGATAAGATTCGCGGCGATTTTACCATTCTTGGACGTGAAGTGTATCATAAACCGCTGGTCTATTTGGACAACGGGGCAACGACTCAGAAACCATTGTGTGTACTCGATGCCATGCGCGAAGAGTACCTGAACGTCAATGCCAATGTTCACCGGGGGGTGCACTATCTTTCGCAGCAAGCGACCGACTTGCACGAAGCGGCACGCAAGAAGGTACAACAGTTCATTAACGCCCGAAAGGCAGAGGAAATCGTTTTCACCCGAGGTACTACTGAGGCCATCAACCTTGTGGCATCGTCGTTCTGTGAAAGCCAAATGCATGAGGGCGACGAGGTACTTGTCAGTGACATGGAACACCATTCTAACATTGTGCCCTGGCAGTTGCAAGCCATCCGGCGCGGAATCGTGGTGAAGCACGTGCCTATAACTGACGAAGGATTGCTCCGTTTGGATTGTTTGGAAACGCTATTGACAGAACGTACGAAGCTGGTGAGTCTCACCCACGTGAGCAACGTGCTCGGAACAGTAAATCCCGTGCGTCTAATCATAGCCAAAGCCCACGCTCGCGGCATCCCGGTACTCATTGACGGTGCGCAAGGAGCCCCTCATCTGAAAGTGGACGTTCAGCAACTTGACTGCGATTTCTATGCGTTCAGCGGTCATAAAATGTACGGTCCGACGGGTATCGGTGTGCTTTACGGAAAAGAAGAGTGGCTTGACCGTCTGCCACCCTATCAGGGCGGCGGCGAGATGATCGACAAGGTGACGTGGGAACGAACCACTTTTGAGCGCCTTCCGTTCAAGTTTGAAGCAGGAACGCCCGATTATGTGGCCACTCACGGGCTGGCTACCGCCATCGATTATGTCGAGTCCATTGGTCTTGAAGCCATACGTCGACACGAACAAGACCTGACCCGTTACTGCATCGAGCAGCTGACGGCTATTGACGGGTTGCATGTCTATGGGCCTTCAGTCGATTTGCTCCCTGTTCCCGACGCAGGAGTTAAACCGCTCGAACCCGGAATGGACGTTCAACACGATGCTGTCGTCTCTTTCAATGTCGGAAACATCCATCATTTGGACATCGGAACACTGCTCGACCGGCTTGGTATTGCTGTTCGTACGGGCCATCACTGTGCCCAACCGCTCATGGACCGTCTTGGTATTCCTGGCACAGTGCGCGCCTCATTCGCTCTTTACAACACAAAGGAAGAGGTAGACGTGCTGGTTGCCGGCATCAAGCGCGTTTCACAGATGTTCTGACTGCCATGCTACTGTTCGTTGGCAGAAAGAAGCTTACGGCATTTCTTCACTGCCACGACAGCCCATGCGAGCAATGCCATGCGCAGGACCAACGTGTAGTCGGCTGGCATAATACCCAGGAAAAAAGCCGTCTGTGCTTCTATCAGCGACCAAGTCTGCCGCATGCTCAGTTTTTGTCCTGTCACGTCTGAGTAGTACTTGCGCAGCATCCGTGCTGGCTCGTTCGCTTTATCCATGCACATCTTTGTCCATTCTGCAGCCATGCTGCCTGCCATGTGGCGCAGGTGGTAAGTCATTTCATTGTTCATAATCTTCTGTTTCTTATGTTTTCTGCTGCAAAAGTATGATGCTTTTGTGCACAAAAGGTTCGCAAACAGTGTAGTTTTGTTAATTAAAGCAAACAGTAAGATTCAAACTGCCATTCCTTTCACCAGTGTCTACGTCGCCCACAAGCATAGAGACCAACGCCACAGAGCGTGTTCGCGATGCTGACATCTACAATCTGATGGGTGTGAGAGTCAGCGAAGACAACAAAGACATCGTCATCCAAAACGGCACGAAGTACCTGAAAGGGTAGCTTTCATATTCCCACCGGACCGTGAACGTCGGTTTTGTGGGGCTTGCGATGGCTCGAAAGCGTAGCCAACCGATTGCTTTTAGAAGAAAAGATAGCTCTTTTATATAAAGGAACGGCCTTTTTTACAATAAAATGCGTAAAAACGCGTTATAAGACTGTGTTACGACGATTACGGGCCATAGTATGTTTGTTGGCCCTGGGCTGTTGTGCAGCCTGGGGACAGTACGATGTGAACTTCAGTCATTACTGGGATATGGAGACTTGGTTTAACCCCGGTGCCGTCGGAAAGCAGTCGAAAATCAATGTTGTGGGAGCCTACAACATGACCATGGCGGGCTTTGAACACAATCCCAATACTTTCTTTGTGGCTGGCGATATGCCCTTTTATGCCCTGAACAGCTACCATGGTGTCGGTCTGAACCTGATGAACGACAAAATCGGTCTGTTCACACATCAGCGCATTGCCGCCCAGTATGCCTATAAACATAAGCTCTTCGGCGGAAATATCAGCGCCGGAGTGCAGGTCGGATTCATTAACGAGTCGTTCAATGGTTCTGATGTTGATCTTGAAGTGGATAACGACTTGGTCTTCGTGAAATCCGAAGCGACCGGAAACACCATCGATATGGCCTTTGGACTCTACTACACGCACGGCAGCTGGTATGCCGGATTGTCGGGCCAACACCTCACGGCACCCCTTGTGGAACTGGGTGAAACGAACGAGTTGCAGATTGACCGATCATTTTATTTGACTGGCGGATACAATATAAAGCTGAAAAATCCGTTTTTAACTATACCTACCAGCGTGTTGATTCAAACCGACCTGGTGGGTTACAGAGCTGACATAACAGGCAGGCTGAACTATGTCAACGACAAGAAGGACATGTATCTCGGACTGGGTTACAGCCCGACCAACTCCATCACCTTCTTCGTCGGAGGCAGTATCAGCGGCATCAGGTTGGGCTACAGCTACGAGGTTTATACGTCGAACATTGGAATCCTCCACGGCAGCCATGAGCTGTTCGTGGGATACCAGCAAGACATCAACTTATATAAGAAAGGTAAAAACAAGCACAAGAGCGTGCGCATCCTTTAAAAGGAAATCAGTATTATAGTAGAGATATGAAAAAATACGTTTATATTTGCCTTCTTTTGCCTTTGTTGGCGGGCTGTATGGGCAGCAAAATGTCTCAGGGCGGCGGCCGAGGCGGCGAGGTGATTGGCGTCGGTGGCGGGAAATCATTCGTCGAACCGACACCTTTCGGCATGATTGAGGTGAAACGAGGCTTCCTGAAGATGGGTATTGAGAAGGACGACAGTCTCTGGGGCAAGCAGACACCGTTGCGGGAAATCTCCGTCGACGGCTTCTGGATGGACGAGACCGAGGTGACGAACTCTGAGTACAAGCAATTCGTCTACTGGGTTCGCGACTCTATCCTGCGCACACGCATGGCCGATCCTTCCTACGGTGGTGACGAAAGCTACATGATCACTGAGGATAAGAACGGAGATCCGGTCACTCCTCACCTGAACTGGAAGAAGAACCTGCCGCGAAAACCCAATGAGGACGAACAAAGAGCCATCGAGAGCCTGTACGTCATACATCCTGTTACGGGTGAGAAAATGCTCGACTGGAGCCAGATGAACTACCGCTACGAGGTCTACGACTACACCACGGCCGCCCTCCGGCGCAACCGTATGAACCCTGAAGAGCGCAACCTGAACACCGATGTGGTGGTCAATCCCAACGAAGTGGTCATGATTTCGAAAGACACGGCATATATCGACGACGACGGAAAAATCGTACGCGAGACCATCGACCGCCCGCTTACCGGACCGTGGGACTTCCTGAACACCTACATCGTGAACATCTACCCCGACACGACCTGCTGGGTGAACGACTTCCAGAATGCGGAGAACGAGACCTATCTGCGCTACTATTTCTCAAATCCTGCCTATAACGACTATCCCGTCGTGGGTGTCACATGGGAACAGGCCAATGCTTTCTGCGCATGGCGAACGGACTATCTGCTGAAGGGACTCGGACAGGAGGCTCGATACGTGCAGCGTTACCGTCTGCCGACTGAGGCTGAGTGGGAGTATGCGGCACGAGGAAAGGACGGCAACGAGTTCCCGTGGGAGAACGAAGACATGAAGAGCGACCGAGGATGCTACTATGCCAATTTCAAACCTGACAAAGGCAACTATACCAAGGACGGAAACCTCATCACAAGCAAGGTGGGCATCTACGGGGCTAACACCAACGGACTCTTCGATATGGCCGGAAACGTGGCCGAATGGACCAGCACCGTCTACACCGAGGCCGGTGTCCAGGCCATGAACGACCTGAATCCGCAGCTCGATTACAAGGCGGCGAAGGAAGATCCCTACCGTCTGAAGAAGAAAAGCGTGCGCGGAGGTTCCTGGAAAGACCCCGAAAGCTACATCCGCTCCGCATGGCGCACGTGGGAATACCAGAATCAGCCACGCAGTTACATCGGTTTCCGCTGCGTCCGCTCCATGGCCAGCTCGTCGAGCACTAAGCAGAAAGGCAAAAAAAAACGGTAAGCTCGGCTTTCAAACGTGAGGCAAGGCACAATTTCGGCGGAACCACCATTCATTGACTCCTTTCCTCCACCACACAATAGAATAATGTTGTTTTCGTAAATAGTTTTTTTTTCTATGGCTCAGTATAGTAAATACAATATCGTCTACCGTCTGCAGAAGTGGATGGACAGCGTTCCGGGGCAGACTTTCCTGAACTACGCCTACAGTTGGGGCGCTGCCGTCGTGATTCTCGGTACGCTCTTCAAGCTCACACACATCAAGGGAGCCGACTTCTGGCTCTTCCTCGGTATGGGAACGGAGGTCTTCGTGTTCTTCCTCTCTGCTTTCGACAGACCGTTCGATAAAACGGCCGACGGAATGGACCTGCCCACGCATCTCAACATCGAGGATTCGGGCGTCGTTACCGGCGACGACGTGGTAGAGGAGCAGCCTGCCGTGGCTGCTGCTGCCCAGACTTCCGTTCAGGGCGGAGGCATCGGCGGCGGAACCATCATCATCGGCGGTGGCGGCGGTGCTGCTGCGACTTCGGGTGAAGAAAGCACAATACAACCGGCAGCAGCCGTTGCCGGCGGAGGATCCGTCGAGGGTGGCACCTTCGTCACCGCTGCCGGTGGCACCATCAGCGTGCCGCCGCTCGTTGCTGCACAGGGCGTCAGTCCTGAGGACATGGTGGAAGCCACCAACAACTATGTTGAAGAACTCAAGAAACTCACCGAAGTGCTGGAGCGCGTGGCTGAACAGAGCCGTCGCCTGACCACCGACAGCGAGGAAATGGAGAACCTCAACCGTACGCTCACGGGCATCTGCAAGATCTACGAGATGCAGCTCAAGACGGCCAGCCAGCAGATGGGCACCGGTGACGACATCAACGCGCAGATGAAGAAGATGGCCGGTCAGATAGAAGAGCTCAATCGCATCTATACCCGCATGATTGAAGCTATGACGGTGAACATGCCTATCAGCGGAAAGCCTGCCACTGACTGACGGTAATACCGTGGGCGGAGAAAGCACCGCCGCCGCAGCAGGCTTTATCATTTAGTCACGTAGTGCTGCAAAACAATGCACCGCTGCTGTAGCAGGCTTTATCATTTATCATTTATCATTTAGGCACGTAGTGCCGCAAAACTATGGCAATTAAGAAAAGACCGGTCTCCCCACGTCAGAAGATGATCAACCTGATGTACGTCGTTCTCATGGCAATGCTCGCCATGAACGTTTCGACGGAGGTGCTCGAAGGCTTCTCGCTCGTCGAGGAAAGCCTCAGTCGCACAACGTCGAACTCGACCAAGGAGAACCTTTCCATATACGGTGACTTCGAGGAACAGATGAAGAAGAACCCCACCAAGGTGAAAGAATGGTTCGAGAAAGCTACCACCGTGAAGCAGATGAGCGACTCGCTCTACAACATGGCGCAGCTATTCAAGGAGGCTATCGTGCGCGAAGCCGACGGCGACGACGGCGACCCACGCAACATCCGCAACAAGGAGAACCTCGAAGCTGCCACCCAAGTGATGCTTTCGTCGGGTTCGCAGCGCGGCAAGCAGCTGCACGATGCCATCGTCTCTTTCCGCGAGCGCATCCTGACGATGGTGAACGACGAGCGTCAGCGTGAAATCATCAAGAGCAACCTCACTACCGAACTGCCCGAAAAGGCGCATACCATGGGCAAGAACTGGCAGGAATACATGTTCGAAGGCATGCCCGTGGCAGCTGCCGTCACGTTGCTCTCAAAGCTGCAGAGCGACGTGCGCTATGCCGAAGGCGAGGTGCTCCACACCCTTGTGGCGAACATTGACGTGAAGGACATCCGCGTGAACAAGCTCGATGCCTTTGTCATTCCTGAAAAGACAACGCTCTATCCCGGTGAAACCTTCGCCGCCAACATCGTCATGGCCGCCGTCGATACCACCAAGCAGCCCGAGATTTACATCAACGGACAGCACGTCAACCTGCGCGGAGGCAAGTATTCCTTCGGCGTCGGCGGCGTGGGCGAGCACTCGTTTGGAGGATACATTCTCACACACAACGCAGCAGGCGAGAGCATCCGACGCGACTTCATGCAGAAGTACAGCGTCATTCCGGCTCCAAGCGGGGCCACCGTGGCTGCCGACCTGATGAATGTGCTCTATGCCGGATTCCAGAACCCCATGAGTGTCAGCGTGCCGGGCGTACCTCAGAATGCCGTCTCCGTCAGCATGGCGGGCGGAACGCTCACCGCAAAGGGCGACGGACACTATGTTGCCGTTCCGTCGGCGGTCGGAAAGGACGTCACCTTCACTGTTTCGGCCAATCAGGGTGGGCAGAACCGACAGATGGCGCAGGTCACCTTCAAGGTGCGAAAGCTGCCCGATCCGACACCCTACATCACCATTGGCGACAACCGATACAAAGGTGGCGGACTGGCCAAAGCCTCGCTCATGGGCATCAGCAACCTGCGAGCAGCCATCGATGACGGGCTGCTCGACATCGAGTTCCGCGTGACGGGCTTCGAGGCCGTCTTCTACGACAACATGGGTAACGCCGTTCCGATGGCATCCAACGGTGCTCAGTTCTCCGACAGGCAGAAAGATGCCTTCCGGAAACTCTCGCGCAACCGCCGCTTCTACATCACGCGCGTGCAGGCCGTCGGTCCTGACGGCATCGCCCGCACGCTCCCCGGAGCCATGGAAATCATTGTGAAGTAACAGTGCACTACGTGCGCGTATATTATATAAGTAAGGAACAATGGTCAAAAGAAATATGAAAACAAGGACATCCCCACGAATGACGCGATGGTTGTTCGCTTTATCATTTATCATTTATCATTTGGCATTTTGCCCCACAGGGGCGCTGGCACAGCCTCAGTCGCGACGCGCTGCCGAACAGCAGAAACCCAAGTCGAATGCTGAGAACATGACCACCCGCGCACAGATTTCCTTCCCCGTCGCATCGGCCATGCAGGAGGACGTTGTGTGGCGAAGAGACATCTATCGTGAGCTCGACCTCATGGAAGAGAAAGCCAATGCCGGACTCTACTACCCTCCGGAGCCCGTGGGAAAGCAGAAGAACCTCTTCACTTACCTGTTCCAGCTCGTGCTGCGCGGACCGCGCAACGGAGGCATTCCCGCCTATGAATACCGCATCGACGGGCAGGAACTCTTCAGCGACTCGGCGCGCATCAAGCCACTGCAGTTCCTCGACAACTACCACATCTACTACGAACGGGTGGACGGAAAACTGCGCATGGACCCCAGCGACATTCCCTCGCGCGAGGTGAAAGGCTACTACATCAAGGAGAGTGCCTACTACGACCAGGCCAACTCCACCTTCCACACAAAGGTCATAGCGCTCTGTCCCATCATGAGCCGCGAAGATGACTTCGGCGACGGAGCCACCAAGTACCCGCTCTTCTGGGTGCTCTACGACGACATAGCACCCTTCCTCTCCAAGCAGACCATCATGACCAGCGACGTGAACAACGCGGCCACGATGAGTCTCGACGACTACTTCACGAAGAACATGTATCGAGGGAAAATCTATAAGACCACGAACATGCTCGGACAGACACTCGCACAGTACTGCAACACCGACTCGGCCCTCACCAAGGAGCAGCAGCGCATTGAGAACGAGCTGCGTGCCTTCGAAAAGAATATCTTCGGCGACCCGGCCAAGAAAGATTCGCTCGACAGCATAGCCAATGCAAATGCCGACAAGAAAGTGAAGGCGAAGAAGGCCAGGAAATCGCGTCGCCGCGGCGGCAGCGATGCCGTAGACGAGAAGGCTGACAACGAGGAGGCCGTGGCAGCACCCGAACCGAAGGCAAAGACGAAGCGCCGCTCTTCGAGAAGCTCTTCGTCGTCGAGTGGTTCGGCGCGCATGAGTGTCCGCCGTCAGCGTCACTGATGTCCATCCAAACCATCAAAACATCCTACTATCTGCATTATGAAGAAGATCATTACGACGCTTTTCGCATGCCTGGCCATGATGGCCGTGCTGCCCGCACAGGCGCAGACAACGAAACTGCGCTTCGGACTGAAGGGAGGACTGAACCTGACCAAGTTCTCTTTCAGCGACGAATTGTTTGAATCTCAAAACAAGGTGGGCTTCTTCGTCGGGCCGTCATTCACTTTTGGCTTACCCGTGATTGGACTCGGGGCCGAAGTCTCGGCACTCTACAACGAGCGCAAGGTGAAGGTCGACGATGAGACCGTCAAGAAGAAGTCGCTCGATGTGCCCCTGAGCGTACGTTATTCCGTCGGCTTCAGCGAGGAGGCATGCATCTACGTTGCAGCCGGACCGCAGTTCAGCTTCGCCCTGGGAGACAAGGCACTTTCGTTCAAGAACGACAACGATTTGTCTGAAGTGGACTGGAAGTTCAAGAACACGACACTGAGCTTCAACGTCGGAGGCGGCATCGTCATCAACCATCTGCAGTTGTCCGCTACGTACAACATCCCCATCGGAAAGACGAGCGAGTTCACCTGGAAGGATGCCACCGACAAAGTGTTCCACGACGGAGACAGCAAAGTAAAAGGCTGGCAAATAGCCGCAGCCTACTATTTCTGAGCGTCGGAAACTCCCTTATTCCGCAACCCATCAACCCCTTGCCTGCAGCAGAAACGGCGCAGGCAAGGGGTTTTCTTTTTGTTCCCGTTCGCCGTCCGAAAGATGCCGACAGGGCCTTCCTGCGTTGTCAAAGCAGTGTGGGAAGGTTGTAATGTCAGTGAAATTGCTGAGCAATTTCACTGATTTTGCTGAGCAATTTCACTGATTTTGCTTCGCAATTTCACTGAGATGGCACTTTACTCAGCACTTTTTGACAACTCAAGAAGCGCGACATGTCAAAGATGGAAACGTGTTCTGACAGGGCCCCCAGGATGGTTTGTCAACGTCGTCAGCGTGTCTTGCCCGGTCTGACCCGGCCCCTGAACAGGAGCATCCGGACTGACGGCAGGCAGAGGTCACCCCGTTTTGCAGATGGGTGGCTACGGTTAGGAAAGTAGACTGTCTGCGTTTGAAAACGTAACGGTGAGCGTATGAAGTCATAAAAGCTTCCGAATGGTGATTTTTGTTACGGTCTGTTAATATTAGAAACGAAAATGATAACGGAAGTTAAATATCGGGCTTTCTTTGAAAAAACTTTGCGAAAAGTTTGGAGGGTAAGCCAAATTGGACTACTTTTGCAGTGTACTATTAAAGTAGTACACCATAACACTAATAAAATAACAATTTAAAGATCACAAATATGGAAACCATCATCACCATCGCCACCGTCCTTAGCATGTATCTGGGATCAGTTCAGAGCAACAATGTAAACTATTGCTACAACGCCGACATAGAAAACGGCATAGTAAAGAATATGTACGTGTACGACACAAGCAGCGAGTCGATAGCCAACAAGCTGCGCTACGAGTTCAGCTACGACGACGAAGGTCGTCTGACCGAGAAGCAAGCCTTCAAGTGGAACGCTCTTCTGCGTGAGTACCGTCCCTACTATCGTCTGCAGTTCAACTACACCTGCGCAGGCTACGAAGTGACTTGCAGCAAATGGAACAAAACCGACAACGACTGGAGCGAGGCCATGGAGAAATCGGTCTACACGTTCGAGATGGACAATCTGGTGTCGGTCAACCACATGCGACGCAGCAGCGAACGTCGGGAATTCCGCACCGTGGACAGCGTTCTGATGCTGAATCCGACGAACGACATCATCCTGGCCGAAGCATTCCATTGATTCGCTGATGAGAAAAAAGCAGAAATAACGAACCGTCAAGTAAAAGAAAGGAAAAGGAATCATGATTGACATTCAGAATATCAACTTCAAATATGCGGGCTCGAAGGAGCAGATCTTCAGCGACTTCAGCCTGCAGCTGAACGAAAACAACATCTACGGACTGCTGGGCAAGAACGGAACGGGCAAGAGCACGCTGCTCTATCTCATCTCGGGACTGCTCCATCCACAGGGCGGCACGGTGACCGTCGACGGCTACGCCTCGCGCGATCGCCGTCCGGAAATGCTCGAAGAGATCTTCATCGTGCCCGAGGAGTTTGAACTTCCCGCCATGACGCTCGACGAGTACGTTCGCATCAACCAGCCGTTCTATCCACGTTTCAGCCGCGAGGTGCTGCGGAGCTGCCTTGAAGACTTCGACCTGCCCACCTCTCTCAAACTTCAGTCTCTCTCGATGGGTCAGAAGAAGAAGGTCTTCATGAGCTTCGCCCTCGCTGCGGGAACACGCCTGCTGCTGATGGACGAGCCGACGAACGGTCTCGACATTCCCTCGAAGACGCAGTTCCGCCGCGCCGTGGCCAACAACATGAGCGACGACCGCACGCTGATCATCTCCACCCACCAGGTGCACGACGTGGAGGCGCTGCTCGACCACATCCTCATCCTGACGCGCAGCCGCCTGCTCCTCGACGCTTCGGTGGGCGACATCTGCGAGAAGTACGCCTTCGAGTTCCGCTCGCCGGGCAGCGACATGAGCGACGTCGTCTACAGCGAGCCGTCGATGCAGGGCAACGCCGTCATCGCCGAGCGCGCGGAGGGTATGAACGAGACGCAGCTGAACCTGGAACTGCTCTTCAACGCCGTCTCTACGGGCAAGATCCTGATGTAAACGCGACATACGACAACGAAAAAGAGGGAGAAAACATTTATGACAAAGACATTCAACTTCCAACGCTTCGGCCGACTGGTCAAGTGGTCGCTCGCCAACGACAGCGCCTACAACCGCAAACAGGCCCTGATACTGCTTGTCGTGCCCAGCCTCTACGGCATATTTGTCAACCTGTTGCCCGACGGTCATGACAGCGGTTCTGACATCAAGATGATGACGGCGGTGTTCGTCGCCATGCTGCTCACGACGGTCGCCACGGGCGGTTGCTACATGTTCACATCGTTCAAGGACCGCAAGGACGCGATGCGCGAGCTCATCATGCTGCCGGCGAGCAACTTGGAGAAGTTTGTGGTGCGCTATCTGACGAGCTTCCTGTTCATGGCGCTGGCGTCGCTGGTGAGCGTTGCGGTGGCCGACGTGCTGCAATACGCCGTCGGACTGCTGCTGCACCGCACAGGAGCGGAGTTCGTCATGCCCAGAGTGATGGAAATCACCATGTCGGCACTGACCACCCCGGCCGTAATCACGCTCTTCTTCTGGTCGCACACGTTCTTCATGCTGGGCGCCAACTTCTTCCGCAACGTGAAATACAGCTGGGTGCTGACGGCCTTTGTGATTCTCATCATCGTCATCGCCGTCACCGCCATCGTCCCTCACACGCTGCTGCAGCTCGCAGGCGACACGATGAGACAGCGGGAGAGCGTCGTGCAAGTGAGCGACACCTTGGCGGCACTGACGCTGACAGCCGTCGCCATGCTGAGCGTGGGCAACGTCAGGCTGGCCTACCATCTGTTCTGCCGCCGACAGCTGATCGGGAAATACTTCAATTACTAAGATGCTGGGGGGCGAGAGCTCCGAACTCCGCACCTCGATTCATACGATAACAAAAAGGAATTCACAATGAAAAACTTCGATATGAAAAGATGCTGGCGCACGCTGCGATGGTACGTCAGTGAGAACAAGAAGAACCTGCTGGCCTGGACAACGGGGTTCGGGATAGGATTCACCTTCGTGCAGTCGGCACTGATATGGGTTACGAACGGGCACATCACAGCTCCTGAAAACATGACAAGCCCTGCCAATCACTACCACATGGCCGTGGCCACGTGCTCGTCGGTGCTCTATGTGATCACCCTGCTGGCCGTCTTCATGTCGTGCAGCGTCATCAGCAACCCGCTGAAGACGAAACAGAAGCGCATCGCCTTCTTCATGCTGCCGGCAACGAACGTTGAGCGCTACATCACGATGTGCTGCTACGCCGTGGTCATCGTGCCCTTAGGCATAGCGCTGGCCGCTCTGGTGGGCGACACGCTGCGCGCTCTGCTCTTCATGCTGATGGGTGAAGACTGGGCATGGGGCATCAGGGACATGGAAGAGCTGATGGGTAATAAGCCCAGCGCATCGATATGGAGCCAAGTGTCGGAGGAAATCACCAGCGACCTGGTGTTCGCCTGGCTCTGCTCGCTCTTCGCTCTGGGCGGCATTTGGCTGCGCAAGCACAGCTTCGCCGTCGTGGGCATCGCATTGCTGACACTCACCGGCCTGACGGCTTGGAGCTTGACGAAGCTCATTCCCATGCTCGACATCAGCGGCGAAACGGTGCTCTTCTTCGCCAAATACGGCGACCTGTTCATCAGCCTGGCAATGGTTGCCTTCATCGTGCTGAACTTCTGGGTAGGCTACCGCCTGTTCAAACGCTTCCAGATTATCACCCCTAAATGGACCAACGTATGACATTCACAAACGACAAAGCGATATACATGCAGATGGCCGACCGCCTCTGCGACGAAATCATTGCCGGAACCTACGGCGACGACGCCCGCATACCGAGCGTGCGCGAGTATGCCGTGCTCCTGCAGGTGAACACCAACACGGCCATGAAGGCCTATGAGCAGCTGTCGCGCGACGAGATTATCTACAACCGCCGCGGTCTGGGCTACTTCGTCACGCCGGGTGCGAAGGAGAAAATCATGGTCTCGCGCCGCCGGGAGTTCCTGGAACAGCAGCTGCCCGAAATGTTCAGAAACATGAAATTGTTGGGAATAGACATAAAAGATGTTGAAGATGCTTGGAAAAAACAGGATTAATGCTCCCGATTGCAACTTTTGCCGTATCTTTGTACGTCTAAAAGCAGAAAGAATACAGAAAGAGTCTTAGCAGTTATTCTATGATACATCTGAAGGACATTAACAAAACTTACTTCGGCGCGCAGCCCCTCCATGTGCTCAAAGGCATCAACCTCGACATCAGCAAGGGAGAATTCGTGAGCATCATGGGGGCCAGCGGGTCGGGAAAATCCACGCTGCTGAACATTCTCGGCATCCTCGACAACTACGATACGGGCGAATACCATCTGGCAGGCACGCTGATCAAGGACCTAAGCGAACGGCGCGCCGCCGACTACCGCAACCGCATGATCGGCTTCATCTTCCAAAGCTTCAACCTGATTGGCTTCAAAACGGCCGTGGAGAACGTGGAACTGCCGTTGTTCTATCAGGGCGTGTCGCGCAAGAAGCGTCACCAGTTGGCAATGGAATACCTGGATAAGCTCGGACTGCTCGACTGGGCCGGCCACTATCCCAACGAACTATCGGGCGGACAGAAGCAGCGCGTGGCCATAGCGCGGGCACTGATCACGAAGCCTCAGATCATTCTGGCCGACGAACCGACGGGCGCGCTCGACTCGAAGACTTCGGTCGAGGTGATGCAGCTGCTGAAGTCGCTGAACGAAAACGAGGGAATGACTATCGTCGTGGTGACTCACGAGAGCGGCGTGGCCAACGAGACGAACAAGATTGTGCACATCAAGGACGGCATCATCGGCAACATTGAGGTGAACACCGACCACAAGTCGTCACCGTTTGGCATGGGCGGACTGATGAAATAGCGACGGCCGTCACAGAAACACTCGATTCTATACCTTAATATATAATATAACCACCGACAATCCACAATGAGAGACATCCTGAACGAAATATGGAGCACGGCCCGTCGCAACAAACTGCGCACGGGACTGACAGGTTTTGCCGTGGCGTGGGGCATCTTCATGCTCATTGTGCTGCTCGGAGCGGGTAACGGTCTGATCAATGCGCAGCTGAAGCAAAGCAACCGTTTCCTCTCGAACACAATGGTGGTGTTCGGCGGACAGACGTCGAAACCATTCCAGGGGCTGAAGGAGGGGCGCAACGTAGAGCTGAAAGAGCGCGACATGGACATCACGGAGAAAGAATACAAAGGCATCGTTGACGACGTGGGCGCGCAGTATCAGCGCAGCGTCACAATCAGCAAGGGACAGCAATACATCAATCTGACAATGGCCGGTGTGTATCCGAACCACACGAAGATAGACAAACTGGAGATGCTCTATGGCCGTTTCATCAACGACATCGACCTGCGCGACCGCAGAAAGGTGCTGGTGCTGAGCAACAAACAGGCGCAGGAGCTGCAAAGCAACTACCGCGCACTGCTGGGTCAATACGTGAACGTGGGGGCTTTTGCATTCCGTGTGGTGGGCATCTACAAGGAACAAGAGAACGGAAGGGCCTCCGCCTTCACTTCGTACACGGCCATGAACGCCATCTTCGGGCTGGGAAGCGACGTGGGGCGCATCGAATTTTCGTTCCACGGACTGCCCACTGAGCAGGCAAACGAAGAGTTTGAGAAGGCCTACCGGGGCCGTATCAACGCCAGTCATCAGGCGGCTCCCGACGACGAGAGCGCCATTTACCTGTGGAACCGCTACACGCAGAACATGCAGATGGATACGGGCATCGGCATCATTCGCACGGCTTTGTGGATTGTGGGACTGTTCACGCTGCTCAGCGGCGTCGTGGGTGTGTCGAACATCATGCTCATCACGGTGAAAGAGCGTACGCGTGAATTTGGCATCCGCAAAGCCATCGGAGCCAAACCGTGGAACATTCTTTACCTCATCATCGTGGAGAGCATCATCATTACCACGATTTTCGGGTATGTGGGGATGCTGTTCGGCGTGGCCGCCAATGAATATATGGACGCAACGCTGGGGCACAACCAGATTGATACGGGCCTGTTCAAGGCCACGATGTTCGTGGATCCGACCGTAGGGCTCGATGTCTGTATTGAAGCCACGCTGGTGATGGTCATTGCCGGCACGGTGGCCGGACTGGTTCCGGCGCTGAAGGCTGCCCGCATCCGGCCCATTGAGGCGCTCAGGGCTGAGTGACCCAGCGGACAGAACGGCAAGCGGGCAATGGGAAAACAGGCTCCTGCGGGCGCGACAGACCATCGATGCGCCGCGGGAAATGAAGAAAAGAAACAGGAAAAGAAAGAACAATGAGAATAGATCTCGATTCATATCGCGAAATACTCGACACGCTGACGCGCAACAAAAGCCGCTCGTTCCTGACGGGCTTCGGCGTCTTCTGGGGGGTCTTCATGCTGATTTCGCTCATCGGGGGCGGTCAGGGACTGAAGGAGTTGCTGCAGAAGAACTTCGAAGGATTCGCCACGAACTCTGCCATGATATGGTCGCAGCAGACCACAAAGGCCTACAAGGGGTTCAGGAAGGGGCGATGGTGGCAGATGGACTACAAGGACATTGAGCGGCTGCACAACCGTATTCCTGAGCTGGAAGTGGTGGCGCCTGTTCTGTTCACGCCCTGGAACGTCACTCCGACGGCCCACTACGGCGACCGTAGCTCGTCGATCAGCATGCAAGGTGTCACTCCCGACTATGCCCGCATCAACGAACCGAAGATGTACTACGGCCGCTATCTCAACGAAATGGACGTACGTCAGCACCGAAAGGTGTGCGTCATCGGCAAGAAAGTGTACAAGGAACTCTTCAAGAACGGCGGTGATCCCTGCGGACAAAGCATCCGGCTGGACTCCACTTTCGTGGAAGTGGTGGGTGTTGACTATGCGGAAAGCAATATCAACATCGGCGGAGGGGCCGACGAGTCGGTGTCGTTGCCGCTGACACTGGTGCAACAGCTTTACAACCGTGGCAACGAAGTGGACATCCTGGCCGTGACGGGGCGCCCAGGCGTGGTGATGAGCAAACTGACGAATCGCATCCGCGAGACCATAGCACCGGCTCACATGGTGGATCCGACCGACGAGAAGGGGCTGACCGTGTTCAACACGGAGGTGCTTTTCCAGCTTCTTGACAATCTTTTCAAAGGAGTGAACTTCCTGATCTGGCTTGTCGGACTGGGAACTTTGCTGGCCGGGGCCATCGGAGTGTCGAACATCATGATGGTGACTGTGCGCGAACGAACCACAGAGATAGGCATCCGGCGCGCCATCGGGGCCACACCGCGCATGATTCTCTCGCAAATCATCTCGGAAAGCATCGTGCTGACGCTTGTGGCAGGCATGAGTGGCATCTTGTTCGCTGTGCTTGTCCTGCAAATGCTGGAACTGGGAAACACGGAGGATGGCATTCTGACGGCTCACTTCCAAGTGGACTTCTGGACGGCTCTGCTCGCTGCGCTGCTCATCAGCGTGATGGGTGTGCTGGCCGGACTGGCTCCAGCTGCTCGTGCCATGTCGATCAAGCCCGTTGACGCGATGAGGGACGAATAGAGTCGGGAGCTAAAAATCAAGCAGCCCCATCCGGCTACGTTCCCGAGCAAAGCTCGCCTACCCGTAGCCTTTCGCGAAGGAGAGAGTGAAGATTTAAGAGATTAAGATAATAATAATATCATAACGACAATATGAAGAAGTACAGTAAAGTAATCATTGCTGCTATTGTGGCCTTGATTTTCATCGGAACGTTCGTGTTCCTCTGGCAGAAGTCTCAGCCGGAACCTGTCGTCTACAATGAGTTTACGCCCACGACAACCGACATTCAGAAGTCGACCATCGTCACGGGTAAGATTGAACCGCGCAACGAAGTGAACGTGAAACCGCAGATTTCGGGCATCATCACGGAGCTGCTCAAGGTGCCCGGCGACCATGTCAACGCCGGAGACGTCATTGCAAAGGTGAAGGTGATTCCCGATATGTCGCAGCTGAGCTCGGCCGAAAGCCGCGTCCGACTGGCTACAATCAACCTGAAACAGGCGCAGACTGACTTGAACCGCGTGGAAGAGCTGCACAAGCAGCAGCTCATCAGCGACGACGAATACGACAAAGTGCGACTCACGCTGCGCCAGGCACGCGAAGAAAAAGCTGCTGCCGACGACGCTCTGAACGTGGTGCGCGATGGTATTTCAAAGAGCAATGCTTCGGCTTCGTCTACACTCATTCGTTCGACAATCTCCGGAATCATACTCGACATTCCTGTGAAAGTGGGTAATTCGGTCATCAACAGCAACACCTTCAACGACGGAACGACCATTGCGAGTGTGGCAAACATGAACGATCTCATCTTCCGGGGCAACATTGACGAGACAGAAGTGGGGCAGCTCGTCACGGGTATGCCGATGAAAATCACCATCGGCGCGCTGCAGGACCTGTCGTTCGACGCGTCGTTGGAGTATGTATCGCCTAAAGCCGTTGAGAGCAACGGCGCGAACCAGTTTGAAATCAAGGCCGCTGTGAACGTGTTGCGCGACAGTAAAATACGTTCCGGCTACAGTGCCAACGCCGAAATTGTTCTTTCAAAGGTGCAAAAGGTGCTCAGTGTGCCTGAAAGCGCCATCGAGTTCAGCGGTGATTCAACGTTCGTCTATGTCATAAAAGGTGCGGGTGAGCAGAAAACCTACGAGCGTACGCAGGTCGTCACGGGCCTGAGTGACGGCGTGAACATCGAAATCAAGAAGGGACTCTCTGTCAAGGACAAGGTTCGTGGTCCGCAGAAGGTGACCGACACGACGGAGAATTGAATCTGAAATGTCCATGACAGGCAAGAAAAGAAAGGGAAAAAGATGAAAAAAATACTATTCGTCATGCTGCTTTGCTCTGCTGCTGCTTCGGCCCAGAAGCCGTGGTCGTTGCAACAGTGCATCGACTATGCTGTGGAACACAATCTGCAAATCAGGCAGAGCGTGGTCAACAGCTACAAACAGGAGCTGAGTGTGAACACTGCCAAGAACAGTCGGCTGCCCGATTTGAACGCGTCGGCATCGGAAAACCTGTCGTTCGGACGTGGTCTTACTGCCGAGAACACGTACACCAACCGTAATACAAGCAGCACTTCGTTCAGCCTGGGCACATCGGTTCCGCTCTTCACAGGCTACCGAATCCCCCGTACGCTGGAGCTGGAAAAGCTGAACTTGCAAGCCGTCAACGAGGATTTGGAGAAGGCCAAGAACGATGTCCGCGTGAATGTGGCGCAGGCTTACGTACAAATACTCTACAACATGGAGCTGCTTGACGTGGCCCGTCGGCAAGTGAGCATCGATTCCATGCAGGTGGTGAGACTGAACACGATGAAAAACAACGGAAAAGCCTCCGGAGTGGAGGTGGCACAGCAGGAAGCCACGCTCTCGCAGAGCCGTCTCACGGTCACGCAGGCTGCCAACGACATGCGCCTTTCGCTCCTGTCGCTGTCGCAATTGCTGGAATTACCATCGCCCGAGGGCTTCAATATAGAGCGTATAGCTGCCGACAAGCTGCCGACTCCCAGCATGAGCTTCCCCTCTCCCGATGTCATTTATCAGGAAGCGGTGGCTGTCAAGCCTGAAATACTGGCAGAACAATACCGTTTGGAAGGAGCGGAGAAGAGCATTGATATTGCCAAAAGTGCATCTCTGCCGTCGCTGATGTTCCAGGCAGGACTGGGTAGCAACTATTATAAGGCCAGCGGAATGCCTTCCGACGGCTTTTTCAAGCAGCTGAAGAACAATTTCAGCCAGTATCTGGGCTTGAGTCTGCAAGTTCCTATTTTCAATCGATACGAGACACGCAACAATATCAAGACCGCCCAGCTGAACAAGGAGTTGCAGCAGCTCATGCTCGACAATACGAAGAAGACGCTCTACAAGGAGATTCAGCAGGCTTACTACAACGCCGTTACGGCCGATGCAAAGTACAAAAGCAGCGTGGAAGCGTGCCGCAGTCAGGAAGAAGCGTTCAGGCTGATTACGGCGAAGTATGAAAACGGAAAGGCAAACATCACGGAGTTCAACGAAACGAAGAACAACCTGATGAAGGCGCAGAGCGATTTGGTGCGTGCCAAATACGAACACATGTACCAAAACGCGTTGCTGAACTTCTACAGGGGAAAGGGAATCGCTTTCTGAACAACGGCAGACACAGCGTGAAAGCAGGAGAACGGCCGGCAGAAGGCGCCGGCTTTATCTTCTCCTGCTGCCTGACAACAATCTCTGTTTGGCGGATCGTGGCCAGGCAGCACGCCATGTAGCCATTCATCAACGTGAGTTCGGTATAAAGAGTTGCTCCGCACGTAGCCGAGTTCCACTCGCTTTGCTCGTCGAAAAAACTTTCAAATCTTACAAGTATGACTAAGATTTGAATAGGTATGATGTCGTGTTGTAAATATTTCATACCGAAAAAACAGGTATAGATTTTCTTTCATTCTACGAAGACGGAAGCGGTCGTTTTGTCAAAAGAATCGGACAAAACTGGGAAATTTTTCTTTCCGTTTTTCAAAATGGCCCATTTTACGCTGCAAAATGGCCCGTTCTGCCGCGCAGAATGATTCATTCTGTCGAGCAAAATGGGCCGTTTTCGCGTGCAGAATGAGTCATTTTGAAAGCCCGAAAAATGTAAAGAAAACACAAGTCGCTTGCTCCCAGCGCTTTAGAACTTTCTCATATTTCGCGCGTACGCGTCCGTCAGTTTTTTATTTTGGAAAGATGGCCTGCATTTCGTATAATAAATGTTATTTTGTAAGCATAATTCAGCGTTTCCCCGATCGTCATCTATAAGGGCGAATAGCCCAGTTTCTACACCATTTTCTTGTTCCGAACTGGCGTTAATCGATAATGACTGTCATTCCCTCGAAGGCTTGTTTCACGGCACTGGCTTCGCGAATGACCCATACATACGTTCCTCCTTCGTCGTAGTATTGTTTTTCTTCCGTCACTTTCTTGGTCTTGGCGTCGGTGGTTTTCTCCATCATCCAGACTTGTTCTTCGCTTCCTTCAGCTGGAAAATAGAAGCGTTCCTCGTAAACGGAAGTCTGCGATACTATTCGCTTGTAGCAGAAAATCAGGTTCCCTTCTTCTTTGTCGTAGAGGTACTCAGTGTAGTTGTCGCCCGATTTGTCGCGAACAAACACCAGATAGCAGGGGTAAATATCCAGCTCTTCAAGTATCTGGGTGTTGTCGAAGTAGAAATCAATGACTCGATGACCGTATCCTGTAGGGTCAGTGGCGTGGAAATCCACGTGGATAAAGTTCTTCTTCGCACCATTCTGTCCTGCTTCCGCCAGACGCTGCGCCTCTGCGTAGCACTTTCGTATTTGGGCAATACGTGCTTTTGTGACATCTTTCTGTGCCAACATCGATGAACTGCAGCACATCAGTGCTGTCATCATCAGTATGATAACTCTTGTTTTCATAGGTTTATTTGTTGTTAGTTTTCCGCAAAGATAGCATTTTTCTTCCAAACGGCAAACAAAATCACTTGTTCTTTTTCCCGCTTCAAGGAAAAATTCATACCTTTGCCACTGAAATGACAATGTAAACGATGGCCGACAAACAATCTTCGTTTGCGCGCATCTGAGCAAAACAAAGAACTTATATGATGCAAAACAAGGACAGCAACTATTCTTCCTTCCATCCCATAGACATCGAAAATTGGGACCGGAAAGAAATCTACGAGCACTTTTCCAAGCTAAAACTACCGCACTACAACCTTGTGACGACTATTGACGTGACGCGTCTGATTGCTTACAAACAGCAGCACAAGCGGTCTTTCTACCTGACCCTCATCTATCTGGCCACGCAATGTCTGAACAAGATAGAGAACTTTCGGTTGAGGGTTGTTGACGGACAAGTGGTTTCCTACGACCGAATACATACCAATTTCACTCATAAGACACCACAAGAGACGCTTTTCCACTTCTATACGGCTCCCTTTGAGGGCACCTTGCAAGAGTATGTGGAGCGCACTTCCGAGGCTTTGCCGCAGCAGAAAACGCTGTTTGGCGGTCTGCCGCACATGCCTAACCTGATTTATTTCTCTTGCAATCCTTCGATTGAAATTGTAGCTGTTTCCAATCCGGGCATGGAGGACCCTGAAGATGCCATACCGCGCGTCAACTGGGGCAAGTATGCGGAGCACGACGGACGTTGGCTGCTGAATCTCACTATTACAGTCAACCACCGTTTCATTGATGGAAGCCATGTCGGACAGTTCGTCACGATGCTGCAAGAAGCCATCAATCAAATTTAGTCAGCCTGTCATCGACGTTACTTCGTGCTGCCTCTGCCCATTTGCAGAGCCTGTGTTCATACAGGCATCAAACTCTTCTAAAGAAAGAAGGAGGCCACTGCTCAAGTGCAGTAGTCTCCTTCTTTCCTTATAATATAATAATGTATTACATTAATAGTATATAATGCCTTACTTTATTAGTTTCTGTAAGCAGGATTCTGATAGTTCTTCTTGGCTTCCGCATCCATCTGCATACCATCGAGTTGGCCCTGAGGGATAGGACGGAGATAATAGCCAGCGGGGATATCGCGCTTGAAGGTCTCCAGATCCTTATCAGTATAGCCACTGCCAGCAATGCGATAGGTGCTAGCACGCTCTGCCCACTTCTGGGTGCGTACAAGGTCGTACCAGCGATAACCCTCACCCCAGAACTCACGCGAACGCTCGTCAAGGATGTAATCGATGGTAATTGTTTCAGGTGTAGCAGCCAGCATCTCTGCAGTGTGGTCAACAGAGACGGCTACATTGTCGTTCTGACTGAAAGTCTGCTTACCGGCACGGGCGCGGAGCACATTCACCAGTTCGCGAGCTTCAGCGTTCTTGTTCAGCTTCACGGCAGCCTCAGCACCGATCAGGTAGAACTCAGAGAACTTGGCAATATTCCAAGGACGGGGGCTACCACCGTTCACCTTAGAACCCAGACCACCAGCGTTGTCGGTACGATAGATTCCGAGTTTCCAGTTGATGGGGTACTTCTTACGGCTGATGTGGTTTACAGCGACAACGAAGTCAGCGCGTCCGGGCATCTCGCCGAAGCCCAGCTTACCGTCAGCTCCTGTATAGTTGATGTTGGCGTCTTCGCTCTCGGGAACCCAGCTGAAATAAACCTCGTTGGGGCCGACCTGCATGCCATTGGCACCGAAGACATAAGGCTCAGTGTTACCAGACTTCTGCCAGTTGGTGTGATAGCGCAGGGTGAACGTAGCATCATAGCGAGAGTCGATGGCCTTCACAGCATCTTCCCAAACACCACCTGCCATGAAGTTGTCGGCGATAGGAGCCATACGAGTCCAAGGACGGCCGAGAGCCTGCACAGCTTCACGCTGAATCGGGTTGATGACAGCACCGGAAGCAGCCTTAGCCGTCATTTCCGTGTAGTTCCAGGTCTCCATCCAATAAGCGAAGTTCTCGGGAGAACCGCCGCTACCCCAGCCATAACCGGCACCACCGTTACCGTACTTCTCGTCCTCATCGTGGTCGGCATAGAGCATAATCTCCGAGTTACGGTCGTTGGTAGCCACGTTCACGTCGTAGAAAGTAGGCTGCAGCTTGTACGGACCGGGATTGTTGATGGCCTGCATGGCTGTGTCGTAAGCCTTCTGGAAATAGCTGTTGGCCTGTCCGGCATCACGGCTGCACTCAGGATAAGTCGGGATATTGTTGGGGTTCTGCAACCACCAAGCATAGGTCAGATATGCCTTAGAGAGATACAGACGAGCTACGTTCTTGGTAACGGTACCTGTGAGACGCGGGTTCTCGGGCAGGTCGGCAACAGCCTTCTCCAGATCGCTGAAGATAGCAGCATACACTTCAGGTACCGTGTTACGTACAGACGTACGAACCGTAGAAGTGTTGAATTTCAGTTCACCAGCACCCAGGTCGAGGGGCACACCACCATAGGTCTGCACCAGCAGGAAATAGTCGAAGCCACGGAAGAAGTATGCCTCAGCCAGCAGGGAAGCATCGATACCAGCTTCGGCACCGTTCTCTATGATACCGCTGGCCGTGTTGATATTGGGGAACAATGTACCCCAGATAGAGCCGGCGATAGAGTTGGTAGGCACCATCTGACCTACACCAGAGAGGTCGGCATCCTTGAAGTTGCCGTCGGCCGACTGCGCGTATGTATATTCGTCGGTTCCCGTCTCCACGCTGTTCAGGAAGTAACCATTTCCGTAGAAATAGCGCAGATGAGCATAGAGCGATGTCAAACCGCCCTCAATACCAGCCTTCGTGTTGAAGAATGTCGGGTCAAACTGGCTGCGCGGCTGCTCGTCGAGCACATCAGAGCAAGATGTCATGGTAGTAGCGATACCACAGCACAACAAACCCGCAGCAAGGATATATTTGATACTTTTCGTTTTCATATTCTTATTTTTATTATAAGTCGTTTATCAATTAGAACGTGACGTTAATACCGAACAGGAAGTTGCGTGTGGCAGGTGTGTTGTAACCTACGATTGGCATTTTGTGCTTGCCTGAGTACTCACCATAAGCCACAGCAGTGTTCTCGTTTGCCCAAGAGTTGGTCTCAGGATCAAGTCCGCTCTCGTTGTTGAACGGCGAGAAGAGCACGAACGGGTTCTGAATGGTAGCGTAGAGGCGCAGACGGCTGATGCCGAGGTTCTTGATGGCACTCAGGTTGTCGAAGTTGTAGCCGAGCGTGATGGCACGAATCTTCAGATAGCCAGCATCGAAGTAACCGAGTGTAGAACCATACTTGGGGTTGTCACCGCTCTGGATACCACCGGGCTTCGGATACTTGGC
>JAFPME010000016.1 GCA_017402445.1 Prevotella sp. | reverse complement strand
GCCCTGCAGCAGCTGGTAGGTGAACTCGGTGAACGACAGTCCGTCGCGAGCCGTTCCGTTGAGTCGCTGCTGCACGCTTTCCTTGGCCATCATGTAGTTCACGGTGATGTGCTTTCCCACCTCGCGTGCGAAGTCAAGGAAGGTGAAGTCCTTCATCCAGTCGTAGTTGTTCACCATCTCGGCAGCGTTGGCCTCCTTCGAGTCGAAGTCGAGGAACTTGGCCACCTGTGCCTTGATGCACTCCTGGTTGTGGCGCAGTGTCTCGTCGTTGAGCAGGTTGCGCTCCTGACTCTTGCCCGAGGGGTCGCCGATCATGCCCGTAGCGCCGCCCACCAAGATGATGGGTTTATGTCCACAACGCTGCAAGTGGCGCAGCATCATGATGCCGCACAAGTGTCCGATGTGCAGCGAGTCAGCCGTGGGGTCGGTTCCCAGGTAAGCAGTCACCATCTCCTTCTGCAGGAGTTCTTCCGTTCCTGGCATCATCTGTGCCAGCATTCCGCGCCAGCGGAGTTCTTCAACGAAGTTCTTCATATTTATATATAATGTCTTAAAAGTCTGAATACTATTCAAAAACAGTCCTGCAGGCAGATCAGAATCATTCATCCTGCATCCCGAATCATTCATCCTGCATCCTGAACGGCTAAGAGCCGCAGCCCGCCGCGCCTTCTGCCTGTTGCGCTCAAGGCACCGGATCGTAGCCGGAACCGCCCCAGGGGTGGCATCGCAGGATGCGCCTGACCGCCAGCCACAGCCCTTTCAGGGGCCCGTGCTTCAGCAGTGCCTGCCGTGCATACTCGGAACAGGTGGGCGTGAAGCGGCACGAGGGCGGCGTATAGGGCGAGATGGCTTTCTGATAGATCCAGATGGGCACGAGCAGCAGGGCTACGAGTGCCCACGAAAGAGCTTTCCAGAGCCATCGCAACACCTTCATGACTTCTCCTCCATCTTCTTGTACAGCCGGCAGAGGCTCTTCACCACCCGCTTGCTGTCGTGCGGCTGCGAGTCCATCCAGATGAAAGCCATCAGCAAGGTCTCGTCGTCGCCGACGGCGGGGCGCAGCGACTTGTGCAGCCGGTAGGCCTCGCGCATCTGCCGCTTGGCGCGGTTGCGCTTCACGGCCCGCTTGAAGCAGCGCTTCGACACGCTCACCATCATGCAGTAGGGCACGCGGCCTTCCTCGCGAGCAATGCGGACATAGACCAGCCGCAGCGGGAATGCCGTTACAGACTGGCTCTGACCGCTGTTGAAGAGCCTTTCCATGAGCTTTCTGCTCTTGATGCGCTCTTCGCTGCCCAACGTGTTTCTTGCCGGTGCAGACATGCGGATGGAGTGACGATTAGGGATTGGTCGTGTCGAGATAGGCTTTCAGGGCACCTGTCATCGACGGATATTTGGCCGACGGAGCTTCGATGACCACGTTCAGACCAGCCTCATGGGCAGCCCGAGTGGTCGAGGGTCCGAAGGTGGCCACGCGCACCGAGTCGTTCTTCGTGTCGCCGAAAGTGGTCTGAAAGGCGTTGATGCCCGACGGGCTGAAGAACACGCAGAGGTCATAATCGAACTCCTTGGCTTCCTCTTCGGTGAAGTCGTTGCTCACGGTGCGGTACATCACGCACTCCGTGTGGTTCAGCTTCTTCGAGTCGAGCAGCGTCTTCACCGAGTCGTCGTGCACGTCGCTCATCGGGATGAGGTAGCGTTCGGTCTTGTGCTTCACCATGCTGGGCACGAGGTCGGCTATCTTTCCCGTCTGACCGAAGAACACCTTGCGCTTTCGGTACTGCACGTATTTCTGTATGTAGAGTGCTATTTGTTCGGTCACGCAGAAGTACTTCATGTCTTCCGGCACCTCGAAACGCATTTCCTTGCAAAGCTTGAAGTAGTTGTCGATGGCATGACGCGAAGTGAACACGACGGCCGTGTGGTTCACGATGCTTACCTTCTGCTGACGAAATTCCTTGCTTGTCAGGCCTTCAACCTTGATGAACGGGCGGAACACGAGTTCGACCCCGTAGTTTTCTGCAATATCAAAATAGGGAGATTTCTCACTTGTTGGTCTCGGCTGGGAGATTAAAATCTTCTTGATCATTATCTGTCTTAAAAATTTAACTTCAAATTATCCACTATGATCATCAAAGTTGCGGTCAAACCAAGCAACGGTATGATTTCGAGCGTGCAAAAGTACAAAAAAAATTGTACAATAACGCCATTTTGCCTGAAAAAGATAACAATACTTTTATAAAGCGTCAGCATTTTCACGATAATTAGTACAATCGCGACTGAAATGATGGCACTTTGCAATGGAAAATTGAAATAACTCAGAAGCATCACGAACGGGAAAAGCAGGATGCCCGACATGGCAGTCAGGAAGAGCTGCGACTTCATCCATTGTTCATTTTTTTTCTTGTCGAAGAAGGTCCAGTTGACCAGCGAGTAGAGCAGTCCCTTCACGATGAAATAGGCCACGAAGCAGCCCAGGAAGATCAGGATGAGGTGGTAGGGTGTGTCGAGCATGAACGTGTCGGCCACGCGTTCGTGCACGTAGATGAAGCTGAGCAGCGACCAGAGCAGGCAGGTCAGGAAGGCCTGGAAGAACTGGTAGCGGAACTCCGTGGTCGTTTCGGTCATGGGGGTGGTGTTTTCGCTGTGCGGAATGCGGAAGAAGCCCTTGAGTTGCCGGGTGATGAAGAAGCGCAGACGGCTGAGCGAGAAAATCATCAGCACGAAACAGGCCAGCAACAGCCCCGTGACGATGTCGTCGTTGCGGAAGCTGTAAGGCTTGGGGTCGCCCGCCACGCCGTAGCGGATGCCCGTCAGTTCGCGGTTGAAGAGCGTGTCCTTGCCGAAGAACAGCTCACGGCTGAAGCGCGGCAGCACGTGGTGGTCGGTCGTGTCGCGCAGGATGGCCCACCCCGGAGCTTTCGCCGTGTCGGCAGAGAGCGCGTCCTGCGGTTGTTCCAGGCGCAGTGCTCCCTGCACCGTGGAGTCCATCAGCTCGGCAGCCGAACGGTTGCTGACGGGCCGCAGCGCGTGATAGTGGGCGGGCGGTGCCTGCTCTTCAGCCTGTTCCTCGGCCTGTCCGGTCTCGTCGGCAGCCTGCCCGGCAGTCTCGGTGGTTTCCGTCAGTTCGGCTTCCACGGGCTGTTGGGCGTGCTGCAAGGTGTCCTGCTGCTGAAACATGATGGTTTGTGGGTTAGGGTGGAAACGACTTTACAGTCCGAACACGCGGCGGATCTCATCCACGCGGTCCAGCTTCTCCCACGTGAACAGCTCCACGTCGACCGTCTTTGTCTCGTGATAGAAGCTGGTGAAGGTCTTCTTCACCACTTCGTTCTTGCGGCCCATGTGTCCGTAGGCTGCCGTTTCGACGTACATCGGCTGGCGGAGCTTCAGCAGGCGCTCGATGGCCTTCGGGCGCAGGTCGAACATCTGGCCGATGCGGCGCGCTATCTCGCTGTCGGCAAGCTCCACGCGGCTCTTGCCGTAGGTGTTCACGTAGATGCTCACGGGCTGCGCCACGCCGATGGCATAGCTCAGCTGCACCAGCATCTCGTCGCTCACGCCCGCAGCCACCATGTTCTTGGCAATGTAGCGCGCCATGTAGGCAGCCGAGCGGTCCACCTTCGACGAGTCTTTGCCCGAGAAGGCACCGCCGCCGTGCGCGCCCTTGCCGCCGTAGGTGTCGACGATGATCTTGCGTCCGGTCAGTCCGGTGTCGCCGTGCGGCCCTCCGATGACGAACTTCCCCGTCGGGTTCACCAAGTAGTTGATGTCGAGGCCGAAGAGGTCGAGCACCTTCTGCGAGTGTATCTGCTGCTTGACGCGCGGGATGAGGATGTTGATGACGTCGTCCTTGATGCGGCTGAGCATGGCTTCGTCAGTGTCGAACTCGTCGTGCTGCGTCGAAACGACGATGGTGTCGATGCGCTGCGGAACGCCTTCGTCGGAGTATTCCACCGTCACTTGGCTCTTGGCGTCGGGGCGCAGATACGTCATCTGCTTGCCTTCGTGGCGGATGTCGGACAGCGTCCGCATGATGAGGTGTGCCAGATCGAGGCTCACGGGCATCAGGTTCTCCGTCTCGTTCACCGCATAGCCGAACATCATGCCCTGGTCGCCGGCTCCCTGTGCGTCCTCGTCGTCGCGGTCCACGCCGCGGTTGATGTCCGCACTCTGCTCGTGAATGCTCGACAGGATGCCGCAGGAGTCGCCGTCGAACTGATATTCAGACTTCGTGTATCCGATGCGTTTGATCGTGCGGCGCGCTATGGTCTGCAGGTCGATGTAGGCTTCCGAGCGCACCTCGCCCATGATGACCACCTGTCCGGTGGTGACAAAGCTCTCGATGGCGCAGCGCGCCTGCGGGTCGTAGGCCAGGAACTGGTCTAACAATGCGTCACTGATCTGGTCGGCCACTTTGTCGGGATGCCCTTCCGACACCGACTCTGATGTAAACAAATATGACATATTTTGTTGTTTCTAAAATGATTACACTTACTTTTGGGGCTGCAAAGTTACGGAGAATTTCTGAAATACGGGCCTCTTTCTGCAAGAAATCTCTCCGACGCAGCCGAAACTCCGTGAAAGCAAGACCGCACGACAGGCCCGACGGCCGACCGGAACGGCGACCGAACGGACGGAGAAAGCATTGCACACGCAAGTACAGACGGCGGTGTTCTGTCAAGAAAAATACCAGAAAGACGATGTGAATCATTTTTCTGTTGCAGAACAATGAGAGCTCTTGAAACCGTAAAAGAACCTGACAAAAGTGCAGAAAAAACCGTCCGGTTTTTCAAAACGGGCCGTTTTGCGATGTAAAACGGCCCGTTTTCTTCAACAGAATGGCCCATTCTGACGAGCAGAATGGGCCATTTTCAAACGTAAAATGAATCATTTTGAAAGCTCGTCTTTTTGTAAAGAAAACGCAGACGGCTATGTATCAACGATTTAGGAAAAGTTCAAAATTCGCGTATTTGCGAGCGTCGGCACTTCTGTTTCAGAATTATCGATTCTCAGAAGGGTTTTTCCAACTTTTTGTACACTATTTTCAGCATGCACAGAACGGTCACCAAGCGAACATGCGCTCGACGTCCTCGCTACGCATCTTCGGCGTCAGCAGGCTGACCAACCACACGACCACGAAACCGCCCACCATGGCGATGGCACCGCAGTTGATGGGATTGATGGGGTTGCCCAGCAGCATGTTGACCACCGTCAGGCCCACGCCCCACACGAAGCAGGCCCACACCGAAGCCGTCGTCACGCCGCGCCAGTAGAGACCGAGCATGAACGGTGCCAGGAAAGCACCGGCCAGGGCGCCCCACGAGATGCCCATGAGCTGCGCGATGAACGTCGGCGGGTTGAGGGCGATGAGCAACGAGATGGCGATGAAGAAGACAATGAGCACGCGCATGACCACCACCTTGCGGCGCTCCACGCGCTCGGCCACCACGTCGTCGATGGATCCCTCCTCCACTTCGCCCGGCAGCGACTTCTTGTCGCGGTAGATCAGGTCGAGCGTCATCGTGGACGAAGAGGTGAGCACCAGCGAGGCCAGCGTCGACATCGATGCCGAGAGCACCAGCAACACGACCAGGGCAATGATGAAGTCGGGCAGCGAGGCCAGCATCGACGGCACGATGGAGTCGAAGTCCAGACGGCCGTTGGGGAGCGTCGGCGGCGTGCCGAACAGTCGGCCGAAGCCTCCGAGGAAGTAGCATCCGCCCGCCACGATGAAGGCAAAGACAGTCGATATGATGGTTCCGCGGCGGATGGCGCTCTCGTCGGTGATGCTATAGAACTTGCCGACCATCTGGGGCAGGCCCCACGTGCCGAGCGACGTCAGCACGACCACGCCCAGCAGGTTCCACGGATCGGGGCCCCACAGCGTGGCAAAGCCGCCGTTCTCGGTCGTTCCCGGGGGCGTGTCGGCGGGCAGACTGGCCATCTTCTCAACGGCAGCGGTGAGTCCGCCCTGCGCCGAAAGCACGGCCGCGATGACGGTGACGATGCCGAAGAGCATGATGATGCCCTGTATGAAGTCGTTCATAGCCGTGGCCTTGTAGCCGCCGAGGATGACGTAGACAGCCGTCAGGATGGCCATGATGATGACGCAATACTCGTAAGGAACGCCGAACCCCATCTCGAACAGGGTGGAGATGCCCTTGTAGACGCCTGCCGTGTAGGGGATGAGGAACACGAAGGCGATGATGCTGGCCGCTACGCGCAGCCCCTGGCTCTGGTAGCGCGTGCCGAAGAAGTCGGGCATGGTGCGGCTCTCGATGTGCTGCGTCATCAGTTTGGTGCGGCGACCCAGCACGAGCCAGGCCAGCAGTGAGCCGATGACGGCGTTGCCCACGCCGATCCATGTCGACGACAACCCGTATTTCCATCCAAACTGGCCCGCATAGCCCACGAAGACCACAGCGGAGAAATAACTGGTGCCGTAGGCGAACGCCGTCAGCCAAGGGCCTACGGCGCGTCCGCCGAGCACAAATCCGTCCACACTGGCTGCCTGTTTTCTGGAATAGAGCCCCACGGCAATCATGACAGCCACAAAAACAATGGTAAGTAGAATCTTTATAAACATAATGATCGATTATATCACTTTCCGTTTATCATTTATCATTCGACAATTATCACCTCTCATTTGACACTTGTCACCTCACATTCGACACTTGTCATCTCTCATTTGACACTTGTCATCTCTCATTTGACAATCATCATTTATCATTTGTCATTTATCATTTATCATTTAGGCCGCAGGCCGCCAGCCGCAGGCCGCCTCAAAACGCCACCTGCACCTGTGCCTGCAGCCAGTTGTAGTCCTTCTGGCTGATGTTTTCACCGCAGAGACAGCGGGTGTACTGCAGCTGAAGACGACATTTCTTGTAGAACCAATACTGCAGACCCAAGGTCAGATTGGTCTGGTCCCATCCGTCGACGGACGTGTTGCGGTCGAAGGTCTCGCCGCTGGCCACGACGTCGAGGGCGTCGACAACGGGGATGCAGAACGTGGCATATCCGCCGCGCGACCCTACGCTGCCGTCTTCACCGCCAAGCCACTCGGCACGGACGCTGGCTGGGCGCGCCTCTTTGTACTTCGAGCCGGTGTAAGGGCGCGTCTTGTATTCGGCACCCACGCTGTAACGGTTGCGCCGATAGTTGTCGCCCACTTGTATGTCGGGGTTCCAGGCGGCCGTACCCACGGCGTTGCCTTTGCCTAAATAGCCGGAAGCCACCACACGGAAGCCGTCGGCGGGCTTCACTTCCAGCTTGGCTATGAAGTCTTTCTGGTTGTTCAGGTCCTTGCGGTTGATGCCCTGGCCGCTCATCAGCGCCAGTTCGTAGTGCAGATGGTCGTCGAGCAGGTCGCCATAGACCATCAATCCCATGTCGCGGCCGTAGTTCACGCCGTTGAGTGGGTCGGGTCCTTCGCCAGCAAGGTAGAGGACGGCTTGTGAATAGACGTCGATGAGCTCGAGCATTGTGGGCGACAAGGGGTTTTCCATCGTGTAGCTGTGCTTGAACTGTCCGAGTCGGACGCTCAGTTCCTTCCCTTTTGTCACCCTGTAGTCAGTATAGAATTCCTGCACGACGCTCGAGAAGTCGTGCATGAAAAGGAATGACCATCTGTCAGTGATGCGTGCCTTCGCCCATAGCAAGGTGCGCTTCAGGTTGTAGGCGTTCGTTTTTGTGCCGTTGGGGTCCTGATAGGCCCAGCCCCCTTGTGCATAGCCGTTGAGTGTGATGCGGCTGGAGAGATCCTTCATCCAGTCGGTTTCCTGTTGTCCCATGGCGGCGCTGCTGCTCAGGGCAGCCAATGCCACGGCGAGCAAGGCCGTTTTCAGATGTTGTTTTCTCATGTTTTTTCTTTGGTTTTACTGTTATTCTGTTTTTCTTTTTACCGTTCTTCTTTCAAATTGTCGGCAAAGATAATTGAAATATTACAATTTGCAAAGTTTTTTGCCATTTTCTTTAGCTATTGTATGTATTTTTGTGGAAAGGCAGTGTACCTGTCTTGCCCCGCAACCGTGCTGCATGAAGAACAGAAACGCTACTGAACAGCTGCCGGAATGCCATCGGACTGCTACCGAAACACCATCGTACAGCTGCAGAAACACCATCGGACTGCAACCGAAACACCATCGGGCAACAATCGAAAAAGGGAGGATGTGCGCGGCACATTCTCCCTCTCTGTTTATCAAAAAAAGGCAATGAAGCGGTTACTCAGCCTTCTTGTCGTCCTTCGGTTCGGTCATCATGATGACTTCGAGCTGGTTGTTGGCGGCAGCAACCTGCTTCATGAACTTCTGCAGGCTGTCGGCAGTGAGGCTCTCGACGACCTTCTTGTAGTCGGTCTGCAGGTCAACGCCGAAGTCCTTCCATGTGGTGAGCACGTTCATCCAGTGGCTGTTGGACTTCGCATCAACGTCAGCCTGCTTCAGCATGTACTCCTTCACTTTCTGCATAGCGTCGGCATCCATCTTAGCCATGTTGTCGTTGAAGCCCTTGTAGAGCAGTTCCACGGCGCGGGCGTTCTTTTCGGGATTGCCCTGACTGACGGCGAGGAGACGTACCATGGGCTGAATGCCCCTGAAGTCGAACGATCCGGCCGAGCCGCATGTGTAGGCAGCACTCTCCTGCTCGCGGATGGTGGCGAGGTAAACCTGCGAAAGAATCTGTCCGACGGCGCTGGCCTTGACGCTGTTCTCCAGCGTGTAGGGCATCTGCGCGTTCCACACGAGGTAGGAGATGGCGTTGGGCGAGTCGGTCTTCACCGTGAAGTTGTTCTTCACCTTGCCCTTGAACATGGTGAGCACGTTCTTCGGCTCATCGGCCTTGGCCTTCTTGTCGGCTGGGAGCGAAGCGACATACTGCTCAAGCAGGGGGCGGATGGTGGCCTCATCGAAGTTACCCACGATGACGAAGGTGAACAGAGCGGCGTTCTTGAAGCGATCCTTATGGATTTCGAGGATGCGGTCGTAGCTGATGTCCTTCAGGTCGGCGGCCTGAATGTTTGCGAATCGCGGATTGTGGCAGTACATGGTGTTGGCGAGCGAGTCCTGGAAGACGGCTGCGGGCTGCAGGTTTTTGTTCTTCAGCGCAAGCTCCAACTGCGACATGAGGTTCTGCACCTGCTTCTCATCCTTCTTGACGGCGGTGAAATAGTAGTACATCATCTGGAACATGGTCTCCAAGTCCTTCGGTGTAGAGTGCGCGGTGACATGCTGACGGGTGACGCTCAGCGTAGCATCGGCGTTGCAGTTCTTGCCGGCAAGAGCCTTCTGGAGCTCGTTGGAAGAGAAGTTTCCGATGCCGCTGTAGCCGATGATTTCGTCGAACAGCTTCAGGTTGTTGTAGTCTTTCGGTCCGTAGAGGCAGCTGCCGCCCTTGGCGAAGGCCTGCAGCTGCACCTCGTCGTCCTTGAAGTCGGTCTTCTTCAGCACCACGGTGGCGCCGTTGGAGAGTGTCAGCTCCTTGTAGCCGAGCTGCTTGTTCTCGGTCTCCTTCACGATGGAGCCCTTCTTGGGCATGTTCTCGGGGAGCATGAGCGGCTCGTCCTTCACGTTGTCCACGTAGGCTTCGAGCTTCTCGGCGCGCGTTTTCTTCACCGTCTCGGCCATCTGAGCCTCTGTCGGATAGGTCAGGCCGTCGGCTTCGCGCCCCATTTCCCACACCACGAGGTTGGTGTCGCTCTCGCAGATGAACTCAGGCAGTGCCTGGTTGACAATCTCGACGGGCAACATGGGCACGATTTGGTTCATGGTCTGGTAGAGATATTCGAGCGACGGGATGGGTTCGTTCGAGAGATAGTGGTCGCGATAGGCATTGCCGTACTCGTCGTTGCGGCGCTTGTCGCGGTTGGTGTAGCGCTTCTCGAGGTTTGCCAGATAGTCGCTCTTGGCGCGTTCGTACTCGGTGGCGGTGAATCCGAAGTCGCGTGCGCGCTTGGCCTCACGGATGAGGGCGGCGAGCGTCTCCATGTCCTTGCCCTCCTTGGGGATGCCGATCAGCTCGAAGCAGTCCTTGGTCTTCGAGAGCAGGTAGTTGCCGTCGGCGGCGAAGGCCTGCACGAAGGGGCATTCAGCCTCCTGCGTCATCTCGGAGAGGCGCGCGTTGAGCATGTTCGACGCCACGTCGACGACATAGTCCTGCAGCAGATAGGCCATGGACGTCTTCTCGTTGTCGGGTGTTGCGTCGTGCTTCATCATGACAACCAGCTGGTTGACGGGCATCTCGCGGTCCTTGTCGAAGATGTAGATGGCCTCGTTGTTGTCGGGAACAGGCTCGGCCACCACCTTGGCGGCGTTGGCAGGCACCTTGATGCCGCCGAAGAGGCGCTTCACCTCGGCCTCGATGTGGTCCACATCTACGTCGCCCACGACGATGATGGCCTGGTTGTCCGGGCGGTACCACTTCTTATAATAGTCGGCCAGCTCCTGACGCTTGAAGTTATCCACGACGGACATCAGTCCGATGGGCAGTCGCTCGCCGTATTTCGAGCCGGGGTACATCTTCGGAAGGCAGCGTGTCTGCATGCGCTGCTGCGGTCCCTCGCCCATGCGCCACTCGTTGTGCACGACGTCTCGCTCCTTGACGATTTCGTCTTCTTCGAGCAGCAGCCCGTTCGACCAGTCCTTCAGGATGAGCAGGCAGGAGTCGACGGCCGTAGCGCGCTTCGTGGGCACGTTGCACACGCGGTAGACGGTCTGGTCGATGCTGGTGTAGGCATTCAGGTCACTGCCGAACTCCACGCCGAGCGAGCGTGTGAAGTCGATGATGCCGTTGCCGGGGAAGTGCTCAGAGCCGTTGAAGGCCATGTGCTCGAGGAAGTGGGCCAGTCCGCGCTGGTTTTCCTCCTCCTGAATGGAGCCCACGCGCTGTGCGATGTAGAAGTTAGCCACGTGCTCCGGGTACTCGTTGTGGCGGATGTAGTACGTCAGTCCGTTGTCAAGTTTGCCGATGCGCACCTGATCGTCAATGGGAATGGGTGGCATCTGCATGTCCTGAGCCACCACGGCCACGGTGCTGAGGAGTGCCAGCACGGCGGCGACGAAGAATCTTTTTGCTTTCATAAAAAAAGGTTTTGTTCTTTTAAACAGCCACAAAGATAGGAATTTTCCGGCCCTTTTGTCGCTGTCGGTCCTTATAATTAATGTTTTTTATACCAAAATCTCACTGCTGAGACATTCTCTGATGACTATTAGACGCAAAAGAATCGGAAAAACTACACGCCGACCGAATTTTTTTTGCAAAGCAACGGGGAAGAGTGCAGCACGCCAACCAGCCCGACCTGTTCCGCCGAATGCGCGACGACAGGCTGTGAAAAAAGCGGACAAAAAGTCGGAAAAACCCTTCTGAGAGTGCCATCGTTCTGAAATAAAAATCCGACGGACGCGTACACGCGAAATATGAGAGAGTTTTAAAACGCTGGAAACAAAGCACTTGTATTTTCTTTACATTTTTCGGGCGTTCAAAACGGCTCATTTTGCGCTTCAAAACGGGCCTTTTCGACGCGCAGAATGATTCATTTTGACGAGCAGAATGGCCCGTTTTGCGACGCAGAATGGCCCATTCTGAAAAACGGGATGATTTTTCTTGTGGTTTTGTTCGGTTTTTTTACCTCAAAAGAACGAATCGGCTTTCTAAAATGAAGAAAAATCTGTGCAGGATTTTTTGGTAATTTTTTTTGAAAGGGATGGTGTTTTCCGCCATGCTTCACGACGCTGACGAAGCTCCGCATGCAGAGTCGTCATGAAGCGATTTGGACGACAAAAGGAAAACGAAGAAGAGCAAAAAAAATAAAAAAGGTAAAAGAAAGGGGCCCGTCTTTCACCGTTGAGAACGCGAAATCTCTCGACGGCAGCGAAGACCTGGGTGAGCAAACTTATGGAGACAAGAAATTTGCCACTTTCATGTGGAAAGGAAAATTCTATGCCTACTACAACAGCGATGGAAATGCTGGATGCATAGCCATCGACGGATCCAACATTCAACCTGACAACGAAGCAATTCAGAAAGTTTTGTCAAGCATCAGAATCAAATAAAGAAAGATTCACCTGATGGGCTCATCAAGTTTTAATTGAATGTCACCCCATCGTGTAAAATCTTCATTCGCTCAGCCCGGCAACGATTTTCGCTATTGTTGCCGGGCTTTGTTTTGCTATTCACCATATTGTATCCACCCTCGAAACGGCTTTCTTGCACCGCCGCAGCACGACTGTCACATCGTGCGAGTGGCCTATCCGGCGCATGTCGTGCAACCGATGTGTTAAAACTCCGAAAACTTTCTCAATAATCGCGCGCGTTTCGCATAAAATACACAGAAAAACGCTATCTTTGTGGGCAAAACAAATCAGGAAATACTACAATGAAGACAAATTACGAAATCAGATATGCAGCGCATCCCGAAGATGCGAAAGGATACGACACGGCCCGACTGCGCCGCGACTTCCTCATTGAACGGCTGTTTGCGAAGGACGAGGTGAACATGGTGTACTCCATGTACGACCGGATGGTGGTGGGCGGCGCCATGCCCGTAGAGGAGCTCCTGCCGCTGGAGGCCATCGACCCGCTGAAAGCGCCCTTCTTCACCACGCGGCGCGAGGTGGGCATCTTCAACGTCGGCGGCCCGGGCAAGGTCGTCGTGGGCGACGAGACGTTCTGCCTGGACTACAAGGAAGCATTATATATAGGTAGAGGCGACCGCGAGGTGCGCTTCAGCTCGGACGATCCCGACAAGAACCCGGCCAAGTTCTACTTCAATTCAACCACGGCCCACGCCGTCTATCCGTGCCACAAGGTGACGAAGGCTGACGCGGTGGTGGCCCACATGGGCTCGCTGGAGATGTCGAACGAGCGCAACATCAACAAGATGCTGGTCAACCAGGTGCTTCCCACGTGCCAGCTGCAGATGGGAATGACGGAGCTGGCCACCGGTTCGGTGTGGAACACCATGCCTGCTCACGTCCACGCACGCCGCATGGAGGCCTACTTCTACTTCGAGCTGCCGCAGGAGCAGGCCGTCTGCCACTTCATGGGCGAACCCCAGGAGACGCGCCACATCTGGATGCACGGCGAACAGGCCGTCCTCTCGCCCGAATGGAGCATCCACAGCGCCGCCGCCACGCACAACTACACATTCATCTGGGGCATGGGCGGGGAGAACCTTGACTACGGAGACCAGGATTTCTTCGACTTGCAGGAGCTTCGGTAGAAGGTTCCTCGTCTGCGACGCTACACGAATGCCCATGAATGAGACACGAATGTTCATGAATTAACAGACATGAATGATCATAAATGACAATCAAGAATGGGCATGAATGGTCTGGAGCAAAAGAGGAATGTTCACAAATAAACATAAATGAACCGCTTCAAAAGGTATAAAGACGATGTCTATCAGGTGATCGGTGCGGCTATGAAGGTTCATTCCGAGCTGAAATGGGGGCTACTGGAAGCCGTATACAACGAAGCCATGCAGATAGAACTATCGGAACGGCACCTGAGTTTCGAGCCTGAAGCACTGGTTTCCTGCTTCTACAAGAAGCATTTGCTGAAGAAGAGATACAAGATTGACATGTATGTGGAAAATATAATCGTTGAACTGAAATCAGTACAGTCGATCGTTCCTGCTCACAGGGCACAACTCTTTAACTATATGCGCCTGACAAAACAGCCAATAGGACTGCTGATTAACTTTGGCAACACCATGCTGCAAGGCGAACGCTACGGATACATAGAAGAAACGAACGAATGCGTGCTGCTTGATAAAGACATGAACATATTGCGAGAAGTTGTTGACTGGAGTAGCGAAGAATGAAAAAGAATAATTTATGAGCATTCGTGAGAGATTTATGAACATTCGTGTGACGTCGAAGACAGAATAAAAAAAATATATTCACGTTTTAATATAAACTATTTAAAAGACAATTTATGGCAAATTTATTTTCATTGGAAGGCAAGAACGCCTGGATTACCGGCGCATCTTACGGCATCGGTTTCAACATCGCTAAGGCTTTCGTGGCCGCCGGCGCGAAGACCATCATCTTTAACGACATCAACGAGGCAGCTCTCGAGCGCGGTCTGAACAACTACAAGGAGGCCGGTATCGAGAACGTGAAGGGCTACGTGTGCGACGTCACGAAGGAAAACGACGTGAAGGCACTGGTGGAGAAGATTCACGAAGAAGTAGGCCAGATAGACATTCTGGTGAACAACGCAGGCATCATCAAGCGCATCCCGATGCACGAGATGAAGCGCGCCGAGTTCCAGCAGGTCATCGACATCGACCTCGTCGGTCCGTTCATCTGCTCGTCGGCCGTCATTCCCGAGATGATGGAGCGCCGCGAAGGTAAGATCATCAACATCTGCTCGATGATGTCGGAGCTCGGACGCGAGACCGTCAGCGCCTACGCTGCTGCCAAGGGCGGCCTGAAGATGCTCACGCGCAACATCTGCTCCGAGTACGGCGAGTACAACATCCAGTGCAACGGCATCGGCCCGGGCTACATCGCCACACCGCAGACAGCTCCGCTGCGCGAGCGCCAGCCGGACGGCAGCCGTCATCCGTTCGACTCGTTCATCTGCGCCAAGACACCGGCAGGCCGTTGGCTCGACCCGAGCGAGCTGGGTGGCCCCGCCGTGTTCCTCGCTTCGCACGCTTCGGACGCCGTCAACGGCCACATACTCTATGTGGACGGCGGTATCCTGGCCTACATCGGCAAGCAGCCTAAGTAGTCGGGCGCGATTCTTTGTGAGGAATCCGGCGAGGACCCGGTTTCTCACATTGACAGAAACAAACAGTAAAAGAACGGTCCTGCATCCGACTGAGGAAGCAGGACCGTTTTTTCATCCGATGTGACGAGAGGCATCCGGACGTTATCCACATTGCAAGAAAGATGGCACCAGACAGAAGAACAAGGACAGAAACAAACATGAAGATGAGCAAAAAACCGGCGGAACAACTGTTTCCGAAGGACACACTGAGAGCGATGAGCCCCTATATATATAATAGGTATAAGGAACAAGGGCGCCGACAGGCTGCGGCGACTCCCACAGAGAAACACATCGGCAGAGGAAAAGGCAGGCTTTGGACCGTCAGATGGGCGGCTGTGGTGCTGATGGTCGCCTCACTGGTGGGCTGTCATCAGCGGCAAGGAGCGCTGACAGCCGACGGTACGGTGCCTCGCGAACCCGACTACGGCGACACCACGCAATGGTTTGTGAGCCACCGGCAGGCAGATGTGGACCTGTTCTACGTGATTTCTACCGAGACCGGCGACTATACCACGGCCGACGGCACGCTCTGCCACTATGCCGACACGTACAACGACAGCGTGCGTGGCCCCATGCTCAGCGAGATGGTGGGCGTGGACACGCTCATCGGCGGCACACTGAACTTCTATTCGCCCTACTACCGTCAGTGCTCGCTGCAGTCGTTTGCCGACGACAGCACGCTGGCGACACGGCTCCCCATAGCCCTTCAGGATGTGAAGAAAGCCTTTGCCTATTACCTGAAAGAACTGAACGGAGGCCGTCCCTTCGTGCTGGCAGGGTTCAGTCAGGGTGCTGGCATCGTGGTGGAACTGATGAAGGAAATGGACGAAACGACGGCCAAGCGCATGGTTGCTGCCTACGTCATCGGCATCGGCATCAAACAGGAGATGCTGGACAGCTGCAAGAGACTCGTTCCGGCTCAACGTGCCGACGACACCGGGGTGACCATCTGCTACAATTCCGTGCGCGATGCCAAGGCGGCACTGCCCGGTCTGGGCCTTGACGGCGTGGTCTGCATCAATCCGGTGAACTGGAAAACGGATGCGACACCGGCCACACTGGCCACCGAACCGACGCCGTTGCAGCCATTGGACAGCCAGAAGAAAGACACGATGACGGTCTGCATCGACACCTTGTCGCACCTGCTCACGGTTGACGGCTACTCAGCCACCGACTACGTGCTGCCGTTGCTGGGCAAGGAAGGCAACTATCACACGCGTGAAATCTGGCTATACCGCGACTGCCTGCGCGAAAACATTGCCCTGCGCGCAGCCCGTTTCATGGAAAAAAGAATGGAGAAGTGAAAAAAAGAAACTGGGCAGGCTTCATACTCAGATGAAGTCTGCCCAGTTATGTCTTACAACAAAAGGCATTAAAGAGCCTCTGCGAGCTCAGCGCTGGCCTTGAACTTGGCAACCTTCTTGGCAGCAATCTGGATCTTTTCCTTCGTAGCCGGGTTGATGCCTTCGCGTGCGGGACGCTCGCTCACACTGAACGTACCGAATCCGATGAGTGCAACCTTGTCACCTGCGACGAGAGCTTCCTTGATAGCTGCGGTCGTTGCTTCGAGTGCTTTCTTAGCATCTCCCTTGCTGAGGCCTGCGCCTGCTGCAATCTTGTCGATTAAATCTGACTTATTCATACTTTTTTCGTTTATTAAATTGATAAATAATGATTTATGCTCTGAATTTTTTCGCAAATATAGCGCAAACAATTCATAAATCAAACAAAAAAGTAAAAAAAGTGAAGAAATTCATGAAAAAAAGTGCTAACAGGGCCGTTTTTTATCTTGGTAACGGATATTTTTCGTAATTTTGCAGACTGAAGAACCACTTTAATACGACATTTGACATGCGTACAATCCCCACGATAACGAAGAACTTGCTGATTATTAACATCTTGATGTTTGCCGCAACTTTTGTATTCGGCCGCATAGGTGTTGAGCTGAACGACTTGCTGGGTTTGCATTTCTTCATGGCTTCCGAATTCCACATCTACCAACTCTTCACGTACATGTTCATGCATGGTGGATGGGAGCACATTTTCTTCAACATGTTCGCCCTGTGGATGTTCGGATGCGTGGTGGAAAGAGTGTGGGGACCGAAGAAGTTTCTCTTCTATTACCTCGTCTGCGGTGTCGGAGCCGGCATTATTCAGGAGATAGCACAGTTCGGATCGTTCTACATGGAGGCAACGGCACAGTTTCCCGGAGCCTCGTTCAGCGACGTCATACAGATAGCCCACAACTCAGCACAGGTGCTCAACAACTGGACAACGGTGGGCGCCTCAGGAGCCATCTACGGCATCCTATTGGCTTTCGGTATGATTTTCCCCGAAGAGCGCATCTTCATCTTCCCACTGCCCGTGCCCATCAAGGCCAAGTGGTTCGTGCTGTTCTATGCCGCCATCGAGCTGTTCTTCGCCCTCAATTCGCAGGGTGACAACGTGGCCCACGTCGCTCACCTCGGCGGTATGCTCTTCGGCTTCCTGCTCATCCGCTATTGGCAGCGCCATCCCGGCAGCGACCGTTTCGGCCGACAGAGCGGCATGCAGTTCTTCGACAACATGCGCAGCAACTGGGAAAAGCGCAGCCACAAGAAAAGCAGCGCGGAGCAGCGGCCGTCGGAGCCGACTTCGCGACGGAGCGAAACCGACTGGGAATACAACGCGCGCAAAAAGGCCGAGCAGGACGAGATAGACCAGATACTCGACAAGATACGTCGCAGCGGCTACGACAGTCTCAGCGAAGAGGAAAAACGCAAACTCTTCGAGAACAGCAACAAGTAAACAGCCGGAATACATCGTCTCCGCCATGTTCAAGGCCATCAAGTCAACAACCATCCGTCTCGTTCTGACAGCCAACGTCATTGCCGTTCTTGCCATGATTGCCGTCGGATACAGCGACAGGATACCCCCGACGGAGCATCCCACACTGTCTGTTCTCGGACTTATCTTCCCTGCGTTCATCGTCCTGAACCTGCTCTTCATCCCCCTCTGGGTCTTCATCAAGCCCAAGAACCTGCTTGTTCCTCTGCTCGGCTTCATATTATCTTATGTACCCGTACGCACATACTGTCCGGTGAACCTGCCGGAAGAACCGCCCGCAGGAGCCATCAAAGTGCTCAGCTACAACACGATGATGCTTCACAGCGAAAAAGACGAAGAAGGAAACACGGTGAACTCCGTCGTGGACTACATCATCAAGTCGGACCCAGACATTGCCTGCCTGCAGGAAGCATGGATGGGAAGTGCCAATTCGAAGCCCTTGCGCAGGCACTATCCCTTTGTCGAAGCACACATCATCAACAAGGGCAACTCAGTCATGCTGGCCAGCCGCTACCCCATCATCAACGTGGAGCGCATCTTCTACAAATCGAGCATCAACGGCAGCGTAGCCTTTTACCTGAAGATTGAGAACGATACGGTCATCGTCATCAACAACCATCTGGAAAGCAACGTGTTCACGCTGGAGGACAGACAGCAAGTGAGCGACATCGTCAGCGGAAGACTGAAAAGCGAAGTTGTGAAGACAGACACAAGGAACCTGCTGGAGAAAGTGACACGAGC
The DNA here is from genome assembly GCA_017402445.1 of Prevotella sp. Lineage (GTDB taxonomy): Bacteria > Bacteroidota > Bacteroidia > Bacteroidales > Bacteroidaceae > Prevotella. The sequence goes on along the minus strand of JAFPME010000016.1, from coordinate 24,055 downwards.
CTCCAAAATCAGGACACCGCAGGTGGACAGCATCGCACAGTACGTGCAGAACCATTCGCAATACCCCATCATCCTCTGCGGCGACTTCAATTCATGGCCTAACTCATACCCCCACTACCGACTCGCCAACCTGCTCACAGACTGCTACACCGAGACCGGACTGGGACCGGGCTGGACGTACAACCGCAACCATATCGACGTAAGGATAGACAACATCATGTGCTCGCACCACTGGAAGCCCTACGCATGCTTCGTGGACAACAAAGCGACGGCAAGTGACCATTTCCCCGTCACATGTTGGTTGAAATACAGGCAAAAAGAATAAAAAAACGAACATTTTTTGCCGTAAATTTCTTGATATGTGGAAAAATATGTAACTTTGCACGCTAAATTGCCGCATTTTACACAAAATGTGGCCCTTATGCCGTATGACAACAGACGATTTGAAATCATAATATTAACAAATAAACAAAAATGCAAAACAAAGGAATTGTAATTACAACCGCCGTCCTCATGACGCTTGTAAGCATCTTCTATTTGTCATTCTCGGCAGCGACGAGCTATTTCGATGGTCAGGCTGCCAAGATTTCGGATCCCATAGCCCAGCAGGACTATAAGGATTCAGTGAGATACCTCAAGTTGCCGTTCGGTATCAACGACGGTTACACGTATCAGGAGTGCTTGGAAACGCAGATAGGTCTGGGTCTGGACCTCAAGGGCGGTATGAATGTAATCCTCGAGATCAGCGTGCCTGATGTCATCGAGGTGCTTGCCGACCACAAGACTGATCCCGACTTTGTGAAGTCCATGCAGGAAGCAAAGAAGGAAGAAGAAACCAGTCAAAGTGATTTCATCTCTCTGTTCATCAACGCCTTCCACCGCAACGCTCCCAACCGCCCCCTGGCTGCCATCTTCGCTACGCAGCAGCTGAAGGGAAAGGTGAACACACAGAGCACCGACAAGGAGGTGGAAGCCGCCCTGCGCACCGAAGTGCAGGCAGCTATCGACAACTCGTTCAACGTTGTCCGCAACCGTATCGATAAGTTCGGCGTCGTTCAGCCCAACATCCAGAAGCTCGAAGGCCAGCAGGGACGCCTCATGGTAGAAATGCCGGGTATCCGCGAGCCGGAGCGTGTGCGCAAGCTCCTTCAGGGAAGCGCCAACCTTGAGTTCTGGGAGACCTACAACAGTCAGGACATTGCCCCGCTGCTCAACCAGCTCGACCAGCGTCTGGCTGCCATCAACAGCGGCAAGGAAGACACTCCCGCCGAGCAGGCAACCACCGACTCGGTCAGCGCTGAGAAGAAAGACACAGCCGCTGCCGCCAAGCCCGCTGCAGACCAGCCCAAGCTTGACCTGAAGAAGGACAACAACCAGATGGCTAAGACCGACAGTAAAGAAAGCGAAGATGCCCAAATGGCAGCACTGAAGAAGACTCACCCGCTCACAGCCATGCTGCAGGTGATTCCTCAGGGCCTGAGCATGGTGGGATATGCCCACATCCGCGACACGGCTGAAATCAACCGTGCCATCTACGGCGACGAAGCCAAGCGCCTCTTCCCCTCCGACCTGAAGCTCATGTGGGGTGCCACACCGATGGAAGGCACGAAGAACGTGTTCGAGCTCTATGCCATCAAGGCCACCGGAACCAACGGACGCGCACCGCTTGAGGGTGACGTCATCGTGGAAGCAAAGGACGAATTCGAGCAGCTCTCCGGCCGTCCCAGCGTCAGCATGTCTATGAACAGCGACGGTGCACGTCGTTGGGCAGCCCTGACCAAAGCCAATGTAGGCAAGGCCATCGCCATCGTGCTTGACAACGCCGTCTATTCCGCACCGCGTGTGAACGGCGAAATCTCTGGTGGTAACTCTCAGATTACGGGTAACTTCACCATCGAAACGACCAAGGACCTCGCCAACACGCTGAAGTCCGGTCGTATGCCTGCTCCTGCCCGCATCGTGCAGGAAGAGGTTGTCGGACCGACGCTCGGTGCACAGTCCATCCAGCAGGGTATCATCTCGTTCATCATCGCCTTCGTGCTCCTGATGATCTACATGGTTCTGATGTATGACTTCATCCCGGGTATGATTGCCAACTGCGCACTGTTGGTCAACCTGTTCTTCACGTTGGGCATCCTGACGTCGTTCCAGGCAGCACTGACCATGTCGGGTCTCGCTGGTATCGTGCTGACACTCGGTACGGCCGTCGACGCCAACGTGCTCATCTACGAACGCATCAAGGAAGAGATGCGCAGCGGTAAAGGCATCAAGGAAGCCCTGAAAGCAGGTTACAGCAACGCTTTCTCGGCCATCTTCGACTCGAACCTCACCTCATTGATTACGGGTGTCATCCTGCTTTACTTCGGTACAGGCCCCATCAAGGGCTTCGCCACCACTTGGATCATCGGTATCTGCTGCTCGTTCTTCACCGCCGTGTTCCTTACACGTCTGGTTTACGAGAACCGTATGAACAAGGACAAGTGGCTGAACCTGAAGTTCTGCACAAACTTCTCGCGTAACCTCATGCAGAACATGCACGTTCCGTTCATGTCGTTCTACAAGAAGACCTTCATTTTCGTGGCCGTTGCCGTTGTGGTGTTCATCGTCAGCTTCGCTGTCCGCGGCCTGAGCAAGAGCATCGACTTCACAGGTGGTCGCAACTATGTGGTGGCCTTCGAGAAAGCTGTACAGCCTGAAGAGGTGCGCGGCATCCTTGCCGAAGCATTCCCCGGCTGCAACACGGGTGCCATTTCAATCGGTACCGACAACAAGACCATCCGTATCTCCACCAACTACAAGATAGAGAGCAACAGCCCCACAGCCGACGACGAGGCAGAAACAATTCTGTACAACGCGCTGAAGAAGCACGGTCTGGTGAACCAGGCTAACGTCGAGGCGTTCAAGAACCCGGACATCCGCGAAGGTGGTTCCATCATCAGCTCTACGAAGGTGGGTCCGTCGGTGGCTAAGGACATAACGCACAACGCTATCTACAGCGTGCTCATCGCCCTGGTGGCCATCTTCCTCTACATCCTGCTCCGCTTCCGCAACGTTGCGTTCTCAGTAGGTTCCGTAGTGGCTCTGGCAGTCGATACAATCATCGTGCTTGGTCTCTATTCGCTGCTCTGGGGCATCGTGCCTTGGTCTCTCGAAATCGACCAGACCTTCATCGGTGCTATCCTGACCGTGATCGGTTACTCCATCAACGATAAGGTGGTGGTCTTCGACCGTATCCGTGAGAACCTCGGTCTCCATCCGAAGCAAGACAAGCAGAGCCTCTTCAACGAAAGTATCAACCAGACGCTGGCTCGTACCATCAACACGTCAGTCTCTACGTTGATCGTGCTCCTCTGCATCTTCGTCCTCGGTGGTGCCAGCATCCGCAGCTTCGCCTTCGCCATGATCCTCGGCGTTGTCTTCGGTACACTGTCGTCCATCTTCATTGCCTCGCCCGTTGCCTACCTCGTGATGGGCCGCAAGATCAAGGAAGAAGCCTAAAAGAAACGAGTCATTCTAACATAATCGTCTTCATCTGCACCCGTCGCAATGGCGGGTGCAGATTTTTTTATTGTCCGACGAGATCAAATTAGGCAGAAATCAAAAGTGAAGGTATCATAAGCGAACGTGAGTTCGATATAAAGAGTTGCTCCGCATGTAATCGAGTTCCACTCGCTTTGCTCGTCGAAGCATTGAAAATCGGCGGCCGTAGGGAATTGAAAATCGCCGCCTACGGGGAAAGGCAAAGGCAAAGGCAAAGCCAATCTTTCAAACCATATAGCTATGACTAAGATTTTGAATAGACACGTATGATGCTTTGTAAATATTTCATACCGAAAAAACGGGTAAAGATTTTCTTTCATTCTACGAAGACGGAAGCGCTTGTTTTGATAAAAGAATCGGACAAAACCAGAAGATTTTTCTTTCCGTTTTTCAAAATGGCCCATTTTACGCGGCAAAATGGCCCGTTCTGCCGCGCAGAATGATTCATTCTGTCGAGCAAAACGAGCCTTTTTCGCGTGCAGAATGAGTCATTTTGAAAGCCCGAAAAATGTAAAGAAAACACAAGTCGCTTTTTCCCAGTGCTTTAGAACTTTCTCATATTTCGCGCATACGCGTCCGTCGGCTTTTTATTTTGGAAAACCCGCCGTAATTTCGTATAATAAATGTTATTTTGTAAGCATAATTCAGCGTTTGCAAAGCCATCACCTGCAGAGAGAGAGAACTATGTTCTTACACCACCTTCTTATTCCGACCTGGCGTTAAGCGACAACGACCTGAAACTCAGGACAGCAGCGGAACTCGCTAACAAGCAATCTGTTTGGGCAATTATATCTATCAAAAAAAATGTAAAATAAGTTTTTTTTTCACATTTATATTCTGCATGTCAGATAAAAACTGTACCTTTGCGCCGACTTTGTATACAATATTGTTTTAGAATTGAGTAATAATGGATAAACTTAGTTATGGTTTGGGTCTCGGCATCGGCCAGCAATTGGCACAGATGAACATCGAAGGCCTGAACATTGACGACTTTGCAGAAGCTATCCGCGACGTGTTAGCAGGAGCAGAGCTGAAGGTGGGACACCGCGAAGCTCAGCAGATAGTACAGGAATACTTCCAGAAACAGGAAAAAAAGCTGAACGCCGAGCGCGAAGAGAAAGGTAAGAAAGCAAAAGTAGAGGGCGAGAAATTCCTGGCAGAGAATGCGAAAAAAGAAGGAGTGAAGGTAACTAAGAGCGGCCTTCAGTATACGGTACTGCGCGAAGGTACGGGCCGACAGCCTAAAGCCACGGACAGTGTCCGCTGTCACTATGAAGGTTTTCTCATTGACGGCACTGTATTCGACAGCAGCGTACAGCGCGGCGAACCTGCCACATTCGGCCTGCAGCAAGTGATTGCCGGCTGGACAGAAGGCCTTCAGCTGATGAAGGAAGGTGCCAAGTACCGCTTCTTCATTCCCTACCTGCTGGCCTACGGCCCGAGTGGAGCAGGCAACAGCATACCTCCCTACGCAGCATTGATCTTCGATGTGGAACTGCTCGCAGTGGTTTAAAAAAAGAAAGAACAAAGAGAATCACAGACAATAAAAGAAGAAAAAAATGAAAAAAATCACATTTGTAGCCGCTATGGCTATTGCAGCCGCAACATTCACATCATGCGGTAACTCTTCGGCACCCAAGGCAGAGCTGAAGAGCGACGTTGACACCCTCAGCTACACAATGGGTGTGGCACAGTCTCAGCAGTTGAAGGGCTATCTGACACAAGCACTGGGCATCGATTCCACTTATCTCAACGACTTCGTGAAAGGTCTGAATGAAGGTGTGAACGCCGGTGACGACAAGAAGAAGTCCGCATACTTCGCCGGACTGCAGATTGGACAGCAAATCAGCCAGGGAATGATTCCCGGTATGAACCGTCAGGTGTTCGGTACTGACAGCACAAAAACACTGTCTACGAAGAACTTCGTGGCAGGTCTGCTGACCGCTCTGGGCGGCGAGAAGGCACTCTTCACCACCGAACAGGCACAGCAGATGAGCGAGAGCCTGAGCACCAGCATCCGTGCTAAGCAGTTCATGAAGAACATGGAGGCCGGCAAGAAGTACATAGCAGAATATGCCAAGAAAGAAGGCATCCAGAAAATCAGCGTCGACCGCGTCGACTCTATGCGCAAAGAGCACTTCAAGGGTGACATCTACTACAAGGTAGTGAAGGCAGGAACCGGTGCTGTTCCCACCGCCAACTCGAAAGTGAAGTTCGACTATGAGGGCAAGAACATCGACGGCAAAGTGTTCGACAGCTCTATCCAGCGCAAGCAGCCCGTCGTGATGCAGGTCACCCAGCTGGTACCTGGTTTCACCGAGGCCCTGCTCCACATGCCGGTCGGCAGCGAGTGGGAAGTTGTCATTCCACAGGAACTGGCCTATGGCGAGAACGGAAGCTCTGGCATCGAGCCTTACTCCACTTTGATTTTCACCATCAAGCTTCTGGGCATCGAGAAATAACGGTATGAAAAGAATCATCATCATGGCACTCACCCTCGCGGTGGGTGCCTCTTTCATTTCAGCCTCAGCTGGTCCAAAGGACAAAAAGGCAAAAAAAACTGCAACTGCTGCCATGAAGACGCCAAGCGATTCGCTCAGCTACGCTGCAGGCCTGAATGCCACGTTCGGCTTCGACGCGTTCCTGAAGAACCAGTTCCAGGGCGACGAAGCGAAGATTGCCGCCTTCTACCGCGGTTTCAGCGAGGCACTTTCCAAGGACAGCTCCGACGAAATGATAGCCTACAGCCTTGGCCTGTCGTTTCCACAGCGTCTGAAAGAAAACAACTTCAAGCTCATCGATGACGAACTGACCGAGCAACTCGACTATCAACTCTTCCTGAGCGGCTTCGAAGCAGGTATGAAGAACGACACTCTCCGCATGGGCAGGCAGCAGGCTGACAAGCTTATTCAGGAAAGCCGCAAAGCCACAGAGAAGCAAAGGAAAGAGACTGCTAAAGCATTCATGGAACAGAACAAGGCAAAGGAAGGAGTGCAAGTAACAGCTTCCGGCCTGCAGTACAAGGTGATCCGCAAGGGCAATGGACCGATTGCCAAAGCTACGGATGAGGTGGAAGTAAAATATGAAGGCCGTCTGACGGACGGAACCGTGTTCGACACATCTGACAAACAACCCAACAAGAGCGCAACCTTCCAGCCCAGCAGGCTCATCAAAGGTTGGAGCGAGGCACTGACAATGATGCCCGAGGGCAGCCTTTGGGAGCTCTACATCCCCTACGAACTGGCCTACGGCTCAAGGAAAACAGGCCCAATCCCTCCTTACAGCCCGCTTGTCTTCACGCTCGAAGTACTGAAAGTAACTCCCCAAAAAGAATCAGAGAAGAAGATTCAATACTCTCCTGTCTTGCCAGGTGAAATGAAACCAATGAAGGTTGCGTCTAAAAAATAACGCGAAACCTCTACACTTTGCAACATTTTGACGGGCAAGTTGCTATTTTTCCTGTCAAAATGTTGCACATATCACAAGAAATGACTATTTTTGCTATCAAATTGTATACAACTTATTATTTGAACAGCAAAAAGAACAATTATGTTAGACAACCTGGACAAGAAGATTCTCAGCATACTCTCGAAGAATGCACGCATCCCGTTCAAGGATGTTGCAGCAGAATGCAACGTGTCAAGAGCTGCCATTCACCAGCGTGTGCAGCACCTGATGGAAGACGGTGTCATCACAGGGTCAGGCTTTGACGTCAATCCCAAGTCGCTGGGCTACTCCACATGCACCTATGTGGGCATTACGCTGGAGCGGGGCAGTATGTACAAACAAGTCGTTGCGAGGCTGGAACACATACCTGAGATTGTGGAATGCCACTTCACGACAGGCCCTTACACCATGCTCATCAAGCTCTATGCACGCGACAACGAGCAGCTGATGGACCTGCTGAACAACAAACTGCAAGGCATTCCGGGAGTGGTGGCTACCGAAACCCTCATCTCACTGGAACAGAGCGTGAAGCGCGAAATCCCGATTACGGTTGAATAGGGCGGGATTCGTATTCACCGTCCACCGACAACAAACCTCGGCTCGACAGCATCTCCGTGCAGTGCTGATCCATTGAGCGAAACCAGAACAGACAGAATACAGAGCACACGATAGAAAACGATGGAAAACTTCAACCTACAGTCGCATTTAGACGACATTTATGCTCACTTTCCAGAAGCCGACCAACAGCCGCTGATAGGCATTACAGGCAATTTCAACGACGGCGAAACGACACTGAGCAAACGTTATTATGATTCGGTGATAAAGGCCGGGGGCGTGCCCGTCGTCATTCCACCTGTGGCCGACCGCCATGTTCTCGCCAACACGCTTGACCAGCTGGACGGACTGCTGCTCAGCGGCGGTGCCGACTTGAACCCTCTCTGGACCGGAGACGAGCCATCCACGCAGCTGCACCGCATCAACGAGGAGCGCGACCTGCCCGAACTGCTCATCACACGGCTGGCTTACAACCGTCAGATTCCCATTCTGGGCATCTGCCGAGGCATACAGACACTGGCCGTAGCGCTCGGAGGTCGTGTGGCTCAAGACATCTACGAGGCGCGCGAACAGCAAGACGGGCAGCCCACAGCGAAGGAACGCCGCATCTTCGGTCTCCGCAACAACACCCAACCGACGCCGTCGCTGGCCCCGATGATCAAGCACTCGCAGGATGCAGGCCGCAGCGAGCTCACTCACAGCGTGAACATACAAACGGGCTCCACGCTCTACCAAATCTATAAACAAGAGAAAATCTACGTCAACAGCTTCCACCATCAGGCTGTCAGCGACTGCGGCAAGCGCTTCCGCATAACAGCAACAGCTCCCGACGGCGTCATCGAAGCCATCGAGAGTGCTGAGTTCAAGTCGATCCTGGGCGTCCAGTGGCACCCCGAGTGCTTAGAGAGCGGGCTGCCGCTATTCCAATGGCTCGTCCGGCAGGCCACCAACTTCTCCACTGCCAAGCATCTGCACCAGCGAATCGTGACGCTCGACACCCACTGCGACACGCCGATGTTCTTCCCGCAGGGCATTCACTTCAACCAACGCGACCCACGCATCCTGGTGGACCTGCAGAAAATGACCGAGGGACACCTCAGCGCAGTCACCATGGCTGCCTATCTGCCGCAACCAAAGATTGGAGAACAGTTCTCACAGAAGGTTTCCTTCAATGTCAGCAGTCCCATGGACTATGCCGACCTCATCTTCAACAAGATTGAAGACATCGTGCAGCAAAACAGCCGCAGCATCAGTATTGCCCGCACACCTGCCGACCTTTACGAAGACAAACGCAAAGGGCGCAAAAGCATCATGTTCGCCATCGAGAACGGACTGGCACTGAACCACGACCTGAAAAACGTACAGCACTTCGCACAGCGCGGCGTCGTCTACATCACTCTGTGCCACAACGGCGACAACGACATCTGCGACTCGGCCAAAGGCTGCAACACCCACAACGGCGTTTCGCAGTTCGGCGAGCGCGTCATCGAGCAAATGAACAAATACGGCATCATGGTCGACCTGAGCCACGCTGCCGAAAAGAGCTTCTACGACGCTTTGGACATCAGCCAGACGCCCATCGTGTGCAGCCACAGCAACTGCCGAGCTCTCTGCGACCATCCGCGCAACCTCACCGACGACCAGCTGCGGGCCCTCGCACAACGAGGCGGACTTTGCCATATCACGCTCTACGGCGGCTTCCTCCGCGCTTCGGGCGAAGCCACGGTCATGGATGCACTCAACCATCTGGAGCATGCCATTGAGCTGATGGGCATAGACCATGTCGGCTTAGGCACCGACTTCGACGGTGACGGCGGCGTGCGCGGCCTGGCCGATGCCTCCGAGCTGATCAACTTCACGCTCCATCTGATGCGACGCAAATACAGCGAGCGCGACATCGAGCGCATCTGGGGCGGCAACTGGATCCGCCTGATGGGACAAGTACAACGGTCGGCAGTAAAAAACTGACGGGTGATGCACCTGCCAGTCTGCCTGCAGTACTCCTTTTTTCCTCGTATATCCATCTGAAAAACGTTAAACATCAAGAATGAAAAAACTGACACTCATATTGACAGCCATCGTCATCATGAACCTGCTGACAGCATGCAAGAGCAACAAAGCTGCAAGAAACGATGAAACCGTGAAGGTCTTGCCCGTAGGACCGGCCTTCTGTGCCGACAGTGCATTCGCTTTCTGCAAGACTCAGTGCGATTTTGGACCACGCACGATGAACAGCGAAGCGCACGACAAGTGCGGCAAGTGGATAGCACAGAAGTTCGAGGAGTTCGGATGCTCCGTGACCACGCAGGACGTCACGCTCACAGGCTACGACGGGACACCCCTTCGCTGCTCAAACATCATCGCCCAGTACAAGCCTGAACGGCCTGCACGCATCCTGATCTGCGCACATTGGGACAGCCGCCCGTGGGCCGACAACGACCCTGACGAAGCAAACTGGCGCAAACCCGTCATCGCAGCCAACGACGGAGCCTCCGGAATAGCTGTCATGCTGGAAGTGGCACGCCAGCTGCAGCAGAGCGATTCGACAGCCGTAGGCGTCGATTTCATCTGCTTCGACGCTGAAGACTGGGGCGTTCCGCAGTGGAGCGATGCCCCCGACCGCGGCGACTCATGGGCCTTAGGAGCGCAATACTGGGCGAACAACCGTCAACCGGCCGACTACAGTGCCCGTTTCGGCATCCTGCTCGACATGGTTGGTGGCCAGGGAGCTCGTTTCTATCGCGAGCAAGTGTCCATGCACTTTGCACCCAGCATCGTCGACAAGGTGTGGGCAGCAGCAGAAACGGTGGGCTTTGGCAGCTATTTTCCGCGCGAAGACGGTGCCCAGATCACCGACGACCACCTGCCTGTGAACGAAATAGCCAAGATTCCGACCATCGACATCATCTCCTACTATCCCGACTGTGCGCAAAGTACGTTCGGACCGACATGGCACACCGTCAAGGACGACATGGAACACATCGACGCGCAGACCCTACTTGCCGTCGGACAAACCATCATTCAGGTTCTTTATTCTGAACAGTAGCCCACTGACTGACGGGCTCATGAACCATTCCCTGTCGGAAACGACCGGGGAATGCACCTTTCCGATATCCTGGATTTCAATTTGTTTACAGAGAATGCCATGAAGACAGTGATTGCTGAGACATATCGGCCTTTTGAACAGTTCATCAAATCGATTCCTTCGTTGTTCAGACGCGACGAGGGAAAGGTGATTTACGACAAGCGCAACCAGATAAGGCGCTTCGAACACAAAGGGCTGGTCTTTGTCGCCAAGCGCTACAAGCGGGTGAACTTCATTCAGCAGATTGTCTACACCTTCTTCAGGAAAACAAAAGGAGAGCGTGCCTTCCGCTTTCCTGAACTATACCGACAACGTGGCGTCAGCACTCCGCGCGAGGTGGCATTCATCGAATGCTACGAACTGGGGCTCTTCACCGTCTGCTACTTCGTCAGCGAAGAGGTGACAAGGCGCGAAGTCTTCCAGGAACTGGTAGACGTGAAGGACTTCGACCACGAGCTGGCAAGAGCCGTCGTACGGCAGATTGTCTACATGCACAGCAAAGGCATCCTGCACGGCGACCTGAATCTCTCCAATTTCCTCTACGAAAAGAGCCCCGACGGCAAGTATCATTTCACGCTCATCGACATCAATCGTTCCCACTTCACCGACGGTTGGCCATCAGACGAGGATTGCATGAAGGACTTGGTGCGCCTGGTTCACCGACGCGACCTCTACACCTTCCTCATCAGTCACTATGCCGAACTGCGTGGATGGCCCGTCGAGACAACGGTCTCCGCTGCCTTGAAGCGACTCGATAAGTTTGAACATCGCATCTTCAAATGAAGATGCATGTCCGTTGCCGCCGATCCTGTTTCCTGAAGAGCTTTTACTGTGTCAAGAAACGGACGCCAAGAATCTGAAATCCGCACCGTGATTGTAAACATTTCATACCGAAAAAACAGGTACACATTTTTTTTCATTCTACGAAGACGGAAGCGCTTTTTTTGGTAAAAGAATCGGACAGAACCAGTAATTTTTTCTTTCCGTTTTTCAAAATGGCTCATTTTACAACGCAAAACGGCCCATTCTGCCGCGCGGAATGAATCATTCCGTCGTGCAGAATGGGCCGTTTTCGTTTGCAAAATGAATCATTCTGAAAGCTCGGAAAATGTAAAGAAAACGCAAGTCGCGTGTTCCCAGCACTTTATAGCTTTCTCATAATTCGCGTGTACGCGTCCGTCTGCTTTTTATTTTGGAGAACCAGCCGTAATTTCGTATAATAAACGTTAATTTGTAAACATCATTCAGCGCTTACCCGGAACACAAGTCTGGCGACAGAAACGTCATTTAACGATTGACTTGATCTCGCTGCGTGCACCCTTCATGCTCGTCAGGAAAGCCTTAGCCGAGCCGATGCGGAGGAACATGTCGAGCCGAATGGGAATGTGATTGTTGTCGTCAGTGACATAGAAGCGGACAATTTCCTTGTATTTACCGTCGTCAGGTTCCATGTATGACAGTTCCAGGCAGCGATATTTCTTGTTATTGTCGGCCTTCACAACGCTCTTTCCGCGATAACGCAGCTGCGCACTGTACTCAATACCGTTGCCGTCGGCAATAGGAATCTTCAAGGCGTGGCCCTTCTTCCAGTCCGTAGGATCGAAACTGCGTGCACGGAGGAAGATGCTGATCATGTCGTAGATACAAATCTTGCTGTTGTTGTGAATCGTCTTGCGCGTACCGTCCTTGTAGAGACGACGCTGCGTCAGGTTCACTTGGCTGCCTTTGTAGTCGTACCACACTTCATCGACGGTGTAGCGGTCGCCTTCGCGGGCTCCCTTTCGGAAGTAGAGAGGTGCCAGGTCGCGCGAAGTGTAGCAGAGCAACGTGTCGCGCAGGACGAAGAACTGGTCCACCTTTCCACTCCCTCGCGTGGTCAGGCTGGCCCTGTAGGCCTTCTTCCCCTTGTATGTGCTCTCCACGGTGGACAGGCTGGCCGATCCTGCCTTCACCCATACGAATTTCCAGTTGTAATAAAGGTTGTACGAGAGAAACTCACCCCCCGAAAAGGCCGTGTTTTCCATCGTGCATTGCGCCGAGACATGTGCCGACATGAGCACAGTCAGCGCTAAGACGAGAAATTTCTTGATGTGTTTCATATCTGTTGGCTTATTGTAATTCTGTGATTTACCTGCCGCCCTGAAGCAGAGGCATGGGCGATGTTACACCCACTGACCGCCGAACGGCTTTCTGTAAATATGGACGGAGCAGTCACTGAAAGGTTTAAGCACCGCACCTACTGCCGCCGAGCCGCGGGGCACGCCCCCCACTTGCGCCATTCGGCTAATACGGAATGTTCTCTTTGATGAACTCAATGCCCAGCTCCTTGGCTCGCTCAGCATTCCTGTGACGAATGGTTTTTTCCTTCTCTGCCTTCTGCTTGACGATGGCTTTCGGCTTCTGCTGCGCGACATTAATCTGTTCTGGATTCCAGCTCGAGAGCGTATGGTCCCACTTTTCCTTGCATTCTATCTGGTCAGGGTAATAATAGACCGCCTCGGGCTGCAGGTCATCATCGTAACAGCCCGTGTCCCACACGCCGTTTTCATTGAGGTCGACGAACAGCCGCAGGTAGTAGGTTCCCGGAATGACGTAGAAGAACTCTATGACACCGTCCTGCACCTTCGTCCGCTTCACGACACTCTCCTGAGCGTTGAGCAGTTCGGCCACCATCTGCCTGCGAGGCATGCCGCTGACAGGTATCACAAGGGTGCTGAAAGCGTCTAAACTCTTTATCTTCAGGCCTTGCTTGAAAGGTGCCGTGGCCAGGCCGTAGATGCTGACAAAGGCAGCCGAATCCATCTCTATGCTGTACTCCACGTCGGGACGCCATTCCGCCAACAGCTCGTAGGTTCGGTTCTGATTCTTTTTCTCCCTGAAGATAAAGGGTACTTTATACCATAAGGAGTCGTGCTTCGAGTAGAGATGCACCTTGGAAGTGTCGGCAACGTCGATCGGGACGTCGAAGCTGAAGGAAACATTCTCGTCGGGAGCCATCTCGCCCGTAACGCTCGGCTTCACCGTAAGCGGCGGTACAGGCATTTCCTTTTCGAAGGGTTCGCCACGTTTCTCTGCTTTCTCCTGCTTTTTCTTCCATTCGTTAAACTCTTTTTCCTTCTGCTTCAGCCGTTTCTGGTAGGGTTCCTTCGAGAGCATGGTCACCGTATCCGTCACGGAAACGAGTGCTCCCGTAGAGTCGGAAATGAGATAAGTGGACTCGATGGTGAGCGAGTCTTGGTTGATGAGCGTGGAATCGCGCAGCCAATAGGTGATGGTATCGCCCTTGAGGCTGGGTTCCACGACGAAAGCATTGCTGTCGTTGAAGTTCAGGCCGCGGATCTTGGGCAGCGAATCGCAGCCATAGCTGAAGAAGTACGAAAAACTGTTGGCCTGCTTTCGTTCGCGTTTCACCAGATAGCGGGTGGTCATTGACTCGGTGAACGCCCTCAGTACGATGTCATCGGGCAGGAAATGCGTGTAGGGCACGCGCATGATGGAGTCGATGCGCAGAGAGTCGCGCCAGATGGTATCCTGTCTGATGTCGGGTTTCCACGAAGGTTCGATGATGTCATGGTTGAAGGCAATCATCTCGCTCTTCTGACTGAACGTGTAGTCGTTGTCAACATCCTGCAGGGCGTAGGTGCGATACTTACCCGGAGCGACGCCCTTGATGACGAAATGGCCCCGGCTGTCGGTCCGGCTGACGCGCATGAGCGGCTTCGTCGTGAAGACAGAGTCGTCAAGATTGTCGTAGAGACCGACGAGAATGCCCTTCACGGGCTCCAGGTCGGCAGCGTTGAGCACGAATCCTGAAACCTCCATGGTGTCGATGTGGTCGCCTGTTGAGAAGCTGTACGTGTAGTTGCCCAGCGGATTACCCTCGTTGTTGTCGCTGATGGCGTCGCTGAAGTCGATGGTGTACGTAGTGTTGGGTTTCAGGGAGTCGAGCAGTTCAATCTTGATGTACTTTCCCTTTCCCACAATCTCAGGCATTTCTATCTGAGGCGGCGACACCACCACTTTCTCGGTGGCACCTTCCAGTTTGATGTATTCGTTGAAGTAGATGGAGAACTTTCGGGTATCCACGTTGACAGCCTTGTCTTCGGGCACGGCTCCAATCACGCGAGGCGGCGTTTCGTCGTACCACCCGCCGTCAGGATGGCCCATGCGTGCACATGCCGAGAACAACAGAAGCACCAAGAAGAACAGCACCAGCGTGCTGCCTCCTGCCTTTCGTCCGTCGTGTGGCAACCGTGTTGTTTTCTCCTTATCTGAAAATGCCATATCAAGTGTCTTTATTTACAGTTGTGATTAACATTGCGGCCCGTCCTGCTGCGCACCGTTCATGGCCAGCAGCTCTTCAATGTGGTGGCGATCGTTGCTCAGTCGCGGTATCTTATGCTGACCGCCAAGCTTGCCTTTCAGCTTGAGCCAGTCGTTGAAAAGCCCGGGGCGGGCCACGATGACTTCGAGTGGCTGCAGCGTAATGTCCTTGTAGCGCTTGGCTTCGTAGTCGCTGTTGATTTCCTGAAGGCGTTTGTCGAGGGCTCGGGCGAAAGCCGAAAGGTCCTCCGGCATGCGGGCAAACTCGACAAGCCACTGGTGCCGGCACTTGGCTTTGCCGTCCATGAAGACGGGCGCAGCCGTGTACTCCGTCACCTCGGCACCTGTCTGTTGGCAAGCTGCAGCCAGCCCTTTCTCCGCATTGTCCACAATCAGCTCCTCACCGAAAGCATTGATGAAGTGCTTCGTGCGTCCGGAGATGACAAACTTGTAGGGGTCTTTCGAGGTGAAACGCACGGTGTCGCCAATCAGATAGCGCCACAGGCCACACGCCGTAGAGATAACCATGGCATAGTTCGTTCCCACTTCCACGTCCCAAAGGGGGATGATCTTGTCGCAGGCCACGCCCGGAGTGAAGTTGTTCATCTGCTCCTGCACCTCGGGCAGGTCGTTCAGGGCGATGAATTCGTAGAAGACACCGTAGTCGAGCATCAGCAACATCGACGAATCGGCGGGGTCGTCCTGTATGCCGAAGAAGCCCTCACTGGCGTTGTAGGTCTCCATGTAGTGCATGTCAGGCTTGGTGATGAGCTCCTGATATTGCTGTCGGTAGGGCGTGAAGGCCACACCGCCGTGAAAAAACACTTCCAGGTTGGGCCACACCTCTTCGAGATGCTCCTTGCCCGACAGCTCCATGACACGTGTCAGCACGGAGAGCATCCACGAAGGCACGCCACTGAGGTTGGTGACGTTCTTGTTCAGGGTCTCACGGGCTATGCGGTCACGCTTCACCTCGAAGTCACTCAGCAGGGCTGTCTGCTTTTTCGGCACGCGGACAAGGTTGGCCAGCGGGTTGATGTTTTCTATGAGGATGGCACTAAGGTCGCCCACCAACGAGTGGGGCAACGTATAGTTGGGAGCATGGCTGCCGCCAAGAATGAGCGCGCGACCGTCGAAGAGGCGGCTTTTGGCGTTGTTACGCAGATAGATGGCCACCGTGTCGCTGCCTCCTGCGTAGTGCGTGTTCTTCAGTCCTTCTGGCGAAACAGGGATGAACTTACTTTTGTCATTGGTCGTTCCCGACGATTTGGCGTACCACTTCACCTGTCCTGGCCACAGCACATCACGCTCTCCGTGCCGCATACGGTCAATGCTGACCTTCAGCGACTCGTAGTCGTTGAGTGGTACGTGCTGTGCAAATTGCTCATAGCCCTTAATCGTCGTGAACATGTGGCTGCGACCGTACTGCGTATCGGTGCCACGCTTCACAAGATACTGCAACACTTCCTGTTGCAGCTGCTTTCCTTCGTTGTCATATCGTTGCAGTTCTTTCTGCCGGGGCAGAAAGACATTCCTCACAATGCTTGTCAGACTCATATACTCCGTGCATTTCTGCGCACGCACACATATATATAATATAGGTACACATACGCATAATTCGGTTACAAAGGTACGCAAAAAGGATGAGATAAACAGATAATTTCTGAAGAAAAACACAATTTCGGACAGAAAGAAGGAGATTTGCAACAAAGGGAAATGCAGCAACATGACATCGGGTGTGGTTACGGCAGGGACAGAAACGGGTGTCCGCTTGATTTGCATCAAGGCTAAAAGCGTGGTTTTCAGTCCTTTTGCGCATCTCTTGCAACCACTTGTTTTACGAAGAAAATCCGACTGTTTGCGCTACCAAATGTCAACAAACGTGAAATTTGGGCCGTTTTTATGCACAGATATATGCAAAGTGTGCAACCAGAAAACGTTTTTTTGTGAAAAAATTTGCGTATTCCAATTAATATTTGTTCCTTTGCACCCGAAATTTTTAAGTAAGAAGATTAGTATTAACATTTTAAATTATCACAATTATGTCTGAAATTGAAAGCAAGGTAGTTGATATTATCGTTGAGAAGTTAGGTGTAGACGCTTCAGAGGTAAAGCCCGAAGCAAGTTTCACAAACGATCTGGGCGCTGATTCACTCGATACCGTAGAGCTCATCATGGAGTTTGAGAAGGAATTCAACATCTCTATCCCCGACGATAAGGCAGAGACCATTGCTACTGTAGGCGACGCTGTCAAGTACATTGAGGAGAACGCAAAATAATCACTTTCGGTGATGGAAGAAGGATGTTGGGTATTGGCTGAATGAACGACCAATGCCCAACATTCGTTCAATACATTTTTTTCCAATCCATCACCCTCACACCCGTTTTTTTTGATATATTATGGAATTGAAAAGAGTTGTGGTGACAGGACTTGGTGCCGTAACACCCGTGGGTAACACTCCCGAGGAGACTTGGAAGAACCTGCTGGCCGGTGTGAGCGGAGCAGCTCCTATCACCTATTTCGATACCACACTGTTCAAAACCAAGTTCGCCTGCGAGGTGAAGAACTTAGACATCAACGAGTACATAGACCGTAAGGAGTCAAGAAAACTCGACAGATACACCCAACTGGCCATGATCAGCGCCATACAGGGCGTGAAGGACAGCGGCATCGACTTGGAGAAAGAAGACCTCAACCGTATCGGCGTCATCTACGGTGTGGGCATCGGTGGTATCAAAACATTCGAGGATGAGGTGAAATACTATGCGCTGCACGAAGACCAGGGCCCCAAATTCAGCCCGTTCTTCATTCCAAAGATGATCAGCGACATTGCCTCTGGCCACATCTCCATCCATTTCGGCTTCCATGGGCCCAACTATACGACGACTTCTGCCTGTGCATCGTCAAGCAATGCACTGGCTGATGCCTTCAACCTGATTCGTCTGGGCAAGGCAAACATCATTGTCAGCGGTGGAGCCGAGAGCGCCATCTGCGTCGTAGGTGTCGGCGGCTTCAATGCTATGAAAGCCCTCTCCACCCGCAACGACGATCCCGCCGGAGCCAGCCGCCCGTTCAGCGCCAGCCGCGACGGTTTCGTCATGGCCGAAGGTGCCGGATGCCTCATTCTGGAAGAGCTGGAGCACGCCAAGGCACGCGGTGCTAAAATCTACGCCGAGATGGTTGGCGAGGGAATGAGCGCCGATGCTTACCACATCACCGCCTCTCATCCGGAAGGACTGGGTGCAAAACTCGTGATGACCGCAGCTTTGGAAGATGCAAACCTCAAGCCCGAGGACATCGACTACATCAATGTGCATGGCACTTCGACCCACGTCGGTGACATCTCGGAGGCCAAGGCCATCAAGGATGTCTTCGGCGATGCTGCCTACAAGCTGAATATCTCCTCGACGAAGTCAATGACGGGCCACCTGCTGGGAGCAGCCGGTGCCGTAGAGGCCATGGTGGCCGTGCTGAGCGTGCAGAACGACATCATACCGCCGACCATCAACCATTCTGACGACGACAAGGACGAGGAAATAGACTACAACCTGAACTTCACGTTCAACAAGGCACAGAAGCGCGTGGTGCGCGCCGCCATGAGCAACACGTTCGGTTTCGGTGGCCACAACGCCTGTGTTATCTTCAAAAAGTATCAGGACTAAAGACGAAGACAAGTCACACTGTTGCACAAGAATGTAAGAAAATCATCCAAGCATGCAGATTTTTGACCTACTGGATATCATAAAGCTCCCTTTCCGCAAGGATAAGGAGCTTTATTCTTCTCTCTATGACATCATCGGGTTCTACCCACGCAACATCAGCTACTACAAGCAGGCACTCATGCACAAAAGCTTGGGACACCGAGAAAAAGGAAAGCCTGTGAACAACGAGAGGCTGGAGTTCCTCGGCGACGCTGTGCTCGACTCGGTGGTAGGACACATCGTCTACAGCCATTTCCCTGGTAAACGCGAAGGCTTCCTGACAAACACACGATCGAAAATCGTGCAGCGCGAGACGCTGGGCCGACTGGCGCAGGAGATGGGAATCAACCAACTGATTGTGAGCAACGGCCGCAGTTCTTCACACAACAGCTACATGGGTGGAAATGCGTTCGAGGCCTTGGTGGGTGCCATCTATCTGGACCGTGGCTACGATGCCTGCATGCGCTTCATGGAGAAGCGCATCCTGAAGGAGCTGCTCAACATTGACAAGGTGGCATACAAGGAGGTGAACTTCAAGTCGAAGCTCATCGAGTGGAGCCAGAAGAACCGCGTGAAACTGGACTTCGAACTGCTCAAGCAGGAAAAGGACAAGAACGGGAACCCGAAATTCACCTATCGCGTCCTCTTTGAGGGCAAGCTGAAAGGAGAAATCGGCGAGGGCTATAGCAAGAAAGAGGCCCAACAGCTGGCATCCAAGCTCACCCTGCAACGCTTGCGCAAGGAACCGCAGTTCATCGACAAGGTGTTTGGCGCCAAGGCGGATCGCACGAAGATGGAAGAAATGCCGGTGACAGCCGTCCCCGACACTGTGGACACTCAGCAGGCATTCATCAATGAAAGTGCACCCCACCCCATGCCTGAGCACAGACAGCAGAAAGTGGTGAAACTGGAACGCTTTGACGACGATCAGACGCAGTCTCCGCGCCCGTCCGCTGCCGTTTCCGATGCCCCAAGCCAACGCAAGGTGGACGAAGAAGATGAGTTCGACCTGTCGGACATCAAGTCTGATCCGTCGCGCGAAGACATCATCGCAGCCGCCGAAGCCGCCGCGTTCAGCGAATAATCCACTTTGCTTCGCAACAAGCGTGAAGCAAAAAAAACAGAGAAACCATGCGGACCACACCGTTCCCCTGCCGGGGGAAGATGTGGTCCGCATGGTTTTGGTTTTATTCACAGGGCATCCGACGTCCGTGACTGCCACAGCAGTGCTTTCTCGATATGTCTTTCCTGACGACTACAGACAGTCTATCGCTGACGCAAGTCGGCTGAGGTATGCTGCAGCACAGCCTTTCCCTTCTTCACCGCAAGCCCGTCGTTTCCCACGAGGACACGTTCAGAATGCAGGTCATAGGCATGGAACCCCGTACTGTCAATCACAGAGAAACCGTCGGTGTGCGTGTGCATCACGAACTGACGACTACCGTATTCAGGCGAGAGAATATCACGGCTAAAAGGGAAGTCGGCGTGACTGAGCCCCATCTGCCCGAGCAGTGTGGCTGCCAGGTCGCTTTGGTTGCACAACAGTCCGATCGTACGTTGACGGCTGACGGCCCCGCCTGTCCAGATCATCGGGATGTGGGCTCGCAGCGGCTTCGTCTCGTCGATGTCCTTGTATTTGATGCCGTGGTCGGGAAGCAGAATCACCAGCGTGTTGTTCCATATAGGAGTTTGGCGCAAACGTTCTATGAACCGCCCGATACAATGGTCCAGATAGTAAAACGCATTCAGGATTTCGTCGTCAAACTTCGTCGGCATCGGGACGGTCCAAGGCTCATGCGAGCTCAGCGTCAGGAACGAGACAAACCATGGCTTTGCCGATCCGTATTGCTGCAGTGTGTCGTACAGACGGTCGAAAGTGATACTGTCGCATACGCCCCACTTCGACGAGCCTCGCTCTTCCTTCGTGAAGTCGTCTTCCGAAATGATGGTCTCCGTACCTGTACTGTAAAGATAGCCGCGCGTGTTGGTGAAGTTCACGTCGCCACCATAGAGGAATGTGCTGCTGTAGCCGACTTTCTTCAGCGACGCCGCCAGCGAGGGAAGCGACTTCACCTTCGATGCCATCTTCATCACTGAGTTGTCGGGAAACGCAGGCCAGCCGCTCAGGATACTCACCATGCCGCGGTCAGTGCGCCAGCTGTTGGCATAGCACTGTGAGAAATAAACACCTTCGGAGGCCAGACGCGTCAGGTTTGGCGTCACTTCGGCCCTGCCGCCTATCTGTGTGAACTCGCCCCCACAGCTCTCCATGATGACGAGCAGAATGTTCGGACGCTGCGTGTTCAGCAGCGTGTCCGTGGGCTGGCCGCCGGTGAAGAACACGCCGTCGAGCAATTTGCGGCATTCGGCATCGTCAAAGTATCGGTACGCTGGTATGTCGTTCGTGCTCTTGCCGATGGAAGCAATGAAACTGAACAGCGGGTTCACCGCCGAGTGATTCAGGAACTGGGTCTGCGAGAAATACACCTGACCGACGTTCGTCGTAGAAACGCTCAGACCGCCTCGCATGCCTACGACAATCAGGGGGATGGCGAGCAACATCAGCAGCGTAGCCACAAGCCGTCCACCCACCGAACGAAGGGGCATGACGCTGCCACGGCGCGTGCGTCGGCTACGGAACAGTCCCAACTGACTTATGCCGCGACGCTCCTGGCGTTCATGCGGCGTAATCCACACATAGGCTTTGTAGAAGCCAAAGGCCAACGCTGCGATAACGGCCAGCCTGACTGCCACGTACCACCACGAAACACTCGTCAGCGCATTGCCCGTGGAGTCGATGAACTGGAACACCGAGGCATCGAGCTTGAAGCCCCAGAACGTGTACAAGCTCGTGTCTACGGTGAAAGCCATGGCCAGCGCCAGTGCTACCAGCACATAGTAGCCTTTCAGGAAAGCACGCACTATGTTCCACCGCCGCATCCACAGCGACACGACGACGGTCAGGAAAGGAACAGCCAGGACATAAAGGGCAGTGGAAAGGTCGAGTGTCAGGCCATGCCAGAGCACATCTTTCACGTCGGAGAGTCCGAACAGGTTTCCCTCACGGTTATAGTACATGAAAACCGGCTTAGCCATCAACATCAAGATGACGGTAAGCAAGTAGAACTTGATCAGGTAAAGAATCCGTGCTTTCATATTGATGATTTGGTTTGGGAGCCGACAGCCACTGCCGGCTCAGCTCAGTCAAGAAGACGCTTGCCCAGGTAGCGCACCGGATACCAGACGGCAACGAAGCCCACCGCCAGCACCGTGATGAAAATCAGCACGATGTCCGTGGGATGTACGCTCACCGGATAGGCATCGACCACGAACGAACCGCTGCTCGAACCTAACGAGACGATACCGAAGCGCTGCTGAATCCAGCACAACAGCAGTCCGGCAAGGATGCCCAACACGGCGCCGATGGCCGAAATCATGCGCCCTTCGAGCATAAAGATGCTCGTCACCTGACGGTCGTTGGCGCCCAGGTTGCGCAGTGTCCGCACGTCTTCCTTCTTGTCGATGATCAACATCGAGAGCGACCCGATGATGTTGAAGCAAGCCACCACGAGGATGAACGTCAGGAAGATGTAGGCAATGAATTTCTCTATCTTCATGATGCGGAACGTGTCCGCTTGCTGTTCGTATCGGTCTTCCACACGATACTTGTCGCCCACGATGGAACGCATCTCGTCCTTCACGTCGTCCAGGTCGCTGCCGGGCTTCAGGCGGATTTCAAGAGCTGAGAGTCTTCCGTCCTGCCCGAACAGGTTGCGCGCGAAGTTGATGGACGTCAGCATGTAACTCTTGTCGTACTTCGCCTGATGGACGTTGAAGATGACGCCCGGCGACAACAGAGAGTCTTCCACGAAGCCTTGTTCGGGGCTCGACATGTCAAGCTGCCCTTCCTTCACCGGTGCATAGATTTTCAGGTAGCCGTCCCAGCGGGCTCCCGTTCCTAACGCGGCCGCCAACCGCAACCCGGGAACGCCGTACTGCAAGTCGGCTGCCTGCAGCGAGAAGTCGCCGTCGCCATAGAGTATCTCGGTGATGTGACTCAGCTCCGAGAAGGTCTTCTCAACACCTTTCACCACAATCATTGCCTGACGGTCACGGTACAGAGCCAGCGCATTGTCCTCCACCGTCTCCATAGCCACGTCGATGGACGGATGCTGCTTAAGCTTGACCAACAGCGGATCGTCCGACGGTGCCGTCTTACCCATCACGGGAGTCACCTTCAGCTGGGGGTCGAAGCTGGTGAAGAACGTTGCCACAAGGTCGTGAAACCCGTTGAACACGCTCAGCGTGACCACCAGGGCCATCGTAGCCACAGCCACACCCATCACGGAAATGGCGCTGATAATGTTGATGACGTTCGTACTTTTCTTCGAGAACAGGTACCTTCGCGCAATATAAAAAGGAAAATTCATAAGCCGTTCTTTTCGTCTTAACCCTTCAGCAGCTCATCGATGTGCTCAATGTAGTCGAGCGAATCGTCGATGAAGAAACGCAGTTCGGGGATGATGCGCAGTTGGTTGCGAACCCGTGTACCCAGTTCGTAACGGATGGTCTTCTGGTTCTCGTTCACGTTCTTGACGATTTCCTCGCCTCGCTCGCTCGGAAACACGCTCAGGTAGGCCGTGCAGACACTCAGATCGGGCGAAATCCGGACGCGCGTGACGCTCACCATCACTCCCTTCATCATCCGGGTCTGCCCCTGGAATATCAGACTCAGCTCCTTCTGCAGCAGCCGTGCTATTTTGTTTTGTCTTGTCTCTTGCATGTCTTTTCTGATCTATACAAGTGCAAAGGTAATCAAAAATCTTGAAAACGCAGGTGATGCAGCAGAAAAAAGGCAAAAAAAAACTGCGTACAGACTTGGATGTCAGTACGCAGTGCTTTTTCAGATGTTATCGATCAACTGTACCAGATAGTAGAAATGCTCGATGCCGTGCTACGGTCATAATCGTTCTCTTCGTTCAAGTAGTTGTCGAGTTCATACTCTTCCTCGTTGAACATTTTTGGTTTCTCCTTCATAGTCCGTTCCTCCTGTAGCCCTTTCCCTCTAAGAGCAGATTTTTAGTTAACCATCTACAGACGTAGGGAGCGTCTATTTTCTGTAGCAAATATACAAAAAAAAGGGATAGGACGTATCTTTTTGCATCGAAAAATTGACAATTTTAAACTATTTTGGCACTTCTGCTATTATTTTTGCAAACAAAAAGGACATTACACCTTTCAATTTAACGGTATGAATGTATTTTAACGTGAGTTCGACGAATTCAAGACTAAGACGGTTATGATTCTTCGAGCTCACTTTATTTATCGTAATTGTTTGATGTCACCGGCCCCCTCCTGTTCCCCCGAGGGGGAGAATGTGATTTCCCCTGCACGAAGCACTTC
>JAFPME010000025.1 GCA_017402445.1 Prevotella sp. | reverse complement strand
TCCATCGTCTGCTTGAACCAGCCGTCCACGGTGCTTTCTGTCAGACCCTTCATGCCAAGGTGGCTATACTGCTTGATCTGGCGGTAGTACGGCATGTGGTACTCATACTTCTGGAGCAGTATCTCGGCCAGCAGGCTGGCTCCGGCGATACCCTTGTAGATGGGCAGCAGGGGCATCGGGGCAATCAGCACGCCGCTCATACCCTCGGGAGCCGTCAAGGTGTTGTCCTTCAGGCCCCACTTCTCACGGATAATCTCCTTGATGTACAGCTGGCCGGGCTTGTGCTCCACGATGCGGGTCACCTCTTGGCCGATCTTCTTGTATAGTGTCTCGTCGAGATTATCGGGAGTAAGAATCACCTGCTCCAGTACAGGAAGGTCCTCCATCATAATGCGGTTCTTCTTCTCCTGACGACGTTCTTCTTTAGTCTTGACGATTTTCTCCACTGCCTGGTCACGGGAATCGGAAATCTGCTGTGCATTATCAGGGAGCATTCCTGCAAAGAGGTCTGGATAGCTTGGATCGATGATGGGGAGCTTCTCGGACTTGCGACCGAAGAGCTGGCGGTTCAGCCATGCGACCTGTGCCGTCAGCTCCTTGATTCGGGATTGTAGCGACTCGTTCTGCAGGGTCAGCTTCCTGATGGTCTCAGTCTGGGATGCGTTCACTTGCTGCAGGGGCTGCAGCATAGATTCCATCTGTGAAAGCATCTCTTCCTGAGTCATTCTTTGTACCTTTTTAATATAGTGCAAAGGTACGAAAAATATCTGAGAATAAAGAATGTTACGTGCTATAAAACACTAACAATCAGTAATATATGTATAGAATCCCATGCCTAAACCACATACTCCCTCCGTTGTGCCATAAGGCGCCTGAGTCGCTGATCCGGAGACTCCTGTATGCCCTCGACCATTACTACAAGATCGCGCCACTCCATCTGGTAGCTCTGTGTATTCTCGTCATACTCAGGTAACTTGAAGCGTCCGGCTTCCAGGCGCTTCACATACATCACCATACCACCGTCCTCAGCATGAAGCAGTTTCATGAGCTTGCGGCTGGAACCGATGAAGATGAACACATCGCCGTTGCGCACGTCGCTCCTCATCTTCTCGTGTACCACACCGCAGAGGGAACTGATGCCCTTGCGCATGTCGGTCTTACCTGGACACAGGAAGTAGCGCATCGTGTCGTTAAGGCAGAACATGGCTCATAAGGCTCTTATCCAACAATTCACGTAGCACATCTTCCATGTCCCTGCCGAAGTGGGCGCGGAGGCCGTTGGGGAACAGAAGGGTGGCACCGGAGGGAACGGGGCCTGTAAACGCTGGATCTGACAGACGGGTGAAACGGATGGGAGCAAGTTCGGGATTCGCGGACTCTTTATCCTGCAGTTTCTTACGCCAGTAGTTATAAGTGTTGTAATTAATGCCTACATGTTGTAGGTACTTTGTGATGGACATACCACTCTTTGGTAGGTCTGATTGTAATACTACAAAATCTTCTCTTGTCATGATACAGTAACAGTTGTAGTTGGGTGCACTATTGCGACTGCAAAGGTACAACTATACTACAACTGTTACAACGTGTATTTTATCGAATGCTTACGGAGTTTCTACCAATGCCAAGAAGTCTCTGAAGAGTGATTTGAAGGTAAAACCAAACGATGTATACCAAGCACGGATAAGATGGCAATAAGAAGCAGTATTGAAAACGAAGAAAGGGGTTCAGCCTCATGCTAAAACCCCTTTCTTCGTTTTTATTCTTCTTCGTCGAATGGCAAATCGACGATGGGCAGGCGCCGCGTGAAAGCTGAGCCAAAGGAGATGATGGTTTCGCTTCGGGAGAGTCCGAGCGGCTGCAGTTTATCGTGTATGATGTTGAGCAGATGGTGGTTGTTCAATGCATATATTTTGATAAACATGTCGTAGTCTCCTGTGGTATAATGGCACTCTACGACTTCTGGAATTTTGCGCAGTGCATCGACAACGTTATCGAAACTGGAGGGGTCTTTAAGGTTGAGTCCGATGTATGCGCACGTTTCATATCCTATTTTTTCAGGATCAATGATAAACTGTGAGCCTTTGAGTATGCCGAGATTGGAAAGTTTCTGAATGCGCTGATGTATAGCAGCTCCACTCACATTGCATGCCCGTGCGACTTCGAGGAAGGCGACGCGCGCATCTTCTGCAATCATGCGAAGAATTTTTTTGTCTAAAGAATCTAAATGATGCTGTGCCATAAATAAAAGAATAATTTATGTTTGCAAAGATATAAAAAAAAAACCGACTGACCATCGTTTGATAGCGATAATTTTCAGTTTTGTTTCAAATTAAAACTATTCTGTCGGTTAACAGCAGAATAATTCACCCTGAAAGCAGCTGAACGGCGCAATTCCTGCTTCACGTCCGTGATGAGTCCCATGGGGGTGTTTCGATCGGCCTTCAGGCTTACGGTCATGATTTTCTTGTCTTCGGGAGTCATGGCTGCACGCTCTCCGCGAACATATGGCGCGATGCTTGCAATGTCGGCATACTTGTCGTTGAGCTGGATACATGTGCGGGATGAGTCGCCGTTGATTGTTTCGGATAACGGTCTTCCGATATAGATGTATGTGACGGCTGTTTTCCTGGTGAGCTTTGTCAGCTCTGTTCCTGCAGGAACCTGATACTTCACCTTCACGGGCACGCTGCGCATGTGGGTTACGATCATGAAGAAAAAGAGGACAGTGAAGATGAGATCGGGCATGGACGACATGTTCAACCCCGGTACTGACTGTTCGTGATGGCGGCGGATGATGCTCATGGTCGGCCTCCTTTCTGGCTGCGGGCATCGTCTGCTGCCGTTCCGTAGTCTTCAGCAATGCGCTGCGGATAGTATTCGCGGAGTGCCTGCTGCTGTTGCTGTGTGCATTCGCTGAAGGTATGTCCGTACGTCCTTCGGGCTCTTGCTTCACGCAATGTATTGTATGCTGCGACTATTTCGTTCTGAAGGAAGAAGTAACTGTCGTAATTTGCGGCCCTATCGGCGTTCACAGATATGATGTGTGCTTCGCGGTCGGGACAGTGTGCAACAAATTCTATAAAGCGCCGCCGCAGTGTCTCAGGCGGAACAATGCTGTCGTTGACGGAAAAAACGTTGTCTGCGGAAATGCTGACGCTGAGCAAGTTGTTTCTGTCGACATCGATGGTGCGCTCCTCCTTCTGCTTCTTGTCGACAGGAGGCAGCTGCCGACTGAGTCCTTTGTCCATATCCATCGAGGTAGTGACAAGGAAAAAGATGAGCAACATGAACGAAATGTCGGCCGTAGATGTTGTGTTGAGTGTGGGTATGCTGCGTCGTTTACGTCTGAAGATCATCGTTTCAGCTTTCTGTTAAAGCCACTCACGCCGAAAATAACGCCGATGATGGCGACAGCCGTCAGTAGAGCAGCGGTGTTGATGAACATGTCTGAGGCCTTGAGCCAGAACGTCTGAGAATACTTCGTGCCATTGATGAGCATTGGAGAGCTGCTGCCAAGAAGGAAGGTCAGCAGCATGGTGACAGCTAAAAGAAGGGCTGCGGCACAGGCAATCCTGGTAGCAGGTATGTTGTTGACAACTTGCCTGAAGGGTCCGCGCATACGAATGCTCCTCACGGCCGACCAAAGCGTCAGGACAACTGCTGCGAACAGGGTGATGTAGAGAACGACAAGCAACAAATCTACCATGGTGGTTGCGATTTAACGGTTCTTGGTCAGCAGCTTATACTTCATGATGGTGTCAAGCAAAGAGATGGCGCTCTCTTCCATCTGTGAGGTGAGATGCTCTATTTTCGTAAGAATGTAATTGTAGAAGACCTGCAAGATGAGGGCTACGATGATACCGAAAATAGTGGTTATCAGCGCCACCTTCATGCCAGCAGCCACTACAGTAGCACTCAGGTCGCCAGCTTGCTGCACCTGGTCGAAGGCCATCACCATACCTATCACTGTCCCGAGGAATCCCAAGGAGGGCGCCATTGCGATGAAGAGCGTAATCCACGAACATCCTTTCTCGAGGTTCGCACTCTGCACGGAGCCGTAACTGACAATGCTCCGCTCTATGTCTTCCATGGATTCCTGTATGCGTAACAGCCCCTGATAGCAGATGCTGGCCACGGGGCCGCGTGCCTCTCGGCAGATAGTCTTTGCTCCGTCAATGTCGCCCTTCATCACCTTCTCTTCAACATCGGCCATCAGCTTCTTGGCATTGATTTCGCTCAACGTGAGATAAATAATGCGCTCGATACAGAATGCGAGTCCCAGCACCAATACGAGGGCAACTAAGGACATGAAGGCAGGGTTACCTTCCACAAATTTCGTTTTCAACTGTTGGTGCAAACCAGGGTTTTCTTCTGCCATCAACAGGCTGTCGGCAGCAGCCAAGGCTGCATCGTCGAACACGAGCGAGTCCGGATTGAGCGTATCTTCAACGGCGGAGACATCGCCAGATGCTGACGGAGTCGTCACAGAATCGTTCTGCGCTTGTGCTGAAAAAGAAAAACAAGCAAAAAGGATAAGAGCTATTGCGCAACGTGCAATCAGATTTTTCATCTTGAAATAAGGAATAAAAATGCGGGAATGAAGCGGTTGATTCCTGCGGAGAGACAAGGATTCGTGCGAATCGCTTTCAGCCTTTCGGCTTTGAACCCCTTTTCCTCCTGCGGAGAGACGGGGATTCGAACCCCGGATACGCTTTTGACGTATACACGCTTTCCAGGCGTGCCTCTTCAGCCACTCGAGCATCTCTCCAAAATCGGGTGCAAAGATACAATTTCTCGTTCAGAAAGTCGTCAACTCCATCCGTTTTTTTAAGTTTAATAACGGTTTTTCATCTTTTTAGGCAGAGATTTCGGCTGCTAAATGAAAGACTCTCGACACGGTCGCCGTCGTCATCGTGGCTACTTGCTGCTGACTGACGCCGTAACTGTCGGCCAGTTTCTGCAGGACATGGAGCACAAAAGCACTCTCGTTGCGCTTGCCACGCTGCGGCACGGGCGCCATATAGGGTGCGTCTGTCTCCAACACGATGCGGCTGAGCGGCACTACGGCTGGCAAAACGTCGGGCAGATGGCTTTTCTTGAACGTCAGTACTCCGCCAATGCCCAAGACAAACCGATCGAACTGTAATAGCTCTTCTGCTTCACGCTCGTTTCCGGTAAAGCAATGGAACACACCGCCGGGCAAATCGTGCTCATACTGTTTCAGGATATGCACCAATTCGTTTTGCGCTTTCCTACAATGAATCATCAGAGGCAAGCGAGTCTCCACACTCCAGCAGACTTGCTGTTCGAACACTTCCAGCTGTTCTTTCTCAAACTCACGGCTCCAATAATAGTCCAACCCTACCTCGCCGACGGCAATCGGTCGCAACAACGGGGTTCCATCGATGCTGCCTTCCCCTTTCAGCGAAGCATCCAGCAGCGCTTTCATCTCCGTCAGCACATCTTTCCAGTCTGCCTTCACCTCTTCCGGATGCAAACCAATCATCGGAAAGGCATAGCCGGGATAGCGGCCACATGTTTCCATGACCGTCTTGACCGACGGCAAATCGATGGCAGGCACGAAAATGCGGCTGACGCCAGCTTCACGGGCACGTGCAACGACCTCATCACGGTCCGCCTCGAATTCTGTTCCGTCGAGATGTGCGTGCGTATCAATGTAGTTCAACGTCATGTCTCATTTATTTCTGTGCATCATGGCATCGGTATAGTCGCGCAGCACCTGCTTGCGGCCACTCTCCACGTTCACCTCTTCCAGACAAGCACGCGCTTCGGCAAAATACTGTTCTATCTTCGCCTGCGCCATTTTGTCTACACCTATTTTATTATATAGGGCTGTCACGGCCGCTATCTTCTGCTGGGCATCCGGATGCTCGGCATCAATCCATGCCTGCAGCTCTTTTTTCTGATTCGCATCGGCTGCATTCAGCGCATTGATGAGCATATACGTCTTCTTGTTGCAGAGGATGTCGCCACCGATAGCTTTGCCGAAGACAGCCGGGTCGCCATAGACATCGAGATAGTCGTCCTGCAACTGGAAGGCCAGTCCCATGCGTTCACCGAAGCGATAGAGCCTGTCTACATCCTCCTTGGGCGCTCCTGCCATGATGGCACCAATCTTCAGGGCGCATGCCAGCAGCACACTGGTTTTCAGACGAATCATCTCGATGTACTCTTCTTCCTGTACGTCGTCGCGTGTTTCAAAATCAATATCCATCTGCTGTCCTTCGTCGATTTCCAGAGTCGTCTCCGTGAACGTCTCCATGACGGCCTTCAACGTGTGCTCCGGACATTGCATCATGCGATGGAAAGCCAGGATCAGCATCGTGTCGCCCGACAGAATGGCCGTGTTCGCATTCCACTTGCGGTGAACAGTCTGGTGTCCACGCCTCATGTCGGCATTGTCCATCAGGTCGTCGTGCAACAATGTGAAGTTATGATAGGTTTCCAAAGCGCATGCCTGCGGCAGCACCGCTTCCGGATTTTCCTTGTACAAGTTGTACGCCATCAGCATCAGCGACGGCCGGATGCGCTTGCCACCCATTGAAAGGACATAGCGAATGGGCTCATACAGGCCGGACGGCTGCCGGTCGTAGGGCAGACTTGACAGATAGTCGGAAATCATTCCGAGTATTTCTTTTGACGTTTTCATAATGGTTGATGAAAGTTACAAATTAAAGTTCACGGGCACGACAAAAATCGTGCGGCAGGGTTTGCCGTGGTCCTGACCGGCTTTCCACTTTGGCATCATGCGGATGACACGCATCACCTCGCTTGACAGATGCGGATTGGGCGATTCAATAATCCGTGCCATATCCGTGGTTCCGTCGCGCTCGATGACAAAAGAGACGATTACCTTACCCTGTATTTTCTGGCTGCGAGCGTAGTCTGGATACTTCAGATGCTTAGTCAGCCACTGTACAAAGGCAGGGATGCCCCCGGGAAACTCGGGCAAGCGCTCCACTTCGCGCAGGGTGAGCACCTGATTCTCACTGTTCACGGCCACTGGCGGCACAGGCTTGTCGCTGTCGTTCATCGCGTCTGCTATGGCACGCTCCAACGCGGGCTGCCAGTCGGCAATACGGTCGGGCAGGTGTTCTGGAGCCGAGGGCTGCTGAACTTTCTCCACGGGATTCAACCGCGCCTGTTGTGTGGGAGGTTCGGCCTGCGTGGCAACGGTTTCCACGTCGTTCTTGGGCGTAGAAGGCATCAGCTCGATTTCTTCCGCCAGATCCTCAAGCAGCTCTTCGTCGTAGTCGTCCGAAGTCGGACCGACTGAAAACTCCAAGGCCACCACCAGCAGCGACAAGGCCACCACCAGTCCCAGCAAGAAGAGTCGCGGACGCAGATGCTCCAGATCGGCAGCGTATGATTTCTTTATTTCCAATCTACACTAAAAAAACCTTTTTTTCCGTTATCATATTAATTCGCATGCAAAATTAGCATAGATATTTGGAAAAAGATTTATCTTTGCAAGAAATTAATTAGAAATTAATGAAAAATGTGTTTTTTTCAGTCATGTTGGCCTTGGTCGCTACAATAGCGTGCGCCCAAGAAAGCCAGACTGGATACAATTTTCTCAGACTGCCTGTCAGTGCACATGCAGGAGCACTGGGGGGAGACAATATCACCATCATTGAAGACGACCCTTCGCTCATGTTTGCCAATCCGGCACTGCTCGGTTCGGTCGAAGGAAAGGCCGTCAACCTGAACTATATGAATTATATGGAAGGTGCCAATCTCGCCAGTGCTTCTTTCGCCACGCTCTTCGGCGAGAAAGGAACCATCGGCGTCATGGCACAATACATCAACTACGGAACCATGAAGCAAATGGACGAAAACCATGTGCAGACTGGTGAGTTCTCAGCCAAGGACATATCCGTGGCAGGCGCACTCTCCTACCAACTTGGGACCAATTTCGTGGGAGGCATCACCGCGCGCATCGTCAATTCATACATCGGCGACTACAATGCCATGGCCGTCGGTGTAGACCTCGGTCTCAACTACTATCTCCCCGAGAGCGAATGGTCTTTCTCGGCAGTAGTGAAAAACCTCGGCGGTGAAGTGAATGCCTACAACGACGACTACACGCGGCTGCCCATCGACCTGCAGGCGGGTGTCTCCAAGCGGCTCGTGGGGTCGCCACTCAGACTGTCAGCAACACTGGTCGACCTGAACCATCTTGACTACAAATTCATCGATCATCTCGTGGCTGGTGTAGACCTGATTCTCAGCGATCAGATATACGTGGCAGCAGGATACAACTTCCGAAGAGCACACGAAATGGAGATAACGGCCGTAGGCGAAGAGAACGGAAGCAGCCACGGGGCCGGTCTCTCCTTCGGGGCCGGTCTTCAGCTGGAGCGTTTCAAGCTCAACCTCGCCTACGCGAAGTATCACATCTCCTCGCATTCACTCATGGTAAATGTCACCATCAACCTCTAACACATATCAGAAATGAAAAAAATAACTATCGCCATCGACGGCCATTCGTCATGTGGAAAAAGCACCATGGCCAAAGCTTTGGCCAGCCGCATCGGCTATGTCTACGTAGACACAGGGGCCATGTACCGTTCCGTAACGCTCTATGCTTTGCGAAACGGCCTCTTCCGCGACGACGACACCATCGACACGGACGCCCTGCAGCAACACATGGACAACATTCAGATTTCTTTCCGCTTCAACCAGGAGACGCAACGACCCGACACCTATCTGAACGGTGAGCTCGTGGAGAACGACATCCGCACGATGGAGGTCTCCAACCGCGTATCGCCCGTTGCTGCGCTGCCCTTCGTGCGCGAAGCCATGGTGGCCCAACAGCAGCGAATGGGTCAGGAAAAGGGCATCGTCATGGACGGACGCGACATTGGGACCGTCGTTTTCCCGGATGCCGAACTGAAAGTCTTCGTCACAGCCACGGCCGAAGTGCGAGCCCAGCGCCGCTTCGACGAACTGAAAGGGAAAGGAATGGAAGCCGACTTCGATGAGATTCTACGAAATGTCCAGGAGCGCGACTACATCGACTCGCACCGCGAAGTGTCGCCCTTACGGCAGGCAGACGATGCACTTCTGCTCGACAACAGCCACATGACCATTCCTGAACAGAACGAATGGCTCTACGAGCGCTATCTCGAGAGAACCACGGAATAGACCCAGGGGCACCTCAATGCCACCACTTCATGCAGCCTTTCTGACCATAGCGGAAGGTGAAAAGACTTTGTCTGACCAAACGCACGACCATTGAGATGGAATGTTTCTGCTGGATATCAGCGAGACGGACATCAAAAAGGCCGTGCTTTTATGTTGTCATGCCTCTATCTCCCCGCCTCAGGAAGCGGACACAGGAGAGTTAACAAACAGCCAGCTCGCCAGAAAAGCAAATGACGGGCCGTTTTTCATCTACGACTGTTCCATGACGGCACATTTTTTGCATATTTGTGCATTTCTTCTTCTTTTATTTTGTGGATTCCGAGAAAAACCGTAAATTTGCGGAAAATCTGTTATACCATGGAACAAATAAAAGACTTTAGTGAAATCTCGCAGAGACTCATGACCCGAAAGCCATGCAAGGTTGTTGCAGTTGAGGCTATCGACGATCATTCAAGCGAAGCCATCGAACGGGCCACCAGCGAAGGATGGGCTGACATCACCGTCGTTCACCTCGACACGCCCGAAGAATCGGCCCGTGAGGCCGTCCGCATGGTGCATAGGGGTGAGGCTCAGGTTGTGATGAAAGGCATTCTGAACACAGACGTCCTGCTGCGCGCCATCATCAACAAGGAAAACCGCGACGAAGGACTGCTGCCCGTCGGCAACGTGCTCTCACACGTTTCGGCCATGAAAATCCCCACCTACCACAAACTGCTGTTCATGACCGACCCCGCCGTCATTCCGAACCCGACGTTCGAACAGCGCATCGCGCAGATTCAATACAGCATACGTCTCTGCGCCGCCTACGGAATCATGGAACCACGCATCGCACTCGTACATTGCACCGAGAAGGTTTCACCCAAATTCCCCATTACACTCGACTACGAGAAACTCGTAGAAATGTGCCGGGCAGGTGAATTCGGCAAAGCCATCGTCGACGGACCAACCGACCTGAAATGCGCCGTGGACAAGGAATCGGCAGACATCAAAGGCATCAAAAGCCCACTCGAGGGCAATGCCGATGTCATCGTCATGCCCGACATCGAGGCCGGCAACGTGTTCTACAAGGCCATCACCGCCTTCACCGACACCAAGCTGGCCGTAGGGCTACAGGGAACAAGCTGCCCCGTCACGCTCACCTCGCGCAGCGACTCGGCCGAGACGAAGTACAACAGCCTCGCCATGGCCTGTCTGCAGGTAGTCTGACAACCGCAGCGACTGTTCATCCCGAACAAACAACTAAAAATCCTTATACATCTATGAAAATCTTAGCTATCAACCCTGGTATGGTTTCAACCAAGGTGGGTGTCTTCATTGACGAAGAGCTCGACTGGCATTCCACCATTAACCATCCCTACGAGGAACTGTGTCAATATCCTTTCATCATGGACGAGTTCGACTACCGAAAAAAGAAGCTCGTCGAAGCGCTCGAAAAAAACGGATACAAGATGCAGGACTTCGACGTGGTCGTAGGAAGAGGAGGACTTGTGAAGCCTATCGAAAGTGGTGTCTACGAGCTGAACGACAAGGTAATCGAAGACACCATGCACCCGCGACTGCATCATGCCTGCAACCTGGGATCGCTCATCGCGCTCAGCATCGCCAAGGAGATTCCCAACTGCCGGGCTTTCACCGTCGATCCCGGCGTGGTAGACGAGCTGGACGACGTGGCGCGCATCACCGGTCTGCCCGAGTTGCCGCACCAGACCATCTGGCACGCTCTGAACCAGCGCGAGATTGCCAAGCGCTACTGCCGCGAGCACGGCGTGAAATACGAGGAACAGGACCTCATTGTCTGCCACATGGGCAGCGGCATGTCGTTCGGACTGCACAAGCACGGACGCACCGTGGAGTGCAACGATGCGCTCAGCGGCGACGGCCCCTTCAGCGTTTCGCGTGCCGGCATGCTGCCTTCCGTACAGTTGGTACAGCTCTGCTATAGCGGAAAATACACCGAGAAGGAGATGCTGCGCAAGCTCAACGGGCACAGCGGGCTCACCGCACATCTGGGAACGAACGACTGCATCGAAGTGGAGCGCCGCATTGCTGCTGGCGACAAGCACGCCAAGCTGGTCTACGACGCGATGATTTACCAGACGGCACGTTACCTCGGCTCGCTGGCTCCGGTCAACTGCGGCAAGATTGATGCCATCTTGCTCACAGGAGCGATTGCCCACAGCAAGTATGTCACCGACGAACTGCGCAGACGGCTGGAGTATCTGGCTCCTGTCTTCGTCTATCCGGGCGAAGATGAGCTCACAGCCTTGGCTCATAATGCCTACCGCGCCATGACCGGTCAGCAGGAAATCAAAGAGTATAAATAAGGGGGTTGCTGACCTCATGCAGCCTCTCTTGCCATCATAAAGGTGAAGCAACCGCATCATTTCGTCTTCATCTCCGTTCATACACGGCATCTCCTGCAACTGCCCGCCCTCATCGAAAGCTGTTTGGGAAGGGATGACAGTTGCAGGAGATGCTTGTTTCCTGTCAGTTCACACTCATCTGTAAACATTTTATTCCTAAAAATCGT
This sequence comes from Prevotella sp., assembly GCA_017402445.1. Taxonomy (GTDB): domain Bacteria; phylum Bacteroidota; class Bacteroidia; order Bacteroidales; family Bacteroidaceae; genus Prevotella. The sequence continues at coordinate 29,376 of JAFPME010000025.1, read as the reverse complement.
GTAGGATTTTTTTTCAATTCTACGAAAGAAAAAGCCGTTGTTCAGGTAAAAGATTCGGACATTGCGACTCAAAAAATCGTCTCGTTTTTCAAAATGGGCCATTTTGCATCGCAGAATGGCCCGTTTTGCTTGTCAGAATGAATCATTCTGCGCGCCGAAAAGGGCCTTTTTGAAGCGTAAAATGAGCCATTTTGAAAGCGCCGAAAATGTAAAGAAAACACAACTGCTTCGTTTTCAAAGGATTGGAACTTTCGCGAGATTCGCGCGTACGCGTCCGTCGGATTTTTATTTCAGAATGTTGGCCTTCTCAGAGGCCAAAATCGCACTTTTTGTCCGATAAATTCAAAAATCTGTAACAGCAGAAATAAGAGAAAGTCAGCGATGAATGCGCCTCCTGACCGGGACACGAGCACATGGCTACAGACAGGAAATGAGTTATTTCTTGCGGTATTTCTTGATGACGCTGTACGCATCGTAAAGGCCCAACTCACCTGCTTTGCTCAGGTCTTCAATGCCTTTGTCATGCTCGCCCGAGTAGAGAAAGACCAGTCCGCGGTTGTAGTAGGCTTCCGCGAGATTGGTATCGAGGGCTATGGCCTGCGTATAGTCGTCCACGGCCTTCTTGTATTCCTTGCGTGCAGCGTAGACGTTGGCGCGGTCGTAGAGAATGTAGGCGTTGGCAGGGTTCAGCTTTAAGGCACGGCTGAAGTCGTCGATGGCGCTCAGCGCCTTCAACTTGCTCTCCACACCCTGCGACTGTGCGAACTCGTTCATGAGCGACTGGCAGACAGCGCGTTGCCAATAGGCCATGACCAGCGTGCTGTCCTGTTGGACGTAGGCCGTCAGGTCGTTGATGGCTGCATCGAAATTCTGTGTGACCGTGTAGGCCACGGCCCTCTGAACGAGCAGCCCTTTCTCGCGGTTGAGGTCCTTGATGGCGTCGATACGTACCGAGAGAGAATCAATCAGCGCGAAGTAGGCCTTGGTTTCACCCTCGGAGAGTGTCTTGGGACTGCAGACGATGTTGATACGCCGACGCGGGGATGCTGTCTGGTTGAAGTGTTCCACCTCGCTGTCGAAAGCCGTATAGGACTTCACATCAGAGTCGGACCTGCTGTAGGAAAGGACATACATCGGCATGTACTCATCCTCGACCTTGCGGTTCTGCACGCGTCCGCGGTAGGCGCTGCTGTACTCGTGCTCCACTTCCTGTTCATCGGCCTCGACCAGTTGGTTGTACTTGTCCAGGTCGATGTCACTCAGCTTGCGCGTCTCACGTTTTTTCTTACTGCTCCAGCGTTGCTGGCGGCCCAGGTGTTTATCCATCTGCGCCTTGAAGATGCGGAATTCGTCCATCTCGGCTTTCGCCGTCATGCCCAGTTTCCGGTAGCAGATAGCTCTGTACTGCAGTCCGGTCCAGAAGTTCGGGTACTGGTCGATGACCTTAGTATAGTCATCAATGGCACCGTAGATGTCACCCGTCCGGTCGCGCAACAGCGCCCTGTTGAAGATGGCCATGATGTTGTTGGGTTCACGCTGGATGATGAAGTCGAAGTCTTCGATGGCTCTGTTGTCGTCGCCCACCTGCACACGCAGCTGGCCTCGGTTATAGTGAGCGAGGAAGTTGTTGGGATCGAGCTCGATGGCCTTGTCATAGTCGGCCATGGCTCCGCGCAGGTTGTTGAAGTTGTAGCGGGCCAATGCCCGGTTCACGTAGTTGTTGGCCACACTGGGTTTCAGATGAATGGCACGGCTGAGCTGCTGGTCAGCGTCCTTCCACTTCTTGTTAGCCAGGCTGAACATGGCGCGCAGCGTCCACACATCGCCGTCGTAGGGGTCCAGCTCAAGCGACTTGTCCAGATACTTCGCACCGGCCACGGTGTCTTTCTGCTGGAGGCAAACCTCGCACTTCAGCTGGTAGACCTTGGCGTTCTTGCTCCATCGCACCATCATCGAGTCGAGCTCGAAGTTGGCCTTGTCGTAGTCCTTGCTCTGGATGCGGCATAAGGCACGGTTGTACCAGAAGCCCTGGCTTGTAGGATCGAGTGCGATGGCCTTGTCGTAGTCGGCAGCAGCCTCCACGAACTTCTTCTGCCTGATGCGACAGATGCCCCGAAGGTCGTAGAGTCCGACGATATAGGGGTTCAGCCTGACGGCTTCGTTACAGTCGCTCTCGGCTCCTACATAGTCGTCGAGGTTGTACTTGGCCACGGCACGAAAGTACCAAGGTTCATAAAGATAGGGTTTGGCGTTGATGACTTGATTGAAGTACTGCATGGAGAGGACGTAGTCCTCGTAGTAAAGGGCGCTCCGACCGGCCATCAGCACTCGGTCGATGTTGTACTGAGCGTGCAGTCTAAAAAAAGTAAGGAGGAAAAAGACGACCCAAAAGGCTCGTGGAAGAAGAGGACATCTTTTCTTCTTCGTAAACGTATGGGTCTTGCTGAATGCCGTTCCGTTCATGATCAGCTCCAGTCTTTATGCCTTTTTCTTCCTTACCTTGATGGTTTGTTTTTTATCTTCGGGCCGCCTTCGTGCGGTAAGAGCAGCGGTACTTGCCCAGGGTGAGCGACTTCAGCTTGTTCTTGATGAGCTGACGGCGCAAGGGAGTGATACGGTCGATGAAGAGATGAGCATCCAAATGGTCGAACTCGTGCTGCATGACACGGGCAAGATAGCCCTCCACCCATTCGTCGTGCTCCGTACGGTCGGCATCTTCGTACTTAACGTGAATGCGCGTGGGGCGCGTCACCTTCTCGTGAATGCCCGGCAGTGAGAGACAACCCTCTTCCAACGACTCGGTGTGCGTGTCGTCCACCTCCACGATGTGGGGGTTGATGAACGCCTTACGGAAGCCTTTATACTCGGGCATATCGTCGGCGAGCACATTGAGATCGATGACGACAACGCGGATGTTCAGCCCGACCTGAGGTGCAGCCAAACCGATACCTTCCGACGCATCAAGCGTGTCGAACATATTGTCGATGAGCTCTTTCTGTCCTGGATAGTCCTTAGGAATGTCCTGCGACTCCTTGCGCAGTACTCCCTGACCATATATATAAATAGGTAAAATCATTTCAATAAAAAATTATATCTTACGTTGTACCACGTCCGCTCGTCGCTATGCAAAGTGGAAGCGAGTGCGGCCGCGGCTTCGTTTCACAGCGAAAAACGCCTGCTTTCCATGTAGCTCTGCAGGATAATCGTAGCACTGATCTCGTCGACCAGGGCTTTGTCCTGACGCGCTTTCTTGCGAAGTCCGCCTGCAAGCATGGCCTGATGGGCAAGAACCGACGTGTAGCGTTCGTCAACGTACTCGATAGGAATGTCGGGCCTGGCTTTCCGCCAACGTGACACGAACTGCTCCACGCGCTGCAAGTTCTCGCTGGGTCGGCCATTGGGCTGCATCGGCTTTCCGATGACGATGCGTTCCACCTGTTCGTGCGACAGATAGTCGTTCAGAAAGCTGAACAGCTCAGACGTAGAAACAGTCGCCAACCCATTGGCAATAATCTGCAATGGGTCGGTGACTGCTATACCTGTACGTCGTTTACCGTAGTCGATGGAGAGGATTCTCGCCAAGACCCGTCGTTAGCGCTTGTTGAAGAGCAGCCAGGCTCCTTCGTACTGATTGCGGAACTCGTTACGGCTGCGCACGGCGCTGGCCTTGTCGTCGTAGGTCGAAGCAACCACACGGAACATGTTGTTGCCACTATTATAAGCAATCTGAGCAGGATAGCCGGCGTTGCGGAGCTGCTGGCAGAGTCCCTCGGCGTTGGCCTTCACAGAGAAAGAACCGACGACGACGCTATAGTTCCGCAATCCGGAACCATCGACGACCTGAAGACTCTCCTGACGCACGGACACGTTGTCGTAATTGTCAGTAACGACGGTCTCTGTTGCAGGACGTGTGGTGACAGGTGCGACCACAGCGGGTTCCTCGGTTGCTGTCGTATTCTGAGCAAGGGCAGCTTCCTGGGCTTTTGCTTTCTCGTAAGCCTTGCGATAAGCGCTCTCTTTGCCTGATCCACAACTTGTCAATGCCAATGCCACAGCCAAACCTGCGCATACTACCATGTACTTCTTCATAATGAATAATCTTTATTTTAGAATTAGACTTGTTATTCTGAATTTTGTGCGAAATTACACAAAATAGCTGAAAAACAGCAGGAAAGCGCACATAAAGTTTGTTAAATGAAAGAAATAGCTGCATTTTAACAAAAAATGTGCCATTTTTTTGTTGGTTTCTCGCTGAAAATGCCTAAATTTGCGCTGCAAGTAGACATTATCTATAAATTCAACAAATAGCAATTATGAAGACAATCGGTTACATTGGCGCTTTCCTCGGCGGAGCAATCGCCGGCGCTGCATTAGGAATTCTGTTGGCACCTGAAAAGGGAACGGACACACGTGAAAAGATTTCGGACGCTATCGACGACTTCTGCAAGAAGCACAACATCAATCTTTCAAAGAAAGAAATCGGCGATCTGGCTGACGATATCAAGGAAACCGTTGAGGACGCTATTGATTAAGCTCTCTGATGTTTTCAAACGACAAGAACATAGAGACCATCGGGCAGCTCGTTGAGGTGCTCAAACATTACGTCGGGCTGCAGAACGAGTATCTGCGGCTCGATGTAATCGAGAAAGTGGTGCGCCTGATCACCGCTCTGATCATGGCTGCTGTCACCTTCCTGATTATCATTATCATTTTCATCTACATTTCGTTTGCAGCAGCCTATGCCATGGCTCCTGCCCTGGGCTACCCCGTCGCTTTCCTGATTGTGGCTGCATTCTACGTCCTGGTGTTCCTGTTGTTCCTGGCCTTCCGCAAGAGTTGGGTGGAAAAGCCGCTGGTTCGCTTCCTGGCGAGCATGCTGATGGAATGACACGCAGGGACAGACAGGGCTGCACTGCACGCAGACGAAGAAAAGACTACCGCTTATGACAGAGGACACGCAGACACGAGCGACCTTCACTACCCTGCAAGCCATCAGTGACCGCAAGGCACAGTTGCTGAAGGAGATACGCAAAGACAGCACACAGATAACGAAACTGCGGCAGCAGCTTTTCAGCAAGCCGACGGCTCTGACCACTCGCAAGAACAAGGGTTTGCGCATGCAAGGCCTGATGAGCACGGGAGCTGGCGTTCTCGACGGTTTGATTTTGGTGTGGAAACTCTATCGGAAGTTCAAGAAATGACCCTCTTCCCTTCCCTGCTTTTCGGGAAGGGAAAATGCTTTTATACAATTTCAATCACCTGACCGTCGTACGCAAGCTGTATGTCGGGAGGCAATTGGCGGTTTACTTCTTCGTGCAAACCAATGTCGTGGCAGGAATGAACCAGCCATGTTTTACGCGCTCCGACCTTTCTTGCAAAACGAATGGCGTCATCAACATTCTGATGGGCGTGGTGGTCGGGGGCAAAGCGAAGGGCGTTCACGACAAGTGTCTGGGCGCCTTGCACATAAGAGAGCTCTTCGTCATCGATGGTCTTCATGTCCGTGATGTAGGCCAAAGGACCGATACGAAAGCCGAAGATGGGCAGTTTTCCGTGATTGACGACAAAGGGGACGACGGTCAGTTCGTTGACTTGCAGCGGCCGGTGAGCCGGAATGGCATGCAGATTGATGGAAGGTGCACCTGGATAGCGATGTTCGGCAAAGCAATAAGGAACCGTCTGCATGAGTCCGTGGGCCGTTCCTTCATTGGCATAGACGTTCACTTCGCCGAACTGACAGAACGGACGGAGGTCGTCAATACCGCCAGCATGATCGTAGTGAATATGTGTCATCAGCACGGCATCGATCTTCCTGAAAGGCTGCGAAAGCATCTGCTGCCGGAAGTCGGGCCCCGTGTCGATGAGAATCCTCGTCGCCTCCGTTTCAATCAGAGCCGAGCAGCGAAGGCGTTTGTCGTGTTGGTCCTGACTTCGACACACTTTGCAGGTGCATCCGATGGCGGGCACGCCCACCGAAGTTCCCGTTCCTAAGAATGTAAGCTGCATTTCTTTCAGATGATGTTTACTTCAGGATGAATGTCGATGCCGAACTTTACCTTCACATCTTGCCTGACAGCCTCACAAAGTTGCACAATCTCCAGGCCCGTTGCTCCTCCTTTGTTGACAAGAACAAGTGCCTGTTTTGAATGAACGCCTGCATGTCCGAGCGTCCGTCCTTTCCAGCCACACTGTTCAATCATCCATCCGGCAGGAATCTTCACGTGGTCCTCGTCAACCATATAATGTGGCATGTCAGGATATAGCACCGACAGTTCATCGTATTTTTTGCGTCCGACAATGGGATTCATGAAAAAGCTGCCGGCATTCCCTTCTACTTTCGGGTCGGGAAGTTTGGCATTCCGAATGTCTATGATGGTCTGCCGCAGTTCTCCGGCCGTTGCTTTCACAATGCCTTTTCGCTGCAGTTCAGCCCTGATGTTTCCGTATTCAACATTCAGCTCCTCGTGTTTGGGAAGCCGATAGCGCACGAGTGTAATCAGAAAACGGTTGCGCCATTCGTGCTTGAAACGACTGTCACGATAACCATACCTGCATTCGTCAGGAGTAATAGAAACGGTTTCGCCCGTCGAAATCTCTACGGCTCGGATCTCCTGAACGTACTGTGACACCTCAGCACCGTATGCCCCGATGTTCTGAACCACGGAAGCACCCACCTCACCTGGTATGAGCGAGAGGTTCACCAGACTGCCCATCCCATGCAACACACACCAAGCGACGACATCGTCCCACAGTTCTCCGCTGCCACAACTGACGATGTTGTCGTCCTGCCGGGTTTCCAATCGGATGCCCTTCACGGCAGAATGGACCACCGTTCCGGCAAAATCCTTCGTCAACAAGAGATTGCTTCCTCCACCTATTATTATATGAGGAGAGGCTGTGTCGCGTAGCAAAGCGGCAACTTGCCGGGCTTCTGCTTCGTCGACATATTCAAGAAAGCGTTGACACCGAGCCTCAATACCAAACGTGTTGTGCTCCTTCAGGCTATAGTCACTCAGGTCCTTCATTCTTTTACGCCTGTTAGTTTCCATTCATCTTCCACGAGCTGGAAGGTCATTTCCATCTCCTGACCGTTGGCTATGCCCCTCAACAAAAAGTATTTTTTCTTGCCTGAAGTGGTCTTTTTTCCATAGATGATGTTGTAGATGGTTCCCTGTGGCAGGTCCGTGGGAGCATAGTACATCCAATCTTCAGGCGAAATGCTGGTATGAACGTCCTTGTATTCATCGTCAGGATCAGGTCCTGAGAAGGAAATAGACTCGGACAAGCTCTTTGCCTGAAAAGCGGAATCGACCGAGAACTTGTTATAGAATGACAGGAACGAAGCATTCACATTCTGTTCCATCGGAGTCTTAGTCACTTTTGTGAGCTGCCATTGTCCTTCCAAACGGTCAAAGACGAACGACTTCACATTATCTTCCTCCAAATGTATCTGCTCCACCACAACATGGTTGACGCTCGTATCCTTTGAGAGTTTCAGCTCCTTGCGGCTGTCGAGAATCAAGGTGTAATAGCTCTGCGGCAGGAATAGCTGCTCCTGCGACCATTTCTTTGCCTGCACAAGGTTTGTACGTGAGCCCGAGACGACAGGCAGAGGCCACTTGATGCGGCTTTTCTGAAACTTCCTGTTGCCCAAAAAGTTATAGATAAAGTCGTCGAAGAGTTCATCGGCCGCTTTCGGAATCGGCGTTTCCGCCATGATTTCCTCCAGCGTGTCAAGAGCCGTTGTGTCGGTATCAGGCTGCACCACCTCAGTGGAATCGGCGGCTGCAGGCTTTTTATCGGTGCATCCTGTCGAGAAGAACACCATACCGACGCAGACAAAAAAGACCACATAAAATCCTTTTCTCATACTAATAAACCATAAAATGAGCTTTCTCTCAAAATTGTGGCAAAGATACACACTTTTTTTGAAGTAAACGAAAGAATCCCCAAATTATTTGGTTGTCTCAATTTAAATAAGTACTTTTGCAGCAATAAAAAACGGTCTATGGCACTCAACTATATCTGGATAGGATTATTTCTGATTGGTACAATCGTCGGTGTGATACGTCTTGTCTTCATGGGAGACACCGAAGCGTTGCCATCCATGATGGACTCTACCTTCGAAATGTCGAAGATGGCTTTTGAAATGACATTAGGTCTCACCGGAACACTCACGCTATGGATGGGCATCCTGAAAATCGGCGAGGACAGCGGCCTTGTCGCCAAGCTCGCGAAGGGGCTTAGTCCGGTCCTGTCCAAGCTCTTTCCCGAAATTCCAAAGAACCATCCTGCGCTCGGCAGCATCTTCATGAACATCTCTGCCAACATGCTCGGACTCGACAACGCAGCCACCCCCTGCGGCCTGAAAGCCATGCAGGAGCTGCAAGAACTGAATCCGAAAAAAGACACGGCAACCAATTCGATGATTATGTTCCTCGTGCTCAACACGTCGGGACTCACCATCATCCCCGTTTCCATCATGGCCTACCGGGCCAAAGCAGGTTCCGCTGACCCCACAGACGTATTTATTCCACTCCTGCTGACAACAATGGTCTCCACCATCGTAGGTCTCATCGTTGTCAGTATCTCGCAGCGTATTAACCTGTTTCGCCGCGCTTTCCTCATCATGTTCGCCATCGTAGCCGCATTGGTGGGCAGCTTGTTCTGGGCTATGCACGGCATGGACAACACACAAGTGCAGGCATTCTGCCGTCTGCTCACCAGCTGCCTCATCATCGGGGCCATTGTGCTGTTCATTTGCTCCGGTTGGTACAAGCGTCTGAACGTCTACGACTCGTTCATACAGGGGGCAAAGGGCGGATTCAGCGTTGCCGTCAGCCTCATACCGTATTGTGTTGCCATCCTGGCAGCCATCGGCGTGTTCAAGGCCAGCGGTGCTCTCGGACTCGTTCAAGACGGTCTGACCCACGTTGTTGCAGCCTGCGGGCTGGACACCGACTTCGTGGCAGCCGTCCCCGTGGCACTGATGAAGCCTCTCAACGGCAGCGGAGCCCGCGGCATGATGCTTGAATGCATGGCCACCTACGGTCCCGACTCGTTCGTAGGTCACCTGGCAGGTGTGCTGCAGGGCTGCACCGACACTACGTTCTATATCCTTGCCATTTACTTCGGCAGCGTAGGCGTGAAGCGTTACCGCAACGCCGTTGGCTGCGGTTTGGCGGCCGACTTTGCTGGTATGATTGCTGCCGTGCTTTTCAGCTACTATTTCTGGGGATGACCATCACTCAGACAAACGAAAAGAACAGATGAAGAAAGAAACTATAACGACATGGACCATCGCCCTCCTGACGGGCATCTTCGCCGGATGTGGTTCGGGAAAAGACAGTCAACCTACGGCCGAGCGTACCGACTCGCTCGTCAACGAGGATTCGGCCATTGCGATGTGCAACGTCGGACAAGCCGGAAGGACATACAACGTGGCCGACATCAACGACAGCATGCAGGTGTATACGCAGGAGGTAAAGCGCGAGCTCTGCTTCATGGTCATTTCCAAACGCGAGTTCAGACTCTACGTCTACGAGGCACGTCCTGAACAGCACGACACCATTCTGGCTGCACACTTCCCCGTTTGCTACGCACGCTACCCAGAAGCAAAGACCAAGAGCGGAGACATGCGAACGCCAGAGAGCACCATGCTGCAACCATTCACCATCCAACAGATACAGAACGCCACCGACTGGCACCACGATTTTGGCGACGGACGCGGCTCCATCCGGTCATACGGCGATTGGTTCATGAGGTTGGAGACACCTGGGTTCACTGGTGTCGGCATCCACGGCAGCACCAACAACGAGGCCAGCGTGCCCGGACGCGACAGCGAAGGCTGCATCCGACTGCGCGACAACGACCTGAACGTGCTCCACGACCGCTTCGCAGAAGTAGGCCAGAAAGTCATTATCAAGGGAGCCAACGAAAAGAAGCTTCCCTTCGAGCTGAAAGCACAGCAAGCGTTGGGTGCCCGCTACCGCGCAGCACGTGTGGGCAATCCTCTGTCAGGGCAGACCGCAACCGACACGCTGAGCACTTCCGAGAACGTTACCTCCGGCTCCGGTGAGCGCACCGTAGTCATGGAATAAACTTATCATTAACCCTATAAAAACTAACCAAAATGAAACAGATTTTCAAATCAATCGTCATGTTGCTGGCCATTAGCACAGCGATTCCAGCTATGGCTTCGGCCAACTCCCCGAGTGAATCCATCCTGATGGAAACACAACAGACAAAGAAATACGTTGTGGTCAACGGAACAAATGTGCGACTGCGCTTCGAGCCAAGCCTCGACGCCAGCTGGCTGTGCTACGACAACGGTAGCCCACGCTACGCCAAAAAAGGCACCAAGCTGGCTTATCTCGGTGAAGCTGACGGTTTCTACTACGTCGAATTCCAAGGAAACAAGGTCTACATCTCCAAGGATTACTCCTACGTGACCACCGAAAGCCCTGCCACCGCCAAGACTTCAACTAAGAAGAGCGACAAGTTCTACGTCGTGGTGAACGGAACAAACGTGCGACTGCGCACCGGCCCCGGCACCAATTACGTTTACTACACATGGAAAGATGGCTCACCCTGCTATCTTCCCAAAGGCACCTACCTCACTCATCTGGGCGAATCAGGTGAGTTCTACAAGGTGGAGTACAACGGAAAGACTGTTTACATCTCCAAAAAATTCTCTTACATCACTAAATAACAACGTATATGAAACATCCTAAACTCCTGCTGGCAGCAATGGCAGCAGGAGCATTTCTCAATCTGCATGCGCAGCCGAAAGACGGCAACGGAACCAACAAGCCCGCCGACGAAGACATGACCTACGTACAGGTAGGCAAGAAGACGTATCACGTCTACGACTACACCGACCAAATGCACGTCTACAAAAAACCGTCGGAGGTAGTGGCCAAGAACTGCTTCATCGTCATCTCGAAGAAGGAATACCGGCTCTACGTCTACGAAGTGGCAGGACGCGACACCCTGCTCGTGGCCCACTACCCCGTCTGCTACGCCCTGAATCCTGAGAACAAACAGCGCGTAGGCGACATGAAAACGCCCGAATGCAGCATGGAAAAGCCATTCTACATCAGCCAGATACAACCGGCATCGTCGTGGAAGCACGACTTCAAGGACGGTCGTGGCAGCGTGCCTTCGTACGGAGCATGGTTCTTGCGGCTCGTCACACCAGGCCATTCGGGCATTGGCATCCATGGAAGCACCAGCAACGAGGCCAGCGTACCGGGCCGTGACAGTGAAGGCTGCATCCGTCTACGCGACAACGACATTAAACATCTGAAGGAGAATTACGCTCGCGTGAACACCCACGTCGTCATCAAAAGCATCAAACAGGGCAAACTGCCGTTCGAGAAAAAGGCTGAACAGGCTCTCGGCAAGAACTACTGTGCACCAGTGAAAGGCTATACGCTGACAGCGGGAGCAAAATTTGTAGGCCGTTAGTCGTGATAATTCAAAAATAATCACTACCTTTGCACCCCGAAAGGAAAGAAACATGGCCTGACGCGACAACACGTCGGGCTCTTTTCAGTAATAGTAAATCAGCAAACCGTAAAGATGATACTCGAAAGAATTGAAGAACTGCTGAAAGAGGTAAGCCAAATGTCGGCTTCCAACGCAGAAGAAATTGAGGCTCTCAGACTGAAGTATCTCAGCAAGAAGGGCGAGATCAACGCCCTCATGCAGGAGTTCCGCAACGTCGCCGCCGACCAGAAAAAGGCTGTCGGCATGAAAATCAACGAACTGAAGCAGACGGCGACGGAGCGCATCAACGCGCTGCGCGAGCAGGCTTGCTCAGCCGACGACAAGCAGGACGACCTCGACTTGACGCGCTCCCCCTACCCCATCGAGCTTGGAACGCGCCATCCGCTGACCATCGTGCGCAATGAAATCATCGACATCTTCCAGCGTATGGGATTCGTCTTGGCCGACGGTCCCGAAGTGGAAGACGATCTTCATGTATTCACTAAAATGAACTTCGCCGCAGACCATCCCGCGCGCGACATGCAGGACACCTTCTTCGTGGAAGAAAGTGCCACGGGTGACGTGACGAAGAACATTCTCCTGCGCTCGCATACCAGCTCGGTTCAGGCACGTGTCATGGAGAAACAACAGCCGCCCATACGTATCATCTGCCCCGGACGCGTCTACCGTAACGAAGCCATCACGGCCCGCGCCCATTGCTTTTTCCATCAGATTGAAGGACTCTACATCGACAAGAACGTCTCGTTCACAGACCTCAAGCAGGTGCTTCTGTCCTTCGCTCGCGAGCTCTTCGGAGCAGACACGAAAATCCGCCTGCGTCCCAGCTACTTCCCCTTCACCGAACCGAGTGCCGAAATGGACATCTCATGCCACATCTGTGGCGGCAAGGGCTGCGGATTCTGTAAGCATACAGGCTGGGTAGAGATTCTGGGTTGCGGCATGGTTGACCCGAACGTACTCGAACTCTGCGGCATTGACAGCAAGGTCTACAGCGGCTACGCCTTCGGTTTGGGCGTTGAGCGCATCACCAACTTGAAGTATCAGGTCAGCGATCTCCGTCTGTTCTCGGAGAACGATGTCCGCTTCCTGCGCGAATTCGAAGCTGCCCACTAAGCATTGGTCTTCCTTCCAAGGAAAAATCGAGGTCTTCCCCGAGAAAAGACAAACAACATTTCATATTATAAATGCCAGAAGAAGTCAAATTCTCCTGGCATTTTTCGTTTCTGTAAAGTTTGTCATTCAGGACTTCGTCAGCATCGTTCATGCAGACGAAGTCCCAATCGTTCATCCATAACGAAGTCAGCGAATGACTTTACGTGTTTTCACACTTCCGTTGACAACCACACGCTCCAAGTTGATACCCTTTTGCGGAGCGCTCAGCTTGCGACCGTCAGGTGTGAACCATTGCGTCTCGGTAACCTCATCATCCGTTGCCATGACGATACCTGTGGACTCGGTGCACACGAATTGCAGCTTGTCGATGTTGCAACCGCCGGTATTGATGACGACGCGTATCTTCTGCTTGCCAGCCTTGATGCCGTTCCTGATCTTCACCGACTTCACCTCGTAATTTTCCAGACTGCCGGTATTGGGAACGTTGACCGTGCAGAGCGACTTTTCGTTTCCGTCGGCTTCGATGAGGAACACCTTGAAGGCAGAATTGTCAACAGCCGACGACACCGTAGCCTCCAACGTGTATTTGCCGCCTTCCTTGAAGTCCACATTATACTCCATCCACTCGCCGGCGGTCGTGTTGCTGAGCACCGTCCCGCCATTGCCGCTCGCAAAGTCAGCGCCTTCGCCTTCCACCAGATCCTCGACTTCGAGTGTTCCAGGCAGTTCGACCGTAGGAACTTTCTTGAATGCCAAGCTCTTGATGAAGAAACCGCCCTTGTCAATGTTCAGGCAGAACACATGACGGCCTGCTGTCAGCGGCTCTGTCATGGGGATGCGCAGAGTCTGGAACGCAGAGCTGCTGCCTGTGTTTGGAACCTTAGTGATATTGGTATAGAATGTAAGATTGTCGAACCCGTATTCCGACAGGTGGAACATGCCGTCAGCGGTCGTCGAGGCCACCTCTGCCTCAACCGAATAAAGTCCATCCTCCTTAACGTCGACCGTATACTCCATCCATTGGCCGTTTTTCATGGCTGTGGTAGTGCTGCGGGTTGCGTTGCTATAAGCGACACCCGAAAGGCCCTCATCGTATTCATCGACATTGATGGTGCCGGGCACTTCTGCCACCACGCCATTGTAAGGCGAGCGCAGTGTACCTCGTGTCACTTGGATTCTCGACAGTCGCTCGTAGGTGGAACCGTCGGTGGTAGTGACCACAGCTTTCAGCGTCTTCTGTCCCACAGTACTGGCCATGTACTCTGCGATGTAAGGCTCCTCCGTCATGGTGGCAACCAGTTCGTCATCCGCGTAGAGATCTATTTTCTCGATGGTCTTGGTAGCCATTCTGGCACGCACCTTGATGGGCAGCACGTCGTCCTTTGCCACTTTCAGGGCAGCAGGGCGAATGTAGACCGAAGCCTCTTTCTTCGTGCCGGGGAACGGTCCCACAGCGTTCTTGGCAGCATCGGTCTGCATGTATTGCTTTATCCAGGTCATGGCAGGCCGTTCGGTGCCGTTACGGTAGAGTCCGGAGTTGTCGACCCAGGTGGCGCCATGGACGTAGCCCCAGAGGGTGACGCCTGCACAATAGGGTGCCTCCCACATCGCTGGGAGCACGCGCTCGTACTGTGCTTTCTGCTGTGCGTCGTTGGAGATGTCGATATCGAGCTCTGTGACGAACATGGGCATCTGCAGTGCGTCTTGCTGCTTTTTCAATGCGTTTCTCAGATTGTTCTCGCTGATGTTGGTCACGTCGTGCGACTGGTTTCCATAGGCATCGATAGGAGCTCCTGCATCGCGCAACGTGCGCACCAAGTCAATGTACTTGTCGATGTCCCATTGAATAGAGTTGTAGTCGTTGTAGATAAGAATGGCATTCGGCCAGCGCTCGTAAGCCATCTCAAAGGCCTTGATGAGCCAGTCGTAGCCCGTCTTGCCACCACCACCCAGCGTCTCTTTGATCATGGGATTGCCTGCCTGATGGTTGCCGACGGCCTCGTTGACCACGTCGATCATGGGAAGCTCCTCATACTGCGCCTTTGCATGGTCAAACCAATTGGTCATGGCTGACAGGCGTTCACCGGCCGACAGATTGTCCAACCAACTCGGATACTGGGAACCCCACACCAGCGCGTGGAACTTGTAGGTGAAGTCGTGCTGTTTGGCATAGTTGAAAGCACGGTCAGCCCCACTCCAATTGAAATTGCCACGGCTGCCTTCCACGGAAGCCCATTTCGATTCGTTCTCACAGGTAATCTGATTCCACAGCTGATAATACTGTGGCACGCCACCACCAGCGTCCACGTTGCCTCTTGTCGTGATGTTGCCCAGGAACTTGTAAGGGTTGCCTGACAGTCCCTGGCCTGATGCGCTCATGGCTACAACGCCCAAGAATAGCGTTGCTAAAAGATTCTTTTTCATACGACTTGGTTTATTCATTATTTAATTCTAAACTCTTACTAACTGACTAAACTCTAATTCTTGACAAAAGAGATTTTTTTCTCTTTTTCCCATGCAAAGGTACAAAAATTAGAACACACACAAGAATAATAGCTCATTTTTGAAACAGCTGAAAAGGTTTTTGTTATTCTAACGCCAGTTCGGAATAAGAAAGTGGTGTAAGAACTTGGTTTCCTCCCTCTGCAGTTGATAGCTTTGTAAACGCTGAATTATGCTTACAAAATAACATTTATTATACGAAATGCAGGCCATCTTTCCAAAATAAAAAGCCGACGGACGCGTACGCGCGAATTATGAGAAAGTTCTAAAGCACTGGGAAAAAGCGACTTGTGTTTTCTTTACATTTTTCGGGCTTTCAAAATGACTCATTCTGCACACGAAAACGGCCCGTTTTGCTCGACAGAATGAATCATTCTGCGCGGCAGAACGGGCCATTTTGCGTCGTAAAATGGGCCATTTTGAAAAACGGAAAGAAAAATTTTCCGATTTTGTCCGATTCTTTTGACAAAACAACCGCTTTCGTCTTCGTAGAATGAAAGAAAATCTTTACCCGTTTTTTCGGTATGAAATATTTACAAAGCATCATACATAATCTATTCAAAAGCTTAGTCATACTTATAAGATTTGAAAGATTTCACAATAGTTCTCGCTTTACACCTTTTTCTTTTTCAGCATACGTGGGCATGTACCTGAACGTGGTTAGAATGATTCCCATGAGCATTTTTTTTGCAAAACGATGGCGGTATAAAATATTATTCATATATTTGCAGTCGAAATGAGAATAGACATAATAACCGTTTTGCCAGAGATGATTGAGGGCTTCGTGCACGAGTCCATCCTGGCAAGAGCAGAGAAGAAAGGGTTGGCAGAGATTCATCTGCACAACCTGCGCGACTATACGCTTGACAAATGGCGCCGCGTGGACGACTACCCATACGGTGGCTTCGCCGGCATGGTGATGCAAATAGAGCCTATCGACCGCTGCATCTCGGCCCTGAAGGCAGAGCGCACTTACGACGAGGTGATTTTCACCAGTCCCGACGGCGAGCAGTTCAACCAGCATGTAGCCAACGACCTGTCTCTGCTCAACAACATCATCATCCTCTGCGGCCACTACAAAGGCATCGACCAGCGCATCCGCGACCACCTCATCACGCGCGAAATATCCATCGGTGACTACGTGCTGACGGGTGGCGAACTGGCAGCAGCTGTCATGGCTGACGCCATTGTGCGCATCATCCCCGGCGTGGTGGGCGACGAGCAGAGCGCTCTCTCCGACTGTTTTCAAGACGACCTGCTGGCTGCCCCTATCTACACACGCCCGGCAGAATACAAGGGTTGGCGCGTTCCCGACATCTTGCTGAGTGGCCACGAGGCGAAGATTAAGGAATGGGAAATGGAGCAGGCGCTGGAGCGCACGCGCCGTCTTCGCCCCGACCTGCTGAAGGACTGACGATTATTCACATCTTAAAATTATACACTATGGCACAAATCAAAGAATTGCCCCAGCTGGGGTTTCAGGAAGCCCTGCGCTTAGCGTGGAGTAAAGTGACACAATTCCGAGGCCGCTCGCGCCGTTCCGAGTTCTGGTGGGTAGCTTTGGCGGGATTCATCGCATCGTTCGTGTGCAATTTTATTCCATTAATCGGAGCTATTGCACAGTTTTTGATCATGCTGGCAATGATTCCTGTTTCGTTCCGCCGCCTGCACGACACAGGACACAGCGGATGGTGGTACGGATTAGCGATGATTGCAAGTACGGTCTACACCTCCATCATCTCCTACAACATGTTTTCTTCCATCATAGGAATGTCGGACAACGCCGACGTAGACCCCGAACAGCTGTTGTCGGGTATGGCTGCAGCATTCACAAATCCCGTCTGCATTGTCGCCTTGCTCTGCTCGATGGTGTTCGGCATCGCCTGTCTCATCTTCTTCTGCATGGACAGCAAGGTGGAGCCAAACAAATACGGCGAGTCACCCAAGTATGTGCTGGACAACAACTGATCGCTATCCGGTGCAATAACAGACGGGCATTCAGGAAAACAACCTGAATGCCCGTTGACTTTATGTTACTATTCTGCCACCGCTACTTCCAGTAACGCGCAACAAACGCCTCTCCTTGTTCAAAACCCTCTTCGTAGAGGCGTTCCAACTTGCTCAGATCCCTCTCGATACGGTCCACTTCCATAGGCCGTTGCGGACGTATGCATACAATTTTTCCCTGCCCCTCCATCTGTTCGACCATTTCCAGCTGCCGGTTGTAAACCTCACAACGATGACTCAATGCCACGCGCAGGCGCGGATACTCCTTGTAGACTATGGGGGGAATCTTGTGGTCTTTCTCGGACGAACGGTAGCCGTAGTTACGTGTCTGTACAACGACGTTTGTCGGATGGCCCTGCTCGATGGCATGCAGAACAGGTATGCTGTCCACGATGCCTCCGTCGAGCATCGGTATGCCGTCCACCTCAACCATCTTGCTGACGTAAGGCAGCGAACTGCTGGCGCGCACGATGTCAAGTGCACGCTGTCGGTTTTTCGTCTCAGACAGGTAGCAAGCTGTCCCCGTCAGGCAGTTGGTAGTGACCGCTTCGAAGACAGTTTCCCCACTGAAGAAGGTGTCCCAGTCGAAGGGAAGCAACTTGTTAGGGAAGTCGTCGTAAAGCAGTTTCTGGTCGAAGATGCTACCCTGTGTGACCAAATGACGCAGACCGATGTAGTCGTAGTGTGCCAGCATGTCGATGTTCGACAGCCGGGCACGCCTTTTCTGCCTGCTGACGTATGACATTCCGTTGCAGGCTCCGGCACTGACAGCCACGACATAGCGGAACCACACCTCGTGCTTCATGAACGCATCGAGCACGCCGCTGGTGAAGACGCCGCGCATGCCTCCTCCTTCAAGCACCAACCCCGTGTTTCTGTTAATGACCATGACTTTGATTACTGATTTTCCGGCAAAGTTAATCTTTTTTTTTTAATTAAGAGTTCGGAAGAATACAATCTGAATTAAAATGCGTATCTTTGCAAAAAATAAACGTAAAACAGAACAAAATGTTTGCAAAAGAAGTCTATATCGAACGCCGCAAACAGCTGCGCAAGCTGGTTGAGAATGGTGTTATCATCTTGTTTGGAAACAACGAGTCGCCGTGCAACTATCCCAACAACGGCTACTATCCGTTCCGCCAGGATTCGTCGTTCCTCTACTTCTTCGGCCAACGCAGAGACGGACTTGTGGGCGTCATCGACGTGGACAACGGAACGGAAACGCTCGTCGGCGACGACATCGATATCGAGGATATCGTATGGTACGGCTCAGTGGACAATGTGAAGGATCTGGCCTGCCAAGTGGGCGTGGAACACAGCGCTCCGATGAAGCAACTGCAGGTTATCTGCAACGAAGCCCTTCGTCAACATCGGCAGATTCACTTTCTTCCTCCCTACCGTCACGACACGAAGATACAGATTATGGACTTGCTGGGCATCCATCCCAGCCAGCAGAAAGAATCGGCATCGGTGGAACTCATCATGGCCATCGTCAAGATGCGCCAATGCAAGACAGACCTTGAGGTCGCAGAGATAGAAAAAGCCTGCGCCATCGGCTACCAGATGCACACACACGCTATGAGGATGACGCGTCCGGGTGTGACCGAGAAATACGTCGGTGGACAGGTGGACGGCATGGCCCACTCGCTGGGCGAGCACGAGAGCTTCGCAACCATCTTCACACAGCACGGCGAAATCATGCACGGCAACCCGTCGTACAGCTTGCTCGAAAGCGGAAGACTGGCCTTGTGCGATGCGGGAGCGGAGAATGCAGAGAACTACTGCTCGGACAACACACGCACGTTCCCCGTCAACGGGAAGTTTACACAACGGCAACTGGAGATATACAGCATCGTGGAAGCCTGCCATGACTATGCGCTCGAGGTGGCACGGCCCGGCGTACTGTGGTATGACGTACACATGAACGTCTGCCGACTGATGACCGAACGCCTGAAAGAACTCGGACTGATGAAGGGCGACACCGACGAAGCCGTCCAAGCCGGGGCACATGCCATGTTCCTGCCCCACGGTCTGGGCCACATGATGGGCATGGACGTGCACGACATGGAAGGCTTAGGGCAGAACTACGTAGGCTTCGACGACGAGATACAGCCATCGACACAGTTCGGCACCAACGCTCTGCGCTGCGGCAAGCGCCTGCAAGAAGGCTTCGTCATGACCGACGAGCCGGGCATCTACTTCATTCCAGCCCTTATCGACGACTGGCGCGCACAAGGCCTGCACAAGGATTTCCTGAACTACGATCTGTTGGAGACCTACAAGGACTTCGGAGGCATCCGCATCGAGGACGACATCCTCATCACCAAGGACGGTTGCCGATTCCTCGGCAAGGACCTCATCCCCTATCATCCGAAGGACATCGAGGCTTTCATGGCCGACAATTAGTCCCGATTCCAACCGTTTTGGTAGGAAAGCACGCCACGAACCGTTTACAAAAGAAAGGACCTAAAACAAATAAACTGAAAAAAAACATGAAGAAAATCTTAACGCTCGCCCTGCTGGCCATGGTTGCCACAGGCGCAATGGCACAGGACAAGAAGGAAGAAAACAAGAACAAGCCTGTGTTCACTACCATCAAGTCGCTCCCCATCACCAGCATCAAGGATCAGAACCGCTCAGGTACCTGCTGGGCCTACTCCACCTTGTCGTTCTTCGAGAGCGAAATTCTGAAGAAAACAGGCAAGACCTACGACCTCTGCGAAATGTTCGTGGCTAACAAGGACTACATGGAACGTGCTGAGCTGACCGTACGCATGCACGGAGACAGTCAGTTTTCGCAAGGCGGTAGCGCCGGTGACGTGCTCATCATCATGAAGAACCACGGCATTTGCCCCGAGAACGCCATGCCGCTGCCCGGTACCATGCAGGGCGACTCGCTGGCCAACTTTAACGAGTTCTTCAGCGTCATGGAGCCGTATGTGGGTGCAGTAGCCAAGAGCTCGGCTAAGAAGATAAGCAACCAATGGAAGGCAGGACTGCAGGGCATCATCGACGCTTATCTGGGCAAGTGCCCCGAAGAGTTCGTATATGAAGGAAAAAAATACACCCCGAAGAGCTTCATGGCCAGTCTTGGGCTGAACCTCGACGACTACGTTAGCATCACCAGCTATACGCACCATCCGTTCTACACCGCTTTCCCCGTGGAGGTGCAGGACAACTGGCGCTGGGACCGCTCGTACAACGTACCCATGGACGAGATGATGCAGATCATCGATAATGCGCTTGCCAACGGCTACACCGTGGCTTGGGGCGGCGACGTATCGGAAGACGGCTTCACACGCAAGGGCCTCGGCATTGCCTACGATACGAAGAAGGCTCAAAGCCTCACAGGCAGCGACGCTGCCCGCTGGCTAAAGCTGAGCGCAACAGACAAGAAAAGCAAGCTCGACTCGCTGGGCATCACCGCTCCCGAAATTGTTCCGACACAGGAGCTGCGCCAACAGCGCTTCGACAACTGGGAACTGACCGACGACCACGGCATGCATATATACGGCTTGGCCAAGGATCAGAACGGCAAGGAATACTACATGGTGAAGAATTCATGGGGCGAATATGGCGACTACAAGGGCACATGGTACATGACCAAGGCTTTCGTTGCCGCCAATACCATGGACTTTCTCATCAACAAGAACGCCATTCCTAAGGACATCCGCAAGAAGCTCGGCATCTAAAAAGACCGTTTCAAACAGAGGTCCGGGCACTATCGGAATCTAAAAAAAGACTAATAAAGAACAAAATGATGGTGGTTTCTGCATTTTTTTGTGCAGGAATCACCATTCTTTCATTTTTTTTTCGTAACTTTACCGCGGATTATTGTGCGCATTCGTAAAAATGCGCCCATCCATATCTACATCGAAGGAAAATAAAAACAATATAAATGCATTTTAAATGGAATTACGTACCACCTACACCAGAAGAAAAGAAGACAGCTGAGGCCCTCGGAGCCAAGATGAGTATCAGCCCGATACTGGCTCAGATACTCGTCCGTAGGGGCATCACCACAGAGCCTGCTGCCAAGCGTTACTTCAGGCCACAGCTGGGCGACCTCATTAATCCGTTCCTGATGAAGGACATGGACGTAGCAGTTGACCGCTTGAACGATGCCATGGGGCGCAAGGAGCGAATTTTGGTGTATGGCGACTACGATGTAGATGGATGCACAGCCGTTGCGCTGGTGTACAAGTTTCTGCAGCAATTCTATTCCAACGTGGACTACTACATCCCCGACCGCTACGACGAAGGGTATGGCGTGAGCCGCAAAGGACTGGAATATGCACAGGAAACAGGTGTTAAACTGATTATCATTCTTGACTGCGGAATCAAAGCCGTAGAGGAAATCAAGTATGCCAAGACCCTTGGCATCGATTTCATTATCTGCGACCACCACGTGCCCGACGAGGAAATGCCGCCCGCAGTAGCTATTCTCAACCCGAAGCGCGAGGACGACTCTTACCCGTTCAAGCACTTGTGCGGCTGCGGGGTGGGCTTTAAGTTCATGCAAGGATTTGCCAAGAACAACGGTATTCCGTTCTCACAACTCATTCCGTTGCTCGATTTCGTCGCCGTGAGCATAGCGGCCGACATCGTTCCCGTCATCGACGAGAACCGCATTCTGGCCTTCCACGGCCTGAAACAGCTGAACCAAAACCCGAGCATCGGGCTGAAAGCTATCATCGAGATTTGCGGTCTGAGCGAACGCGACCTGTCGATGAGCGACATCATCTTCAAGATAGGACCGCGTATCAACGCCTCGGGACGCATGGAGAACGGCAAGGAGAGCGTTGACCTGCTGGTGGAACGCGACTTTGCCACAGCCCTAAGCAAAGCCAGACACATCAATACTTACAACGAGCAACGCAAGGACATCGACAAGCAGATGACCGAAGAGGCCAACCAGATTGTAGCGCGCATCGAGAGCCAGAAGCGGCATTCGAGCATCGTGCTATACGACGAGAACTGGAAAAAGGGCGTCATCGGCATCGTTGCTTCGCGTCTGACCGAGATCTACTTCCGTCCTACGGTCGTTCTGACACGCGAAGAAGACTTTGCGACAGGCTCAGCTCGCAGCGTAACGGGCTTTGACATCTATTCTGCCATCAAGAGTTGTCGCGATTTGCTGGTCAATTTCGGCGGCCATACCTATGCCGCAGGACTCACCCTGCGCTGGGACGACATCCCAGAGTTCCGCCGTCGATTCCAGAAATATGTTGAAGAACACATACAACCCGAACAGACAGAAGCCAATCTGAGCATTGACGCGCACATAGACTTCAAGGACATCACACGCAAAATGCACAACGAGCTGAAGCGTTTCGGACCATTCGGGCCCATGAACCAGAAGCCCGTTTTCTGCACAACAGGCGTCTACGACTTCGGTACGAGCAAAGTGGTAGGCCGTGAACAAGAACACATCAAGCTGGAACTGGTGGACTCGAAGTCGAACAACGTGATGAACGGCATCGCCTTCGGACAGAGTGCATCTGCCCGCTACATCAAAAGTAAGCGCGCCTTCGACATTGCCTATACCATAGAAGAGAACATCTTCAAGCATAACGACGTGCAGCTGCAGATAGAAGACATCCGACCTGCAGAGGAAGAAACAGAATAGACAATCATTTTGTCAACGTCACACCTTATATATAATAATAAGGTATGGAACATGAACCTCCTACATCGAGCTCCCTTCCTCTCCGTTCTGGAGAGGAAAGGCTTGATGATAATCCGACCCATAAGAAAGAAGACCTTTTCATCAGCATACTACGAAAGTACTGGGGTTATTCCGACTTCAGAGGCATACAGCGTAAAATCATCGAGAGTATCTACGAAGAACGCGACACACTCGGACTGATGCCTACAGGAGGTGGAAAGAGCATCACCTTCCAAGTGCCCGCAATGGCAATGGAAGGTGTGTGTATTGTCGTCACTCCGCTGATTGCACTCATGAAGGATCAGGTAGCCCATCTGCGCAAGACAGGCATCCGCTCGGCCGCCATCTACAGCAGCATGAGACACGAAGAGATTCTCGTTACGCTTGAAAATGCCGTCTTAGGAGGGGTAAAAATACTCTATATTTCTCCCGAACGCCTTGCCTCGGAACTCTTTCAGAAGAAGCTCAGCCACATGCTCATCAGCTTCATCACTGTGGATGAAGCCCATTGCATCAGCCAATGGGGCTACGATTTCAGACCTTCCTACCTCAACATCGCCAAGATCCGGCACCTGTTGGAGAAGAGTCCACGCAATGATCACAGACGCATTCCCATTTTGGCACTAACGGCAACGGCAACACCACAAGTGGTGAATGACATTCAAGAGCGTTTGGAATTCAGCGAGAAAAATGTCTTCGGCATGAGCTACGAGCGCAAAAACCTTGCTTATATCGTTCGTCATACTGCCGACAAAGATCAGCAGTTGCTGCATATTCTTCAATCAGTAAGCGGGTCTGCCATTGTTTATGTACGCAGCAGGAAGCGTACAAAGGAACTGACGGAATTTCTGATGCACGCCGGAATCAGCGCGTTAGCTTACAATGCCGGACTGGACAGCGTGGTGCGCGACGAGCGACAACGCGAATGGTACGACGACCGCGTACGCGTCATGGTGGCAACAAACGCGTTTGGCATGGGCATTGACAAGCCAGACGTGCGGCTGGTTATACATATGGACTGCCCCGATTCGCTCGAAGCGTATTTCCAAGAGGCAGGACGTGCCGGTCGCGACGGTCTGAAATCGTACGCCGTCCTGCTCTATAACAATAGCGACGAGCACAAACTGCGCAAGCGAATCGACGACACTTTTCCGGAAAAAGACTTCATTCGCGAGGTGTATAACCAATTGGCCTACTTCTATCAGATAGGAGTGGGCAGCGGACACGGCGCAACTTTCGAATTCAACATCGACAAATTCTGCCACGCCTTCCACCATTTCCCTATTCAAGTGCATTCAGCCCTCCACATACTGACACGCTCCGGATACATTGAATATGATGAAGAACGGGACACGCAAGCCCGTGTGCACTTTCTGCTGACACGCGACCAGTTATACATTCTTAACCATCTGTCCACCAACGAGACAAATGTCATCACGGCTCTGCTACGCAACTATGGCGGTCTGTTCTCCGATTACAGTTACATCGATCTCGCTTTCGTAGGCCAGCAGGCAGGTCTTCAGAGCCAACAACAGGTTTACATGATTCTGAAAAATCTCTCCGACCGACGCATCCTGCACTTCATTCCACAGCGAAAAACGCCTTATGTCACTTATTCGCAAAGCAGGGAAGACGGGGAACGCCTCATTTTTCCCCCTTCAGTATACGAAGAAAGGAAGAACCTGTATGCAAAACGCATCGAACAAGTGCTTAGATATGCCACCAATGATGCCGTTTGTCGCAGTCGACAGCTGCTTCGCTATTTCGGCGAAACACGTTCCACCGACTGTGGACAATGTGACGTCTGCCTCTCTCATCACTCTCCCGAACAACCGGAAGCCAAAATATCGGATGCCCGTCAGGCTATCCTCGACCTGCTTTCTGACGGTAATCAGCATCCGGTCCGTGAGCTCAATTCTATCATGTTGCCCACCAGCCTGATGGATATCGCTATCGAAAACCTCATCAACGAGGAATTGGTCCACATCAAAAACGGCAAGCTTTTCATATAGAAAAACGACCATCGAAAAGAATCTGCCTTTTCATGTCTAATGGTGACTCAAAAAGTCTGTTTTGTTTTCATTTGTTCGGAAACGTCCTAAATCCCTTTCAATATGACGTTAATTTATTAAAATTCATGAATTATTATCAGAATAATGCTTATCTTTGTGCCGATTTGCAGGAAAACAAAATTAAAAACAGAAATAACACATGATTTGGAACCCTAACAAAGAATGCATGAGCCGCGACGAGATGAGCGCGCTGCAAGGAAAGAGACTGCACAAAATCGTGAAGTACGTCTATCATAACGTACCTTTCTACCGACACAAGCTGCAAGAAATGGACATCACACCCGATGACATCCGCACCATTGACGACATCGTAAAGCTGCCGTTCACCACGAAGAAGGACCTGCGCGACAACTATCCGTTCGGACTTCAGGCAGCACCACAAAGCGAAATCATCCGAATACACGCCTCCAGCGGCACAACAGGCAATCCGACCATCGTCGGCTACACACGTAAGGACATCGGCATTTGGAGCGAATGCATGGCTCGCTGTCTCACGGCATACGGTGTTGGGCGCAACGACATTTTTTCCGTGAGCTATGGCTACGGACTGTTCACCGGCGGACTGGGTGCGCACAACGGCGTGGAGATGATTGGGGCATCGGTCGTTCCTGCATCAACAGGCAACACCGAGAAACATCTCAAGCTCATCCGCGACCTTGGCATCACTGGTATTGCCTGCACACCGTCGTATGCACTCTATCTGGCCGAGACCATGGACAAGATGGGTATTACGAAAAACCAAATCAAACTGCGCGTGGGAGCATTCGGAGCAGAGCCCTGGACTGAACACATGCGCGAAGAAATACAGGAGCGTCTCGGCTTGAAGGGCTTCAATCTCTACGGACTGAGTGAAATCATGGGACCAAGCGTGAGCTACGAATGCCAGATGCAGCACGGCTCACACATCTGCGAAGACCACTTCTACCCCGAAATCATCAATCCCGTCACGCTGGAAAAACTACCCAACGGACAGGCAGGAGAACTGGTTTTCACCACGCTGACCAAGGAAGGCATGCCCGTCTTGCGCTACCGTACGCGCGACCTGTGCTCTCTGATGGAAGGCCAATGCGACTGCGGACGCACCAACGTACGCATGACCCGCATCCAAGGTCGCAGCGACGACATGCTCATCATCCGCGGTATCAACGTGTTCCCGTCGCAAGTAGAAAGCGTCGTACTCAGCATGAAGGAGTTTGCACCGCGTTACATGCTCGTTGTTGACCGTGTAAACAACCTCGACACCTTGCAAGTGCAGGTGGAACTCCGACAGGAATATTTCAATGCTACCATGGATACGCCTGCCGCCATCGCCGCCCTCGAGAAACGGCTGGCCGGAAGACTGAAGAGTGTGCTCAGCATTGCTGCCAAAGTACAACTGAAAGCCCCCAACACCATCGAGCGAAGCCAAGGAAAGAGCGCTCATGTCATCGACAAGCGCCAATTATAACTCCTGACAGGACATATCAAAGTGTTCTTGCACACCCACGAATCCCCCCCAGGGAAATCTCAATACACTCAAGTAAACAAGAAACACACACCGAAAAGAGCAAACAACAACAATAGAAAATGGAATATTCAAACTATCTGAATCCAGAATTGGAAACGATGTCACGCGACGAACTGCAAGCCCTTCAGCTCGAAAGGCTACAGAAGACCGTACGCCACTGCATGAACGCAGAGTTCTACAGGAAGAAGTTCAGCGAAATGGGAATCACTCCTGACGACATACGTACGCTCGACGACGTGCGGAAACTGCCCTTCACCTCGAAAGATGACCTGCGTGAGCACTATCCTTTCGGCCTGGTCTGCGTACCGCTGAGGGATTGCACCCGTTTGCACTCGTCGAGCGGAACAACCGGTAATCCCACCGTGGTGCTGCATACCAAGCGCGACCTCGACGAATGGGCCGAAGCCGTGGCCCGTTGCCTCTGGATGGTGGGCTCACGGCCCGAGGATGTTTTCCAAAACTCCGCCGGTTACGGCATGTTCACTGCCGGACTTGGATTCCAGTACGGTGCCGAGCGTGTGGGAATGCTCACCGTTCCGGCTGCAGCAGGCAACACTACGCGTCAGATCAAGTTCATCCGCGACTTCGGAACCACCGTCCTGCACGCCATTCCCAGCTACGCCTCGCGCGTCTACGAAGTAATGAAGGAGGAAGGAGTCGATCCCAGAAAGGACACCAAGCTGCGTGTTCTATGCATCGGAGCCGAGCCTCACAGCGAAGAGCAGCGCAAACGCATCGAGCAGAACCTTGGCGTGAAGGCCTACAACTCGTACGGCATCTCCGAAATGATGGGACCAGGCGTTGCCTTCGAATGTCCCGAGCAGAACGGACTACACATCTGGGAAGACTACTTCATCGTAGAGATCATCGACCCCGTCACACTTGAGCCCGTTCCCGACGGCCAGATGGGCGAGCTTGTGCTCACCACCATCAACCGCGAGGCCATGCCGCTGCTGCGCTACCGCACGCGCGACCTCACCCGCATCCTTCCGGGAACCTGTCCTTGCGGCCGCAACCACGTCCGTCTGGACCGACTGCAGGGCCGCAGCGACGATATGATTATTCTCAAAGGCGTGAATATCTTCCCCATTCAGGTGGAAAAGATCCTGCTGAAGTTCAAACAGCTTAGCACAGACTACCTCATCACGCTCGAAACAAAAGAGAATGGTGACACGATGACCATCGACGTCGAACTGAACAGCCTCTTCACAGACGACTTCCCTCAGCTTCGACAGCTCGAGCGCGACATCACGCGCCAGCTGAAAGACGAAATCCTCGTCACGCCGAAGGTACGACTCGTTCCCAAAGGAACCCTGAAGACTTCCGACGAGAAGAAGGCCGTCCGCGTGAACGACCTGCGCAAGCTGTTCTGATCGCCATGTCCCTCTAACGACAAGACACAATTATGCTTTATGAATTATGCATTATGAATTATAAATTATAAATTATGACCATCCATCAGCTATCTATCTTCATTGAAAACCGCGCGGGAACCCTCGTCAAGGTGCTCAAGCTTCTTAAGCAAGCAAACATACAGATCATCGCATCGACCATTGCCGACACCGCCGAGTACGGCATCTACCGACTCATCTGTAGCGAACCCATGCGCGCTTACGACGAATTGCAAAAAGCAGGCGTCGCCGTTGCTCTCTCAGATGTCTTCGCCATAGAACTCGACAATCTGCCCGGTCGCGCAGCCGATGCCATCGAGGTGTTCAGCGATGCCAACATCGCCATCACTTACATGTACTCATTCACCTTCAACGGCAAGGGCATTCTCATCTTCCGAACCGACGACGCCGAACAAGCCCAGCTCACCATCAAGGAGAAGGGACTGAGCTACATCAAGGAAGAAGCACTCGAGAACTTAGGTTAAGTCCATTATTATCCACAGATTCCCCGTAGTTCGCCTACACTCTCAGAACGTGCGTTCAATGGCACGATAGAACGTGTAGGCGAACTCAGGATTCATCTGTTCCAGCTCCGCTACGACCTGTTTCATGTTGAAACGCTTCGAAGCCGACTCGAACGGACAATTCTTGATTTGTTTTTTATAGCCGTGACTCGCAGCCCATTGTTCCATCTCCCGCTCCCTGATCAGGCAGAGCGGGCGGATAATGGTCATCGGGAAGCGGTCCATCGGCATCATCGGCCTCATCGTGGAGAACTGTCCTTGGAATGTCAGGTTCATCAGAGCCGTCTCCATCAGGTCGTCACGATGATGCCCCAGAGCGATTTTGTTGCATCCCAGTTCCTTCGCCGTTTCAAACAACTTCTTACGCCGTTGCCAGGAGCATTGGAAACAGACAGGTTTTTTCTGCTCTCCGTCTGTCGGGATACCTGCGACATGCTTTTCTCTGCTCTCTCTCGCATCCAGCGACGACGTCTCCACGACATGCAAAGTGACGCCATGTGAAGCGGCGAAAGCTTTCAGATAATCTTCATCGCTTTGGTATGGAATATCGTTCATGCGCACAAAGGCTGCTTCCACCTCGAAACGAGGCACAAAGATGCGCGAACGTAGCGCCAGCAACTCCAGCAGAGCCATCGAATCCTTTCCGCCTGACAGCCCAATTAACACGCGGTCGCCGTCGGCAATCAACCCATAACGTTGCAACGCCTCGTTGAACAGTCTCGTCACTTTGTTCTTTTCCATATCCCTGGTTCCTTTTTTCATTCAGCCGCAAAGGTACGGCTTTCTTTTTAAAAGACCGCAACGAACTGATAAAAACCGAACAAGACCTACCTTCACTTGACGTAATACTCATACAAAAAGGGAGGGCATGCCTTTACTATAAAGACATGTCCCCATCTTAACAACACTGATATATAAAGTTAGGATTTGCTGTTGCAAGTTTTGGCGTATAGCTCATTTTGCAGGATGATTTTGAGTAGTTGGTACTCAATAGCTCAAATTGCAGGATGACTTTAGTTGCTTTATTTTTGGCAGTCTGTTTGATATGAAGTACCTTTGCCCCGCAGTCTGAAGCATAGTG
>JAFPME010000015.1 GCA_017402445.1 Prevotella sp. | reverse complement strand
GTACGTAAGGCCGAGTGTTTGCCGCCAGCTTCCTTCAGATTCCGCGTCGCCACGGACACCCTTGCTCTTGGCTAACGATTCCCACTATCAGGGCTCGTTCGGGACTTGCACCCTATAGCGTACGCCCATGCTGGGCGTACCTAAAAAAGGGCCTCGCATCACTGCGAGGCCCCTTTGCCATTTACTTTTAGAATCTTTACAGTATTGTATATGTGTTTACGCCTTGGTCTTCGTATTAATGCTCCGACGGTTCGTTGTCACCCCATACGTCCTTCGGTTCAACAGGCTCCATAAGGTCGTCTTCGTCGTCAACATCCTCCCAGACACTATTGTTCTCCTTACCCATGGCGCCACCAGGGCCATCAGGTTTTGTGACACCGCTGCTTTCCAAAGTCTGGCACAGCTCAGGGACAATCACCATCACTACAAATGGTTTCTCATATCTCTTTTTCATTTCGTCTGTCTCCTATCCTTTATTTGATTACAACCTTTTTACCGTTCTTCACATAGATGCCCTTTGTGGGATGGCTCACTTTCACGCCATGCAGGTTATAGTAGTCGCCTGCCTCCTCGCCGTCAATCATTGAGCCCGGGACAATCAGCGTCACAACGCCGTCTTCGTCGTCCAGTTCAATGATAGGTTCACCAGAGAATTTAGCTTTGAAGCTCGCATTAAGATTACGTACGCCCCAGTCTTCTTCCCAGATAATCTTTGTGATGTTTTCGCCACTACCTTTGTGCCAATAACCCTTTGCCTTCATCTGTTCGTCTGTCATTCGAACCAATGCATCCGGATCAGCACCTTCTGGATATTCAAGGTCATAGTCGTCATACTTGGGTACAATGATTTCGTTTCCATCTGCCTGTGCGAATTCATCAGCCTTCAACCTCAGGTAAGCCTTACCACCGGAAATTGTTCCTTGTTTCGTGCGGAAGAAGCCGACGAAGTTATTAGGAGTTTCATTCGGATACTTCTTTAAGTACTTAGCTTTCAAATCTGTATTATAGAACCTATTCATTATGAAAGTACGCCATTCAACTTTTTTCCCAGTTGCATCCATTTCATACGGTTTAATTTCTACACCTGACACCTCGGTTTCACCATCCATGTAAGAGGTAGGCATCAGAAGGTTCATCACACCCCCATCACGGCCAAATTTACCTCCTGTGTAATTCACAACAGTCATTGCCAATGTTGGATTACCGTTCTTATCCTTCGAATTGGGACCGCCATAGAGAATAACACCAGTTCCTGCCGGGATAACAGGTGTCTTCGTCAAGGTCAGCACGTACTGGCCAGCGTCATTTGCTGTCACATTGGTCACTCGGAAGGCCTTCAACCCCTTGGGAACGACATAGTCGAGTTTGGCATGGCTGAAAGTACGCAAGATAACATCGCCCCAGTTATCGCCATTCTTGGAAGTAGATCCATTGCTGACGAACTGGAAGAAACCGTTATCTGCTTGAGAAGCTGTGGTATTATGCGCATTCAGCCATTTCTGAAAAGCGCCGTCGCTTGCAATATCTTTAGGTTCAAGCGGTTGGGGGTTAGCATACAAATCTGCCTTATCTTCTGGGAAATGCAGCGTTGCCCTTGGAGCACCAGGCTGAGTTTGTGAATAAGTTATATCCTTGGGGAAGGCATCAAGTGCTGCTGTCATTGTTCCCTCTGTCTCAATATAGACATCGTATATAGCAGTTGTATTGTTGAATGCTTCACGTTCAAGATGCATCACAACGTCACTTCCATTATTATCAGGATCGTATTCAGCAAAGATGATTGTTTTCAAATAACCGTCCCCACTAGAACTACGGAAAGCATGTGTTTTAATGGTTTTAATATAGCCAGGAATAGTGACTGTCTCTATTCCGGTATCCGCAAAAGCGAGCTCAGGGATCACAGTTATTTTCCCTGCCTTCGGCCAAACGATTTCCTGCAAATTGGTAAATTTATAGAAGCTCCAAGATGGAGTACCAGAAAGATCAGCATCCTCCAAATCTATCTTTGTGATTCCACTCTTTCCTATTTCATCATTTGAAAGCCAACCTTGCGCCATTCCACTTGTAAAATCACCAGAGAACTTGAGTGTTGTAACTCCTGCCATGCTTACTGTGGTAGTTACTTCCGGACCTGTTGAGTTATCCACACAACTTAACTCATTTCTGTCAGCATTGTACGAAATTTTTGCTAAATTATCTTGGTCTGTAATTGTCAAGATTCCATTCTGGACACTAAAGGCATTCGCGCCAAGACAAGCGAACGCGGAAACGGCAAAGGCAATTAGCCTTTTTCTAAAAGTAAAATTACGCATAACGATATAAATTAAAAATAGTTCTATCTTTGGATTAATGAGTTTTTTTTCGGAACATAATCCCTCGCATAATCCTGCCACGCAGTGCAACGGGACGGCTTCAGACAATAAAAGTTTTTATTTGTTGACCAACCGCTGCAAAAATACAGATTTTCTGAAAAACTGACAAATAATCAGAAGAAAAAATTTCACAAACACACAAAAAAAACAAGAAATGTAACAAATGTGCATAAAAACAAAGCGAAGCTTCGCTTCTAAATGACAAATGATAAATGATAAATGATAAACGTGGCTGCTTCGTGAACTACTTGGCTACGAAATCTTTGGACTTTTAGGACTGACACTTCACGCGGATAAGTCCTTGAAGTCCCAATAGTCTGTAGGACAGAAGGTTATTTGCTTATAAAGGCTACGGACTCTTTGGACTTTTAAGACTCACATTCCACGCGGAAAAGTCCTTGAAGTCCAAAGAGTCCGTAGACAATTATTGTTGGGGGAATCGCGAGTGCGCCTGATTCCTCACTCGCTCTTCATGGTCTTGATGCGGCCTTCCTCATCGAATTCGATGGGCATCACCTTGAGGCTGCGAAGCCATGTGGTGTCATTGGAAGGCACACAGTCGTGGTGGAACAGATACCACTGTCCTTTGTATTCTGCGATGCTGTGGTGAGTGGTCCATCCGACGACGGGTTCGAGGATGACACCCTGGTAGGTGAACGGTCCGTAGGGATTGTCGCCCACTGCGTAGCAGAGGAAATGCGTATCGCCCGTAGAGTAAGAGAAATAATACTTGCCGTCCTTCTTGTGCATCCATGACGCCTCGAAGAAGCGATGTGGGTCGTTGGCTTTCAGCGGCTCGCCGTTCTCGTCGACGATGAGCACGGCCTTCGGCGCCTCTGCGAACTGCAGCACATCGGCCGTCATGCGGGCCACGCGGCTGGGCAGTGCCACCTCGTCGCCTTCGGGCAGCATGGTGGGACGGAAGTTCTCTTCGCCTACGGAAGCAGCGGGTTTCAGCTTGTTGTCGCGGTACCACTGCAGCTGTCCGCCCCAGATGCCGCCGAAATAACAGTACACTTCCCCGTCATCATCCTTGAACACACAGGGATCGATGCTGTAGCTGCCGATGATGGGTGCAGGCTCGGGACGGAAGGGTCCTTCGGGCGTGTCGCTGACGGCCACGCCGAGGTGGAAGACGCCCGTGTAGTCCTTGGCAGAGAAGATGAGATAGTACTTACCATCCTTCTCCACGACGTCGTTGTCCCACATCTGTTTTTCAGCCCAGGGCACCTGTTCTACATCGAGAATCACGCCGTGGTCGGTCACTTCGCCCTCCATGACGTCGTCCATGCTGAGCACATGGTAGTCGCGCATCTGGAAGTGTCCGCCGTCGTCATCGAAACATTCGCCGCTGTCCCAGTCGTGGCTGGGGTACACATAGAGTCGGTCATTGAACACGTTGGCAGACGGGTCTGCCATATAGTCCTTCGGGAAAAGATATCTTGCTTTCATATCGTATAGGATTAAATGTTTATTTCTTAACTCTTAATTCTTAACTCTTATTTCTTAACTCTTAACTCTTAACATCCCCCTCGGGGGCTTGGGAGGCCCTTCCCCTCGGGCCTTTTAGGGGGGCCTTTTCACTCTTAACCCGCTCGGGCCCTTTTCACTTCTTCCCTTCCCTGACCAGATCGATGAGCTTCTGCACGACGGGCTTGGGCCGACTCTGACGGTCGAAGAGAGTTGCGTAGTCGGTGCGTCCCTTGATGGGGAAGTCGTTGCGCCACGAATTGGCATCGTTGAGACACCAGAAATTGACGCGCAGGATGTCCTTGTGGTGAGGGATCAGCATCTTGTAGAAGTCAATCCAGAACTGCTCCATCTTCGCATTCTGTTCCTTGGAGAGCCCCTTTGTGTAGGGGTCCATTTCAGGCCGGTAGGCGAACTTATCGCTGATGTTAGCCCCTGAGAATCCGTAGGGGTTGGGCAATACGGAGAGGTCGAGCTCGGAGAAGAACGTCGGCACTCCTGTGGCAGCGATGGTCTCGATGGAATGTTCATACTGCCGGATGACACTGTTGTCGACATTGTCCTCGAGAATCATGTGTCCCTGCATGCCGATGGCCGTCACAGGCAGTCCCTGTTCGATGAGCGGTCGGAAGAAGCGGCATACGCCCTCCACCTTAGCGGCTTTGTTCATGGAGAAGTCGTTGTAGTAGAGCTGCGCTGCGGGGTCTGCCTCATGTGCATACTGGAAGGCCAGCGGAATGTAGTCGGTGCCTAAAATCTGGTGGAACAGGCTCTGGCGCGGTGTCCCGTCGTCCTCGAAAGCTTCGTTCACCACGTCCCATGCGTCCACTCGTCCTCGGAAATGGCTCACGATGGTATATATATGTTCGCGCATGCGTTTCTTTAATACATCGCGCGATACAGGTTTGCCCTCGCTGTCGAAGTGGAACCACGGTGCACACTGCGAGTGCCAGATGAGACAATGACCGAGCACCTTCATGCCGGCAGCCTTGGCCTTGTTGACGAACTGGTCGGCCAGCGTGAAGTCGTAGACCCCCTCGCGCGGATGTATGACTTCGCACTTCATGCAGTTTTCCGCCACCACCCAGTTGAAATTCTTCGCGATGACGGGCCAGTCGGCAGTCTGGTCGTTGCTCACCTGCCCCGTGACATCGTGCACGTTTGCCCCGCTGTTGTCAGCTTCCACCTGCCACTGGTTGACGCTCACGCCTGTGTACCAGTAGTCGCGATAGGCCTCCCACAGTGTCGTCTGCGCTGTCATGCTGTGACAGCAACAGGCGAACGCGGCCATCAAGAATGTCTTTCTCAACATATACCCATGTGATTAATGACGGCTTTCAATCTCCATATTCATTTCGTCGAGCTTCTCGTCAGTAAGAGGATACTTATAGATAAGGTAGCCTACAACCACAAGAAGGACAGCGGGAATAATGGTCGTGAACCACAGAATGGCATTCTGTGCAATTTCAGAATAGTTGGCCAGTTTGGGGTAATAAGCGTTGACCGGTCCGCTGATGAATGAAGCCAAGAAGACCACGACGAAGATGCTGAGCACCAACTGCAGGCACTTGCTGTCCTTGAACTCCTGCCACATTTCACCGAACGTAACAGGTTTTTCCGGTGTCGTGGTGATGTTCTCCTTGCTGCCCATGAAGCAAAGCATCAAGAGCACGAATCCGACGATGGCAAAGATGCACGTAACCGTGAACCAGGCCATAGGATCGGTGGCCAAGGCAGACTCTTCGGTGGCGAAGTTGAAGCCTATCCACCCCATCACCAAAGGAGTGATCCAACCGGCAATGGAGAAACCGGCCTTGAAGGCCACACCGGCAAGGGCGTTCACCGTGGCAGCCGGTCTGTTGCCGGTACGGTATTCAGCCTCAGTGATGACTTCAGGAACCAAAGCCCACATCAGAGAACCCACGAGAAGACCTACTCCCGTCATCACCTTTGCAATCTGAACCAGCGTATTGTAATGGCTCACGTCGAAGAATTTTCCGATGACGAACAAGATGGCGAACCCTATAAGGCCGATGGAGAGAAGCGTATAATAAAGACCTTTTTTGCCCAGCCATTTCTTCAAAATGGGCAGAGAGGGCAGGATGATGAACGCAGGAATCGTGCCAATGGCCATAAATGTGGCCTGATTCCAGTCGATGGCGGCGTGTACACACATAGCGAGCCCGATAGGGAATCCAGCCTGTACAATGATCTGACCGATGTTGGCGCAAACCATTCGTGTGGAAGTAAGGATCAGCACCTCATCGTTATCGCGGGTCATACTGGCCATGATCGATCCGTAAGGAATGTTCACAACCGAATAGATCATGCTCAGCACGGTGTAACTGGCCGTGGCATAGATCATCTTCATCGTCATAGACCATGTAGCAGCTTGCGGAAGCATCAGCAGGCAGGCGGCCACCGTCAGTGGGATGCCTCCGTAAAGAAGATAAGTGCGGTACTTACCTAACTTCGGATTGCGATTATCAATATAACGTCCTACGACAGGACTCCAGAAACAGTCGATGAGTCGAACCGTGAGAATCAGTCCGCTGACAAAGGCAGGACTGATTTTCAATACTGTGGTCAGATAAATCATCAAGTAGCATGCCACCGTCTGGAAAATCAGATTCTGTGCCAAGTCGCCAGAGCCGAAGCCGATGCGTTGAAGCCAATTGAGTTTGTAGAAGCCTTTCGCCTCTTGGGAGATAGTGGTTGTTTCCATGTGTTTTATGTTTTTTTAGAAGTTGCTTGGGGCGGGGTTGCGACGGGGGCGCAACATACGGAACAGGGGGGATGGAGCCGCGGGTTCAGGAAAAGGTTACTTGTTGGCGGAAAGTGTTTGGGCTGCTACCTTTCCCATAGCCTCGTAGCCTGCGGGGTTCAGGTGGAGCCAGTCGTCCGAGTACTCGGCCTTCAGCTGCATCGTGTCGCTCTCGTTGCGCACGGCCTTGTCGAAATCAATCACTCCGTCGATGAGGTCGGTGGTGCGGATCCATTCGTTCACCACCTGACGTGCTGCTTCCTGGAACGGTTTGAAGTAGCTGTTACCCTTGAACGGCGTGATGGTGCCCATGTAGACGCGCATGCCCTTAGCACGAGCCTTTTCGATGAGCGTCTTGTAAGCATCGATGAGCCGCTGCGACTTGCGTTCAGCCTGTCCGCTGCTCCATCCGATGTCGTTCACCCCCTCGAAGATGATGAGCGTCTTCACGCCGCGCTGTCCGAGGATGTCGCGGTCGAAACGTACCAGTGCAGGCTCGCTCAGTCCACTCTCCAGCACGCAGTTGCCGCCGATGCCGAGATTGAGCACGGCCGTTTGTCCGCCGAAGGCCTCTGCCATGAAGTCCGGCCAGCGATTCTGCTTGTTTGTCGTGGAGCCGCGTCCGTCGGTAATGGAGTTTCCGATGACGGCGACACAAGGTGTCTGCTCGTCGGCGAGCACGTCGATGGCAGCAATATTGTACCAGTGGTCGGCGCGTTCTCCGTTCTCGAAGCTGGTCTTAGGCTTCGATGTGCCCTCTATAATATAAGAAGTTGTGCGCGATCCACGGTGCGAGGTGGCGTTGACAGGCGTCTGCGCGCCGTAGTTGATGGTGATGGCCAGTCGCTGCAACGGTTTCAGATTGTACTTCACGACATCAGAAAAGATGGCCTTTCCCGGTTCGATGGTTACGTTGCGTTTGCCGTTGAACGTAAGATAGCGGGCTGTCTTGGTGTCGATGGTCCATGTCTCGGACCCGTCGGCAATGTAGATGGAACGTATTTCCACTGGTTCCTTACTGAATTCGTTGGAGAGCTGCAGCCTCAGCGATGTTCCGCCGATGGAGACCTTGACGATTTCGCGCAGTGAGCGGTTAGACAGACTGGCCTTGGGCATGTCGGAAGGTCCAGTGAACTCAGCAGCCGCCGCCCACGTTCCGGTCCATGCAGAATCTGATTCTTTGGCATAGCCCGCAGCCCATATTGCGAGTGCCAAGAGCAAAATACAGATACGTTTCATTTGATTGATATTAATGTAATGAATAATGATAGTTTGATGATGCAAAATTACACACAAGTTCCCGTATTTGCAACACAATTAGTAACCAATTTGTTTCAATATGTCTCATTTCAAATATTTCATATCGTAAAATTAGGTGGTTTGTGGAACAAATCTTAACTTTGCAACAAATATAAACACAACGATCATGAAACTTCGCTATCGCTATTTGTTACTGTCTATCGTGTTGCTACAGCACGTTTGTGGAATGGCTGCCCCGCAGTTTGTGTCTTTCACCGAGGGTGACTTCTGCCTGAACAAGAGTTTCCCCGTGTTGGTCTATCTCGACGCTGACGACCAGAAAGGAGTGTCGAGGGCCGCACACGACCTGACCACCGACATCCACAAGGTGTGCGGTTTCCCCTCCGAGGTGACGACGCGTGAGGATGCGCACGTCATCGTGGGCACGATTGGCCACAGCAAGCTGATAGACAAACTGGCGAAACAGGGTGTCTTCAACAAGAAGGACCTGCAGGGGAAGCGCGAGAAATTCATCATCACCACCGTCGGCGAGCAGTTGGTCATTGCGGGCAGTGACCGTCGCGGCACCATCTATGGCATCTACGAACTCAGCCGCCAGATGGGTGTGTCGCCATGGTACGACTGGGCCGACGTTCCCGTGGAAGCCCACGACCAGATATTCATTAAGAAAGGTACATACACCGACGGCGAGCCGGCCGTTCGCTACCGTGGCATCTTCCTCAACGACGAAGCCCCCTGCCTGACCTCATGGGTGAAATACACCTATGGCACTGACTACGGCGACCACCGTTTCTACGAGCGCGTGTGCGAACTGCTCCTGCGACTGAAGGGAAACTTCATGTGGCCCGCCATGTGGAGCTGGGCATTCTACGCTGACGATCCCGAGAACAGCCGCATTGCCGACGAGATGGGCATCGTCATGGGCACCTCCCATCATGAACCCATGGCGCGCAACCACCAGGAGTATGCCCGTCACAGGAAAGAATGGGGTCCCTGGAATTACAGCACGAACAAGGAGAACCTCGACCGTTTCTTCCGTGAAGGCATGGAGCGCCGACAGGGCACCGAAGACGTGGTGACCATCGGCATGCGCGGCGACGGCGACGAAGCCATGAGTGCCGAGGCCGACACGCGTCTGCTCGAAAATGTCGTGAGCAACCAGCGGCGCATCATCGAACAGGTGACCAAGCGCCCAGCCAAGGAAACGCCTCAGGTGTGGGCCTTATATAAAGAGGTGATGGACTACTACGACGCCGGTATGAAAGTTCCCGACGACGTCATCTTCCTCCTCTGCGACGACAACTGGGGCAACGTGCGCCGCGTCCCCATGACCAAGAAGGAGAAGTCGCACAAGGGCGGCTGGGGACTCTACTACCACGTGGACTACGTCGGTGCGCCCCGCAACTCCAAATGGCTCAATGTCACCCCCGTGCAGAACATGTGGGAACAGCTCACGCTCGCTTCCCAGTACGGCATCGACCAGATGTGGATCCTGAACGTGGGCGACCTGAAGCCCATGGAGTACCCCATCCAGCTGTTCATGGACATGGCATGGAATCCGCAGACGGCAGCATCGGTTGCCGACACGGCCGGCGGCCTCATGACAGCAGACTGCCTTCCGCACACGCGAGACTTCTGCCGTGCCTGCTTCGGCGAGGAGCAGGCCGACGAGGCAGCCCGTCTGCTGAACCGCGTATCGAAGCTCAACGGCCGCAGCACGGCCGAAATGCTGGACGCCACCACGTATGCCCTCGACGAATGGGAAGGTGTCGTCGCCGACTACACCGAACTGGAACGCGCAGCGCTCGAGCAGTTCGTCTCTCTGCGCCCCAATCAGCGCGATGCCTATCGCGAGCTGATTCTCTTCCCCATTCAGGCCATGGGAAACATCTACCGTCTCTACCAGGCTGTGGCCATGAACCACCAGCTCTATAAGGAAAAGAACCCCGACTGCAACCTATGGGCCGACCGCGCCGAACAGGCTTTCCGCCGTGACTCCGTGCTCTGTGCACAGTA
Organism: Prevotella sp.; assembly: GCA_017402445.1. Lineage (GTDB taxonomy): Bacteria > Bacteroidota > Bacteroidia > Bacteroidales > Bacteroidaceae > Prevotella. The sequence goes on along the minus strand of JAFPME010000015.1, from coordinate 27,091 downwards.
CAATCACGACCTTGCTGGCGGCAAGTGGAACGGCATGATGGTGCAGAAGCACATCGGCTATCGCTCGTGGAACGACGACTTCGGTCCGAAGGACGTCATGCCGCAGGTGTTCCGGATGACCGAACGGACCGGTTCAAACCTGTTTGCCGAGAAGAACGGTGTCGTCGCCATCGAAGCAGAGCACTTCTTCAGCAAGAACGACGGCGAAGGCCTGCGCTGGACCCTCATCCCCGACATGGGCCGTACGCTGAGCGGCATCAGCCTGCAACCCTACAACGTAGCGCTGAACGAGAACAGCGGCGCGTCGCTCACCTACCGTTTCAACACTCAGAACGCCGTGAAACGCGTTTACATCGTGGTCAAGTCCACACTCGACTTCCAGAACAGCGGCGGTCACCGCTTCCGCGTGACCCTCGACGGACAGCCTCCCGTGGTCTGCAACTTCAACAAAAACCTCAACGAAAAGCCGGAGAACATCTACTCGCTCTACTACCCGACGGTGGCCCGGCGCATCGTCGTGACAGACATCAACGTGCAGGCCGAAGCAGGTCAGCACACGCTGGTCGTCGAACCGCTCGACCCGGCCATTGTCTTCGAGAAGATCGTGGTCGACTGTGGTGGCCACCAGCCTTCGTACCTCTTCGGACGCGAATCCCCGCGGACTCAGGAATAACGAACGATCATCTGACTAATCCATGAAACGAAAACCATACCAACTAACTTTTATTATCATCCTCCTGGCGTTGGCTGCCCACATGAAAGCCGACGTCAGGAGACTCTTTACCGGCGACCGACTGTCCAGCTCGCTCATCGACTGCGTGATTCAGGACAAGTACGGTTATTTGTGGATCGGAACCGAGTACGGTCTGAACAAGTTCGACGGCTACCGATTCACGAGATACCTGAACAACCCGTCCGACACGCTCACCATCAACGACAACGAAGTGGTGAAAGTGCTGTCCGACCGCGACGGCCGACTATGGGTAGGCAGCGGGAAAGGACTCTCACGCTACGACTACGAGCACAACCGGTTCGTGCGTTATGCCTTCCCCGACCATCAGGTGCCACGCGTGAACTCACTGATCATGACCTCCGATGGCGACCTGTACATCGGCACCGCAGGCTACGGACTGTACCAGATTCGCAAGGGCGAAGAGCACATCACGCGTGAAGAAAGCTTCAACAAGCGAAAGGAAGACGCCTTCTACAGCCGCATCTTTGAAGACGACCAGCACCGTCTCTGGCGGAGCAGTCACCTGAACACCTTCACCCGCATCACCATCCGCGACCACAAAGCCGTAGCCGAAAAAGACTACGTGTCGCCCTGTGGGGCGCCGATGTCGTTCATCAAGACCGACGACGGCGGTTTCCTCATCGTCTGCATGTACGGCATCCTGCGCTACGACTACGCTACGGAGACCGTCAGCGATGCCGGCTACGACCTGTCACTGCTCGGCGGCCAGATCTCTATCCGCAAAGCCATCTTGAACAAGACCGGCGACCTGTACATCGGCACCACGGGTCTCGGTCTGACAATCATTCCCCGAGGCCAGCGCGAAATGCGTCCAGTGGAGAACCTCAACGTGAAGTACGACCTGACTTCCACCCATGTCAACGACATCATGGAGGACAAGGACCAGAACATCTGGGTGAGTTGCTACCAGAAAGGGCTCTACCAGCTCAATCCCGGCGCTGAGGCTTTCAGCAGCTGGCGCTTCTCCGAACAGAACATCAACATCGGCAGCAGCGTGTCGGCCATCGTCTGCGACGACGAAGGCGACGTGCTCTGCGCGGCACAGAACAATCACATCTACCGGTTCAACCGCCAGGGAAAGGTGGTTGCCACGCTGCCGGCTCCCAACGGCACAAAAGCCATCCTGCGCGACCGCCAGGGACGCTACTGGGTGAGCACCGAGAACACGCTCTACAGCTACCAACCCACCACGGGAGCCAGCCAGTCACGCATGACGGGCGACGGCTGGGGCCTGAACTGCATGGCGAGCGGCGAAGACGGCAAGCTCTACATCTGCGACTTCGGAAAGGGACTGCGCATCCTGAACACCGCCACCAACGAGCAACAACACATCAGTATGACCGCCAGCGACCCGAAGCTTGGAACGCTCTGCAACGACTGGATCAAGTCGCTTTTCGTCGACCGTTACGGCATGTTGTGGATCGGAACGTCAAACGGCCTGTCCGTCATGGACACCAAGACGCAGAATTTCCGCACCTTCGGATGGGAAGTGATGCTGCAAGGCCACCAGTGTACAGCCTTCTCCGAGCAGAAACAGGGCAATATCCTCATCGGCTCCAACGCCGGACTCTACGTCTTCGACCGCATCAAGAAGACGATAGAACCGTTTCCCGGGGCCGAAGAGCTCAACGACAAGCTCATCTACGGCATCGTCACCGACATCGAGGGCGACATCTGGGTGAGCACCTCCATCGGCATCTGGCAATACAGCATGAAGTCGAAAGCATGGATCGGACACCTCCACGGCAACGGTCTCTCCACCAAGGAGTACGTGCTGGGAGCCGTCATGCAGGCTCCCGACGGCACCATCGGCTTCGGCACGAACGACGGCATCACCACCTTCCAGCCGCAGACCGTCCGCAACAGCCGCATCGAGATGGGCGATGTCTACCTGACCAACTTCCTCATCGGCAACGAAACCGTCTGTCCGCTGGCCAATGAGTTCACGGTGCCTTACGGCGAGAACTCGTTCACCCTGGAGTTCTCACTGCTCAACTACAAGAACACCGAGAACATTTTCTACCAGTACCGGCTGAACGGCAGCGAAGACTGGATTTCCACGAACGAAGGCATGAACGCCATTTCGTTCAACAAGATGAAACCCGGCCGCTACATCATCGAGGTGCGGGCCGTCTGCAACGGCAATTACTCAGAAAGCACCTGCACCATCACCGTGGACGTGCGCGGACCGTGGTATTCGTCCACACTCGCATACCTTATATATATACTGCTCCTGATGGGACTCGCCGGTTTCCTCTTCTACTATCTCGACCGTCAGCGCAAGGCCGAACTGGAGGAATCGAAGATGCGATTCCTCATCAATGCCACGCACGACATCCGCTCTCCGCTGACCCTCATCATGGGTCCGCTGAAGAAACTGAAGGAACGCGTCACCGATGCTGAATGCCAGAACGACATCGACACCATCGACCGCAACGCCCAGCGACTGCTGCTGTTAGTGAACCAGATTCTCGATGAGCGAAAGATTGACAAGAACCAGATGCAGCTCCACTGCCGCGAGACCGACCTTGTCTCCTTTGTCAGCGGCATCTGCTCGCTCTACAACTACAATGCGCAGCAGCGCAACATCGCTTTCGGCCTTCAGGTGGAACCCACACAGGCTGCGACGGACGACGCCGACCGGCAGAACGGCCAGCAGACGGCGACCATCCCCGTGTGGATTGACCGCATCAACTTCGACAAGGTCATCAGCAACCTGCTCTCCAACGCTTTCAAGTACACCTTCGACGGCGGACAAATAGACGTGGTGCTGTCGCAGCAGACATCGACGGAAGGCAAGCCCGAGGCCGTCATTCAGGTCATCGACAACGGCATCGGGCTGAAGGAAGACAAGCCCGACCGCCTCTTCGACCGTTTCTACCAGGGCTCCAACGCCCGTGACCTGCACCTCGACGGCACGGGCATCGGACTGAACCTGAGCCGTGCCATCGTGAACATGCACGGCGGCACCATCACGGCTGCCAACCGTCCCGACGGCATGCGCGGCACGGTGCTCACCATCCACCTGCCCATGGGCAATGACCATCTGAAGCCCGAAGAACTGGAGAAAGAGGAAGAACCCACATTCAGCAACGCGCCAAAGAAGCAAGCATCGAAGAACTTCCGCATTCTCATCGCCGACGACGATGCCGAGATAGCCGGATATATCCGCTCCGAGCTCGGAAACTGGTACCGCTTCGATGCCGCACCAAACGGCAAGGAGGCCCTGAAGCTCCTGCTCACGGGCAGCTACGACCTGGTCATCTCCGACATCATGATGCCCGAGATGGACGGCATCACACTATTGAAGAACATCAAGGGCAACACCAACATCAGCGACATCCCCGTCATCCTGCTCACGTCGAAGGCCGAGGTCAGCGACCGACTCGAAGGTCTGAAGAAAGGGGCCGATGCCTTCTTGGCAAAGCCCTTCAGCATGGAGGAGCTCCACATCCTCATCGACAACCTGGTGGACAACGTTCGGCGTCTGCGCGGCAAGTTCTCCGGTGCGCAGAAGCAGGAAGAGAAGGTCGAGAAAGTGGAAGTGAAGGGCAACAACGACGCCCTGATGGAGCGCATCATGAAGTGCATCAACGAGAACCTGCAGGATCCCGACTTCAACGTGGAGCGCCTGACCGAGAAGGTCGGCATCAGCCGCGCACAGCTGCACCGCAAGATGAAGGAGATCACAGGCATCTCGGCTGGCGACTTCATCCGCAACCTGCGCTTAGAGCAGGCCGCCCGGCTCATCAAGGAAAAGAAAATCAACGTCACGCAGGTGGCCTACGCCGTCGGTTTCAACAACCAGACCCACTTCTCCACCATCTTCAAGAAACATTTCGGCATGACGCCCACCGAGTACAGCGAACAGGAACGTTCGGCTGAGACAGAGGCGTGACGGCAGCACCTGAATCAAAATCAAAACACGAACAATATGAAAAAGTCATTCATGCTGATTTCTCTCTGCCTCATGGCGCTCATCTCCAAGGCAGACGACGGTTACAAACTATGGCTCGGGCTGTGGGACCTGACGCGGTCCAACGTCCCGAAAGTGACGGCCAACGCCAAGTCGGCCACCATCGACATCGCCTGCAGCGAACTCGCTAACGGCTGGCAGCTGGGCGACGAGGTGAAGCTGGTGCTCGACAAGAGCCTGAAGCTCGACGAGGGCTACCGCGTCGTGGCCACCTGCAAGGAGCTGGGATGCACGGGAAGCTACCAGGCCACCGTCTATGCCAGCACCGACCGGGGCCTGCTCTACGGCGCCTACGAGCTGTTGCGACTGCAGAACACCGACGTCCTCAACACGGGCGGCATTGCTCCGAGGGTCGGACTTGACGGCCAGAACGTCGACAAGACCGAGCGCCCGGCCTTCCCCCTGCGCCTGCTCAACCACTGGGACAACCTCGACGGAAGCATCGAGCGCGGCTATGCGGGCGAGAGCATCTTCGAGTGGTTCCATCTCGACGAACAGCGCATCCGCCAGTACGCACGCGCCAACGCCTCCATCGGCATCAACGGCTCCGTGCTGAACAACGTGAACGCCTCGCCGAAGATCCTCACCGCCGACTATCTGAAGGAGGTGAAGACGATTGCCGACATCCTTCGGCCCTATGGCATCCGCGTCTTCCTGAGTATCAACTTCGCAAGTCCCATGGCACTCGGCGACACCAAGACTGCCGACCCGCTCAACGCGCAGGTGGCTCAGTGGTGGAAGCGCAAGGCCAAGGAGATCTATCAGCTCATTCCCGACTTCGGCGGCTTTCTGGTCAAGGCCAACAGCGAGGGACAGCCCGGCCCCGGCGACTACAAACGGTCGCACGCTGACGGTGCCAACATGCTGGCCGACGCGCTGAAGCCCTTCGGAGGCATCGTCATGTGGCGCTGCTTTGTCTACGGTGCCAACCACAAGGGTGAAGACCGCGTGAAACAAGCCGTCTCCGAGTTCAAGCCCCTCGACGGGAAATTCCGTCCGAACGTCATCCTGCAGACCAAGAACGGACCGCTCGACTTCCAGCCGCGCGAGCCCTACAGCCCCGTCTTCGACCAGATTCGCCAGACACCCAACATGGCCGAGCTGCAGATTACGCAGGAGTATCTCGGCCAGTCGCGCCATCTCGTCTATCTGGCTCCGATGTGGAAGGAGTTCTTCACCTTCGTTCCGCCCTGCAACCTGCGCGGCATCGCCGGTGTGGCCAACATCGGAAAGGACCGCAACTGGTGCGGACACCACTTCTCGCAGGCCAACTGGTACGCCTTCGGACGACTGGCCTGGAATCCTGAACTGTCGTCGGAAACCATCGCACGCGAATGGCTCAGTCAGACCTTCGACAACGATCCGGCCTTCGTCAACACGATGACCATGCTGATGCTGGGCAGCCGCGAGGCTTGCGTCAACTACATGATGCCCCTGGGACTGCACCACATCTTCAAGTTCGACCACCACTACGGACCCGAACCCGACGGCTTCAAGGCCGAATACCCGATAGAGTGGTGCCCCGTCTACTACCATAAGGCCGATGCCGACGGCGTCGGCTTCGACCGCAGCAGCAAGGGGACCAACGCCGTGTCGCAGTACAACGAGCCCTACGCCTCACTGTACGATAACCTGCAGACCTGCCCCGAACAGTACCTGCTCTGGTTCCACCACGTGCCCTGGACCTACCGCATGAAGAGCGGACGCACACTGTGGCAGGAGCTCTGCCTGAAATACAACCAAGGCGTGGCCGAGGTGGAGAAGTATCCCGCCATCTGGGAGCGCATGAAGGAGCACGTCCTGACCATCGACGGCGGTGATGCGCAGCGCTGGAACGAGGTGAACGACCGCCTGCAGCACCAGGTGGAGAACGCCCGCGAGTGGCGCGACGTCTGTCTGAAATACTTCCAGACGTTCAGCCAGAAGCCCATCGAGTGACGACACGCCCCCGCCGGCCCCGTCCGAACGAAATGCCTGTGCGAAAAGCGCAGGCATTTTTTTTGGCCGAATGAAAAGAATTGCGTATTTTTGCAAGCCATGAAATACGTCGACGTCATTCTTCCGCTGCCTCTCGAAGGCACATTCACCTACTCGCTGCCACCCGACATGGACGGCAAGGTGAGCATGGGCATGCGCGTGCTGGTGCCGCTGGGACGCAGCAAGCGCTACGTGGCCATGGCAGTGCGCGTGCACGACGAGCGCCCGGACTTCGCGGTGAAGGACGTGTTGAACGTGCTCGACTGCCATCCCGTGCTGCTCCCCTCGCAACTGTGGCTGTGGCAATGGATTGCCGACTACTACATGTCGCCGCTCGGCGACGTCTACAATGCCGCACTGCCATCGGGCCTGAAGACGGTGGACGGCTACAAACCGCGCACAGAGACCTACATCGAGCTGGGCGAACGCTACCGCTCGGAGCAGGCCCTGCACATAGCGCTCAACATGCTGCGCCGGGCCGAGAAGCAGGAACAGCTGCTGAGCACCTACCTCGACCTGTCGCGGTGGGGCGAATACGTGTCGGAACAGTCATCGACAGACCCGCCGACGAACGCTGCGCTGCCCGCCGAAATCACACGCGAAGAGCTGATGAACGAGTCGCACGCATCGGCAGCGGCACTGAAAGCGCTGACAGACAAAGGCATCCTGCGCACGTACGAAAAGGAAGTGGGGCGGCTGAACAACGGCGGCGAGCCGAACCTGGACCACCTGAAGCAGCTGAACGACGCCCAACAAGATGCCTACAACCGGGTGTTGCTGCAGTTCATGAGCAAGCAGGTGGTGCTCCTGCACGGTGTCACGTCGAGTGGCAAGACGGAAATCTACATCCACCTGATACGCCGCGCGCTCGAACGCAAGGAGCAGGTGCTCTACCTGCTGCCCGAGATAGCACTGACCGTGCAGATGCGCGAGCGCCTGCAGCGTGTCTTCGGCCGACGGTTAGGCATCTACCATTCCAAATATTCCGACGCCGAGCGCGTGGAAATCTGGAAGAAACAGCTTTCGGACAATCCCTACGACGTCATTCTCGGTGCACGCTCGGCCGTCTTCCTGCCGTTCCGGCACCTGGGGCTGGTCATCGTGGACGAAGAGCACGAGACGTCGTTCAAGCAACAGGATCCGGCCCCGCGCTACCACGCACGCTCGGCAGCCATCATGATGGCACAGAAGAGCGGGGCAAAGGTGCTCTTGGGCACGGCCACACCCTCGATGGAGAGCTATCAGAACGCACAGACGGGCAAGTACGGACTGGTGACGCTCATGCAGCGCTACAAAGACATTGAGCTGCCCGAGATAGAGGTGGTGGACGTGAAGGACCTGCAACGGCGGAAGATGATGAACGGCATGTTCTCGCCGCAGTTGCTGGCAGGCATCCGCGAGGCACTGACGCGCAAGGAGCAGGTCATCCTGTTCCAGAACCGCCGCGGTTTCGCCCCGATGGTGGAGTGCCGGCAGTGCGGCTGGGTGCCACACTGCCAGAACTGCGACGTGTCGCTGACCTATCACCGCCACCTGAACCTGCTGACGTGCCACTACTGCGGACTGACCTACCAGCTGCCGACGTCGTGCCCCTGCTGCGGCAGCACCGACCTGCGCGGCCGAGGCTACGGCACGGAGAAGGTGGAAGACCAGGTGATGGAGCTGTTTCCGGAGGCCCGTGTGGCCCGCATGGACTTAGACACCACGCGCACGAGCCACGCCTACGAGCGACTCATCAACGACTTCTCGGCCGGCCGCACCAATATCCTGATCGGAACGCAGATGATCAGCAAGGGACTCGACTTCGACCGTGTGTCGCTGGTGGGCATCCTCAACGCCGACTCGATGCTGAACTATCCCGACTTCCGCGCCTACGAGCATGCGTTCATGATGATGGCGCAGGTGAGCGGACGTGCCGGACGAAAGGGACGGCGCGGACGTGTGCTGCTGCAGACGAAGAATCCCGAGGTGAGCGTCGTGCAGCAGGTGGTGCGCAACGACTACGAAGGCTTCTTCAACGACTTGCTTGAGGAGCGTGCCGCGTTCCGCTATCCGCCTTTCAGCCGGCTCATCTACGTCTTTCTGCGCCACAAGAACGACCAGACGGTGGCTCATGCTGCCGAGTACATGGGAATGCGCCTGCGCGAGCTGTTCGGCCAGCGCGTGCTGGGGCCCGACAAACCTGCCGTGGCGAAGGTGAAGACGCTGAACATCCGCAAGATTGTGCTGAAGTTAGAGAACGGCATCGACATGCGGCGCGTCCGCCAGTGCCTGCACGGCATGGAGGCAGACGTGCTGAAGGACAAGCAGTACAACTCCGTTCAGGTGTTTTTCGACGTGGACCCCATCTGACGAAGCTCGCACCGCGCTCTCCCCTACCCCGTCCATACCGTCTCTTTACGCGCCGTACGCAACCGTTTCCAGTTGTGAAAAAAGCGGACAAAAAGTTCAAATTCGCGCTTCGTGAGTGCCATCGTTGAAAAATAAAAATCGGAAGCACGCGTACGCGCGAAATTTGAAAGAGTTGCAAACGACTGGAAACAAGCGACTTGAATTTTCCTTACATTTCCGACGCTTTCAAAATGACTCATTTTACACTTCAAAACGGGCCTTTTTCTTTGGCAAAATGACTCATTCCGGCGAGCAGAACGGCCCATTTTGCGACGTAAAACGGGCCGTTTTGAAAACCGACAAGATTTTTTCTGCGCTTTTGTTTGGATTTTTTACCGTTTCAGAAGCAATCTGCATTCTAAAACGAAAAAAAATTCTGCCCTGTTTTTTCAGTAAATTTACTTGACGAAAACAAGGCAGGATCAACATGACATGAGTCGTATGAACGACTGATGATATTTCCGATAGCAGGCTTTCTGACTAAAAGTCGATATCAAGACCGACGCCTACCACGCGGTTGGTGCGAGTGTAGTCGTTGTGCGTGGTGCTGTTGGTGGCTGTGGGTGTGACGTCCTGCTTGTAGGTATCGTAGTTGGTCTGGAAGTAAGCCACGTTGAGCTTCATCTTCTTGCTGAGCTTGTACGACAGTCCCACACCGTAGGAATAGCTGCTCACGACGAACGACATGTCGTTCATGTACTCGTCGGACAGCCCGTAGTTCGTTTTCTGGAAGCCTCCGCTGACGAGGAGCTTGTCGGTGACGTCCCATTCAGCACCGCCGTTCACCTCCCATGTGTTGCCGTCGAGCTTCTTCTCCTCGTGGTTGTACCAATGGGCCGACTTGTCGAAGAACAGATGGTAGCCTGCATTGATGCGAACGGTGGGAATGACCGACCACTGAGCACCCACGGTGAGCAGTGCCGGCTGGTCCTCGGGCACCTTGCTGCCGTCGCGGTACTTGTTGATGGCTGCTATCTGGTGCGCTTCCTTCACGGTGGAGCTGTTCTTCATGCGGATGCGCGTCTTGAACTCATACTTCGCGGCGAAGTTGAAGTCGCCCGTCTTGTAGTCGATACCCACGATGGGCGCAACGCCCCACCCGGTCTGATCGGACATCAGGCTCACACCCTCGCGGTAGATGTCGAGCGTCTGCAGGCTCTGCTGCGTTCCTTCGAGCTGAGCTTTCGCAGCCTTGGCGGTGGCCAGTTGCGTGGTGAGCTCTTCGGGAACGGGTGCTCCGGCAGCCTGATACTGAGCGATGCCGGCTTCCAACTTGGTGATGCCAGCACTGTATTGAGCGATGCCTCCGGCGATGGTGACGTTGGCATTGTCGAGGAACGTACCGAAGGGCACTGCTCCGGCGGCTGTGTTCACGCGGATGTTGCTGAGGTTCGCCTTATACGAGGCCGTACCATAGATGAGTCGGGCACCGCCATAGACCGACAGGTTGTCGGTGAGCTTGTAGGCAGCGCCGAGGGTGAAGCCGAAATAGTACTGCTTGCCGCGCATGTAGCCATCGACATCGTAGCCCGTAGCGCCCAGGGGCTGCAGCGATTTGGCAATGGCGCCGACGGCACTCTCGAACGACCCGATGCCGTTGTCGAACTCACACTTGCCGCCGCCGCCCGTCAGTGCGAAGCTGCCCTGCAGGCTCCAGCGGCCTCGGTTGTAGGCGGCCTGGATGGAAGGGATGACGGGAGCGATGGCTTCGCCCTTGAACTCCTTCGTCGTCTGTCCGTTGTTGCTCATTCCGAGGGCGAAGTCGGGGTTCGTTGTGAGGATGGTGCGCGTCTGGAAAGCAGCCTGCCAGTTGAGCGACAGATGCCAACCTTCGTCCATGAAGACCACGCCAGCGGGGTTGGTATACACGCCGTCAATAGCGATGACACCGTCGCGGGCCATCATTCTGTTGAAGGCAATGTTCGTGTTTGTGTTGGTCAAAATGCCGCCAGCGTAGGCGGTTGACGCTGTCATTGCAAAGGCAATGCAGGCAAATTTTAATTTATTCATCTTAATTACCATTAAAAAACATGGTTGCAAAGGTATCTATATTGTTCGATATTACCTGTATGCGCACACAATATTTTATGTTTATTAACGTAAAAGAAACGAAAACTTGCACAAAAATACGTATTTGTGCAAGTTTTTCGGACATTTTTTTGCACATTTTACGCTTCATGTGTGCAAAAACTGGTGCTAAAAAGGCTTGTTTGGGGGTTAAAAGCAGCAAAATGACAGTCTTTCCCCCAGAGGGAAAAACATTTTCTTCTGTTGTCTGGCTTGTGTTTCATGTTTTTTTATGTATATTTGCGACAAAAACGCGAATTTACTTCGTCTCGGCAATAAAACAAACGGGTTTGTTTTGTATTGCTCTCGACTTTTCGTAAATTTGTGGGCAAAACAAATCAAAGAATATGAAAAGACTGTTGACGATCATAATGGCCGTGGTCTGCGCCGGGCAGATGACGGCTGGTGACATCTATGTGGCTCCGCAAGGCAGCGACAATGGTGACGGCACGCGCGAGCGACCGCTGGCCACGGTGGACCAAGCACTCAGGCAGGCGCGCGAATGGCGGCGGCTGAAGCGTCCGGAGGTGGCAGGCGGCATCACGATTCACTTAGAGAGCGGCACCTACCAGCTCGCGCGCCCCATCTTCATCCGTCCCGAAGACAGCGGAACGGAAGAGTCGCCCACCATTATCAAGGGTGCTGCCGTGCTCAATGGCGGCGTCAGGATGGAGAAATGGACACGCGGCTGCGATGACGAGCGCGTGGCCCCGGCCCTGAGAGACAAGATATGGACGGCCGAGGCGCCGCGCGTGGGCAACCGCATTCTCTGGTTCCGGCAGCTGGACCATGGGCGTATGGCCACGCAGTTCGGCACATTCTACGTCGACGGCTGCGAATCGGCCATCCAGACTCCCTCCGTACGGATGGAACGCATGCTGAATTTCAACACGAAAGACCGGACGATCACCATTCCCACGCCACGGCAAGACCTCCGGAAGGCACGCCAGTTGGAGATGGTGGTGCACCAACGGTGGGCCATCGCCATCCTGCGTGTGAAAGACATGCAGGTGATGGGCGACTCGACCATCGTCTCGTTCCACGAGCCCGAGAGTCAGCTGGAGTTTGAACATCCGTGGCCTCAACCCGTCATCAACGGCGAGAAGGGCAGTTCGTCGTTCTGCCTGCAGAATGCGTTAGAGCTGTTGGACGAGCCCGGAGAGTGGTATCAGGACTATCCGTCGGGCCGCGTGTACTATTATCCTTACGATGCCGAAATCCTTCAGCCGCAGGATGAGTTTTTCGCATGGCCTTTTGCACCCGCGCTGAAAACGCTCATCAACATCAGCGGAACGCCCGAGCGGCGCGTGCACCACATCCGCTTTGAGGACGTGAACATCAAGAATGCGGCCTGGACGCGGCCGTCGGAGCAGGGACACGTCACGCTGCAGGGCGGATTCCCACTCATCGATGCCTACAAGCTGCGCCAGCCAGGTCTGCCCGAGAAGGCGGAACTGGAGAACCAGGCATGGATAGAGCGTCCCGACGCGGCGGTGAAAGTGAGCTATGCCGACGACATCGTGTTCGACGGTTGCCACTTCGAGAACCTCGCCGCCACGGGTCTCGACATGGAGAAGAGCGTCGGCCGCTCTGCCGTGCGCAACTGCTCGTTCCACAACATCGGCGGCACGGCCATCATGGTGGGCACTTTCCCCGACCAAGGCTTCGAGACGCACGTTCCCTATGCGCCCAAGCACGACGAGGACATCTGCGACGGCGTCGTGATCAGCAACAACGAGATCCGACACTGCACGACAGAAGACTGGGGAGCCGTGGGCATAGGCGCCGGCTACGTGCGCAACATCGAGATCGTGAACAACGACGTGTCGGACCTGAACTATTCGGGCATCTGCGTGGGCTGGGGATGGACGGCCTTGGAGAGCGGCATGCGTAACAACCGCATCGAGGGTAACCGCGTGTACGACTATGCCAAGCAGCTCTACGACACCGGCGGCATCTACACCCTGAGCAACCAGCCCGGCTCCACCATCCGCAACAACCGCATCGGCGCACCCGCACGGGCTCCCTACGCCACCAACGACCGCGCCTTCTGCATCTACTTCGACGAAGCCACTGACGGCTTCACCGTGGAAGACAACCAGATGCCCTTCGAGAGCTTCGGCTACAACAAGCCGGGACCGAAGATGGTGATTCGCAACAACGGACCAAAGGCAAAACCAAATAATGAGCCATCAACGGTGACACCAAACACCCCAGAACTCAGACAGCAAGAAATGAGAATATAGATATGAAACCAACAAACTACCATTTGTTCGACTTCCTCGACTTCGATCCGAAGCTGAAACGCGAGGAGAGCCTGTGGAAAGCCAGCAGGCCAAACGCCATCTTTGCACGCGATGGTGACATCTGTGTGAGTATCCCGTTCTGCAGACAAGCACTGTCTAACGACATGGCTGCCGACCCTTCGGGACAAAACGAGACCTATACGATGGTCATCAGGTACTACGAGCCGAACATCCTGCGGGTCTTCATCGACTTTGAACATCGTGACAACACCACGCCAGTGGACGAAGACGACATGCTGCAATATGCAGAGCGAATCAGGAGAAGACCGCTGCAACTGCTTGCCGAGACGCAGCCTCACGGGCATTATTACGCCTGCACAGAAGACGGCGTGAAGCGCGTGCACATCGTGCAGACATCGCCCGACATCGATTTCTGGAGCGACCTGCAGCCCGCACCGCAGGAAACGGTCGACATCCGATTCTTCCCCGATGGGAAACACGAGGTGCGCCTGGCCTCCTACGACCACTTCTCGCCGCCGCGCTACGATGCCCTGCCCGTTGCTTATTGCAAGACCGAGGGCTGCAACGACCGCGCCACGCTCTCTTTTGAGTGCAAGGCCGACGAGTGTTTTGCCGGAACGGGCGAGCGGTTCATGAAGATGGACCTCAGCGGGCAGACCTTTTTCCTGAAGAACCAGGACGGGCAGGGTGTGAACAACCGTCGCACGTACAAGAACATCCCGTTCTACGTGTCGAGCCGGATGTACGGCACCTTCTACCACACCACGGCCCACAGCAAGCTGTCGCTCGCCGGACAGTCCACACGCAGCGTGCAGTTCCTCAGCGACCAGGCCCTGATCGATGCCTTTATCATCGGCGGCGACAGCATAGAGGAGATTATCCGTGGCTACCGCGACCTGACGGGCTACCCGTCGATGCCGCCCTTGTGGAGCTTCGGCGTGTGGATGAGCCGCATGACCTACTTCTCCGCCGACGAGGTGAATGCGATCTGCAACCGTCTGCGCCGCGAACACTATCCGTGCGACGTCATCCACCTTGACACGGGATGGTTCAAGACCGACTGGCTCTGCGAGTGGAAGTTCAACGAAGAGCGTTTCCCCGATCCTCCGGCTTTCATCCAGGGACTGCGCGACAACGGTTTCCGCGTGTCGCTCTGGCAGCTGCCCTACGTGGCCGAAGATGCCGAGCAGATTGACGAGGCGCGCGAGAACGACTATATCGGTCCGCTGACGAAGAAACAGGAGTCGGAAGGCTCCAATTTCTCCGCTCTCGACTACGCCGGCACCATCGACTTCACCTACGACCGCGCCACCGAGTGGTACAAAGAGCTGCTGCGGCGGTTGCTCCGCATGGGCGTCAGCTGCATCAAGACCGACTTCGGCGAGAACATCCACATGGATGCTACGTATAAGAACATGACGCCCGAGCTGCTCAACAACCTCTATGCGCTGCTCTATCAGAAGGCAGCCTACGAGGTGACGCGCGAAGTGACGGGCCAGGGCATCGTCTGGGCGCGCGCCGCCTGGGCCGGATGCCAGCGCTATCCGCTCCACTGGGGCGGCGACTCGTGCTCGTCGTGGGACGGCATGGCCGGTTCGCTGCGCGGCGGACTGCATTTCGGGCTCTCGGGTTTCGCTTTCTGGAGCCACGACGTGCCGGGATTCCACACGCTGCCCGACTTCATGAACGGCATCGTGCAGGACGATGTCTACGTCAGGTGGACGCAGTTCGGCGTCTTCTCGTCACACATCCGCTATCACGGCACCAACAAACGCGAGCCGTGGCACTACCCGAAGATTGCCGAAATCGTCAGACGGTGGTGGAACCTGCGCTATGCCCTTATACCTTATATAATACAAGAGAGCCTGATTGCCTGCTCCACGGGCTACACGCTGCTGCGAGCACTCGTCTTCCACCACGCCGACGACCGCACCTGTTGGCACATAGACGACGAATACTACTTCGGCAACGACTTCCTGGTGGCCCCCGTGATGAACAGCGAGAACCGCCGCGACGTCTATCTGCCCGACGGCCGATGGGTACATTTCTTTACCGGCGAACGTCTTCAAGGCAGACGGTGGATTCACTTAGAGGATATTCCACTCGAAGTGATGCCTGTGTTCGTGAGAGAAGGGGCCGAGATTCCCATCTATCCCGAGCACGTGGAATGTACAGACGAGATGGACTTAGGGAAAACTACCGTCGTGAAGATTGACGAAAACTTTAAAGGTTACCGACTATGAACACCTGGAAACCGAACCTCGAAGAGACCAAACAACGCTACATCAGATGGTGGAACCACAAGGGAATCATTGTGAACATGTGGGAACACTTCCAAGACGGCGTGCAACCACATGCCGACATCGCCATGCCGGCGCCGCCTCGCGACCTGATTCAGAAATGGTTCGACCCGCAGTGGCGCGCCGACTACCTGGACTGGTACGTGGCCCACTCGTCGCTGATGGCCGACATGCTGCCCGTGGCCAACACACAACTGGGTCCGGGCTCGCTCGCTGCCATCCTCGGCGGTGTGTTTGAAGGCGGCGAAGACACCATCTGGATTCATCCCGACCCCAACTATACCGATGACATCGTCTTTCGTCCCGACCATCCCAACTACATACTGCACAAGGAACTGCTGCGCGCCTGCAAGGCGAAGGCACAGGGGCACTACTATGTGGGCATGCCCGACCTGATGGAAGGACTCGACGTGCTGGCCGCCATCAAGGGAACCGACAAGGTGTTGCTCGACACGGTGATGCAACCTGAGGTGCTCGAACGGCAGATGCAGCAGATCAACGACATCTACTTCCGCGTGTTCGACGAGCTCTACGACATCATCCGCGAGGGTGACGAGATGGCATTCTGCTATTTCTCGTCGTGGGCGCCGGGCAAGATGTCGAAGCTGCAGAGCGACATCTCGACGATGATCAGCGAAGATGACTACCGACGGTTCGTGCAGCCGTTCATTCGCGAGCAGTGCCAGAAGATTGACTACACGCTCTACCATCTTGACGGCGTCGGCGCCATGCACCATCTGCCAGCCTTGTTGGAGATTGAGGAGCTGAACGCCATACAATGGACGCCCGGTGTGGGTGAACCGCAGGGAGGATCGCCGAAATGGTACGATCTGTACCGGAAGATCCTGGACGGCGGCAAGAGCATCATGGCCTGCTGGGTGACGCTCGACGAGCTGCGCCCGCTGCTCGATAACATCGGCGGAGACGGCGTCCACTTAGAGATGGACTTCCACAACGAACGTGAAGTGGAGCAGGCCCTGCGCATCGTGGAGGAATATCAGTCGAAGGACGAGGCCGACCACAAGGTGGATGAAATCATCCGGCTGACGGAAGCACAGTTCCGGCAGCTTGAGCAGCAACATTCGGAAGAGAAAGAAGAACCGCAACGGAAAGAAACCTGCCCGTGCGGCTTCGATCACAGCGCCGAGGAGGGGCACCACGGGCAAGCATCTGCATCACATGAGGTTCAGAAACAGTCGTTAGCCAACGTAGCCAAGGAGCGAATCCTCGTGCTCGACGGTGCCATGGGAACAATGATACAGCAATACCAGTTGCGCGAAGAAGATTTCCGCGGTGCACGTTTCGCCCGTCATCAGCAGGAACTGAAAGGCTGCAACGACGTGCTCTCAGTCACGGCACCATTCGTCGTGCGCGATATCCACCGCAAATACCTTGCTGCCGGGGCCGACCTCATAGAGACCAACACCTTCAACGCCCAGCGCATATCGATGGACGACTACGGACTGGGCGATGCATGCCGTGAGATTAACCTCGCTGCCTGTCGCATTGCTCGCGAAGCCGCCGACGAGCAGACGGCCCTTACGCCCCACAAACCACGGTTTGTGCTGGGTTCCATCGGTCCGACCAACAAGACATGCTCGCTGGCTGACGAGCATGCCGACACCACTTTCGCCGTCCGTCTGCGCGATGCCTACGAAGAACAGGTGGAAGCACTCATCGACGGTGGCGTGGACGGTCTGCTGATAGAGACCGTCTTCGACGTGCAGAACGCGAAGATTGCCCTGGATGTTGCCGCCGAGGTGATGAGCCGGAAGGGAAAGCAACTGCCGCTGATGCTCAGTTTCTCCGTGGCAACGGCCGACGGCCACAACATGCTGGGCCAAAGCATCCCTGAGTTCGTCGCATCCCTGTCCGACCGGAAGCTGTTCTCCGTCGGCCTGAACTGCCTGTCGGACGTCAGACAGATGACGCCTCTCGTGAAGCAGCTCGCTTCGCAGACCCCTTACAGAATCAGTCTATATCCCAACGCCGGTTTCCCTGACGCTGACGGGTGCTACAGCAAGTCGGCAGAAAGTCTGCTGGCCGACCTGTGGCCACTGCTCGACGGTCACTGGCTCAACATGGTCGGAGGCTGCTGCGGCACCACCGACCGCCATATCAGTCTGTTAAGCAAAGCCGTGGAGCCCGTGAACGGACTCTTCCTTTCGCCCAAGCCCAGCGGTATGCGTCCTGTGGAGGACGGAATCGCTGTCAACGCCGCCCAAAAGCAGGAACCAAAAGCCACGGGGCAGGCCGAAGCGGACCATCCACAGCTGTCGGAACCGACGCAGAACGGTCCATCTGTGTTCTCGTCCATTCTCGAAGGGAAATCGGCCGAGGCAGCACAGGCCACGCAGATGGCTATTGACCGCGGCGAAATTGCGCAGGACATCGTAAACGAACAGATGATACGTGCCATGTCGGAGGTGGGCCAGCGTTTCCAAGACGGCAAGGCATTTGTACCACAACTGCTGATGGCAGGCCGCGCGATGAAAGCCGCCTTGGCCGTGTTGCAGCCATTGCTGGCCGGGACGAGTGCCACGACGCTTGGCAAAGTGGTCATCGGCACGGTGAAAGGCGACCTGCACGACATCGGAAAGAACCTCGTGGCCTCGATGCTCGAAGGCTGCGGCTTTGAAGTGGTGAACATTGGCATCGACGTTTCTGCCGACAAGTTCATTGAGGAGGTGAAGAAGAACGAGCCCGACATTCTCTGTATGAGTGCCCTGCTGACCACCACGATGGGCTATATGCGCGATGTCATCGAGGCATTGGAGCAGGCCGGCATCCGCGACCGCGTGAAAGTGATGGTGGGCGGAGCCCCCGTCACGCAGGGTTTCGCCGACGAGATCGGCGCCGATGGCTATTCGGACAACGCCAACTCGGCCGTCACCGTGGCCAAGCAGCTGTTGGGAAAGTTATAATCCACCTCTCATTCATTCGCAATACGGAAAGAATCTATCTACACATATAATAAAAAGACCTATGCAAGCAAAATTCCTCACGCCCACCGACTGGGTCATCCTCGCCACCTACTTCATCGTGCTACTCGCCATCGGCATCTGGGCCAGCACGAAGCGGAAGAAGGGCAGCAGCCTCTTCCTTGCAGAACATTCTCTGCGATGGCATCACATCGGTTTTTCCATGTGGGGTACCAACGTCGGACCATCAATGCTCATTGCCTCCGCCTCGGCAGGTTTCACCACGGGCATCGTGTCGGGCAACTACGCGTGGTATGCCTTTGTCTTCATCGCCCTGTTGGCTTTTGTCTTCGCACCGCGCTATCTCGGCTCGGGAGTCAGCACACTACCCGAGTTCATGGGACTGCGCTTCGGACAGCAGACGCGCAACATCCTCGCGTGGTACACCATCGTTACCATCATGATTTCGTGGCTCGCGCTTACCCTCTTCGCAGGGGGCATTCTCATCCGTCAGGTGTTCAGCATCCCCATGTGGGCCTCAGCGCTCATCCTGCTGGCCATCTCGGCCTTCTTCTCCATGGCAGGCGGACTGAAAGCCGTTGCCTATACCAATGTATATCAGATGATTCTGCTCATCGTCGTCTCAGCCACGCTGACCATTGTCGGCCTCGTGAAGGTTGGAGGCATCAGTGGACTGAGCGCCGCCGTGCCCGCCGACTACTGGAATCTGTTCCGACCCAACAGCGATCCCGACTTCCCCTGGCTGCCCATCGTGCTGGGCTATCCCATCATGGGCGTGTGGTTCTGGTGTACCGACCAGTCGATGGTGCAGCCCGTGCTGGCCGCCCGCGACCTGAACGAAGGCCAGCGCGGAGCCAATTTCACTGGTTGGCTGAAGATTCTTGACGTGCCCCTCTACATCCTGCCCGGCATTCTGTGTCTCGCGCTGTACCCCAATCTGCAGAATCCCGACGAAGCCTACATGACCATGGTGACCAATCTGTTCCCCATAGGAATGGTCGGACTGGTCATGGCCGTCCTGACGGCAGCGCTGGTCAGCACCATCGGCTCGGCGCTCAACGCCCTGAGCACTGTCTTCACGATGGACATCTACGTGAAGCGCTTCAACCCGGATGCCAGCCAGACCGAGATTATCAGCATGGGGCACCGTGTGACCATCGTCGGAGCCATCATCTCAGTCATCATCTGCGTGGCCATAGACAGCATAGAGGGTCTGAACCTCTTCAACATCTTCCAGTCCGTGCTGGGATTCATCGCACCGCCCATGGCTGCCGTCTTCCTGTTCGGCGTCTTCTGGAAGCGAACCACCGCCCGTGCAGCCAACATGGCGCTGACGCTCGGCACCGTGTTCTCCATCGGTGTGGGCATTCTCTACCTCTGGGTGCTCCCCGCCGAGCAGTACGACTTCTGGCCCCACTTCATGATGCTGTCGTTCTACATCTTCATTATCATTGCAGCAGCCATGGTCATTGTGTCATTGACGGACAAGACCAACCGCCAAGAAGCTGCCGTCATCAATCTTCAGCCATCGCGCCCATCGCTCGACGTGCGCGTTGGATGGGTGCTTCTTGCCGCTGTCATGGTGGTGCTCTATGTCATCTTCAACGGGCACTGAGCCTAAACCACATCCGCAAAGGAGCGCCCAAATGTGTTGAATAATGTTAAATAAAAGAACAACTATCCCTCTCAATGCTAAATTGGTCGCAAATATTTGTACCTTTGCAATCAGTTGACTAAGCCCTTTTCTATTCTTTAAGGGCATATTTTTTAGTTTGTGCTTCCCCCTGTGAAGGCTGAGACACAAAATATATTATGAGCGAGAGATTTTAAAAAAGGCATCATGTCGTGAGACAAGATGCCTTTTGTCATTTTTATTAGCCATCGTCAATGCCCGGCAAGAAACGTCCGGGCGGTTGCTGATGACCTATCGCGGAGCCCTTACCGGTTTATCTTAAAGGCAACGTGATTGTCATACAGAGAGACATAGAGCCTGCCGTCACTGCCCTGAGCCAGCCAATTAGGCCCATGGGCAACCCAAAGCTTTTGTTTCCGTACACCTGTAAATCTGTTCAGAACGTAAATAAAATCCGGTTTATCAGATTCACCGAATCCACACACGATGGAATTGTCAATAATCAGGAAGTTGTCCGTGTTGCAAGTGTTGGGCTTGCTGACCCACAGTGTCTTGTCGGTGGAGGTGTCGATTGCTACAACATACGCATTTTGCCCACCATCGAAGCCCATCAAGCCGGAAATGCTGAAGTACAGAATACCATCCTTCACGACAGCCCAGCGGACCGACTGCCTGTCGATGTCGGCTGCACGGTTCTTGGGCGGGAAAGTCATCGACGATGTGTTGTACACTTTCTTCACCTCCTTCGATGGGTCGACGAGCATGATCAGGTGCGGGTCCCTGCCTCGACGCGATATGTCCTTCTCTGATTCTCCCCAAGGCAGGAGTTCCGTTTTCGGTGCCCTACCGTAAGTTGCCACAGGATAGTCGCCGTCGTAGAAGACATCATTCAGTATCCACCCGTCGCTGTAAACCTCCGGCACGATGTCGGGTATGCGGTAATCGGTGTCGTCCCAGCCGAGTGTCGGATGCCCGATGATGTTTCCAACCTTCAACTCGGGCAAAGCCAAGGCATTGTAGTCGTCCATAGGTTTTGAGAACGACGTTCTTGATAGAGTAATCGTCTTGCTTTTCCCCGCAGGGGCTGCATCGAGCGTCTGCCCGTTGAAATTGGACACGACCACGGGAACGATTTCTGTTTGATGCACAACGCCGTCAAGCGTGTAGTCCTGCGCTTGGGTTGTAACCGTTGCCGCCAATAATGCGGCTGATAAAAACAATCTGTTCATACTAATATACATTTAAATCTTGTCCAGTTTCGTGGCTACATAGTCACGTTAAAAAAAAGTTCTCCTCCTTGGCAGGCCAGATGCCCTGTCGTTTGTCCTCAATAGTCAGTCTAATCATTGCCGAGACAGAAGGTAATGCGGCCTGTCTTATCCATAAAGCCCCATTTCATCTCGTATTGGCCCTTACCAATAACGACGGCAAGACCGTCAGAGAAGACAATATCATCGCCTGTATAGATCTTCTTGCTGTCCACCGGGAAGAGTCGTTTGCCTGTCTTGTCGATGATGAAACAGGAGTCGTTTTTCTGAATCTGGGCCACGCCATCTCTAAAATTGCGGCCCCACCACCCTTCCGGCAATGTGATTACCATCTTGCCTGAATGGTCGATATAGCCGCTTTGACTATCTTCACCTGTTGTCGTGACTGCTGCCAGTCCCTCGCTGAAATCGCTGTCCTGACTGAAGATGCCCGGGAAAGCCAGCTTGCCTGTCTTGTCGATATAGCTGAACCACTCGTGCGCACCATCCACCATCACGGCACAGAGTCCCTCATGGAAGTCATTGCCATTTCGCTCGGCCGGATTATCGTACTTATATGGTATGACCAGCTCGCCCTTCGTGTTCACATAACCGATCTCTCCATTCTCGTTGCAGACCAAGGCCATGCCGTCGCTGAAATCGACAGCGAAATGGTACTGATAAGGAATAACCAACTTGCCATTGCCATCAACGAAGCCATACATCCCATCATTGTACTGCACTCTCAGTGCATTGGGATCAACCTCTTCCTTCGGTTTCTCTACACGACGTCCCTGCAGATCGATATAAACCCGCTCGTCATCCTTTTCCATAAACGCGACACCTTTCTCGAAACGATAGAGATAAGTGCAACCCTCAATGGCCTTGGCTATGGCTTCAAGATTGTACGGTTCTTCATCCACAGTTACCATGCTATCCTCAGACGTAGTGGAAACTGTTTCCGGCTGCGTCTGATTCTGTTTGCAACTGTATGAAATCATCGCGGCTACACAAACCAGCATCATTGCCAATAAAATTCTCTTCATAACGTAACTTTAGTTTTATAGTAACTTAGCGAAAGAAATCTCTCATCAGCTCCGATACTCTGTCAATATCAGCCCTCACGTTGCAGTTTCCCGACGACTGCGACCTGTTGGATTCTGTTTTCACAACGCAAGAAAGCAAAGCATTCCGTGACCAGCACCCCCAACGCAGCGGTCCCAGTGGGGTCTCAGTGGCTCTCCTTGTGGGTGGAATCACCTTTGGCGTTCAGTTCCGGATAGCTGATACGCGTGTGGTAGATATTTTTGAGGCGCTCGATAAGCACTTGCTTGGCCTGACTGATGTCGAGGAACGTGATGGGACAGTCGCGGAAGTAGCCGTCGGCCACCTGTCCGTCCACCAGTCGGTTGATGAGATTCGATATTGTCTCCTCCGTATACTCCGACAATGAGCGCGAAGCGGCCTCGGCCGTGTCGGCCATCATGAGGATGGCTTGCTCGCGAGTGAACGGATTGGGCCCTGGATAGGAGAAGAGCGTCTTGTCCACGGGATCGTTGGGATGCTCGTTCTGATAGGAGATGTAGAAGTACTTGGCCATGCCTGCGCCGTGGTGAGTGGCAATGAAGTCGCGGATGACAGACGGCAGGTTGCTGCGCTCGGCCAGCTTGATGCCCTCGGTGACGTGGCTGATGACGATTTGCGCCGCTTCGATGCGCGACATCTTGTCCAACGGATTCACACCAGCCTGATTCTCGGTGAAGAACGCCGGGTTCTGCATCTTACCGATGTCATGGTAGAGAGCTCCCGTACGCACCAGCTGCGCGTCGGCATCAATCCTGTTTGCAATGGCTGCCGCCAGGTTACCGACCATGATGGAGTGCTGGAACGTGCCGGGTGCCACCTCGCTGAGCTTGAGCAGCAGGTCCTTGCTGGTGTTCGACAGTTCGATGAGCGTCACGTTGGAGATGAAGCCGAAGGTCTTCTCCACGACGAGCATCAGCGGATAGGCGAAGAGCAGCAGTACGCCGTTGACGATGAAGTGCTTGTACATGTCGTGGTCCATCGTGGTGATGCTGTTGTCCTGCATCAGCTGCAGGGCAAAGTACATGGCGGCGCTGGCAATGGTCACGAGCAGGGCCGTGCGGAAGAGCTGCGCCCGCTGCGACAGTTCGCGCAAGGAATAGATGGCGGTGAGACCGGCCACCAGTTCGATGATGATGAATTCGTACTGGTATTTCACGGCGGCTGCGCAGATGAGGATCATCACCGTGTGCGAGATGAAGGCCGTCCGTGAGTCCATGAACACGCGGATGAAGATGGGTGCGATGGCCAGGGGGAGGATGTAGACGCTGAGCATGTTGTGCTCCATCATGATCGACACCAGGATGGGGAAGATGGTGATGAAGAAATAGAGCATCAGAATGCTCCGCATCTTCTCCAGGTAGTCCTTGCGGAAGAGGCTCAGGTAGAGCGTGAAGAGCATCATCAGGATGCCCACGAAGAGCGTCTGGCCCGCTATGGTGGAGGTAATGGTGCTGTTGTCGGCACTGCGGCGCGTCATTTCGCGCTCGAAACTGCTCAGTACACGGTAGGTATGAGCGTCGATAATTTCGCCCCGGTCGATGATTTTCTGCCCGGCGAGCACCATGCCGCTGGCAATGGCGATGCTGCTGAGCTGGTCGGCCTTCTCCGTTTCGCTGCGCTCCTTGTCGTAGATGACATTCGGCACGATGTACTCGTTCAGGTTGCAGCGCTGCAACGTCTGCCGCTGATGGGCCAGCCGCTCGTCCATGAAGAGCTGTTCGTAGGCCGACATCTCCGAGAAGAGGCTTTTCATGTCGGTGTTCTGTGCCGTTTTCTCGTATACCACGCGCACGGTGCGCGTCGTGTCGCTGAAAGCCTTCCTGTATTCCGTCGTCCTCATGATGCCGACCTCGTAGACCTGGTGCAGCCGTGCAATGATGATGGCGATGTATTCGTTCGACAGTCCGGCGATGCCTTCCTGAAAGTCCTCCTTGAATTTGTTGATCTGCTCTGCCTCTGTCAGCGGATTATAGTTGTAATAGGGCTCAAAATTCTTGTTGATGCTGTCTTGCTCAGCCTTGATGGCCTCGTCGGTCTTGTAGATGGG
Source organism: Prevotella sp. (assembly GCA_017402445.1). Classification (GTDB taxonomy): domain Bacteria; phylum Bacteroidota; class Bacteroidia; order Bacteroidales; family Bacteroidaceae; genus Prevotella. Next base: position 2,404 of record JAFPME010000015.1, on the reverse strand, counting down.
GAAGTCGAACTGGGCTATGAGTGAGCCATACATCCACGGTTTGCCAACATCGTAACGGAACTGCGGACCGCTGGTGCGTGGCAGGAACCACACAATCAGCACCACACTCAGGACGACGAGCAAGACACGCGACCCCATGTTCCGCCAATTAGTATCAGTCTGTGAATACAACTTCATGGTGAAAACAATGTTTTGATAATCCTGAGCAAAGATACAATAAAAAAATGAGAAGACGCGTAAAAAGCAGGGAAATCGTAAAAACAAACAGGTTTTTGTGTCCTTTTGAGCTGCTACATGTCGTAGAGCACCTTGGCATGGTTACGTCTGACGACCTGCTGCTCCACAACGACGCCCGTTCGGCGGTCGATTTTGTCGCGCACCACCTCGCCGCAACGGTAGATGCCATCCGCTTCGCGTGAGAAATGCTCGCCCACGGCGTGCACATGGTAAGAGTAGCTTTGGCGCCGGAGCGCACGCAGTTCGCCGCGCAGGTACTCGCCATCCACCCAGGTGACAAGCTGGTAGGTATTGTCGGTGTTGTTCTTCACGCGGTAGTCCAGATAGTTGTACGTGATGCTGGTGCCCGTTCCGAACGGAATCGTGCGGTTGAAGTCGGGGAAGAGGTCCACGCCGTCGTGGTGATGGTGCTCCACGATGGTCAGTTCCGAATGGAGCACCATCCAGTGGATGAGGTTCGTGAACTGGCACAGGCCGCCGCCAACGCCCTGCGAAGGTGCGCCGCGCGCAATGGTCAGCCCTTCGCGGTAGCCACGGGCCGCCGAGGTGCGGCCGACAAGCTTCCAGAAGGAGAACGTCTGTCCGGGTTTGATGACGACGCCGCTGATCTTCGGTGCTGCCAGCGACAGATTCACCGCCTTGTTCTCCTGCAGCTGCATGTTCACGTTGCCGAGTCGGCGGCGAATGAGCGAACCGTGCCGATAGACCAGCACCGGCAAGTACTTCTCGCGCCGTTCGCGGGCGAAAGAGACAAAGCGCAGACAGTCGCGCAGATGGCGCAACAAGATGCCCTTCTCCACCGAAATCCGGTACGTCAGCGGCGATATTTCGCAAAACAGTTTCCGTTGTTTCTTCATGTTTCTTTTTGAGCGAGTGAGCTTGTCTGCACCCCGAAGGCTATTCTTGCGGCTTTTGCTTACAGGCGAAAGACTTGTCGGCAACAAGCACAAGACCTTTCGGCCGCAAGCAAAAACCCAAAAACACGGATGCCCATAGGCGATTACTTCACGACCACCTTGCGGCCGTTGAGCAGATAGATGCCGCTGGACAGGCCGGTGAGGGTGGCGGCGGAGCGCAGGCGGCGGCCGTCGAGCGTCCATACGCCAGTGGGGCGGCTGTCGGTGGCGTCGCTCTCCACGGCTTTCATACCGGTGACGATGTCTGCTCCCTCGGGCACGTAGATGGCTTTCACATGCTCGTCTTCAAAGACGATGTTCCCCGTCTGGGCGTAGGCTGTAAGCCCACAGCACAGCAGACAAACGGTGGCAACAAGGTTGCATACTATCGATGGAAGTTTGGAGATTATCATGTTCGTAACGGTTTAGTTTGATATATTTTTTGCAAATGTAACGAAAAAAAACGAAAACGCCAAACCTTCAGTCAGAGAAAAATGAAAGAAAACGCCTGTTCAGAATAAGACAGCAGCGTAAAACCTGTTTTTCCCGTTTGGGGTAATGTCTGGACGAATACTGAATTATGTTTACGAAATAACAGTTTTTCACAAAATTACGGTGGGTCTTCCAAAATAAAAATCAGGAGGACGCGTACACGCGAAGGATGAGAAAGTTTTAAAACACTGGAAACAAACGACTTGTGTTTTCTTTACATTTTTCAGGCTTTCAAAACGGCTCATTTTACACTTGAAAATGGCCCATTCTGCTTGACAGAATGAATCATTCTGAGCGACAGAACGGGCCATTTTGCAGCGTAAAACGGCCCGTTTTGAAAAAGGAGACAGTTTTTCTTGGTTTTTGCACCGCGTTTTTTTAAAAAAAGACCGCTATCATGTCCCGAAAACGAGAGAAAATTCCAAAACGGCTTTTTGGTATAAAATGTTTACAATCTCCGTCGCAATGCGCATTCATTCATGAAAACCCCTTGCAGCTCCAACATCCTGCTGCTTTTATCGAACCTCGATTGACTAAACCCGGACTGGCGCGATGAAGAGAAGATGAAAGCCGACACTGCCGACCGACAGATGCTCGTTGGCGGGAAGCTTCAGACTGACACCACCCCAAAACAAATGTCGGGTCAGCGGATAAACCTGGTTGGCATGCTGTCCGGTCAAGAGTATAGCTTTGCGAGTCTGTACATGAAGAACTTGATGTCTGTCACTCCTCTGAACTGTGTCCTGAACGCTTTGATTTTCGCGTTGAAGGACTCAGCC
>JAFPME010000014.1 GCA_017402445.1 Prevotella sp. | reverse complement strand
GTATGGGAAGAACCACATACCTCACATTTCTTCTTATTCATACTAACTCTGCTTTGAGGCTTTTTGAATTGCCTGCAAAGTTAGTGGCTATCAGCGATGGCGGTGGGTTACTTCCTGCAAAATGAGCTATTGAACATTTTCAACCGTCAATTTGTGACCTGAAACGTTTGAATCACACAAAATACCTGAATAACAGGACTTTGAGCTATGTTTTATCCTGCAAAATGAGCTATAGGTCGAAAATTAGATGGTAAATATAATCCATATGCAAGTCCATCATATAAACCATATGTACAAGAATTATACAAAATTGGTGATAAACTTAGTTTCATCGTTCATAGAATGATTAGCATAGCAAATATGGAAGAGGGTGAGCAGCCCGATGAATATTATGACATAAATCACGAATCATATAAACAAAAACAAAAAAGACGTAAAAAAGAGGCATATTACGGTGGATAATATTTAAGCAGCCACAAGACCAACCCTAATCTCAGACCACTTACGAACAAGTCCAATTGACTTGTCGAACATATGGGCGAATCGTTCTGATTCGCTCATTTTTCTTGTGTTCCAACGATACACAGCCTCGTCAATGTACTGCTGCAAATGCTCATCAGATACATCGTGATAGCAACCACTAATCATACGTCTGAAATGACTCCAAAAGCCCTCGATTGAATTGGTGAACACGTCACCATTAGCGTACTCTTCAGCACCGTGAGCAACCACAGCGTGAGTATAGCCCAAATCAGCAAGTCCATTATAGGCTGATAGTTCATCAGTAATTATTCTTGAGCCATCAGCAACGAATTGCTGAATGATGGGCTGCAATGTGGCTCTATTCGTATTCTCCACAACGAATGCATGAACATAAGTAATAGGCTCAACTTCACCCTTACTGTTAGTAAAGGTGCTACGCTCCATCATGCCAAAGACTGGTGTCTTTGTCTTGGTTGAACGACCTTGAGTCTTTGGTGTACGCATTGACTTATGCTTCCATTTCTCCTTACCACCGATATACACCTCATCACACTCCACAGTGCCACCAAAAGCCTCAGCGTCACTCTGAGGGTAGAGCAAGCGAATCTTCTGAAGCATATACCAAGCGGTTGATTGGGTGACTGAAAGGTCACGGCTCAACTGATGACTGCTAACACCCTTCTTGTGGCTGCTGATAAGATACATAGCAACGAACCACTTGATGAGTGGCAACTTTGTATTCTCAAAGATAGTACCGACAAGACAAGAGAAGTTCTTGTTGCATTCAGTACAGTGGAAACGTCCGTTCTTGGACATCTTGCAGTGATGCTTGCCACAATAGGGGCAAACAACGTCTTGCTCATTGCCAACACCCCAACGACTCTCAACGATGGCTTGCTTGCACTTCTCGTCAGAAGTGAAATATGATGTGAGTGAAATGATGCTGTTGAACTTCTTGAAATTAATCATAACGCTGAACTTTTCTTTTAAATTATATTGCAAATTTACGAAAAGTTCAGCGTTTATAAGGCTTTTATATACGTATAACAGCTTATTTTGTGCCAACTGCTATATTATTGCCAAAAAAAAGCATTATTTAAATAAAAAGCAACACGGAGTCAAAAAAAATGTCTATCTTTGCGCCATAAACGAAAAATGGATATAAGTTTAATTAAACGAAAAGGAAAAATGAAAAAGTTATTTCTGATGGTCGTAGCCGCATTCATGGCTACCACAAGTATGAATGCACAGACAGCTGGTGAAGTCTATCTCAAGCCTACGGTCGGTGGAACACTGACTACCGTTACCAATCACTCTGAAGCCAAGATGAAGCTCGGCTTGGTCGGCGGTTTCGAACTGGGTTATAATTTCAGTGAGAACTTCGGTGTGACCTTAGGCGCACTTTACACCATGCAGGGTGCCAAGAATGATGATGGCGACAAGGCCAGCTATGACTACATCAACTTCCCTCTGCTGGCCAACGTCTATGTCACCAAGGGTCTCGCCATCAAGGCCGGTCCTCAGATTGGTTTCCTGACCAAGGCAAAGAGCGAAGATCTTGATGTCAAGTCTCTCTGCAACAAGGTGGACATCTCTATCCCCGTCGGCCTCTCTTACGAGATCAGCGATTTCGTCATCGATGCCCGCTACAACTTCGGTGTTACCAAGATCTTCAAGAGTCATGCTGACGGCTGGAATATTGACAGCAACGATGCGCGCAATAGCGTCATCATGCTGACCGTCGGCTACAAGATACCTCTCTAAATAGTTGCCTTCACTCCCTTTAGGGATTAGGGTGACTGAACGTCACTAAATGTTCCGGGCACGGTGTTACCAATCGGGTAGCAGCCGTGCCCGGATTTTTTTATGCCCGACGACAGGCCGGAATAGCCGAAAAGTAGCCGCATCCGACATATTTCTGCCACATTGTTTGGTGCAATCACTTTTTATCAGTTTCTTTGCCACAAAACTCACAACCTCACTTATCACAATTATGATTATTAAGCATTCCTGTCAGAAGAAGGCGGAGACGCTCATCGCCTTCCTGTTCGCAGCCCACACCTTCAGCGACAAGCAGGCTGACCGCCATCCCAGCTTCGACTATCAGCTGAAGCGCATCGGCGAAATGACCGAAAAAGTGTTCTCGCTTAGCATCGAAAAGTAGAAAACCAGACCACCAAGCGTCACATTTGGCGACACCTACCCAAGGGTGTCGCCTTTTTCTTTCCCAGACGCTACTACCTGGAGCGAAAATCGTGAGATTCTTTGTTTGCCGTTGTTATTCATCCTAATTTTGCAGTGTCGAAAGGAACAAACAACCATCCTCGAGACGACAATAAGGGATAGAAAAAATAAAGTATATACAATTTAAAAACTTACGATTATGAAGACAAAGAAGAATCTGGTTAAGCCGATGCTCATGAGCATCCTGACCTTAGGAACATTTGGCATGGGACTCACAGCATGCAGCGACGACGTGATTGAAGCCGACAACAAGCCCGAGGCTTTCACTGCAGGAAACGACCTGATGGACCTGGAGCAGTATGGCTACACCGTTCCCGTCGAAGTCAAGTGCGAGGGCGCATGGAAGGTGGACTTCAAGTTCGACCGCGGAAGCAAGCACTTCTGCTATGCCGACATAGAGGAAGGTGTCGGACCGCAGACCATCAAGCTCTGCGTGACCGACAACTGGACCAACCACCGCAACACGGGAAAGATGATCATCACAGACCTGAAGAACGACGAAAACACCAAGGTCATCAACCTGGGACAGAAGTGCAACCTCGACAATACGGCCTTGACGCGCTCTGGCGCCACCACTTCGGAAGCCGACATACAAGAGGGCGACATCCTGCTGGCTGTGGGCTACGGCTACAACGTGATGAAGAACCCAAAGGATGCCGTGGCTTCCAACCCCATCCTCAAGATTCATCAGCTGCGCCGAACACCCGGCGGCATCGACGCCACCTTCCAGGCTCACACCTACACAGGAACGTCCTTCCAGCAGCTCATCGAGAACTACAAGGCCAGCGCCAGCGTCTCCGCATCATACCTCGGATTCAAGGCCGAGGCCAGCGCAGCCTTCGGGCGCAGCGCCACCTCCGAAACAAGCAAGGCCTTCGCCTATAGCGTCGTCAATGCCGAGGTGACCGACATCCAGCTCGAGGGCGTGAACAAGGTGAACCGCAAGAAACTCATGACCGACGATGCCCGCATGGCCATCAACGGAACGCCCGACGAATATGGCGACGTGGCCTATCCCAGCACCAACGAGGGATTCCGTGACCTCATCGAGGACTTCGGCACACACCTGCTCCTCAAGGCTACGCTCGGCGGACACCTCACCTACGCCACCACCATCGACAAGTCGCTCGCCAGCACCGAGAGTGAACTGAAGGCAGCAGCCAGCGCCAGCTACAAGTGTTCGTTCATCAAAGCCGACGGAAGCGTGTCGGCAGACATGAAGAAGAAGTACCAGAACGCCTCCGAGAGCATCAACACCACGCTCAGCGCCATGGGAGGCAGCTTCGACGCGCTGATGAAGCTGCAGGGCTCAGGCGGCAAGGACACCGACGAGAACGTCATGGAATGGCTCAAGTCGATGAAGGACGACAAGAACAAGAAGGTCATGGCCATTCCACAACGCGAAGGAGCCGACCTCATACCGCTCTGGGAGCTCGTCAGCGACAGCACACGCCGCGTGGCACTGAAGAACTACATGGAGACACGCATGCTGCAGGACTTCGCCACAACGAATCTTGAAACCACCACCAGCGTGATGACCAAGATCGGCATCGGTGCCTTCTCCAACGACGGCACGCAGGTCAAGGAAGTGCTCAAGGGCGGCGAGGTTGTGGCACAGATCTGCCACGAGTACGTGCCAGGCATCAGCCAGACGGAACGCGTCACCGTCATCTACCCCGTGGCCGACGGAAAGGCACGCTACGACATGGGCTACTACGTTGGCGACAGCACGCACCGTCCGGGCAAGGTGGCGCTCAACGAGAGCGGAGAGCCCATCTACTCGGAGTACAAGAACATGCCTCTGGGAGCCATCAATACCGTCTACCTCTGTGACCTCAACTTCTATACCGAAAAGAACGACAAGGGATATATCGACGACAGCGACGTGGTCAGCTCTACCATCGAGCCCCTCTACCTCAAGGACAAGATGAGCGGCGCGACACAGACCGTGGACCACGACTACCCGGTGGTGAAGCTCTTCAGCCACGTCTGGATGAGAGAAGACTACCAGAAGCGCATGAACAACGAGTTCAACTACGCCTGTCCCTGGCTCTACAGCTACGACAACCTGAACAACATGCAGGTGGCTGGATGGAAGGTGCCCGACGTGAAGGACTACGACAGCATCATCAGCATCCTCTCGAAGTACACCAGCAAGTGTCAGCCCGCTGAGGCCATGAGCGTGGGAGGCATCACAGGATTCGACAGCGACTACAGGGAAAAGGCATGGGCTGAATGTGGAGCCGGCAAACTCTACGGCAACGGTTTGCAGACCACTATCGTCTCCGCCTCACTGGGCTTTAAATACCACATCAATCTCAACCCCTATCAGATGCGCTACGGATGCACAGGCAGCGGCTACGTATTCCTGAAGAAGACGGGTGAGATGGGAACCAACGCCCCTGGCTACAAGGACTGGTACATGTGCGTCCGCCTGATGGCCAAGTAAAAGCAAGCAACGACCCCTCACAGTGAACGAGGTGAGCGCCGAAAAGCGCTCACCTCTTTCTCTTTCTGCACTGAAGCAAACCTGCCGGCAACCGGAACGAATGCAACTATCCGCCGGTGAAGATTACCACCAAGCGTCACATTTGGCGACACCTACCCAAGGGTGTCGCCTTTTCTTTTCACCGATGCTACCGCTCCGAGCGAAAACCTTGAGATTCATTGTTTCGCTTTGTTCTTCATCCTAAATATCTGATGCCTGTTCGGAATAAGAAAGTGGTGTAGGAACTGGGCTATCCGCCCTTATAGATGACAATCGGGGAAACGCTGAATTATGCTTACAAAATAACATTTATTATACGAAATTACGGCGGGTTTTCCAAAATAAAAATCTGGTGGACGCGTATGCGCGAAATATGAGAATGTTATAAAGAGCTGGGAACGAACGACTTGTGTTTTCTTTACATTTTTCGGGCTTTCAAAATGACTCATTCTGCACGCGAAAAAGGTCCATTTTGCTCGACAGAATGAATCATTCTGAACGGCAAAACGGGCCGTTTTGCAATGTAAAATGAGCCATTTTGAAAAACGGAAAGAAAAATCTTCCGGTTTTGTCCGATTCTTTTGACAAAACGACCGCTTCCGTCTTCGTAGAATGAAAGAAAAAGTGTGCGTGTTTTTTCGGTATGAAATGTTTACAATTCTGCCATGCCGGAAGGCTTGGGCGGCATGCGTTCACCGGGAAAGTGCTTTCAAGTGTTCGGCAGCGGAAGAGTCGTTGCCGCGAAAAGAAAGAGTCCCCGCAGCCATCGTCAGGCCGTCGGGGACTCTTCACATTGAGCTATGACTATTTTATTGGTTTAGAAATCCATGTGGTCGAGCGAGTCGTTGAAGTCCTTCGGCTCGTGGTCGTTCATGGGATCGTGGTAGTCTTGTTCTCTGCTACCGTCGAAGTTGGCGTTGCGTGGAGCACGCTCTCCGTTGTTAGCGTGACGATTGTCGTGCGGGCGCCGCTCGTTGTTGCGACGTTCGCCGTTGGCACGCCGCTCGCCATTGTTGTTACCGTTGCGGTTGCGCTCGCCGCGCGGACGGCGCTCACGCTCCACGTAACCCTCGGGTTTGGGGATGAGGACGCGGTGAGAGAGCTTATACTTGCCAGTCTTCGGGTCGATTTCGAGCAGCTTGACGGTAATCTTGTCGCCTTCCTTCAGTCCGGCTTCCTCGACGGTTTCGAGTCGCTTCCAGTCAATCTCGGAGATGTGGAGCAGTCCGTCCTTGCCCGGCATGATCTCAACGAAGCAGCCGTAAGGCATGATGGAGCGTACGGTGCCTTCGTAGACTTCGCCCACCTCGGGGATGGCTACGATGGCGCGAATCTTCTGTATGGCGAGATCGATGCTCTCCTTGTTAGGAGCGCTGACCTGCACCTTGCCCACGCCGTCGATCTCGTCGATGGTGATGGTGGCTCCGCTGTCCTCCTGCATCTGCTGGATAATCTTTCCGCCCGGGCCGATAACGGCTCCGATGAACTCCTTAGGAATCTCGAACTGCTCGATGCGCGGCACCTGGGGCTTCATCTCAGCACGCGGTTCGGCGATGGTGTCGGTGAGGCACTTCAGGATGTGCTCGCGTCCGGCCTTGGCCTGCATGAGTGCTTTCTCGAGAATCTCGAACGACAGTCCGTCGCACTTGATGTCCATCTGTGTGGCTGTCAGGCCGTCGACGGTACCTGTTGTCTTGAAGTCCATGTCGCCGAGATGGTCCTCATCGCCGAGGATATCGCTCAGGACGGCATACTTCTCTTCGCCCGGATTCTTGATCAGACCCATGGCGATGCCGCTGACGGGCTTCTTCATGGGTACGCCGGCATCCATCAATGCGAGCGTTCCGGCGCAGACGGTAGCCATGGAAGAGGAACCGTTGGACTCGAGAATCTGGCTGACGAGGCGTACGGTGTAGGGGAAGTCTTCGGGGATCTGGCCCTTCAGACCGCGCCATGCGAGGTGTCCGTGACCGATCTCGCGGCGGCCCACGCTGCGCTGAGCGCGTGCTTCGCCTGTGCAGAACGGCGGGAAGTTATAGTGGAGCAGGAAGCGCATGTATCCGCGCTCCAGCACGTCGTCGACGAGTTTCTCGTCGAGCTTCGTTCCGAGTGTGCAGGTGGTGAGGCTCTGTGTCTCTCCGCGCGTGAAGATGGAGCTTCCGTGAGGCATGGGCAGAGGCGACACTTCGCACCAGATGGGGCGTATCTCGTCGCACTTGCGGCCGTCAAGACGGATGCCCTCGTCGAGGATGCAGCGGCGCATGGCGTCGCGCTCCACGTCGTGATAGTAGCGGTCCATCATGGCGTCGTACTCGTCTTTCGACACTTCGGAGTCGGCCGTGATCTCGGGATGAGCCTCGAAGAATTTCTCCTTGAAGTCGGAGAGCAGCTTCTCGAAGGCGTCGGCACGGTCCTGCTTGGGCAGAGCCTGCTTGGTGATGTCGTAGGCGGGCTGGTAGAGCTCCTTGTTCATCTGCTCGCGCAGGGCCTCGTCGTTCACCTCGTGGTCGTATTCGCGCTTGACGTCCTTACCGAGCTCCTTGGAGAGCTCTGTCTGCAGCTCGCACATGGGCTTGATGGCTGCCATGGCCGCCTTCAGTGCGCCGATCATATCCTGCTCGGACACCTCCTTCATCTCGCCTTCGACCATCATAATGTTGTCGGCCGATGCGCCGACCATGATGTCCATGTCGGCTTCTTTCATCTGCTCGAATGTGGGGTTGATGACATATTCGCCACCGATACGGGCGACACGCACTTCGGAGATGGGGCACTCGAAGGGAATATCTGAACAGGCCAAAGCTGCTGAAGCTGCGAATCCGGCCAAGGCATCGGGCTGGTCAACACCATCGGCACTGAGCAGCATGACGTTTACAAACACCTCGGCATGGTAGTTAGAGGGGAAGAGCGGGCGAAGCACACGGTCGACGAGTCGGCTGGTGAGGATTTCGTTGTCGCTGGCTTTGCCTTCGCGCTTGGTGAATCCACCGGGGAACCGTCCTGCAGCAGCGTACTGCTCGCGGTAGTCTACTTGCAAAGGCATGAAGTCTGTTCCGGGAACTGCATCCTTTGCGGCACAAACAGTGGCCAGTAGAACGGTGTTGTTCATGCGGAGGACAACGGAACCGTCGGTCTGTTTTGCCACTTTCCCGGTTTCAATGGTGATGGTTCTGCCATCAGCCAACTGAAGGGTTTTCGTAATTACGTTCATCTAAAATTTAAAATACTTATTGTTTTAACTAACATCTTGCCTGCGCACGAAGTAGTCTGTGCGCAAAAATCGTGCAAATTTACGTAAAAAAAAATGAATGGACGAAGATTCGTTCATTATTTATCTTTTATTATGAAATAGGCAGCGGCAGAATGGGGGGCCTTTATTGAAGGGTAATGGAGAGTTTGCGGCGATGGTATCGCCGCAAACAGAACTGCGTGGGGCCTTTATTGAAGCGTGATGGAGAGCGGCTGTTCCAGTGCCTGCATGAACTGCGTGGCGCGCAGCTGCCATTCCTCGATGGAACGGACGTCGTAGAGACTCCATGCTGCGCCGAAGTAGTAGGTATAAGGATGTCCGTCGTAGTTGTCGACAATGCCGATGGCATGGCTGACTCTCTCGTCGGACTTCAGGACGCGCGTCTGGTCGACGCCGTTGTGGAACAACGTGGCGACGAACACCTGGGAATTGTGTCGGTCAGGAGCTTCGGTAGGGTCGGCATAGAGCACATGGTCCTTCGCCAGAAGGGGCTTGCCGCCATGCAGCACCACACCGGCAGCGAGTGCCAACGGCGACTTCAACCCGTCGTACCACACCGTCATGCGGTTGAAATTCGATCCCTTGTCGAGCGAAAGCAAGCGATGTTCGGTGACGACAGACGTGGTTTGCCCGGCAGGCGAGGCGTGGCTGATGCTCACAGGCTGATAAGTCAGCTCCGCCGTGAAGCGTAAGGGTCCGTTATCGAGAATGCGATAGCTCTCGTAGCACCACGGCAGGATGAGCCTTTCGCCGTCGAGCAGCGCCGGAGCGCCGCATCCCAGTGTTGGACCGACGCCGTATGCATCCATGCCATAGCCGTGGTCGAGGTGGAACGACGTCTCTAAGTCGACGTCACGGGCAGCATCCTTATTGCCAGACCGCCGCAAAGAATCCTCGACGACGTTGCCGCGGTAATCGGTCTGGTAGCGCTCGTCGAGCACCAGCTCAGGCGTTCGCTTCGTCCACACGTCAATGCCGAACGAACGCTCGCCCGTCTGCTGCAGTGCCGGGCCGTACATTCGGTAGGCTGATCGGTCGTTCTCCCATGCCATGTCGTCCTTCCTGATTTTATATTGCGCTCCGTGCACCCATGTCTTAGCAGCTCGCGGCACACCCTTTTCAGCACGGAAGATTGCTTTCCGGTGCGGCTGGACCGAAGCTTCGAAGAGCAACATGCCGTCGTACGAAATCTGATAGTCCACCTGCTGGCCTGCGGCATTGCGGAGCACGAACGTCTCCTGCTCGTTCAATCCCAGTTTGCGACGCACTGCGGCAGCCTCTGTTTCGACCACTTGCTGTCTCTGCATGTCGCCATCGTTGCCAATGATGATGGCTACGGTCTTCGTCTCTTCTGTTTGCTGAGCCTGGGCCATCGTACAAGTGCCAAGCAGCAGACAGGCCAGCATGATTCCTTTCTTGTTCATTTTCATTGATTCTGTAGTTTCGCACCGGGGCAAGCAGTCCGTCATGAAGTTCTTCTGCTGCTCCCCCTTTGTCGTTGCAAATATACTGTTTTTCTGTCAAACAGCACCCTAATCGCACGGAAATCTGACACTTAGAATTGTAAAACAAGCTTATCCACACCTCCTCTGCACTAATTATCTTTAATTTTTATGTCACAAGAACATGTATACCCACATATTTTTTTACCTTTGCATGCGTAAAAGACCATCAGGAACAACAATGAAGAAAAGATTTTTGAATAGCATTGCGTGCAGTGCACTCGTGCTGACGGGTGCTTTCGCCTTCGTACAGGCAAAGGCAGGATCTCAGGACAACGACGCCATGACGAAACTGCCCGACGGAACATACGTCGTGAACACGACCACACTGGCCTCCAGCGTGAAGGGCTATCGCAGCACGACTCCCCTGAAGATTTATATCAAGAAAGACAAAGTGGAGCGCATCGAAGCCATCAAGAACCAGGAAACGCCTAAGTATTTCGCCCGTGTCAAGGAGCAAGTGCTGCCGAAATGGAACGGCAAGACGGTGAAAAAAGCTGCGAAGATGAAAGTAGACGGTGTGACCGGTGCTACCCTTTCCAGCGATGCCGTGAAGACGAACGTCAAGAAAGGGCTGGAATACTACCAGAAGAACAAGTAAAAAAACACACCGACACTTTCGTCAGGCGTAAAGCATCGGTGCATCCCAGAAGGAACTCTTCTTCAACGAGAATGAGTATTAAGGCTTACATCTAAGTCTAAACCGTTTAACGCCAGCGAGACAAACAGATTATTCTTGTTTGTCTCGCTGGCGTTTTTATCTGTATCGTTTCATTTCTATTCTGTTATCTGGTTCCATATACTATCTGATACAGAACTTCATCTTTCGATTTTACTTCATACACATAACGTCCTCCGAATTTTCTCGACGAAGTGAGAATGGCAATTTCGGCTTGTTTGCAAGATTTGAGTATTAAGTCTTTTGACGTTCCAGGAGCAAAAAATTGCTGATTGAATTTGATCTTGTTCATCTTGTAGGCATCGGTATATGCAAATTCAATAGCCTCTATTTCGGAATTGTTGCCATTGATAGCAGACGTAAGCCCAAAAGAATATGTTGAATAACTTTCATCGTCGCTGCCGCAAGAGGCGATGGAGAAAGCAGCAAGCACCATGAATGCGAGTCTCCAGATTTTTAAATTCATCATTTCTGTTTTATATTAAAGTTGTAAAGTTTACTATAATGCTTCATTCTATTTCATTCAACTGCACGTTCGCAAAAACGACTTGACTTTCTTTCGGCGTAGACATAGGTGCCAGCCAAAGCAAAAGACCTTCCGAACCACATCCGAGATTTACCCATGTGGCTCGGTTCCTTCTTGTTGAAGGATGAGTATTAACAGGCTTATTCGTTTCCGATTTGCTTAGTTCAACTGGTGGCTGTGGATGTATGCCTTGACGGCACGCTGCACCTCTGCCCTTTTGGTCTCATCGGGCACCAGTTTGTAGATGGGGATCAGGTGGTCTTCCTGCAACCAAGCAAGCGAAAGATTGGTTTCGTCTTCGCATGACTGGTTCCACCAGTTGGCGATGGCAGCAGATGATTCTTCAGTCGACATGGGAGAACGGGCCAATGTTGCCGACAGTTGCTGTGTTGCCCCACCATGAAATTGGCAGGAGATGGCGCCGCCCTTGGTGGCCTTACGGTCTGTGATGCCCCAGAATATGGGGCGGTAGACTTCGTTCATGCGGCGGAACATACTTGCCGTAAAGCGGTCAGCATCGCGGGTATTGGCTTTCAGGCCAGAGCGGTAGAGCGAAAGGATGTTCACTCCCATGGCAGCCTTCTTCAGCACGTGTGTACCGAAACGTTCCACGATGCGTTCAGCACTTTCCTCGGCCAGTGCCTTCTTAAATTCGTCGGTCAGCATTTGCTCCAACTGAGCCTTGGATGGATTGATAGGCATGTTGAGATGGTGGCTAAAGGCGGTGTAGCGGTCCATATACATCAAGAAAGAAAAGTCGTCGCCACGTTCCGAGGCGTCTTTGAATAGCGGATTGTCCGTAAACGTTCCGGCAAAATAGACATCGCCAGGTTCACCCTCCTGTGTGAATCCCAATCCTTTGCGGAGCCCATTGAGGAATCCCCATGCATTGTTAACTCCACTAACTATAGTTCCCGAGCCACTATAAGCATCTAAATTCATTTTTTCGCTGTCATCGAACTTGCTCAAGTCTATCACGTTCTCACGCAAGCAGTCGTTGCTGAGAAAGGCTCCCGTCACATCATAGCCTGATCCCAGATAGGTCTTGTCCTTCAGTGGGGCATCGGCAGTCAGGCTGGTTGCTGCGGCTTCCTCGGGAATGGGCACGTTGTCTGAGAGAGTCAGCCTGTCTTTGTTTACAATCAGTACGACCACCATATCACCGTCCTCTTCGTTAGTAATGAACTCGTTGCCAAGCTTAGCACCGATGACGTGGATGTCATTACCTCCATACATAACCTCACCGCTACTGATGGCTTCGAAGGCAAACGTCAGATATGCGGTTTTTCCATCGACAGTAATGGTCATCGTGGAAGTTCCCGTGCCGATATGTTTGGTTTCATTGTAGTTGATATTCCGCTCGTCGGGCAAGTCGGCATTGAACTTAATATATGTTATCCCGTCCTCTGTCCGTCTTTCTGTCGAAACGTATTGCTTAGACAAGTTGCCATAGATCCTCAGTGTACTGAACATTTCGGTCTGACCGCCAAGGTCGTTACCGTCAGCATCTGTCAGCACCAATTTCACTCCGTTGAATATGACCGAGCGATGGGCTGGCTGGTAATCTTGTCTTATTTCCTCATCGTCGCTGCTGCAAGAGGCGAGGGAGAGGACAACAAGCATCGCAAATGCGATTGCATAAATCGCTCTCGCTCGGCCATTAGCATGGTTTTCGCTAAACTGCGATTTTCTCCACATTATAAGATTCTTCATTCCTGTTGTGTGTTTAAGTTTATTATCATGTTTCATAATATCTATTTCATTAAACGGCAAAATACAGAAAACCATACATCAACTGGTGTTAAATATTCCAAACGTTTGTCTAACCTGCCAGTGAATCGCCTTTTACCGCTTCTGAACGTGCGGTTTATTTAGCAAAAACAGTTGAGAAAGGCATAAACAACTGTTCATCGAGATAAAGTCAAGTATTCAACGAGGAAGAGTCTCTTTCTCGTTTCTCACCAACATTCAGACTTGACCCGACGACAACAGCTCGTCCAACAGACCACTGCAGGCATCCTCCACGAGGTCAAGAGCCAGTTCAAAATCGCGCGGTCCGCCGTAATAAGGATCGGGAACCGTGGTCTGACCGGGATGATGACGAAGGAAATCGGCCAGACAACGGATTTTTGCAGCCTGCTCACGCGACGCTGCAAGGCGGCGAAGGTCGAGCAGATTCTCTTCATCCATTCCGACGACATAGTCAAAACGGTCAAAGTCCTCGCGTTTCACCTGTCGGGCACGGTGCGTGAACGAATAACCGCGGCGGCTGCCGTGCTCACGCATGCGCCGGTCGGGCAGCTGTCCGGTGTGCCAGGCTCCGATGCCCGCACTGTCTATCTCGAACAGATGGGCCACTCCCCGTTGTTCGGCGAGCCATTCCATCACGGCATGCGCCGCCGGACTGCGGCAGATGTTGCCCAGACATACGAAGAGGATGCGCGTTTCTGCTTGTTCTTTATTTTTTGTGCGATTTCTCATCATGATATGTTTTTGTAGGGAGCTGTTATTGCTCTATGTCTGACAGGTTTTTTATCCTTTTCACGGTGATTGATGCCTCCCTTTGCTTAGGTTTGCAGTAGCGGGAGTATAGCTCATCGTTCTCAGCACGGAAGGTGCGACCGTCGAATTGCATCACTGTTTTGGCTGGAGAATAAGTAACGGTGAAACGTTGCGAGTTCACTTGGCTCACATTTTTGTTCTCCATTTGTTTCAGAAGGCTCGCCCTGAGTTCAGTTATTTTACTCTCGATGTCTTCCTTTAACTTCAGAAGACGCTCCAGTTCTTGATCATATTCGTCGAACCAGCTGGGGCGTTCCTGAGTGTAGGAAGTGACTTGTCTGTCAGACGAGTCCTTCGCCTGTGGATTGGGGATATTGCTGATGGCGTCAGTAGGTATGACAACGGCAGCGACCAACTTGTGAAGCCATCCTTCAAACTCCAAGCCAAGCGACAATGTGAGGTAAACATCAGGAATTGTAGCATAGCTGTTAGGGGAATTCCTAAAACAATCCAAGAATGCAGGATCAGTCACGGGAAGGTCGTATTCTGTGTCATTGTAAGTGAATGAAACCCTGTTTTTTGACTTTGACCTTTCCTCATCGAGATAGGCGTGGGCGTTTTGGACATGTATCAGCATCAGCGAGTAATCGATATCTGCCAGCTTATTGACTGAAACAGCTCGTCCTCTGTTCTGAAAGAGGGTGTGATGGAGGTTGTCGGTCAAGAGGTGGAGCATGGCATGGCTGCATGGAAAACAAAGTGGGCACACTTCTATCCGAGAATAACTGACATTCTCTGTATGTGCTTGATTAGGACACTCCGAAACATCGGTAATCTTCACCAAAGAACACAGGTTGATTCCATAGGCATACTCGGTGGGGATCTCACCATATTGTGTCGACCGTGAGATGGGTCGAATCCAATGGGGTCTGCCATCTCTGTCTCGCACAATCTCCCATTGCTTGTTGTGACTATAAAAGACTTCAATACCGGCAATACACCGACCTCCCCGTTTATAAGAGTTGGCCAGACATACTATATATTTATCCATGGAAATCTAAATAAGATGAACAATCCTGACTTCTTCTGGTGAATGTTCTTGCAAATACTCTGCCAACAGTCGGCGGTGGCAGTTCTCTGGTGTCTCTTCGCTACAAAGGAAGCATGCTTGGTCAAACTGCTTGATGCCGTATTTGCGCAGAACGTCCCTGGCCTTCAGCATGGATGTATAGATGGCTTCATATTCACTCCAGTTCACTTCTTGCTTGTGCCATTTGTCGAGCAATTCCTTGGTAGGAGCAAAATCTGTCAGGTGTTGATATGGAATGTGGCAGATCTCTCGCACAAAAAAGTCCAGGTCTTTTCCTTTGGCAAAGCCAGCCAGCTGACTGCTGTTGTTGATGCGCACATCAACAAGTTTCTTGACGTTGTTATCGCGTAGCAGTTGGAAAAACTGCTCTGCACTTTTCTTCGTGAATCCGATGGTGAAGATGGTTATCATAGGTAAAGCTGTTTTTCCAGTTCAGGTTTAAAACCTATTTCTTTGTTCTTAATCCGATAGGCATCCCTTCGTTGGTCTTCTTTGGTATATGTACCGAATAGCTGGTCGATTTCTGCGAGCAGGTGCTTCTTGGAATGCAGGTAGGTATAGATCATTTCCTCTTCCAGTTCGGTATGAGAGGCAAGGTCTCCATCTTTCAAGATGTGCTTCACGTCAAGACCATGGTCGTGGAAATATCTCGAGACGAGCGAAAACCTGTGGCATTCCAGTGGATTGGCTTCCGAGCACATGAGCGAGATGCGAAATCCTTTTTGCAGTCCGTGGAGTAATCGGTCAGCACCTTGCCTGAAGGAGGGTGTCTTCACCGCTATCTCAAAGTCCACTTGTCCGTCGGCATTCAGAGAGTCTGTTCGCCTTGCTCCGAATTCGTCGCCGAAATGCAAGTATTGAATGTCATGACTCCGCAGGAACCATTTCAAAGGCTCCATATTGAATTGAGGCGTGAACTTGCTGGCTGGCACGCTTCTGACATCCACGATGCAGTTGATATCATGCTTGTTGAGCAATTCAAGAAACTCTTCTTGTGACTGATTCGAGTGTCCTATGCTATATAATCGGTAGTTGTCCATATAGATAACTGTTTCTATGCTGCAAAGATATTCATTTTTCGACAAATGGCAAAGCTATATCCTGTTTTTCTGCACACGATTGCTACAAGAAATGATTAAACCTGATTCATTGTCGATGGGTGAATGATTCAATAGCCGGGATTCTGCTCCCAGTCGGGATGCATGTCGATGATGGCACCGGGAATGGGGAAGACGGTGGTGAAGCCGTTCTCCTCGTCAGGCTGCTGCGGGCGAAGTCCGTAAGCGTCCTTGTAGATGTCGAAGCGCACCATGTCGTTGCGGCGCCATCCCTCCCATGCCAGTTCGAGGTATCGCTCGTGCAAGATGTTGTCAAGTGTGGGGCTGATGCCGTTCAGTCCGGACCGTGCGCGCACCTCGTTGAGCGGCCGGGCGGCCTCGCTGACGTGGCCGCTGCGTACCAGAGCTTCGGCTTCCATGAGCAGCACGTCGGCATATCGGAAGAGGACGATGTCGTTGTTGCAGGCCCGTCCGTCGGCGTTGGCGTTGGGGTCGTTGGCATATTTGCGCAAGCGTGCGCCCGCCGTTTTCTCGAAAGGCTCTCCCGTGAGGTCGAGCTTCACCACGTAGGGCAGGTAGACGAGCGGTGTCTTCCCGTCGTCTTCGTAGACCTGGTGTCCGTTCTCGTAGACGCTGCCCGAATAGAAGGTCATCCTGAAACGCGGATCCTCCTGAGCTGTCTCTGCCTTGAAGGCGCCGCAAAGGTCTATGGTGGCCGACGTTCCGTTCTCGGAAGCACCTCCGAGCACGGCTCCGTGGCTGTAGTGGCGCGAGCGGAAGAAGTAGCAGTACCAGTTTTTGTAGCGCACGGGGTCCATGGGAATGGTGAAGATGTTCTCGGAAGAATGTTCGTTGGTGGGAGAGAAGTTGGCCGTGAAGTCGCGCTCCAGCCGGTAGCCGTAGTTTGACACGCTGTCGCAGCAGAGTGTACAGAAGTCCCAGGCGTTATATTTCTTCCCTTCGTGGGTGAAGAGGATGGTCGATGCAACGGGCCGTCCCTTCTGTGTCCAGCGGTTGTCGCAGTAGACCTCGGCGTTGAGCGCCAGTTTGGCCAGCAGGAACCATGCCACAGGTCGCGTCATGCGTCCGTAGTATTCGCCGAAGATGTTGCTCTTCTCGGCGGCGAGCAGTGGGATGGTTTTCTGCAGTTCGTCGGTGATGAAGCGGAACACGACCGACCTGTCCGACAGTGTGAGCTCGGATGTCGTCACATTGGTGGTCGTCACCAGCGGCACGCGTCCGAAGAGGTCCATCAGGTAGAAATAGAAGAGGGCGCGCACGCTGCGCAGTTCGGCCACGTAGTTGTCGAGCACCTCGTCGGTGTGGGTCACCTGGTACATCTTCACCTTCTCCAGATAGTCGTTGCAGAGCATCACCGAGCCAAAGAGATACTGCCACATGTCGGAGAGCGAGGCCGTGCCGGGCGTCCACGAGTGGAGGTAGAGCGTCTGCCAGAAGCCGCCGTCGTACCAGTCGCCGCCTCGTGTGGGCATGATGGCCTCGTCGGTAGTCAGCGAGTTGAAGTCGAACACTCCCCTACCCGTTCCTTGCAGTCCTTGCGAGTCCTTGTTTCCACCAATATTATTATAGATGGCCAGCACGGCATTGTTGCGCAGGTCGGTCAGGCTGTTGTATGCATCTTCGGGTGTCAGCGCGCTCTTAGGTCGTTCGTCGAGGAAGGAGTCGCACGAGTAGCATGCCACCACGATGCAGATCAGAAGTATTTTTGCTTTCATCGTCTTTGTTTTTTTGAGGGGGGAATGGTATCAGAAATTCAGGCTTACGCCCAGCGTGTACGTGTGGTAAAGCGGGTAGGAACGTTTGTCGTCGAGGCCCAGCGTTGCGTTGAGGTTCGAACTGTTGAGCATCGGTGTCAGTCCGCTGTAGCCCGTCAGTGTGCACACGTTGTTCATGGTCAGCGACAGTCGCATGGAGCGGATGAATCGGTTCTCGCGAAGCGGCACGCGCCAGCCCACGGTGATGTAGTCCACGTTCACGTAGTCGGCGCGCTCCAGCCAGTAGTCGCTCACCTCCTGGTCCTGGATGTTTCGCTGCGGAGCATCCTTCAGCAGGTTGTAGAGCGGGAAGGCGGTGACGTTCATGTATGTGAGCGCCGTGCCGTTGAACATCTTGTGTCCGAAGGCACCGTTCACCTGCATGGAGATGTCAAAGTCTTTGTAGCGGAACGAGAAGTTGGAGCCCACGAGCACCTTGGGCATGGCCTGTCCGCACACCTGCCTGTCGAGCGACGACCCTTCTCCGTCGTTGTTGAAGTCTTCGATGTCGTAGGTGTAGCCCGTATCTTCCGTTCCCACGAGCCCTTGGCAGTGGGCCAGGTAGAATGTTCCTAATGAGTGGTCCACCATTTGGAAGGTGACGTCGTTGCTTCCGCCGTGGAATCCGGCACCGTTCAGCGATGCGATGGCGTGGACGTCGCCTGCGCGCAGATATTCACCGTTGAAATAACCGTTCAGCGAGATGAGTTTGTTGTTTTGGAAGGTGATGTTGCCGTTGATGGTCAGCCCCATGTCTGGCGTGCTGATAGGCGTTCCGCCGACCGATATCTCAAGACCTTTGTTGCGCATGGCGCCGAGGTTGGCCACCATGGTGCTGTATTTGAAGGGCGGCACGCTGACGGAGTAGGCGTAGAGCATGTCGCTCACCCGCGTGTAGTAGTAGTTGAGTGAGAAGAGCAGACGGTCGCGCAACAGCTGTGCCTCCAGTCCGAAGTTGAACGTGCGCGACACTTCCCACTTCAGGTCGGGGTTCATGTTCTTCAGGTCGGCAAACGACACCACGTTGTCGTTGCCCGCAGGCACGTAGCCGTTGGGGTTCACCAGCGCCAGTGTGGTGTATGAGTCGATGCCGGCCTGGTTGCCGAGCGTGCCGTAGCCCATGCTCAGCTTCAGATTGCTGAAGATGCGTTGACGCTGCATGAAAGGCTCCTTGCTCACCACCCATGCGCCGGAGACGGAGGGGAAGATGCCCCACTTGTGGTTGGCGCCAAACTTGCTCGAACCGTCCGCACGTGCCGTGACGGTGAGGGCATAGCGGTCGAGGAGCGTGTAGCTGGCGCGGCCCATTACAGACACCATCTTCGGTTTCTCGAAGTAGGAGCCCGTGCCGCCCCATGGCCGCAGCGCACCGGCGGCCAGGTTGTCGTAGCCCAAACGGTCGGTGGTGAAGTTCGTAACGGTAGTGTTAAAGCCGCGGTGCGTTTCTTGTTGCAACTCGCCCAGCCCCATGAGGTCGATGTTGTGCACTCCCCACTTCTTGTTGAAGCGCAGGATGGCGTTCCCTAACAGTGCCTCCATCTTGCGTGTGGAGCGGTAAGCCTGCCCCTTGTTCCACACGTAGGAGGGGAAGTACTGCGCTCCCTGCTCCACGCTGTTGGTGTACGATCCGAAGAGCGTCAGCTTCAGCTCGGGCAGCAGGTTGAACGTCAGCTTCACGTGAGTGTTGATGACCGAGCTCTCGTCGTGGTCTTGCTTGTCGAGCAGTGCCATGGGGTTATTGATCTGCGAGGCCGAGGTGTAGCCGTCCCACAGTCCGTCGCGGTTGGGATGGTCGGGGAAGGTGGGATTGAAAGCGGCTGCCGAGTAGAACAGATTCTGCTCGTCCACAATCTTGCGCGTCTTTCCGGCCGAACCGAACATGCCGATGTCTACGCGCACCACACCGTCGAACATCATCTGCGTCATGTTCATGTTCGACATGAACGTGTTGTCGCCGATGCCCTTGATGACCGTGCGATTGTCAATGTAACCTAACGACACGCGGTAGCTCGACTGCTCCGTGCCGCCGTAGAAGGCGATGTGGTGCTTCTGTGTGAATCCGGTGCGGAGGATGATGTCCTGAAAGTCGGTGTCGCCGTCGCGGTCTACGAACACCGCGCCGTAGATTGACTCGTCTTTGTTGTTCGTGGCCTGATAGGCGCGGTAGTCGGAGGCGCTCATCATCGGCAGCGTCTTATAGACCGTCGACAGCCCGAACGAGCTGTTATAGTTCACGCGCATCTGCCCTGCCTTGCCGCGGAGCGTGGTCACTTCGATGACGCCGTTGGCTCCGCGCGACCCATACTGCGAGGTCTCGGCGGCGTCCTTCATGATGGTGAAACTCTCAATGTCGGTGGGATAGACGCTCGACAGCAGCGACAGGTCGCCCATGACACCGTCGACAATGATCAGCGGATCGTTGCCGCCCGTGAGCGATGTCGTGCCACGCAGGCGCACGGCGCTCAGCGCATTGGCCCCGTTGCGCTCCACCTGCATACCGGCCACACGGCCGCGGATGGCATCCAGGGCGTTCGTCACTTGGTTCTTGTTGTTCATCTGACTCGCGTCAAGCTTCTGCGTAGAGCCTGTCAACGTGCCTGCACCGCCCGTGATGTAGCCCACCGTCACCATTGTGTCCAAACCTAAACCCTGCCCGCTCGTCGTCTGAGCATCCGCCGACAACAGAGCAAAAAGCAACGCTACTATACAGAAATAACTGCGTTTCCACATAAAAAAAAACCGATTCAAGCGTTTTCAAATTCACCACAAAGATAGTGTTTCTTCATTGAAAAGCAAAACATTTATAAAAAAAGTTGACCGAAAAGCCTGCTTATTGCTGTTTCCGGGACTTCACGGCGAGCAGGGCTTCGCCTTGTACCATCTGAATTAATTTGACAAAAAGTGCAATTTGGCCCTCCGTGAGTGCCATCATTCTAAAATAAAAATCCGACGGACGCGTACAAGCGAAATATGAGAGAGTCCTAACCGCCTGATACGAAAGCTCTTGTATTTTCTTTACATTTTTCAGGCTTTCAAAATGACTCATTTTACTCTCAGAAACGGGCCATTTCGGCGAGCAAAACGGCTCATTCTGACGAGCAGAATGGCCCGTTTTGCAATGTAAAATGGTCCATTTTGAAAAACAGTCAGAAAAATTTTCCGCTTTTGTCCGATTCTTTTACCGTGACAACCGCATTCGTTCACGTAGAATGAAAAAAAATGTGTACCTGTTTTTTTGGTAGAAAATGTTGACAAACCCCGTCTCGGCGACTTCGTTTTCCGCATCGTTTCGGTTGCCGACGGGGCCCGCAGGAAGAGCTCCGGAGCGTTCCGTCGTTCATCCCCCATAATGATGAAAGGAAAGAAGGAACAGCGATTTCTGCCCGACAATTTACCAAGTTTTAAGTATTGCACGGTCTCTGGGAAACCGTTAATTTTGCACCCGATTTTGGAACAACGACGCTCCTATATACATTATAAAGAAGAGCAGCAAGAATGAAACACACTATCATTGCACTAACAACTTGCGCACTCCTGGCTGCAACAAACACTTATGCACAAACAGCAGCAGGCGACAGCGTGATGAGCCACGCGCGGGGCAACCGACTGAGCATCGGAGGCTACGGCGAAGTGGCGCTCTCACGCCATTTCTACAGCGACAACCAGTACCGATACCGCAATCCGTCCAAGTACAAGGACGACCCGAGCAACGGCCGTTTCGACCTGCCTCACGTTGTTGTCTACATGGGCTACGACTTCGGCAAGGGCTGGACCATGGGGACCGAGATTGAGTTCGAGCACTCGGGTGCGGGCTCTGCCGTGGAAATAGAGACCGACGAGGGCGGCGAATACGAGACCGAGGTGGAAAAGGGCGGCGAAGTGGAGCTGGAACAGTTCTGGATTCAGAAGAGCTTCTCGCCGTCGGCCAACCTCCGCGTGGGCCACATCGTGGTGCCCGTCGGACTGAACAACGCCCACCACGAGCCGCTGAACTTCTTCACCGTCTATCGTCCCGAGGGCGAAAACACCATCCTTCCTTCCACCTGGCACGACACGGGCGTCTCCTTCTGGGGGCGTTCGGGACGGCTGCGCTACGAGCTGCAGATGGTGGCAGGCCTGAATGCGCTGAAGTTCAGCCGCGATCAATGGATTCACAGCGGAGCCGGCTCGGCCTACGAGTTCAAGCCCGCCAACAAATACGGGTTCGCTGCCCGTCTGGACTACTTTCCCATCGACGGTCTGCGCGTAGGCGTGAGCGGCTACGGCGGCCAGTCAATGCACAACACCTACCCGAACGACATGGAGGGCGAGGGCAAGACATACGACAAGGTGAAGGCCAACGTCTTCATCGGCAGCGTGGACTTCACACTGAACCGCTGGAACTGGATCGTGCGCGGACAGGCTGACTACGGCTACATCTCGGACACGCCGATGCTGAACAACGCGAAGATCAACTCGCCCAAAAGCTCGCCCTACAACAAGACGCTCGTGGGAAAGAACGCCATGGCCATCGGCATCGAGGCGGGCTACGACGTCTTCTCGCAGATCAACAGCCTGCGACAACAGCAGAAGCGTCTGTTCGTCTTCGGGCGCTACGAGGTCTACGACTCCTACATACGCGAGCACTCGCAGTCGCCGGCCACGAACAACTACACGAAGCGCAGCCGCGTGGTGGCCGGACTGAACTACTTCCCGCTGAAGCAGATTGCCATCAAGGCCGAATACTCGCACCGCATCTTCAAGAGTCCGCTCAACAACGAGCCCGCCATCAACATCGGTGTGGCCTACGAGGGATTCTTCCTGTAGGCCATCGCGGCTATCATTCACATGACACACATACATCAACAATTTCAATATCAATAAAATGAAGAAGATTTTCAAGTTTGCGTTCCTGCTGATGGCAGCAGGAACGCTGAGCATGGGCTTCAGCTCGTGCAGCAGCGACGATGATGACAACAAGGGAAACACCGTCGAGGAACAGAACAACGCACTGAAAGAGATGACAGGCAAGTATCTCAGCGACGTCGTCAACCCCACCTACACCAACCTGGCCAACGAGACCGAGAGGCTCTACCAGCTCATCACGGCTCTCAACACAAAGCTGCAGGCCGGATCGACCGTCGCACAGAACGAGATCGACGCCATCTGCACATCCTACAAGAACGCACGCAAATACTGGGAACAGAGCGAAGCCTTCCTCTACGGCGCGGCTTCTGACTTTGAAATAGACCCGCACATCGATACATGGCCGCTCGACGTGCCCACGCTGGCCAACGACCTGAGCGACGACAAGAAGATTGAAAGCCTCAAGGGTGCTGCCGTCAACGGCCGGGCCCGCGACTTCCTCACCTCCGAGAACCTGGGCTTCCACGGCATAGAGTTCATCTTCTTCCGCAATGGCAAGAACCGCGAAGTGGCCATCTTCAACAACGACGCCACCGAGAACTACACGTACAAAGGTGAAGAATACTTCAAAGGCATGACCGTTACGGGCAAGGAAGAAGTGATCTTCGCAACAGCCGTGGCCTGCGACCTGCGCGACAAGTGCTGGCAGCTGGAAGTGGCATGGCTCGGAAACGACGCTGCTGCCGACCACCGCACACGTGTCAGCGAGATGGCACGCGTGTACAATGACTTCAACACAACGGTCGAGAAGAACGGTTTGAGCTACGGTGCCGACCTGCTCGCCGCCGGTTCGTCCACCAGCACGCAGGCTTCGTGGAAGAAGGTGGTGGAGACGATTCTCGTCAGCGGCTGTTCCAACATCTGCGCCGAGGTGGCCGACCAGAAGATGGGACAGGCCTATCGCGCAGCCGTGGGCAAAGCCGAGAAGCGCAAGGACGAAGAGACGGGCGAAATGGTGGAAGACGACCCCAACTACATCGAGTCGCCCTACAGCCACAACTCGTTCAAGGACTTCTACGACAACATCATGAGCATTCAGAACAGCCTATATAATAATGTGGAAGGTTCGCAGTGGACCAACAACTCCATCATGGCCTACCTGAACAAGTACAATGCCGCCCAGGCCAACGAGCTCAGCTCGAAGCTGCAGGCTGCGCTCTCTGCGCTGAATGCCTGCCGCAACAGCAGCAAAGCATTCGTCGATGCACCGGGCGATGCAGCCGTGAAGACGGCCATGGATGCCATCACGCAGCTTGACGATTGCCTGAACGCCACGTCTGCCTGGGTGCTGAGAAACTGATCAACGCTCACAAATACAAGTAGTAGAAGTTGTGCCGTCGGCGACGGCACAACTTTCTGCGGTTTAAGAAGAAACAAATGAAAACACTGATAAACATGAACATCTTCAAGAAAACAAACCTACTGATGGTCAGCGTGTTGCTGACCGCAAGCCTCGTTTCCTGCGGTGAAGATGAGAACGGGCTCGACCCCAATGCGTCCACCATCACCGAGGACGACTACAAGTATGTCGGACAGGCCATCGGCAACTTCAAAGCAGAGGAATGGTACCCCGGCGGAGAACTCGGAACGACGGAAAACACCACTGCTTCATGCTATGAGGACGAGACAGAGGCCATCGCCAGCGCCGACCTGCTCAACGCTTTCAAGCGCGGAGAGATGCTCTTCGAGCACGATTTCACACAAAAGAGCACCGCATCGTTCGGCGGACTCGGACCGGCCTACGTGCGGTCCTCGTGCATACACTGCCATCCGGGCTACGGACACGGCAAGCGTGTAGACAGCTATCAGGCCGACCAGCGCGGAAACGGCTACCTGCTCGTGGTCTATCACCCTGCCGACGGCGTCAACAGTGACGACGGACCCTACATCTCCGAGGTCACCGGCATGCCGCAGACAAAGGCTGTGTCGCCCTTCCTGCCCCCGATTGACGAGAGCGGCATCCATCTGTCGTGGCTGCCCGTCACGGAAATGGAGAGCGGACTGCCCATGCAGTTCCCCGACGGAGAGCGTTACGAGCTCATCTACCCCGAACTTTCCATCGACATCCACGCATTCAACACCGACCCGAAGCCAACGAACCTCGCCTTCAGGCTGGAATCGACCATCGGTCTCTACGGAACGGGACTGCTCGACGCCATTCCCGAAGACTCGCTCAAGGCGCAATACCAGCGCGAGGCTCCCTATGTGGAGCTCAATCCCGCTTTCTGGGACAAGACAGCCAACGACTGGGCACCCGGAGCTTGGTACACGCTGGCCGACGGAACGAAGCGAATCAAGCGATTCACCTACGCCATGACGCGCGCATCGCTGCAGGATGGTGCTGGAGCCAACGCCATGTGGAACATCCCGAACGTCAGTCGCTCTGACCGACACTTCCTCTACACCACGACGGCATGGGCAACGGCCATGTCGAAAAACCCCGATGTGATAGCCGCCATCAAGAAAGATCCCACGTCGCCCTACTATCACGACGGAACCGACGAGGGCATCGCCGAGGCCGTCAAGGCGCTGCTCGACCCGAAGACCGACCAGTTCAACAACCCGTACCACAACTTCCAGCCCGAAATGACAGACAACAACTTCTGGCAGTACATGGTTTGGCATCGCGGTTTGGCCGTTCCTCGTGCCCGCGACCTGAACGACAAGACCGTGCAACGGGGCAAGCAGGTGTTCAACGAGATCGGATGTGCCACGTGCCACCGGCCGCGTTGGCAGACAGGAAGCGACGACTACTGGGCACCGGCGCCCATCCTGGCCAACAACCTGAAGCTGCCGCGCTATCCCAACCAGGTCATCTACCCCTACACGGACATGCTTCAGCACCGCCTTTACATGAAGAACGGCATCCACGGCTCGTGGTGTCGCACCACACCACTGTGGGGACGCGGACTGTCGCTGCTCAACACGGGAGCTGAAGACCGCCTGCACGACTGCCGCGCACGCAACGAGATCGAGGCAATCATGTGGCACGCCTACAGCAAGAAGTCCGATGCTTACGCCAGCACCGAGCGGTTCTTCTATCTTCCGAAGAAAGACCGCGACGCTGTCGTGAAGTTCCTGCGCTCCATTTAACACCTTTCAGGGCTGCCGCCTCGGCTGAAGGCGCAGCCCTTTCACGCTTCCGAAACATGAAAAAGCTTCTCATCTTCCTCTATGTGATGGTCATCATCGCCATGGCCGTCGCCACCATCGTAGAAAAATACCACGGCACAGCCTTCGTGGCCGAGCACTATTACGGCGCGTGGTGGTTCATTTCACTCTGGGCAATGCTCACCGCTGTAGCCGTGGCATGGTTCCTGCACCGGAGGGTGAGAAAGCTTTCGGCCGTGCTGCTTCACCTTTCGTTCGTCGTCATACTGGCAGGAGCGTTGCTGACACATCTCACTTCGCGTCAGGGAATCATCCATCTGCGACTCGGCGAAACGACGAATGCCTATCTTTCCACTGAAAGAACGGACAAAGGGGTGCTGCCGCTGCCCTTCACAATCCGTCTTGACGACTTCACCATCGACTACCACGAAGGTACAAACGCGGCGGCCGACTACACCAGTCGCTTCACTGTCAGCGACGAAGACGGCGAGCGGCAGGGGCTCGTGTCGATGAACAACATCTACAGCCACGCAGGCATACGACTCTATCAGAGCAGCTATGACGACGACCTGCGCGGCAGTTATCTCTCGATGAACAGCGATCCATGGGGCATTCCCATCACCTACCTGGGCTATGCCCTGCTGTTCACGGCTCTCGTCTGGATGCTCTTCGACCCCAAAGGAGCCTACCGCCAGCTCATCCGCACCGCCCGACAGGGACGCAACGTGCTCATGATTATTGCCTTGTGCGCCATGGGAACGCAAGTGCGGGCGCAATCGGTACCGGACAATGAACGTCCGTCGGCATCGACAACGCAACAATCATCAGCCGACACGCCGTCGACAGCATCGACAAAGGCGCAACAGAGCGACCAATCGCTGCCTCCGGTGCTGCCACGCGAGACGGCCGACGCCTTCGGACGGCTGTTCATCAACTACAACGACCGCATCTGTCCGCTTCAGACCTTCGCACTCGACTTCACAAAGAAACTCTGCGGCAAGCGCAGCTACCGCGGACTCTCTCCCGAGCAGGTGCTCACGGGCTTCATCTTTTGGGGCGAAGCATGGAGCAACGAGCCCGTCATCCGCATGAAGGACGGACCGCTGCGACAGGCCAAACAGCTACCAGCCCAGTGCTCGGTGAACACGTTCTTCGCCGACGGCACTGGTTATCTGCTCGGTCCGCACTTGCGCGAGTACTATCAAGGACAGAACGACAAGTTCCATCAGGAGGTAATGAAGACCGACGACCGTCTGCAGCTCATCATGCAACTGCGACAGGGCAAGCTGCTTCAGCTTTTTCCGGCACCGACTGTCACCGACTCGCTGCGGAAGAAGACCTCCATCGTCTGGTACTCGCCTGCCGATCACTTCCCCGAAACCATGGAAACGGAGCGGCAGGAGTACATCCGCAACATCTTCACGCTGCTGAACGAAGACGCACATGCCGCCCGCTACGACCGCATGAACGAGGCCCTCGAGAAGATGATGCGCTACCAACGCACCTTCGGAGCTGCCTCCATCCCTTCATCAACGAAGACGCGGGCCGAGCGCATCTACAACGCATTCCCCTTCGCCACCGTGCTTTTCATGGTCAACCTGACGATGGGCTTCCTCTTGCTCTTCTTTTTCATCTGGAGGATTACGAAGCGAAAGGGAAGCCCCCTCCAACTCCCCCGAGGGGGGAGGGACAGCGGGAACGGTAGCAGCTCAGAAGGAAAATGTCATTCAATGGACAATGGACAATTGAAAAATAACAATTACTCCGAGCGGAATGTACGCCGTCTTTTCTATCGACGGAACCTTCCCATCAGTCTTTCACTCGTCGTTCTCGCCCTCTCCTTCCTTGCCCTGACCGTCTGTTTGGCTTTGCGTTGGATTATTTCGGGCACCATTCCCATGAGCAACGGCTACGAAACGATGCTCCTCATGGCATGGATGATCATGCTCGTCAGCTTCATCGTGTGCCGACGGTTCCGCATCATCCTCTGCTTCGGCTTCCTCATGTCGGGCTTCTTCCTGCTCGTCAGCCACATCTCGCAGATGGATCCGCAGATCACACACATCATGCCTGTGCTCGCGTCGCCGCTGCTGACGCTCCATGTCAGCATCATCATGATGGCATTCGCACTGCTCGCGCTCACCTTCGTGTGCGGACTGACGGCCCTGTTGCTCGCTGTCCTGAAAGCAAACCGAACCGCGCTGGCCGACCTTGCCGTCCTCTCCAAACTCTTCCTTTATCCCGCACTCACCTGTCTCGGATTCGGAATCTTCATCGGAGCCATCTGGGCCAACGTGTCATGGGGAACATATTGGAGCTGGGACCCGAAAGAAACGTGGGCACTCATCACCTTCATGGTCTACGCCGTAGCCGTTCATGAGCGGTCGCTGCGCAGTCTGCAACGCCCGCTTGTCTATCACATCTACGTCACGCTTGCCTTCCTCACCATTCTGATGACCTACTTCGGCGTCAACTACTTCCTCGGTGGCATGCACTCGTACGCGTAACAGGAGAAGGACTCACGTCGGATGGCCCGCAAAACCACAGGCTGCTGTTCAGGAGTCCTTTCCAACAAAAGAGACGGAAAATTTTTGTCGTTTGGTGAAAAGTCGCTATATTTGCAGAAACAAACACCCAAACGAATGAAAAAGCTCTTTTTTTTACTGACGACATTCGTGACCGCAATGCTGTCACACGCCCAAAACGTTGATCATTTCAAGAACCCTCCCGTGGAAACCAGCAACCATGTCATACTGGGATGGGACGGAGAAATCAACCAACAGGTGATCAATGCCGACCTGGATGCCATTCAACAAAAGGGTTTCCGCAACGTTATCATCGAGCCCGGCTACGACATGGGCACGGAATATCTCAGCGAGCAATGGTTCAAAAACGTCAAGCTGATGGCGGAGGCCGTGCAACGGCGCGGCATGCGCATGTGGATCATCGACGAAGGGAAGTACCCCAGCGGCATGGCAGGCGGCAAGTTCTCGAAGGAACGGCCTGACCTGTGCATGCAGGCACTCGTCCCCGACGGCGACGGGGTGAAAGCCGTGCGGCGTTCTTCGCAGACGCGATGCGTGAACAACCCCACACGTGGCAAGGACGAGAGCAACTCACTCTGCGACTACCTTGACCCTGAAGCCGTCAAACAATACATCAACTGGACACACGACCAGTACCAGAAGCACTTGGGCATCCTCATGGAGACCACCGTGCTGGGCTTCCGCGGCGACGAACCGGCCTTCCAGCGCGTGCCATGGACCACGAACATGAAGGAAATCTTCGAGAAACAAAAGGGATATGACCTCACTCCCTATCTCAATTCGTTCGTGCGCAACGAGCGGACATCGCTCTACGACCCCACAGCAACAGAGCAGGAGCGCCGCGCCAAGGCCGACTACTGGGACGTGTGGAGCCGACTCTTCGCCGACAACTATTTCAAAAAGCAGGCCGAATGGTGCCAAATATTCGGAGTGGAGCATATCACGCACATGGACAAAGACGACATGCTGCCCTGGTGTGTGAAGATGGAAGGCGACCCGTTCCGCTGCCTCAGCCGCGTACAGGTGCCCGGCATCGACGTCATCTGGAGCCAGATATGGATGGGAGCACAGACAGAATTCCCCCGACTGGCATCGTCGGTGGCACACGTCTACGGCAAACCGCGTGCCTTCAGCGAGAGCTTTGCTGCCTTCTCGCACCAGCTCGATGCTGCCAAGGCGAAGTTCGTGGTCGACTACCAGATAGCCCGAGGCATCAACTTCTTCGAATTCATGTTCTGGATGAGCAAGCGCGGAGCCACCGGTTACATGGCAGACCCGGACATGAAGCAACTGAACGACTACGTGAACCGCACCACCTGGCTCATGCAACAGGGCAAACCGACGGCACGCATCGCCATCTATGCGCCCATCCCGACCCTGTGGCTGGGCAACAACCGCGCTGACGACTTCATGAAAGCGGCTGCCCACCAGCTGACACGCCACCAATACGACTACGACTTCATCACCGACGACGGCATCGTCGAGGCCTGCACCGTGGGCAACGGCTCGCTGAAGAACCGCAGCGGACAGCGCTACGAGACGCTCATCGTGCCCTCGGCAGAGGTCATCACAGAGGCGGCGTGGGAGAAGATGAGCGAGTTTGCCAACCGAGGCGGCCGCATCATCCTCTACGGAGACGCTCCCAAGGCCACGGCCGGACGTTCGTTCATGGACCAGAAGCCGATTGTGCTGCCCCGAAACGTACTCCACGTGCAAGACTCCGTGTGGACCGAACAGATGGTCCAAGCGCTGCCCGAGCCTGAATTCAGGCTGGTGGGCAACCCGAACGACAGCATCACGTGCACCGTCCGGCGCATGGACGACGGAACGAAGATCTTCTTCGTCTTCAACCAGAAGAAACGCTCGGACTACATGCTGGCAGAATTCAACAAGGTCGGGAATATTGAGGTGTGGAATGCGAAGACCGGCGAAATCGGTCACCTGCAAGCCAGCGTCAAGGAGGGCAAGATGCAAGCCCGTCTGACCTTCTCGCCGTGGGAAGCAAAAATATTTGTGGTGAAGAAACGCAAGGCCGTCTACGACGCCAGCCGCTTCCGCACCATCCAGCAGGCCATCGACCGTGCGCATCAAGACGGAGGCGGCACCGTCGTGCTGACGAAAAAGCGCTACGAGAGCGGAGCCTTGTTCTTCCCGCGCGGCGTCGACCTGCGCTTTGAAAAAGGTGCCGAGCTGGTGAGCAAAGTCAACCCGGCACTCTACCCCATCATCAACACGCGGTGGGAAGGCAACATGAAACCGGCTCGCGCCGCCTTGCTCAACTTCGACCACGCCGAAGACTGCATCGTCAGCGGCGAGGGACTCATCGACGCGAAGGGACTGGAATGGGCCAAACAGCCCAGAGACCAGTACGGAAGGCCCAAGACCTTCTGCTTCGACCACTGCGACGGCGGCCGCATCGAGGACGTCTCGGTGAAGAACCAGGCCTTCTGGTGCCTGCACGTGCTCTTCACCGACGGCTTTACCATCGACGGAGTGAACATCAATGCAGAGAGCTACATCCCCAGCAGCGACGGCATCGACATCGACTCCAGCACGGACGTGGACATCAGGAACGTCCACATCAAGGCCCACGACGACTGCATCTCCATCAAGAGCGGAAAGGATACCAACGGACGCGAAGTCAACCAAGTCTCGCAGGACATCCTGATTGAGGACTGTCACTTCGACTACGGGCACGGAGGAGTGGCCATGGGCAGCGAGGTGTCGGGCGGCATTCGCAACGTGACCGTGCGCCGCTGCGACTTCGCCGGCGAAAACTGGAACCCCATCCGCTTCAAGAGCCAGCCCTCGCGCGGCGGCATCGTGGAGAACATCCTCTTTGAAGACATCGACATCGCGAAGGCACGCAACATCTTCGAAATCAACATGACCTGGCGAATGAAGGGTATGGAAGAACCACCCTACCAGCCACTCACCCGACTGCGCAACATCCGGTTCCGCAACATCCGCGGGGTTGCCGAGAATGCAGGCATCATACACGGTTTCGACGAGCAGCCGTTCACGCGCGATGTCTTCCGTTTTGAAAACTGCGAAATCAAGGTGAAGACGCCGCTCGACATCAAGAACGCCGACGTCAACCTTGACGGACTCAACATCATCGCCACTCGTTAGTGGCGATTTTTTGTCATTCCACTTTTCTTTGAACGAAACAGTCACACCAAAACACCTCAGAACCATGAGAAAAGCACTCCTGATGGCCACTCTGATGACCATCCTCACTGCAAAGGCACAGCTGCAATGGGGAGACCAAGGCAACGGCACGTTCATCAACCCGGTGCTCAACGCCGACTACAGCGATCCTGACGTGATCCGCGTCGGGCAGAAATACTACATGGTGGCGTCCGACTTCCACTTCCTCGGCATGCAGGTGCTCGAGTCGGACGACCTCGTCAACTGGCGAATCGTCAGCCAGGTGTACGACCGTTTCGACTATCCGGGCTGGAACGAAAACCGCCACTACGGCGGAGGCGCATGGGCACCGAGCATCCGATGGCACGACGGACGGTTCTACGTCTTCTTCTGCACATACGAAGAAGGACTCTTCATGAGCTCGGCCGACGACCCACACGGGCCGTGGACACCTCTTCACTGCCTGAAGGAAGTCCCGAAATGGGAAGACCCCTGCCCCTTCTGGGACGACGACGGACAGGCATATCTGGGTCGCAGCCGCCACCGCGC
This sequence comes from Prevotella sp., assembly GCA_017402445.1. Lineage (GTDB taxonomy): Bacteria > Bacteroidota > Bacteroidia > Bacteroidales > Bacteroidaceae > Prevotella. Next base: position 27,118 of record JAFPME010000014.1, on the reverse strand, counting down.
AGGCCCCATCATCGTGCATCGCATGTCGGCCGACGGCAAACAGTTGCTCGACGAGGGCGTAACGGTCTACACAGGACCCGTGGCCGAGGGCACGAAATTCATGAAACGCAACGGCTACTACTATCTGATCATCCCCGAAGGCGGCGTCGGACAAGGATGGCAGACAGTGCTCCGGGCGAAGAACATCTACGGGCCCTACGAGAAACGCGTCGTTCTTGAGCAAGGATCGACACACGTAAACGGCCCTCACCAGGGCGCTCTTGTCGATACGCCCGACGGTGATTGGTGGTTTCTCCATTTCCAGGAAACGCAGCCGACAGGCCGCGTGGTTCACATGCAACCAGCGCGGTGGAAGGACGACTGGCCCCTGATGGGCGTCGACATCGACGGCAACGGCATCGGCGAACCCGTCGCCGTATGGCCGAAGGAAACAGCCCACGGACGCAGACTGCCCCAGACGTCGGACGAATTCGACGCGAACGAAACCTTCTGGGTGGGCAACCGCAAACGCTCGCTGGGCCTGCAATGGCAGTGGAACCACAATCCCGACGACAAGGCCTGGAGCCTCGGCGAGCGGAAAGGATGGCTCACGCTGCACGCACTGAGAGCCGACAGCCTGAAGGACAGCCGCAACATGCTCACACAAAAGACCATGGGCTACGAGAGTGAGGCCACGACGCTGCTCAACGCGTCGGCGCTCGCCGACGGCAACTGCGCGGGACTGCTCTGCACGGGCAAGCGTTTCATGGGCATCGGGCTGTGCAAAGAGGGAGGAAAGCAGCTGCTCTTCACCGAACAAGACGGCCGCCGAACCGTCGTCAGGAGCTGGAACCGCCCGAAAGTCTATCTGCGAGTGAGCGTAGACAGCCGCGACAACCGCCACCAGTTCGCAGTCAGCTCCGACGGCAAACGCTTCGAAACAATCGGCGAAGCCTTTGCCATGCGCATGGGCGCGTGGAAAGGAACGCGCGTGGGCCTCTTCTGCTACCATACGAAGGGCGAAGGCGGCCGCGCCCGCTTCGATTTCTTCCGCTACGACGTGCTTCGCTGACGCGCCATTTTCTTTCAAACAGAATGAAAACTTCAGTGAGATTGTAAATAAAATATACCGAAAAAACGTGTAAGATTTTTCTTTCATTCTACGAAGACGGAAGCGGTTGTTTTTCCAAAAGAATCGGACAAAACCGGAAGATTTTTCTTTCCGTTTTTCAAAATGGCCCATTTTACGCGGCAAAAAGGCCCATTCTGCCGCGCAGAATGATTCATTCTGTCGAGCAAAACGGGCCTTTTTCGTGTGCAGAATGAGTCATTTTGAAAGCCCGAAAAATGTAAAGAAAACACAAGTCGCTTTTTCCCAGCGCTTTAGAACTTTCTCATATTTCGCGCGTACGCGTCCGTCAGTTTTTTATTTTGGAAAGATGGCCTGCATTTCGTATAATAAATGTTATTTTGTAAGCATAATTCAGCATTTGCACAGCCATCAACTGCAGAGGAAGGAAACCACGTTCTTACATCCCTTTCTTATTCCGAACTGGCGTTCATTTGGCTTTCCCCTTTGGGAAATGCTGCTTGTCTCAGCTTGAAGAAAAATGAAATTCTGATTCCTGTCCAAATACTTGACCGGACAGCACGACTGTTTTGTCAGATTACATGGCGCTGTTTGAGTTCCAAGTATTTGTTGATGACGGCGACGGAGAGGCGCGATGGACTGGTGAGCAGGGCGTAGATGCCGTTCTGCTTCAGGGTGGAAACGATGAGTCGTTTCTCGTACTCGAACTTCTCGGCGATGGTGTGTTGGTAATAGTCTTCGGTGGTGACTCGGTGAGGCAGTTGGTCTTCTGGTTGATGATGGCGGTCGTCGGCTGAAGGTCGGCCGAGGGGAGTGGCAGCAAAGGCACGCAGGTCGTCGTCCTCGAAGAAAACGACGAGCAGGCAATGGCGCTGCGCGAGCTGGCGCAGGTAGGGAAGCTGCCGCTGCATGGCGGTGAGCGTGGCAAAACTGGTGAAGAGTACGAGCAGACTGCGCCGCGAAACGTGTCGGCTGACGGCTGTGCAGAGTGCCGTGAAATCGGTTTCGCCGAAGGTGGTCTGCTGTGCATAGAGGCTTTCGTGCAGCGTCTGCATGTGGGACGGACGGTGGTCGGCGGGCACGAAGGCGTCGAAATGCTGGTCGAAGGTGATGAGTCCGGCGTTGTCCATCTTGCGCATGGCAACGAACGAGAGCGCCAGGGCGGCGTTGATGCTGTAGTCGAGCAGCGTCATGCCTTTGAATGCCTGCTGCATGACGCGTCCCTTGTCGATGACGGAGTAGACACGCTGCGACCGTTCGTCCTGATAAACGTTCACCATGAGCTGGTGTCGCCTTGCCGACGCTTTCCAGTTGATGGTGCGGAAGTCGTCGCCGGGGACGTATTCCTGAATGTGTTCGAACTCAGTGTGGTTGCCTGGCCGGCGTATGCGCTTTGCTCCGGTCTCGGTGAGGTTGTCGCTGATGGCCAACAGCTCGTACTGCCGGAAGTGCAGGAACGACGGGTAGACGGTGACATCCTTCGGTTCGCCCTGCGTAAAGCGCCGTTGAACGAGTCCGATACGGGTGCTGACGAACACGCGGATGCGCCCGAAGCCGTAGACACCGCGTCTGACAGGATGCAGCGTATAGCGCAATGTCTTGCCCTCGCGCGGCCGCAAAGTAGCAGCATAGCTGATGTCCCGCCGTTGGAAAATGTGGGGAGCCTCGTCGATGACCTCTGTCTCCACGGTGAACGGATAGCTGCTTTCCAGTCGGATGCGCACATCATTGTCGTCGCCGTTGGAGAATCGGTCGCTGCACAACCGCGAGGCATACAGGCCCCGACGGTGCCACAACAGGACGATGTCGGCCAGCAAGGTCAGCAGGAAGACCCCCAACATGCCTTTCCCGACGGTGAAGAGCATCGGAACGAAGTGGCCTGCCGCCGTCATCAGGATGATGATGGTGGCCACAATGTAGAAGCGGGTCTTCAGGTACATATACTATTGCGAGTGTGCGAGAACTCTTAATTCTTAACTCTTAACTCTTAACTCTTAATTCTTAACTCTTAACTACTTCGGCACTTCCACCTTGTCTATGAGTCGCTGGGTGACCTTCATGGGCGTGTGACCCTCCATTTCGGCCTCGGCGGTGAGGATGATGCGGTGGTGCAGGATGCTGGGTGTGACTGTCTTGATGTCGTCGGGCGTGACGAACGAGCGGCCTTGCAGCAGCGCGTATGCCTTGGAAGCGCTGAGCATGGCGACAGAGGCGCGCGGCGAAGCACCGAGGAAGACCGCCCGGCTCTGACGTGTCTGCTGCACGATGTCGGTAATGTAGCGCAACAGCGACGGTTCCACGAACACCTGTGACAGCAGGCGGCGCATCTTCAGCAGTTGCTCCTTGCTGACCACGGGCTCGATGTCGCGCAGCTGAACGAGTTCGGCGTTCTGCTGGTGGCGCTCCAGAATGGCCACTTCCTCCTCGGCCGTGGGGTATCCCATGGTGATTTTCATCAGGAAACGGTCCAGTTGTGCCTCGGGCAGCTTGTAGGTACCCTCTTGCTCCACGGGATTCTGCGTGGCGAGGATGGTGTAGAGCGGGCTCATGGCGTGCGTCTCTCCATCGATTGTGGCCTGCCGTTCCTCCATTACCTCGAAGAGGGCGGCCTGTGTCTTCGCGGGCGCGCGGTTGATTTCGTCCACGAGAACGATGTCGGCAAACACCGGTCCGGGATGGAAGCTGAAGGTGGAGCTCTGCATGTTGAACACGTTTGTGCCCAGCACGTCGCTCGGCATGAGGTCGGGTGTGAACTGCACGCGCCTGAAGTCGGCCCCGATGAGGCGCGCCGTGAGCCGTGCCAGCAGCGTCTTGGCCACGCCGGGTACGCCTTCGATGAGCACATGGCCGCCTGCGAGGATGCTGGTGAGCACCAAGTCGACCGTCTGTTGCTGCCCCACGATGACGCTGGCAATCTGTCGGCGCAGCTCTTCTATTTTCTCTGCGAAGGCGGTGACCTCTGCCAGAGGTGTTGATTGTTGTTCCATGTTGTTATATAGCGTTTGTTATTTCGTTCATCTGGTCGATGCACATCTGCAAGACATCCTCGCTGACGGTGGCCTCCGGGTCGTGGGCCAGGCGGCGAATCTGCCGCAGTTCGGCTCGAATGCGGTTCAGCGGCAGGCCCGTCTGTAATGCTATTCGCTGAAAACTGTTGTCATCCTCTGCTTCGTTGTCGATGTCAACGAAGAGCTGTCGCCGCAGGTTCTCGGAGAAATAGACGTATTTCTTGCGCAGCAGGTCGGCGTGGTCGCCGCGCTGGAAGTAGAGCGTGCCGATGAGTCGGGCGAACTCCAGCTGGCGGTTCTGCGGTTCTTTCACGACGGGAATGGCGCGTTGGCGGCGCTGCCCGTTGAAGATGAAGAAGAGGAGCAGCGTGGCAAACGTCAGGTAGACGGCCCACCGCAGCGGCGGCGAGCTGAGGAAGAAGCGCAGCGGCGACTGTTCGGTCGTGCCTTCCACCATGCTCTGGTAGTCGGCGAGGCGCAGCACGGGTCGGCTGCGGTCCATGAGCGACAGCACGCGCATGCAATAGTCGCCGTTTCCGGCGTCGAGCACGCCGTAGTTGGTGAAGAGCAGCGGCGACATGCTGATGACAATCCGCCCCCGTCCGTACTTTCGACTGATCACCGTGGGGCCAAGACCGTCGGGAACGGTGCGCCGGGCGTGGATAGTCCAGCCGGGAATCTGCGACTTACCGTCGGGATCGTGGATGGTTCCCCCTGCTATCGACGACGGAACGCCGAAGCTGCGCTTGCCGTAGAGCGAGTCTTCCCAGACGATGGAGTCGGGCAGATTGAGCTGTTCGGTGATTATCTCGCGCAGCCGGAAGCTGATGTTGCCCTGCGTCTTTGCGTAGAGCTGCAGCGTGTCGGCCAGCGAATAGACGAGCGCTCCCTCGACGAGACAGACGGAGAGCCCGCTGTCGACGAGCGCCAGCAGCTTCTCATGGTTGTCGTTGAAGTAGTTGCCGACGATGAGCAGGTTATAGCGGCGCAGCGTGGAGTCGCGGGCAATGGAGTCGAGCGTGGCAGTGGTGACGCTGTAGCCCTGCGGTAACGACCGCTTCATGACGCTGTCGAAGACGTAGCAGCCGAAGGGTTCGCGGTCGTTGGGACTGAAGGTGGGCTTCCACACGAATTTCTTCGGCACAGTCAGCTCAATCATCAGCAGGACAACCAGCAGTGCTCCTATACATATTATATATATGTTGCGGCCTTTCATGGCTCACCTCCTTCCTGATCTGTTGTGACTGCAACAGTGTTGCAGTTTACTGGACGAGGTTCATCTCCTTCTTGGCGGAATGCCGCGGCCACCGTCTGCTTCAGTGTGGCAGCTTGGTCGGCCTGTTCCTGCCCTGCCTCGCGGTTACCGTAGCGGATGAGGAGGAAGAGGTTGGTGAGTTGGCGGAACACGTCGGTGGGGTATTCGCGCGTATATTGCGACGGTGTCTTGTAGAGTTGCCACTCTATGCGCCCCGCATCGCTCAGCATCTTCAGCGTGTGCAGGTAGTTCAGGCGCACGGCCTCGCGGTAGTTCTGCTGCATCATGGCCTCGTCGATGCGCTGTTCGAAGTCGATTCCGTAGATGGTGTCTTCCTCCGTTTCGTATTCCGAAGCTTCCTTTCCGCTGCCTCGGAAGAGCTGCGGCCGCAGTTTGTAGATGATCCATGTAAGCAATGCCAGCGTTGCCAGCACGCAGACAACTTTCACTACGACGCCAGTGTCTTCGTTGATGACGCCACCGAAGACAAAACGCAGTGCCTCGTCCAGCAGTCCGAGAATCCATTCGAGCAGGCTCTCGCTGCTTGTCACCAGATCGCGACCATAGTCATAGTCTTCCATCTGCTGCCATTGGGCTACACTTGCTGTGTCGAGTGAAAGAGTATCTGTTGTCATTTATAAATCCTATTGACTCAGAAGTTTCGAGTTGTGAAGGCTCTCGCTATGAGCTCTCAACTCTCAGTATTCAGCGTTTCAAACTCTTCGATGCCTTGATCCACGGTGACGCCGTCCACTTTCTCGGCCATGTGACTGTAGAGATAGGAGATGCCGATGAACATCAGGGCCATGGAGACGTAGGAAAAAAAAGACAGGAAGGCGGAGCTGAGATAGTTCCCGACGGTCAGAAGGGGTGAAACAGGAGCGTTTCCTTCCATACCGAGCACCATTTTCACCATCATCAGGATGTAGAACGGGATGCCGGCAACCGAAGTGATGATGTTCACGATAATTGATAGCAGGAGGATGAAACCCAGGACGCCCCACCACGAGGCGAAGCCCAGTCGGTAGCCCTTCGCGACGGCCTGCCAGATGCCCACCCGTTCGTAGACATAGACGGGCGAAACAAGCGTGAACGGTATCAGAAGGGCAATGCCTGCCGGCAGCGTGGCAATGAGCGAATAGGGACTGAGCATGGTGAGTACGATGATGACGCCAATGGCTCCCACGCTGAAGAGCACCGAGACGAGCATCACCAACGCCATTCGTCCAACATTGCGCCATACGCGAGGCCTCAGGTCGGCGTATTCGATAGCCTGCAAGCGATCGCCACGCTCGTTGTAGAGCATCATCAGCGTGGCCGTGAGTCCGCTCACCAACACGTAAGCCACCAACGTACAGACGATGAGCCCCACGTAGCTTGCGGCCAGTAAGCCCAGATTCGGTATCTGATCGGCTTCTCCGCCCATTGCGTTGATGAAGCCGTCGGCGTAGCTGCCCATAAAGGAGTCGTAGCTGACAGACTGTAGCAGACACAGCGGCAGGACGAAGTAGGTCACGTACTTGAAGACTGTTCGCCAATTCTCGCGAACGAAGTCGAACGTTGCCGTCACCTTCTCGCTGAAGGTGCGACGCTTGTAGAACTCAATCTTCGGTTTCTCTATTCTCTTGATTTCCATATTCTTGTTTTTTCTTTCTTCCGTAGAGGTGCCACGGCAGCACCACGAAGTAGCTCACCACGAAGAACAACGACAGAACGATGATGCTTAGGCGGACACCGTCGGCCAAATCGGTGTGTCGTGTGACGAAACTTTCGATGAATCCGGCGATAATGAACAGCGGCACCGTGCCCACCACAATCTTCATTCCACGCACGGCTCCGCGACGGAACGACTCCAACCGAGTGTACGTTCCGGGCATCAGCCAGCCGTTGCCAAGCGACAGACCGGCTGCTCCTGCCACCACAATGGACGATATTTCAATCGTTCCGTGCAGCCAGATGGCCAGCGACGACTCCCACAGCAGCCCGTGCTGATAGAAGAAAGCCTGGAAGGCGCCCACCATGATGCCGTTCTGCATGAGGATGAAGCCCGTCATGAACGATGTCAGCAGCCCTGCGACGAAGCATCGGAACGACACCATGATGTTGTTCAGTGTAATCTGGAAGAACATCGGCGACTCCGCTTCGCTGCCGTAGACGCCCATCGGTTCTCCTTTCTCAATATTGTTGAGCGTCATGTCCACGTAGCCGTCGCCCATGATGAGCCTCGGGAAGTCGGCATCGCCCAGCGTCGACAGGACCCCGATGACCACGCTGACGACGAAAATCAGGAACGAAGCCAGCAGCAGACGGCGCGCTTCCCACATGGTAAGCGGTACCTCGCGTGTCCAGAACGTGATGATGCGCGATCGTTTCTCGCGTTTGTTGCGATATATCTTGTTGTGGAGTGCCGAAGCAAGGTTGTTCAGATAGACCGTGATGCGGGCGTCTGGGAAGTGCGTCTGCGAAAAGGCCAGGTCGGCAGTCAGCTCCTGATAGGCATCGGCGAGTACGTCGGGACTCACGTTGTAGGCCTCGTCCACCGTGTCTTCCATCGCCTTCCACTTGTCGATGTTCCGTTTGATAAAACTGACTTCCTTCATCTGTTCGTTTTCCTTTCGGGAAGAAAAACCTCTATTTTTTTGCAAAAGTAAGAAGATTATCTTATTTTTGCAAAAAAAACAGGGAAAATGTCCGATTCATCTATCGTCACAGGACAGTATGTGTGCATCCGGCAGACACCGGCCAACGTGTGGGATCGCACCCTTGCCCGCTTCATCGACTATGTGGTGATGGTGGTCTATCTTTATGCCAACACCTATCTTATAACAAAGCTCAACATCAGCAGCAACTGGGGGGTGGTCTTCGTCATCCTCTCCTACGTCCCTGTGCTGGCCTACGACCTGCTGTGGGAGACCTTCAACAGTGGCCGAAGCCTGGGCAAGATGGTGATGAACCTGCGCGTTGTGAAAGCCGATGGCTCCATGCCTGGCCTCGGAGCGTTCACCATGCGGTGGCTCTTCATGCTCATCGAGGGCACCGGACTGGCCCTGCTGCCCATGTTGCTCAGCCGACGTACGCAGCGCTTCGGCGACATGGCGGCCGGAACGATGGTCATCAAGGAGAATGCCTATCGCTCCATCGATGTCAGTCTGGATGAATATTCTTACCTGACACCCGACTATAAACCGACATATCCGCAGGTCATCGACCTGACGACAGCTCAAGTGGAGGTCATTGAGCACACGCTCGACCCCGCAACGCCTATGCGCGACGACCGCATGGCGCAGCTGGCACAGAAGGTGAAGCAGTTGTTGGGCATCTCATCGAACAAGACCGACGAGCGTTTTCTCAACACCGTGCTCCACGACTACCGCTACTACGAACAGGATGACGTCTGAACACGGCGCGCCTGCTACTGTTTTATCAAGCTAAGAAAACATCAATCCTTAACATTCTTATCAACCATGAAAAAGATCACAGCTTTTATTTTCATGCTTTTGGTTGCCACCGCAGCCAATGCCGTCACGTTGCAGAGGCTCCGGCAGATGGGGTTGCCTGCAAATGCCTTTCCTGCCGTATGCTATTTCGAGACCTACTACGCCACCGAGAAACCAACGGCCACCCAGCAGGACATCGACAACAGCTCGTTCATCGGACTGGAGGGCGAGTATGCGTTCTTCGTACAGCCGTTATCAAAACAGCCCGACGAGGACTTCACTCGCATCGCACTCTGGATGTACAGCGAAAAGGACCAGAAGGTAAGCCTTGTCTTCACCCAGCAGACCGAGGAATACGAGAATCTGTTCATTACGGGCATCGGATGGCTCGTCGACAAGAAACCATCCTATCGCAACGTCGTCACCAGCGACTCACACCAGACCATCCGTTTGCAAGAGTTCACTGACAGTCCTGTCATCGTATTGCAGTCCGAAGTGTACAACGGTTTCAGCCACGCTTTGCGCGTCACGCTCATCATCAACCCCGAGCAACAGGAGTTGAAGCGTATCGACGGGGAGCAGTTCGTCAGCATTTTCCACACCAAGACCAACATGTTGATGTCTGCCGAGCAAGATTTTGCGCAGGACTACATCCTCACCACCAGCACCGAGATGCGTACGGAGAATGTTCCGCTGAAGGAAAGCGAAGAGTATTGTCTTTATAACAAGCAGTTCCTTACGCCCGTCATCCACGTCTATACGGCTCGGGGAAAGCTTGTCAACAGCATCCGGCTGCCCGAGGACGAGGTGGACATGGTGCGTTGAGCTGCCCGACGCTCATTGGTCCTGCAGCAGACGTGCTGCCTCGTCGGAGAGGAAGGGCAGTGCCTCTTCCGACGTGAAGTTCAGTTGCGGTGCCACGTAGGTCACCGTCTTCGTCGTCACCCGCCTGTTCTTACTGTCCGAACAGGTTTCAAAACAGTGGGAACAGTCCCCGAGAGACGGACTGTCTGTTCCGCCCAATGACATTAATCGGTGCAAAACAAGCCGAATCGTTGTGTAGATAAAAAAATTATGTGTATTTTTGCATCTGGAAAAACGACAACGATACATGTACCAAACTATCAAACTCATTGCCTTCGACGCCGACGACACACTGTGGGACTGCCAGACTCACTTCGACGAAGTGGAGAAAACGTACTGCCAACTGCTTGCGCCCTACGCCGATGCAACCACTGTTTCCGACATGCTCTTTGCTACCGAGAGCCGTAACATGGCCGAACTGGGCTACGGTTGCAAGGCGTTCACCATCTCGCTCGTGGAGAATGCCGTCCAGGTAAGCGGCGGACGCATCACTGCCACTGAGCTGTTGCGCGTTCAGGAGCTCGGACGCAGTCTGTTGCGGCTGCCGGCCACGCCGTTGCCTGGTGTGGAACCCACGCTGAAAGCCATCCGCGACCTGCACCGCTACGCACTGTGCGTGTTCACCAAAGGAGAGATTCAGGACCAGGAGAACAAGCTGCGGCGTTCAGGGTTGTGGCATTACTTCGACCGTGTTGTCGTGGTTTCCGACAAGACGCCCGAACAGTACGAACAACTTTGCCGTTCGTTCGGCATCAACATCGGCGAGCTGCTCATGGTGGGCAACAGCTTCAAGTCGGACATCGAGCCCGTGCTCCACTTGGGAGGCCGCGCCGTCCACGTGCCGTTTCACAGTACCTGGGCCCATGAGCAGACCGAAGAGTACGACCACGAGAACCTGCTGACAATCGGGTCCATAGCAGAACTGGTGGCAAAACTTCCGTGATAGAGTACTCTCCCCCACGGGGGAGTCGGAGGGGGGCCTAATTCTTAACTCTTAATTCTTAACTCTTAACTATATTAAGTATGCGAAGAATCATGATGATTGCCCTTGCTCTGCTGACCGTTGTCGGCATCTGGGCTGAAGAGAAAACCGTGACATCGCCCGATGGACGGCTGCAAGTGCGTGTCGGCTGCGATGGAGGAAAAGCCACCTACAGTGTGTTCTACGACGGCAAGACCGTTATCCTGCCGTCGGCCTTAGGGCTGAAAACCAGTCTGGCCGACTTCACCCACGACCTGACGCTTAAGGGCGGAAGGACCATCGACGTGGAGGACTGCTACGAAATGGACCGCATCAAGGCTTCCCACATCCACTATGTGGCCCGTCGGCTCGATGTTATCTTCAGAACGGCCACTCCCGACTCCCTCCGCTTCATTGTCTCCTTCCAGGTGTCCGACCATGATGTCGCCTTCCGCTATACCATCCCTCGTCCGAAAGCCGGCAACCCCAAGCGGATGACCGTCTTCAGTGAGGCTACGGCCTTCCGCATGGCCGACGGAACCACCACGTTCCTCTCTCCGCAGATAGGTCCCGAGACCGGATGGGAGAAGACCAAGCCCAGCTATGAAGAGGACTACGAGGCCGACGCACCCATGGCGAAGCCTTCGCGCTACGGACTTGGCTACACCTTCCCCTGTCTCTTCAAGACAACAGTCTCCCCCTCTCGGGGTGAGTCGGAGGGGGGCTTTTGGGTCCTCATCAGCGAGACCGGTGTCTCCTCGGCCTATTGCGGAAGCCACCTCTCCGACTATAACGAAGCAAAAGGCTACACCATCGCCTATCCTCACAAGGGCGAAAACAACGGCTACGGTTCCGAGTACGCCGTCATTCCGCTGCCGGGACAGACACCCTGGCGCACCATCACCGTCGGCGAGACGCTCAGTCCCATCGTCGAGACCACTGTGGCCTACGACGTGGTGAAGCCGCTCTACGAACCGTCACGCGTCTACAAGCCCGGACGCTACACGTGGAGCTGGCTCATCTGGCAGGACCAGAGCATCAACTACGACGATCAGGTAGCCTTCATCGACCTCGCCGCCGCCATGGGCTACGAATATTGTCTCGTCGACAACTGGTGGGACACGCAGATAGGGCGCCAGCGCATCGAGGAGCTCAGCCGCTACGCACAGTCCAAGGGCGTCTCGCTCATGCTCTGGTACAACAGCAACGGCTTCTGGAACGATGCGCCACAGGGGCCGCGCGACTGCATGAACACGGCCGTCGCCCGCGAGCGCGAGATGGCATGGCTTCAGCGCATCGGGGTCAAGGGCATCAAGGTTGACTTCTTCGGCGGCGACAAGCAAGCCACGATGCAGCTCTACGAAGACATCCTCAGCGACGCCAACCGCCACGGACTGCAGGTGGTGTTCCACGGCTGCACCATTCCACGCGGATGGGAGCGCATGTATCCCAACTACGTGGCCAGCGAGGCCGCACTGGCCAGCGAGAACGTCTTCTTCGACGAGCGCCACGCCAAGGCCGAAGGCTTCGAACTCACCATGCACCCCTTCTGCCGCAATGCCCTCGGCGCCTTCGACTGGGGCGGCGTCATCATGAACCGATACCTCAGCCGCGACAACCACAGCCGACATCCGCGCCACACTACCGACGTCTTCGAGATGGCCACCGCCTTCACCAACCAGACTTTCATCCAGTGCATCGCCATGCAGCCCAACAATCTCGACGAGCTGCCTGCCTTCCAGCTCGACTTGCTGCGACGGATTCCCACCACGTGGGACGCAACGCACTTCATCGAAGGCTACCCCTCGCGGTATGTCGTCATGGCGCGCCGCCACGGCACCGACTGGTATGTGGCCGGACTCAACGGCACCGACCGCCCCATCACGCTCGAACTCAACCTGTGCGACCTCTTCACCTCTGCCGACCAGCTGCTGTTCTACGGCGACAACAAGCCGAAGAAGGGTGAAGTGGTGCCCACATCGTTCTGCAAACCGCTCAGACCCAACGGAAAGGGAAAGGTGAAAGTGACCATACAGCCCATGGGCGGCATCATCATTTGCAAGAAATAAGAATCACCCCACACCATGCATTATGCATTATGAATTACGAATTATGCATTAACAGGACCCTTTCATCCTTCCTGCTGGCCATGGCTACAGCCACCGCTACGGCCAACGACTACAACATCAGGGACTACGGAGCACAGAACGACACCACAGTGCTGAGCACCGAAGCCATCCAGCGAGCCATCGACGACTGTTCCGCCCATGGCGGCGGACGCGTACTCGTGCCCACCGGGAGCTACAAGATGGGCTCCATCATCCTCCGCAGCTACGTCAACCTGCACCTCGAGAGCGGTGCCACGCTCTACGGCAGCACGCGCGTGGACGACTACCGGAAGATGAAGTCCAGCTATGTGTCGCTGCGTACGCAGACCACCACCATCCAGCTCATCTATGCCGACAGCGTGGAGGGTGTCGTCATCGACGGCCATGGAACCATCGACGGGCGCGGTGCCGCCTTCCCCAAGCTGTCGTGGAACGACGAGGGCATCACCCGGCCCCACCTGCTGCGCTTCATCAACAGCCGCGACATCGCGATCCGAGACGTCACCCTGCGCAACTCGGGCTGCTGGATGCAGCACTATCTGGCCTGCGACCGCGTCAGGATTGAGGGCATCAAGGTGTTCAACCGCAACAACTTCAACAACGACGCCCTCGACATAGACGGCTGCCACGACGTCATCGTGAGCAACATGCTGGCCGACAGCGACGACGATGCCATCACACTGAAGAGCACATCGCCACGGCTCTGCGAGAATGTCACCATCCAGAACTGCATCGTCAGCAGCCACTGCAATGCCATCAAGCTCGGTACCGAGACCAATGGCGGCTTCCGCAACATACGTATCAGCGGATGCATCGTGAAACCGTCGGCCGACCAGCGTTCGCAGTTCTTCGGCGACAAAGGCAAACGGGGCACGTCGGCCATCTCGTTGGAAATCGTCGACGGCGGCGTGATGGAGAATATCCATGTGTCCGACATCCTCGTCGAGGGCACCGAGTCGCCCATCTTCATCCGGCTGGGCAACCGTGCACGGCCTTACGCCGAGGGCATTCCCGTGGAGCGGGTAGGCTCCATGCGCGGTCTGTACCTGCGAAACATCACCGTCAGCGGTGCCGGGCGCACCGGTTGCAGCATCACCGGACTGCCTGGACACTGCGTGGAGGATGTCCGTCTGTCGGACATCACCATCCGTCAGCGCGGAGGATGCGCCAAGGTGGCTGTTCCCGACGACGAAAAAGAACAGGAATACCCCGAGGCTACGATGTGGGGCCTGCTTCCGGCGAAGGGATTCTTCGTCAGGCACGCGCGGAACGTGGTCTTCAGGAACGTGGAGATTGTCACGGACGAGCCCGACGAACGGCCCGAGTACGTGCAGGTGGACGTTGAATAAGAAAAACAGACGGCCCCTGCTCGTGGCCCGGGCAGACCTGACGTCGCCTCCTTAAAAGCCTGGTGGCGTTCTGTGTAAGCCCCGATGATGCATCGGTTTGGGAAAGGGAAGGGGTGTGATACGTGTTTCTTTCTCTGCAGATGTCGGTCGGGAGAGTGCTGAATTATGCTTACAAAATAACATTTATTATACGAAATGCAGGCCATCTTTCCAAAATAAAAAGCCGACGGACGCGTATGCGCGAAATATGAGAAAGTTATAAGAGTCTGGAAACAAACAACTTGTGTTTTCTTTACATTTTTTGGGCTTTCAAAATGGCTCATTCTGCACACGAAAAAGGCCCATTTTGCTCGACAGAATGAATCATTCTGAACGGCAGAACGGGCCATTTTGCGGCGTAAAATGAGCCATTTTGAAAAACGGAAAGAAAAATCTTCCGGTTTTGTCCGATTCTTTTGACAAAACAACCGCTTCCGTCTTCGTAAAATGAAAGAAAATCTATACCCGTTTTTTCGGTATGAAATATTTACAATACATCATACATACCCATTCAAAATCTTAGTCATACTTGTAAGATTTGAAAGGTTTGGCTTTGCCTACGGCCGCTGATTTTCAATTGCCTTTGCCTTTCCCCGTAGGCGGCGATTTTCAATTCCCCGTAGGCGGCGACTTTCAGTTCCCCGTAGGCGGCGACTTTCAGTTCTTCGACGAGCAAAGCGAGCGGAGCTCGGGGGCTACTTCAGAACGTATTCCTTTCCAGGCTCTGTGACAAGATCGTAAAGATAAGTCTTGGGTACGTCACTCTTCGACGGTTTCCCCTTTGCCGCTCCGGCGGCGGCAGGCGTCACGGGCAGAGCAAAGAGAGGATTGGGATTGTCACCACGGGCCGAACGCAGGCCCTTCCCTTTGAGCGGTACGAGCGAACGCAGTCGGCAGACACCTCCCTTCTGCGAGCGCACAACGGCGCGAACGAGCCGTCCGTTCGCCCACTGAAGGTCAAACTCGAAGCCACCGCGCGCCTGGAGACCGCTCACAGAACCTTTCGGCCATGCCGACGGAAGGGCAGGCAGCAGAAAGACAAAGCCGTCGTGGCTTTGCAACAGCATCTCGGCGATGCCGGCGGTGCAGCCGAAGTTCCCGTCTATTTGGAATGGCGGATGCGCATCGAAAAGATTGGGGTATGTTCCGCCGCGTTGTTTCTGAGTTCCGAAGATGAGAAAGGTGTCCGCAGTGAGCGTCAGTTGGTCCTGAATGAGCTTATATGCATGGTCTCCATCGAGGAACCGGGCCCAGGCACACACTTTCCAGCCCATTGACCAGCCTGTTGACACGTCGCCGCGGGCCTGTAGCGAGGTGCGGGCAGCGCGGAACAAGTCGGGCGTGCGGTAAGGTGAAATCTGATTGGAAGGATAGAGCCCGTAGAGATGGGAGAAATGTCGGTGGTTATCCTGCGGGTCGTCGACGTCGTCGAGCCATTCCTGCAACTGTCCCCAGCTTCCCACCTGCATGGGTGGCAAGCGTCTGAGCTGTTCCGAGAGCGTCTTGAGCAGAGGGTCATTGTCTCCTACGATGCCCGCAGCCTGCAAGACCTCGTTGTACAGCTCGAAAAGAATCTGGTTGTCCATCGTGACTCCCGCATCGAGAGGCGACTGTCGGCCCTTTCCGCCGTGTTCTGGCGATTCACCGGGGCAGATGACGAGGTACGGTTCGGACGTTCGGGTCGTCAGTGTCGGGTGCTCCACCAGTATTTGTGAGTAGAAACGGGCTGCTTCGAGCATGATAGGATAGGCCTGACGGAGGAATGCCACGTCGCCCGTGAAGAGGTAATGCTCCCACAGATGACGGCAAATCCATCCGGACCCCGTGCACCACAGACCGCTCGAAGCGTGGTCGATGGGCCCCGTCACGCGCCATTGGTCCGTGTTATGATGAAGCACCCAGCCGTCGGCCCCGTACATTTTCTTCGCTGTTTCGCGCCCTGTCAGGCTGATTTCGCGAATGAGGCGGAACAGCGGCTCGTTCATTTCGGTGAGGTTCGTCACTTCCGACGGCCAGTAGTTCATCTCCAGGTTGATGTTTGTCGTGTACTTTGAGTCCCACGAAGGCAGCATTTTCTCGTTCCAGATGCCCTGCAGATTGGCCGGATTGAGGTTGTCGGGCTGCGACGAGCAGATGAGCAGATAGCGTCCGAACTGGAAATATGTGGCCACAAGATGGTTGTCCTGACGATGTCCGAAGTCTGCCACGCGCTTGTCGGTAGGCACATTGGGGTAGAGATCGTCGCCGAGATGGAGCTTCACCCGGTCGTAATAGCGGTGGTAGAGCTGCTCATGCTGTCTTTTCAGTTGCTCCCAGCCTTTGTCCATGGCTTCGTGCAGGCGCTGCCGGCTCTGCCGAACCTCGTCGCCCGTGATGTCTTTATAGCTGACGACATTGGTTCCGACGGTGATGAAAAGCGTTGCTTCGTCGGCACCGACCACGCTGAGCTGCCCGTTGCTTTGGCGGACGCTGCCGCCACGGGCCTGTGCTGCCATCCTGCCTTGGAAGCGCACTTTCCCTTTCAGGTTCTCATGTTTGGCCGAAACGCCGAGCAACGTGGCTTCCAACCCGTCGCTTCCGACGAGCACATCGGCGTGAGGCGAGGCCATCGAGGCCGTGAACGAGATGGCTCCAGGCTGCGAAGCCGTCAGATGTAGGACGACGACCTTGCTGCCCAAGGGCGCGATGGTCTCGCGTTCATACGTCACGTTGCCTACACGATAGCGCACAACGGTCCTCGCATTCTCCAAATCGAGGAACCGCTCGTAGCTGTTGTAGTCCGCATGGCCTGGCATGGCAATGTAGACATCGCCGAAAGGCTGGTAAGGCATGCCCATATTCTGATTGGCACCCACCGGCATCACCTTGTCGTTGGCCAGTTCCTCTGCTTCCTTGTAGCGTCCCTCGAAGATGAGCTGCCTCACCTTCGGCAGGTTCTCACGTGCTTCCGGATGGCAGACGCTGTTCGGTTGTCCGGCCCAGATGGTCTCTTCGTTGAGCTGGATGCGCTCCACGGCCGGTGTTCCGAACACCATGCCGCCCAACGTTCCGTTGCCGATGGGCAGTGCCTGCGTCCATGTCTGTGCCGGACGGTCGTACCAGAGTCGCTGCTGCTGGGCTTTTACTGTCTGAGAACAGAGTGCTGCCAGGAGTATTAGCACGACAATGGCTGTCTGTGAAAGTGTCGGACGGGCGGTGAAAAGGTCAGAAAACGCCGTTGACGTGTTTTGGGGAGCGTTCGAATGCTGTTTCATGCGTTTATGTCTGTCGGGGTTTTAAATACTGAGAAGACTCACTCTTCGGTTATTTCTTTTTAGGTGTGAAGCGCAGGACCGACTCGTCCTCGATGCTGACTTTCTTCTCGTCGAGCCTACTGCGGTCCAGGCCGAAGACGTCGATGAAGAAATCGTAAACAGCCTGACGCTTGTTCGGGCCAAAGTCATGACGCTCGTCGGGCAGGTGAACGTTCCTGACCTGGTCCTGACGGCCGTAGAAACCGTAGATGCGCTGCAGGTAAGGGAACTCCAGTTCGGGCGTCGTGCTGGTCCAGTCGCCGCCGTCGCTCACCACCATCATAGGCTTCGGAGCAAACAGTGCTGCCAGTTCGGCATTGCAGGTGCCGCCGCCGCTGAGCTGGATGGGCATGCCGCTCTCGCAGGGGCAGCCGCCGTCGAACCACGACGACATGCTGACCACGGGACAGGCGACCGTGAACCGCTGGTCGAGCACGGAGAGCAGCACGGTCTGTGTGCCTCCACCCGAGCCTCCGTTCACGCCGATGCGCGTCGGGTCGATGTCCTTATGTGCGTAGAGCAAGTCGAGAATGCGCAGCCCGTTGAGCACCTGCATCACGTGGGCCTCGCTGGTGTGGTGCGCCGCGGTGCCCACTTCGTCCTCGCTCTCACCCCATCCCCACAGGTCGTAGCTGACGCACACGGCCCCCATGCGGGCCAGTGTGGCGTAGCGTCGCTGCAGGTCGGCGTTGTAACGTCCGCCGTTGAAGTGGCCGTTGGGGCAGACAATGAGCGGATATTTGCCTGTTTTCCGCTTGCCATCCGTGTCAAACTTGCCTTTTTTCCACGACAAGGCAACAGGCGAGTAGATGCTGCCACAGACCGTATGGCCGTTGACGGTCGTCAGCCGGAAGTTCTGGACGGTGTAGCCATCGTGCTTCCTGACGGGTCCGAACTCGTTCTTCTGTGACAGGCAAAGGCGCAACAGCGGGTCGATGCCCAACCGTTGGCGCACCTCCGCGCGCAGCGTGTCGCGCCGGGATTCCCACTCCACCTTATTATTATATAAGGAACCAAGCCACGCTATGAGCTTCTTGCCGTCGGCAGGCTGTCGCCGCGGGTACTCGTAGCGTTTCACCTTCCAGAGGTTTCCCTGCTGGTAGACCGGCTTGAAGTCGAACGGCGAGAGCAGGTTCGTCAGCGTTTCCTCCACCGAGTAGGGCCGTATGCGGAAGTCGGCGTATGCAATCTTCAGCCCGGTGGTGTCCATGTCGTACTTCAGCCGGATGCCGAAGCGCGACTGAACGTCGGCCATCACGTCGCTCAGCGAACGGGTGAACTTGTCCTCGAAGGTCTGAGCCGTGGCCGTCAAGGGCAGAAGTGCAAACAGGAAAAGGCAGACAACGGCATTTTCCTTTACCTTCATGTTGAAAATTATCGATTTCATCTATTCTGTTTTAAGTATTCCCAAATCGCTCCGGTTGGCAGCTTTCCGTCCGTCGATGAGGATGGTCAGCCCCTTCCCTTGGTGGTATCGCTGGCCGTCGCGGTCCCAGATGATGGTAAGAACGCGCCCGCGGTAGTTCACTCCGTCGAGACAGAAGTAGTCCCACTTGTCTTTCGGTACGAGCGGCCGGACCACGACGGAGCCGTCGTCTTGCGGTCGCAGGCCACAAATGCCAGTGATGATGAGGTCGTTGAACGTGGAATGGTTGTAGTAGCGCGAGCGTTCGCGGTCGCCCATGAGCCAAGCGCCGTTCTTTTCGTCCAGATATTCGCCGATGTAGGGCCGTCCGCGGTGGTGCTGGCTCTCCACGTAGAGCTCCATCTGACGGAAGAAGACCGAGTCGGTGAGCACTGGCGAGGGATAGTTGTTTAGGTAGTTGGCCATGGCGGTGAGCGTCTGCGACGTAGCGAAGGGCCAGACGGCGCCGTCCCATTCGCACCGCCCCACTCCATGCGAGCGGAACTCGGGATGCCGACGCTCGGCGGTGGTCAGTCCGTAGGGTGCAGAAAAGCCCATTTCATCGGTCACTTGCTGCCATGCCACGTCGTAATGGCTGTCTTTCGGTGGCAGGTTGAAGTACCACGGAATGTATCCGATGGCCTCGCGGACCTGTGCCGACGAGTCACCGCGCATGGTTTCAAAGAAGCGATGCTCCTTGTTCCACAGCTTGTCGAGGATGCGCGACCGCAGCGAATCGGCTTCGGCCAGATAGCGCGTCGTCTTGTCAGATTCGCCGGTCAGCGCGTTGAGATGGGCCAGGGCATAGGCGTTACCGCACATGTACGAGTTGATGGTGGGCCGTGCATACTGCTTCTTGCGTCCGCCGGAGATGCTTTCCTCCATGCCGTCCTGCACGTCGCCCTGCCAGTAGAGTCCGTTCGCCAGTCGGTTGGTGCTCTTCCAACGGGCGTATTCTTCCTCCAGCCGCGGTTTCAGGGCTACGACGAAGGCTGTGTCGCCCAGCACCTGCCACGCATTCACGACGGCCCAGGGATTCCACGACGAGAATTTGTTCATCTTCTGCATCGGTTGCCCGTCGTTGCCATAGTACCACGTGCGCAGAATCTGGTGCAGATAGGTGGTGTCGCGCAGCCAACGGGTCTCCATGACGTGGTGCCCGATGGCGCAAGCGATGAGGTTGTAGCGGTCGGCATAGGAGCGTGGAACGAGGAATTCGGTCATTCCGTAGCCCACGGGCGTGCGCTTGATATGCTTGCGCAGCGACCACCAGCGGAAGTAGTAGATGTCGTTGAAATCGTTGTCGGGACAATCGAAGAGGGGAATGTTCTCTGTCATCCAGCGGGCAGCATCATCGTTCGTAATATCAGGCTGTGGAGCTTTCCGTTCTTCCGTGTCGTGGGCGTAGATTGCTTTTTCGTCTGCGGCAAAACGGTCGGCGTAGGCCGGAAGGATGTCTGTGGAAAGCACGGTAGGCTGCATCTGCATGGCAGGACGCGCATCCAGACAGTTGTACTGGTTCACAAACAGACTGCCACCATGAGCGGCCAGTGCCGGTGCATCGCTGCCGTGGAGGGGGAATACGCCGTCGGCCATCGGCCTGCTCACCACATTGGCAATTTGATAGCCTACTGTCGGGTCGAGTTCATCGGCTCGCGGCATGTCGAAATCCTGATCGGCGGGGGTCTCATTGTTGGGCTCCGTGAAGACTTTTCCTGTGCGGAACACGATGCGCGTGACGGCTTCCACGGGCGTATCAAACTGCCGTTCGCTCACTTTCTTGCCATCGACGAAATAGACGGCGCGGTGCTGACTCGTGGAAAGCAAGGCCTTGACGTGGTATACCACACCCTTCTTATATTTTTTCACAAGGGTGCCATAGCGGGCACCGCCCTTCACGCGAATGGCTCCTGCTGAATCTACCACGATGCGCGAGCATACGTTTCCGCCGTCGTCCATGAACTCGACGTCGAGTTCTCCTCGGTCATCCTGGTCCATCATCAGGTCGAACTCCACTTCCAGTTCCTTCGTGGCTGGAATCACACGTTCGGCCTTGGCATAGTCGTAGGGGTCGCTGTCAGAAAGATGTAGTGAATTCTCGTGGAGAAACACGGGACACAGTTGCGGCATATAAAGGTTCCAGTCGGTCATGTCGGCCTCCGTCTTGTACTGCGAGAAACTGCCGTTGGCATGGCTGGTGGCCGCCAGTCTGACAGGCACGGCAATCCTCGACACCCACATGTCTTCCTTGTTCGTGCTGTAGGTCACCCACAGATGACCGTCTTTCGGCGTGCCGTTACCCTCCTGAATGCCGCGCACATACTGCGGACCGTAGCTCTTGAACTGTCCGCCGTGGCGCAGGGGCATCACGTCGCCGTGAACCAGCGAGAGCGTGTTGTAGTTCAGTCCGTCGCTGCTCAGGCTGATGGCCAGTGGCCAGCGATATTCAGCCGGGTTATAGACCGTGGCGTAGGAACCGTCGCTCAGCCGCTGTCCCCAAATCTTGGCGTTGCTGTTCACCAGTCCGGGAGCGCGGTAGGCAGGCTCGCGCCAGGTGTTACCGCCGTCGGCAGAAATGGACGTCAGGGCATGTTTCCATAAGCCCACCTTTCGGCCGTCGGGCAGTGTATAGCCGCAGAATGCCTTCAGGGGCGACTTGAAGGGCAGGATCTCGTCGCCGCGGTCGCTCTCTTCGGCCCATTGCATGCGTTGCATGGGGTCGGCTATCAGGGCGTCAACAGCCTTCACGAGCTGCTTGTCCTTCGCTTTCTTATAGTAGGGATAGTCGGTGTTCTTCTCGTTGAAGCCGTGATTATAGTGGATGAAATAGATGGGACCGAACGATCCGTCCTTCCTGATCTCGCGCACCACGCGCCCGATGCCGTTACCGTCGTTGGGATCGTCCTTCATCGTCTGGCAGATGCCGTAGTAGCCGATGGCCAGCAGCTTGCCGTTGGGCGCCACGTACCATCCCACCCGCTGGTGCATCACGGCCTTCAGGTTGTGGGCGGCAGGCAGGTCGGACCCTTCCTTGCAAAATCCTTCGGGCACATTGTATTCGGGGAACAATTCCACGGGGTCGCTCCATGCGTATCCGTCGTCCGAAGTCTGTAGCATGGTCTTTCCCGGTGCTTCGTGTTCATGGCGCGGGTCGGTGAGATAGTGCATATAGAAGCGTCCGTTCCAGTAGGCCATCATGGGCTGGTGGTTATAGGTCCACGGCTTCTGGCCGCGCATGGTCTGGATGTTGTGCACACCGATGGTGGGTCGGAGTCCGCCGTCATGGCGTTCAGGACGGGCAATCGCCGTTCCTGTATAGCGTACGCAGTCGCGGTTGTACTTCTTCAGGTTCTCCACCAGTTGCTCGTCGGCCATGAATACCGTGCCGTGCTTATGCCCCAGTGGGAAGCTGACGCTGCCCGTCTGGTCCTGGAAGGTCTTGAAGTCCTTCGTGCGATGGGCG
This sequence comes from Prevotella sp., assembly GCA_017402445.1. Classification (GTDB taxonomy): domain Bacteria; phylum Bacteroidota; class Bacteroidia; order Bacteroidales; family Bacteroidaceae; genus Prevotella. The sequence goes on along the minus strand of JAFPME010000014.1, from coordinate 4,867 downwards.
CCGTAGATCTTGTGGCGGTACGAGTCGTAGTAGATGTAGTACCAGTCGCCGAGCTTGGCTGTCGAGGGTCCTTCGGTGAAGCTCTCGGTGAAAGGCTCCGAAGCCTGGCTCCACGGTCCGTAGGGACTCTTGGCGAAGGCCACCTTGATGTTGCGCATGGGGCGCGAATTGTCCTTCACCACCATCACGTAGTCGTTTTTCGAGCGCTTCACCAGCGTGGCGTCGATGGCCGAGAAGTCGGGGTCGTAGAACAGTTGCGTCTTCGAGAACGTGCGGAAGTCGCGCGTGGTCATGTAGTACAGACGGTGGTTGTTCAGGTGGTCTTCCTGATAGTCGGGGAATTTGCCGGGCACGCACGAAGCCCAGATGATCATGAACTGCCGGCGCACGTCGTCGTAGAACAGCTCGGGGGCCCACGTGTTCACGGTCGTTGTGTCCATGCCGGTGCTGATGAACCGCTGCGGGGTCCAGTGGATGAGGTCCTTCGACGAGGCGTAGCCGAAGCCGCGGTCGCCGCGCCACGAGCTGGTCCAGACGAGATGGAACGTGCCGTCAGGCCCGCGCACGATGCTCGGGTCGCGCATGACGTGTTGTTTTCCTACCTCGGGCCGCAGGAAAACGCCCTGAATGCTGTCCCACCGCAGTCCGTCGTAGCTGTAGATGAAGCGCAGTCCTTCGGTGGCCGGTTCGTGGAACGACGTAGAAACAAAGACATCGCGCGCAGTTGCCAAGTTGACAACCGCCAGCGCGATGCTCAAAAACAACAGTCTTTTGCTCATAGCGTGTGCGTCTAATTGTTATATAATGTACAATGAAGACGCACGCGCCGGCTTTTTGTAATCATACCTGGCGGACCGAAAGGCCGTCTACTCCTTCGTTTGCCTGAAACAGAGGGCAGCTCCGATGGCCGTGCAGAACTCGGAGTACTTAGGAATGGTGAAGTGGACGCCGTAGAGTTTCTCCAGTTCGGGGAAAATCTGGTGGCACTGCGGCAGCAGGGTCAGGTTGCCGATGAGCACGAATTCGCGGATGTCGCTGCCCAGCGCGGCCAGCACGGTGGCCGACCCGATGGTCTGTAGCACAGTGCAGATGAGCCCGGCGGCGATGTCTTCGTGCGTGGCCGTCAGCTTCACGTTACCGAAAATGGACGCGGTGGCTTCGAGCGGCAGCCCCGGCAGCGGAGTGGCGCTGATGTCGCCAATCTGCAGGTTGACGTTTTTCACGTCGCCTTTCTCTGCCATCTGCGCCACATGCTTCACGTCGTCGGTGTTCAGGAGCAGCTGCGACAGTCCTTTCAGCGTGCCGCCTCCGATGCCCATACCGCCGATGTGGCGTATGTCGTTGCCCTCCACCTTCACGAACGACGTACCCGTGCCCATCGAGACCACGAGCATGCGGTTCTGCTTGCTCTCATACCGTGCCCCGAGACCGTCGGCCAGGAATTCCTGTGCTTTGTCGGTGGGCAGTCCGTAGATGGGTTTGTTGACGTAGGCCGAGCCTACTCCTGTGAGCATCACTTGCTCCACGTCGTCGAGACTGATGTGATTGTCGTAGAGATACTTTCCGAAGGCCCCGTAGAGCGAGGTGATGGGGTCGGTGGCCCGGATGCGTGTTGGAGAAATGACCACGCCCTCGCGCAGTCCTACAATCTTCGTGGTGCTGGTCCCCACGTCGATGCCGATGATGATTCCCATTGTCTGATGATTGATAGATGTTTGATGTTTTCGGTGCAAAAATACACTTTTCGCCTGAAAGCAGCAAGCAAATGGCAGGATTATTTTCTTTCAATATCCTTTCGTCTCAGAGAACAGCGTTCCACAGGTTTCATTTTCAAGACCTAATCTTATTCCACCAATACCAGCGAATCAATCTATAAATAGATCAGTCCATATAAAATAACGCCAGTTCGGAATAGGAAAGTGGTGTAAGAACTTGGGGTTCTCCTTCAGCCGGTGATGGCTTTGTAAACGCTGAATTATGCTTACAAAATAACATTTATTATACGAAATGCAGGCCATCTTTCCAAAATAAAAATCCGACGGACGCGTACGCGCGAAATATGAGAAAGTTCTAAAGCACTGGGAAAAAGCGACTTGTGTTTTCTTTACATTTTTCGGACTTTCAAAATGACTCATTCTGCACGCGAAAACGGCCCTTTTTGCTCGACAGAATGAATCATTCTGAACGGCAGAACGGGCCATTTTGCCGCGTAAAATGGGCCATTTTGAAAAACGGAAAGAAAAATCTTCATGTTTTATCCGATTTTTTTGGAAAAACAACCGCTTCCGTCTTCGTAGAATGAAAGAAAATCTTTACCCGTTTTTTCGGTATGAAATATTTACAAAGCATCATATCTATTCAAAATCAGCATGAAACAGTCGCAGAACCACCTTCAACTGACGCTGAAAGCATTTAGGGGGCTTGTCATATATGGAAAACTATCCCAACTCTTGGGCTTCAATGAGTTGGGATAGCTATAACAATGTTTAGCGGACTGTAATATGTTGGTTGTTGTTTTCTTTATCGGTCAGTTTCTTTGATCAGCTCCACCCCTTCGGGTACCCAAGAGAGCGAAAGACTACTGGTAGGCGAAGGAAGTTCGGGAGTGTCGGATGTTTTGGTATGGAGAATGATGCGCCGAAGGCTGGTGCAACCTTCAAACACATCGTCGGTGATGTGCCACACTTGCGGGGGAATCTCGATCTCGGTGAGCGAGCGGCAATTGCGGAAAGCCTTCTCCCAGATGCTCTGTAACGATTGCGGAAGAACGACTTTCCGGAGTTGCGTACACTCGTAGAAGGCACTGTTGTTGATTTCCGTCACGCCCTCGGGGATGACGATTTCGCGGATGAGCGTGTTGGCCAGCACGGCATAGTCGAGCATCTGGACGCCCTGAGGAATGCGAAACTCCGTCAACGGGCAGAACGTGAAGGCCTCGAAGCCCAGTCCCACCAACCATTCGGGCAAGCGTAACTCCGTGAGCGACTCGCAACAGAAGAAGGCATAGCTGGGAATGACGTTCACGCCGTCGGGAATCCACGCGCGCTTCAGCTTCCGACAGAAGCCAAAGGCACTACCACCGAGCACCTTCAGCCCTTCAGGCAAGCTCGCGTGCTCCAGATGTCGGGCATGCGAGAAACAGTCTTCGGCAACGGTCGTGACGCTTTCGGGAATCGTGTATTCCCGTCTGCGCTTGGCACAAGGGTATTGCAAGATGGTCGTCTTGTCATAGTTATATAGCACGCCATGCTTCGACGTGAAGTGCTTGTTGCCCTTCGCCACTTCAATCGAAAGCAGATGTCCGTCGCCAACATGCAGAGCCAGGTAGCCGATGCTTCGCAAAGAGGCTGGCAGGTAGAAACGGCGCACGCTGTAACAATCCTGAAAGGCGCTCTCGGCCAACTGCTCCACGCCCTCGGGAATGCGCACTTCAGCAAGCCGCTCACAACTTGCAAACGCGCTCTTACCGATGCGTCGGAGCGAGTTGGAGAGACGAATCTCCCTGACCTCATTCAGATAAGCAAACCAGCCATCGCCTATCTCGCCGACCCCCTCCTCCACGACGATGGTCTTTATCTCCTTTCTCCGTGCATAGAAGTCGGGGTGACCTTTCCGTTTGCGGAATCCTCGTCGTATGGTCAGCACCCCTTCAGCATCTATCGTCCACGTCTTACTCATACGCTCACATAGTATCAGTCTGCCTGACCTGCGTGGTGAAAGACTCCAGCAGCGCCAGGCAGGCTTTAAGATTGTGCAGACGGAAAAGCGGACGGGTGGTCATCATTATCTAAATGACCACAGCCGTTCCGCTGGTGGCTACCATGAGCATCGATCCATTGGCTCCGATGGTCTCATAGTCGATGTCGATACCTACGATGGCATTGGCTCCAAGTTCGTGAGCGCGCTGCATCATTTCCTGCATGGATGTGTCCTTGGCTTCTCGAAGTACTTTCTCGTAACTTCCGGAACGTCCTCCTACAAAATCACGTATGCCTGCCATGAAGTCGCGGAATGCGTTGGCTCCGATAATTGTTTCACCGGTGACCACGCCTTTATACTCGCGGATGGTACGGCCTTCAATCTGTGGGGTTGTTGATAATATCATATTCTGATTATTTAAAAGTATCTGTTCGTTAGACGTAGGAACCGGCCGAAAGGTTGCATTCGGGGGCACATATCTCACATTCCGTTCTTCATGTGCAGACTCGCAAAGCTATACTCCTGACTGGGCTGACTGCCAACCATGTTTATCCACTGACCAAAACCGTTTCATTTTCGTTACGTTATGGAAAAAGAAAAAGGAGTTAGAGAAACCTAACTCCTTGATTTTTATGCGCTTCAGGATGGGCTGTAGCATTAAATATGTGAGTTGTAAAAAAATCCTTTATTTGTTTGGAAGTTAGAATATTTGTTGTATCTTTGCATAAAAGTAATGACGATTACTGTAATAACGAATACTATTCCGGGATATGAGGTTTTACGATAGAGAAAAAGAACAACAGGTGCTTGGCGAAGTGCTTCACAGAAGCAAGACCGAAGCAAAGATGACAGTACTGATGGGACGCAGGCGCATCGGTAAGACTGAGCTCTCGCTGAGATGCGGCGACGAGACAGTGTTGTATTTCTTCGTGGGCAAGAAAGCGGAGACGTTGTTGTGCCAGGACTATGTACGCGAGATACGAGAGAAGCTGGATGCTCCAATACTCGGTAGGCCAAGCACTTTCTCTGAGGTGTTCAGGTTCGTGCTTCAGCTGTCAGAGAACCGCCCGTTCACATTGGTTATCGACGAGTTTCAGAATTTTCTGAAGATAAATCCTGCAATCTTCAGCGATATTCAGCGCGATTGGGACTTACATAAACGAAGCAG
>JAFPME010000013.1 GCA_017402445.1 Prevotella sp. | reverse complement strand
CAGCAGAAAAGTCCGTAAAGTCCGTAAAGTCCGTAGACATAAAGAAAACAGCAGCAGAAAAGTCCGTAAAGTCCGTAAAGTCCGTAGACATAAAGAAAACAGCAGCAGAAAAGTCCGTAAAGTCCGTAAAGTCCGTAGACATAAAGAAAACAGCAGCAGAAAAGTCCGTAGACATAAAGATGGCCGCAGTTGCATGTCAGCATGCACTTGCGGCCATCCTACGTTATACGAGAGCACTGAGCAGACTTACTGCCGGCCCCTACTCTTCCGTTTCCTCATCGCCCCAAAGCGACTTCACCATCTTGGCACCCGAGCCACCATCGTTCTCATCGTCCACATCGTCCCAGATGCCGCTGTTCTCTTTGCTGGCCTCATCGTCAACCGTAGTGTTGCTCACCGGCAGCTCCAGAGCATAGTTGGACTCCGCCATGATGCGGATGCTCTCAGCCATGGGTTTTCTATATTCCTTTTTCATCGTTATCCTTCCTATTTATTTTATTTCACAACAAACTTCTTATTATTCTTGATGTAGATGCCACGGCCGGGATTCTCCACCTTGCGGCCCAGCAGATCGTAGATGTCACCGTCAGCCTCGTTCACCACTTCTTCCGACATCTGTATCTTCGTCACCGTGCCCTCGTCCTCTTCTTCAACCTCGCCGAAGGAGAAGGTCACCTTTTTGGCATATTCGGCTATCTGTTCATCCGTAGCCTCTGGTGCCAACAGATAAGCCTTGTTGGGCGTCATGTTATCTTTGGAATACGGATGGAATCCCAATACGCCTTCCTTATTGGCAGAAAGTACGTACATACGTTTCTTGTTGTTTGCCACCGTGCTGCCATTTACTGAGATATACCCTTTCAGGAAGTTGGCGCCTTCATTCACGATTTGTCCTGTGCCTTCTGCATTAGGAAGGAGTGGCAACAATCGGTTGGTGACGGTAGATGTAGAGTTGATATCGTTCTGCACCTTCTGGCACTCCAAAATGACAGCCGTATAAGCCGGAACAATGGTCACTCCATTATTTGCTTTAACCTGTGTAAACACTACGCGGTCTGTAATCTCTGTGAATTCTTCGTTATATACAAGATAATAAGCATTCACACCGTCGAGCAGTTTATATGGGAAGTCAGTGTACATCGTGGTGTAATACATGCCGTCTTTCGTGAACTTTTCCTTGGTGTTGGCACCAAATGCTCCTTCGGTAGTATTTTCATCGAGCGAGTAAATTTCCCAATCAGCCTCGCCATCATCAGAAATCTCGGATTTCATCACTGCAAAATCAGAACCTATATCACATAGATAAGAAGGAATTTTCACAGTTGAACCAGCATCATCAAACGTGAAAGTAGTATAAACGCGATAGTATTTACCCTTTTTCTCAAAAGTCAATTTGTAATTATTGCCTGCCAAAGATGTATATTGTGTATTCGAAGCCTGAATATCAGCATTTATAGTAACACCAGTTCCATTGGGATTACCTGTCCTTAAGAATACCGTAGTCGGGTTTCCTTGTGCATCTGTGTTTGAAATCATCTTCAAACTATTGTTGAAGATGAAACCATCTTGTTTCGTTTGCTGATTACTTCCCTCTCCAAACGTGCGAGAATGCTCCTCTGCTTTTGTCGTTCCATAGAAACTAAGGAATCGTTGAGTCTTTTTATTCTTCAACCGTATATACACTTTCTGTGCAGCATTACTGAAATAAGCATAATATGTACCCTTTGTGTTATTATCAGCTGTTAATGTCAACGGATTATCTGTTGAATAATATACACCATCTCCCCCTTGGTTGTTTTTCTTCCAGCCTAAGAAAGCCACACCATTTGAGGCATCTGGAATAGCCGTGATTGTAACCACGTCATCTTGAACGTTATCAGATTTGCTAATTTGCACAGAACCCTTGCTCTCATCTTTTGACATAACTTTGATAAGACCTGTCTGCTTCTTGAAAATAGCATAATACTTGTATGTCTCTGGGCTACTCTCGCTTTCCGACGTAGACGTTAAAGTCTCATTAAACGATGAAGTTCTACTTGCCACTTCACCCGTAGCAGAACCCTTTCTCCAACAATCAAAAATATAGTTGTTGTTAGCCTTGGCATAGAAATAAAAGGTAAGCGACCCAGAATTAACATTATGATCTTTGCCTGTAGCTGTTGAAGTACCTCCATTATTAACATAACTCGGGTTGTTTGTCGATTCTTTGCCTACATACACCTTACCTCCTGCAGTTGGTGAAGGAGTGGCCGTTACCTTGAAGTAATAGTCTGACGCCGTGGCACCTGCCATCGCCGCAGTTACCCCAGCACACAAAAGCAACAGAGTGCATAGCATTCTGTGCAGCATTTTTGTTTGTATCATTCTTTTCATATTCTATTCTATTTTATTTTATAAGAAATTTACTAATACTTCTAATGAGCAATGAGCCCGTGATGAGTTGATGCGTCCAGTCGAGGATGCCAATAAAAGGCGTCGCGAGGATGAAGAGCACCAGCACAAGGCTGTAGCAGAGCCATAGGGTTGGAGCTATCTTTTTGCGTCGCAGCAGCCAAAACACCAGAGGGAATGGCAGGAATACGACGAGATACCAGTTCCAAATGCTGACGAACAATTCTGAGAAGAACGTCACGTAGAGCATCAACAGGCATACCAGCAGTTGTGCCGTGAACAGCAGAGCATCGTAGACATTGGCCAGTCTTTGCATCTGCAACAACCATTCTGCTATTGTAACAAGCAGAGTGAGCAACAACAAAGCGCTGAACACGATAACAGGTGTGATGGGCGTTGCCTTGTCTTTGCCGCTGCTTTCCACAAGTGTCACTCCTGCATCTGTCACCACATTGCGGCGTTCGCCTGTAGAGTCGTTTACGAAAGTCGCTTTTCGCAGCATCGGCACAATGGTCTCAGGCGTAAGTCGATATTCCTGTATCGAGCGTCGTTCGTAAGCCGTGCCGCCAAATGTTATGAACAGGAACTCTGCCCAGGGCGAGTGTCTCACAGAATATCGGAACAATTCTCCGTCGTTGAGCGTCTGCGGATATTGCTGCGGCCCCCACTCGAAGTGTTCGCCGATAAGGCATTGCTGCACATTCAGGATGGAGGTGGTCAGGCAGTTCGTATAAAGCAGATTGAAATTGCGGTAGTCACCGGCCACCATCTGCTCGTCGAGCATTCTCCAAAGCTCCTGTTTCTCGTGGTGGGTGAGGTTCAGCCTGTACTGCTTCAGCCCTCTTCCTTTCCGTCGGGTATCGTTGATGAACGTGTCTGTCGGTACAGCGATGTATTTTGCTTTCGCTTTCCCGGCGATACCCGTCATGAATGTGCCGAAGTTGGGATCACTCTCAAACGTAAACACATAGTCAAGGTTGTGCGTGGGGCACTCCATGCGGAGCGTAGCGTGGCCGAAGACGGAGTAGAGCGCATGCAGCGGCTCTGCTATCACCAGACTGGCCGTGACGAAGTTGCTGCTGTCAGCTGCTACGGTGTCTGTCTTGGCTACCTGTGCAGTTATCCTTGTCATGATGCATAGCAACAGGACGAGACAATAGAACCTTTTTAGCTTGAACAACATTTTACCTTGAAACTGCTGCAAAAATACGAAAAAAAACCAAAATCTGAAAAAATTTGAACGACTATCTTACAAAAAATCGTGTTATTAACGTTTTTTGCGGAGAAAGGGGAAGATTATTTTATAATTTGGCCGTTCTTTACAATCAATCAGTATGAATTACGGTGATGATGGTCGTTTTCTTTCCGGAAGTTCCGCGGAGCGGAAGCTGATCATCGTTCCTTTCCTGCCGTTCGCATTGACTAGCAATGGGTAAAATTCGGAAAAATGCTGACAAAAAAGTCGAAAAAGTGCTCTGAGAGTGCCCGTTTTCTGAAATAAAAATCAGGCGGACGCGTACGCGCGAATTTTGAGAGGTTTTTAAAAACCTGAAAACAAACGACTTGTATTTTCTTTACATTTTTTGGGCTTGCTAAATGGGCCATTTTACCTCTCAAAATGGGCCATTTCATCGAACAGAATGATTCATTTTGACGAGCAGAATGGCCCATTCTGCGATGCAAAACGGCCCATTCTGAAAATCAGGTCGGTTTTGGCGGTGAAAAAAGACGGATTGTTTGCGTTTTCGGAAGCCTTCGGACTTCTAAAACGAAAGAAAAATCTGACAGGATTTTTCGGTAAAATATTCCGACAGTTTATACTTAAAATCTACAGACTTTTTGGACTTTTGGGACTATTACTCCTGTTGTACTTATAATTGTCTACGGACTTTCGGCCTTGCTTTTTTAGTCTACGGACTTTTAGGACTTTTAGGACTCTTCATGTGTTGGTTGTCTTTAAAGTCCTTATAGTCCGAAAAGTCCGTAGACTAAAAAATACGCGCAGGGTATGCACTTGTGTATTAAAAAGGTCTACGGAATTTCAGGACTTTCTGGACTATTCAGGTGGGGAGTTTCTTTAAAGTCCTTTGAGTTCCAAAAGTCCGTAGACTAAAAAATACGCGCAGGGCACTGCACTTGTATATAAAAAAGTCTACGGACTTTCAGGACTTTTGGGATTCTTGTGTGTTAATAGTCCTATGGGTCCGAAAAGTCCGTAGACAAAAACTACGCGCAGGGCGCTGCACTTGTATATAAAAAAGTCTACGGACTTTCAGAACTTTTAGGACTATTCAGGTGGGGAGTTTCTTTAAAGTCCTTTGGGTCCCAAAAGTCCGTAGACTAAAAAACACGCGCAGGGCATTGCACTTGTATATAAAAAAGTCTACAGACTTTCGGGACTTTTAGGACTATCCTGGTGGGGAGTTTCTTTAAAGTCCTTTGAGTCCGAAAAGTCCGTAGACTAAATACTACGCGCAGGGCATTGCACTTGTGTATTAAAAAAGGTCTACGGACTTTTAGGACTTTTGGGACTCTTGCGTGTTAAAAGTCCTATGGGTCCGAAAAGTCCGTAGACAAATGAAGATTGCTGTAGCGATTATTTCTTCTCGTGGTACTCCTTACCCACGTTGAACACGATGGCCACGGGACCCGAACCGATGTCGTACTTCTTGACGAACTTACCGTTGGCATCGTACTGGTTGAGGTAACCGGGAGCCACGTAGTCAGCCCAGTCGCCCTCGGCGCTCTTGTTCAGCGAGGCGATGTAGATGTCGCCAGTCATCGGGTTGGCCGAGATAGCGGCGGCGCTGTAGGGTGCCACGCTGTAGGTGATGTCCGTCTTCTTGCCCGTAGCGGCATCGTAGACGCCGTAGGTGGTACCGTTGCCGCCCCACGGGTTGTTCACGACATAGATTTTCTTGCCGTCGGAGCCCATGAAGGTGGCGTCGATGACCTTCTCCACCTTGCCGTCGGTAGTGATCTTGCGCACGCCGGCGTTCATCTGCTTGCTCCAGTCGGCGGTGTATGTGCCGTAGTCGAGCACGTAGAGGGCTCCGTCGATGACGGTCATGGTGCAGGGGTTGGTGATGTCTTCGTGCTTCAGCTGATTGTCGGCACCGCTCTTGAGGTCGATGCGCGAGATGCTGGCCTTGCCGTTGCCGTAGTCGGAGTTGGCCACGTAGAGCACGTCGTTGACGATGCCGACGCCTTCGGGCGATGGACCGACGGCGTATTTCTGTCCGACGGCGAACTTCACCGTGTCGATGGCGGCCACGATGCCGTTGGCGGCAGAGCCGTCGCCGAAGAAGCTGACGTAGACGTTACCGTTGTAGGCGAAGCCATGACGCGGCTGTGCACCCTCCTTGCCGATGAGGTCGGCAGTACGGATCTGCTGGATGCTCTTGAGCGTCTTGCGGTCGCACACCTCGATGGTGTTCTCGTTGGTCACGAAGAAGTAGACCTTGTCGCCGTAGACGAGAGCGTCGTTGGCAGTCAGTCCGAGCTTACGCCCGTTTGTTTTCTCGAACATGTTCACCGTGGTGTTGCCCGTAGCAAAGTCTAAGTACGTCACGTTGCCCGACACGGCAGACTTCATGTTGCCTGATCCGACGATAAACACACCGTTGCACACGTCTTCCGCCACCACCTTATTGTTAGTGTCAGGTGTCGGGTCGGGTGTCGGTGTCGGTTTCTCATACGGATCGATGCCATCCTCATCACCACCGCAGGCGGTGAACGACAGTGTGCCGGCGAGCAGCACGGCAAAACTCATTAAGAACTTTTTCATTTTTCTCTCTTTTTGGTTGATAAAACTATTATATTGATTTCCAATTTGCATCTCACATCTGCACTTGCATCTCTCATCTGCACTTGCATTTGTCATTTACCATTTGCATTTGCGTTTATCTTTTATCATCTGCACTTGCATTTGTCATTTATCATCTGCATTTACGTTTATCATTTATCATTTGTCATTTATCATTTAGGCCGCAGCCGCGGCCGCTATATCTTCACCGTCACCATCCAGCTGCGCCCGGGCATCGGGTAGAGACGGACAATCTCGTACTGCTTGTCGAGCAGGTTCTTCAAGTCGAAGCGCACCTCGAGGCTCCGTTTCCGCTTGCCGTGGCCCAGTGTGAACGTTTTCCACACCGTGGCACCCAGCTCGAAGTAGCCGTCAATCTGCGTTTCGTCGTAGTGCTCGTTCGTGCCCCATCGCCGACTCACGCCCTCGCCGCTGAGCGTCACGTTCACCCACGGGTTCATCCATCCCACGGAGCATGCGCCCGAATGGACGGGCATGTAAGCCAGCTGGTTGCCGTAGTAGGCCGACTCGGGGTTCGTGCGGTTCTGCACGCGCTGCAGGCTGTAGTTGCCCGAGGCCGTCAGCTGTTGCCGGTCGGTCAGCGTCCACGAGCCCTTGGCCGTGGCGTCGAGTCCCAGTGTGCGCACCTTCCCCACGTTGATGCAGGTCCAGACGAACATGTTGAACGGCACGCCCACGATTTTATCCTCCACGTGGTTCATGTAAGCGTCGAGCGTGAACGTGTAGAGCGGCGAGCGGCCGGTGGCGCGGCGCGGCTGGTAGGTCACCCCGATGTTCATCTGGTCGGTGCTCTCGGGCTTCAGGTTGGTGCTTCCGTAGTGGAAGAAGTAGCTCTCGTTGAACGTCGGCGCGCGGAAGATGTTCTTGTACGACGCGCGGACGTAGAGTTCCTCGTCGCTGAGCACCTTGTACGATGCTGACAGCGAGGGCGACAAGCGCCGCATGTCGCGCGCCGAGGCACCTGTGCGGGCGCCGTTCAGATAGAGCGACACAAGCAGACGGCCCAGCACCGTGAGCCGTCCTGTGCGGTATTTGGCCGTGACGGACTGCAGCAGCGTGTGGCGGTAGGGCCTCGTGTCGGTGGTCAGCGAGCTGTTCAGGCTCGCGTAGCTGTAGTCGGCCGAGTAGTCGAGCGTCCAACGGTCGGTCGGCGCGTAGAGCAGGCAGGCCGTCGTGTAGTATTCGCGCTGCCAGTAGTTGCCGTCCTGCACCTGCGAGGCCACCAGTCCGTCGTTGTAGCGGCTCTCGCTCCACGTGGCGCGCCCCTGCCACTTCAGCGCCCAGCGGTCGTTCCACCGTGTCTGGAAGCGCAGCTGCCCGAAGGCGTTGCGGTCGTGGAGCGTCTCGTTGCTCAGGTTGGTGTAGTAGCGCACCTGTCCTGGCAGCTGACGGTCGTTGTCGTAGTAGTAGGCCTTACCGGCCAGCTCGCCCTTGGAGTCCGTCTTCCAGAGGAAGTTCAGCTCGGCGTGGCCCTGGTTCATGCGGCTGTTGGTGCGGCGTTCGCGCGTGGTGAGCGTGACGTTGCGCAGCGTGAACGGATAGTCGTTCTCCGCATGCACGTACTCGCCCATCGCCGACAGGGCGAAGCGGTCGGACAGCCACTGCTCGTAGCGCACGTAGGGGCTCACATAGCCGAACGAGCCTGCCTTCAGCTGGGCGTGAACGGCCGATGAAATGGGCGTTTTTTCGCCTTCGCGCGGCCTGCCGGTGCCCCAAGTCTCGATGTTCAGCGTGGCGGCCATGCTGGCCTGTCGCGCCGGAATGAAGATGTCGTCGTTGTCGCCGACGATGAGCGAGAGCTGCTCGACGTTGTCCAACGAATAGCGCGACACGTCGATCTCACCGCTCTGGCACTCGCTCAGCAGCAGACCGTCGTAGCTGACGCCCGTGTGCTGGGCACCGAAGCCGCGCACGGAGACCGTCTTCATGCCGCCGGCGCCGCCGTAGTCGCGCAGCGTGATGCCCGGCAGGCGGTGCAGCGCACCAGCCATGTCGGTCAGACCCATCTGCAACCAGTCGCCGTGACCCAGCACATGGAGCGGCGCCGTGCTGCGTAGCTGCTGCTGGCGTCGGCTCTCGGTGACGGTCAACGACGGCAGCTGCTCTGCCTTTGCGTCGAGCGTGTCGCCGCCGGCCGTCTGCGCAGCAACGCACAGCGGACAGGCGAGCAACAGTCCTGCCAATACTTTTTTCCTCATATAGCCTTTTCAAACCGCCTTGTCCACGAGGCGGGTAGTGAAACAATGGAGCAAGCAACGGCAGGTCTTCTGACTTACTCCACCGCAAGCGCCTTCCCGAGATTCACTCTCAGTGGCTTGTAGCTTGCGGCCATACGGGAGCTCACAGCTGCGGGACAGTCGGGGATTTGCACCCCGTTCCCTCTTTGGCGGCCCTGATCGGGCACCGTTATTGCGATGTACGTTTTTCTCTTTCTGACAGAACGACTTCACGTCTTCCCCGAGACAACGCCTCTACGAAACAACGTTTTGCCGAAATGTTCGCTGCAAAGGTACGTATAATCTTTCGATTGCAGGACCTTTGAGCAGCGAAAATTCGATTTTTCGACACTTTTTTGACCTTTTCTGAAACAAAATAGAAAGAAAAAAGGTATCTTTGCAGAGAAAATATGCTCACGACTCGTCTCATAATTATATAATAAGGTGTGCATACAGTGCACCCAAACACCTGAAACACATGCTGACTTTGACCGAACACTATCTGAGCCTCGCTCTGTTTACGTACATCTTCTCCTGTCTCACGTTTGCAGCCGTGAGATGGTTCCACGCCTGTCGGCCCTACGACAAGTGGCCAGACTACTACTATCCTGGCCGCAAGCTCTCAGTATTGGTGTTCCTCTCCGCGCTAATCATGCTGCCCTACGCTCTGAACCCAGCTGACAACGACGCATGGGTGCTGCTGAAGGGCTGCTTCATGATTCTTCTGCCGTTCTACTGCGCGGTGCTCATGAGCAAGTATTTCGGAACGGTGAAGCAGTGGAACAAATGGAAACGGCATGCCGTCTACCTCATCGTGACGTTCGGACTGACCATAGCGGCTCTGCTGATCGTTGCCATTGTGCCGGGAGTGCAGACAGCCAGGCATAGGAATTGGCTGCAACTGCTCATAGCAACCGAGGGCATTGTGTCAGTGTTGTTCACAATCTACTGCCTGATGAAGATCTACCGCTGGCTGCAGGAGGTGAACGACGAGAACTACTCGAACGAAGACGACTTCCCCGAGCAGTTTGCCAGCCGGATGATATGGATGGTGCTGTTCTACCTGGTGGTCGTATGGACGGTGGTGGTCACCGATTCGCCTGTGGTCATTGCCGTGGCAAACGTCGTGCTGGCCCCGCTCAACATCTACCTGCTCATTCTGGTGCTCCATCCGCAGCGCAAAAACGACTACGAAGAGGCCATACAGGAACCGATATCCACCGTGGAAGCGGAAGAACGGGGCAACGCACCGACCGCTGCCACCGTAGACGCCATCGTGAACAGCATACGGAAGGTAGTGGAGACAGACCGCCGATACCTCGACCCGCACCTCGCCATGAAGGATGTGGTGGACCGTTGCGGCTTCGGACGGACGTACGTCTCGTGGGTGTTCAAGAATAAACTGGGCGGATTCTTCCACTACGTGAACACGCTCCGCATTGACTATGCGCAGCAGTACCAGAAGGAACACCCGATGGCAACGCTCGACGAGGTGGCATCGGCCTCGGGATTCACTAACCGCCAGTCGCTCTACCGCGTGCGCAAACGGCTCGGCAAATGAGACATAAAAGCAAAACGGACTGACAGATTTTTCGATAAAACCGACAGTTTTTATACATTCTGAACGCATTGATTCGCACCGCTGTACCAGTTGCTTCGCATTTGAAACGATTGATACATCTTCGTATTACGTGTTACAAACAGTATTTAATTTTTTTTCTAACTTTGCAACGAATATGGACACATTATAAAATAACGCTGTACCAACATACAGCACATACATCACATCTTCCTAACAAATATAAAACAAAAACAGATAATATTAATAACCAACGAACGATTACGATTATGGAAAAGAACATTACAACAAAGGCTTTAAACAGATGGCTCGCCATGCTCATCCTCCTCATAACAGGAGCGACGCAAGGTATGGCGCAAAATGTGACCATCAGTCCAAAAAACGGAAGTATGATTTGTTCTTTGGCGGAAGGCCAAAGTCACAGCCAAGGATGGGAATTAGGAAGTTTTGGAACCTGGCGTCATAATCAACTTTCACTTACCATGACAGGATCTAACAGTCCAGAACTGACGGAAGATGGTCAATTGGCAATACACGCTAATCACTTCACAGCTGGAGATGATTGTACATTCAACCACGCATTAGCTGCCAATGAAGATCCGTCCAATTGGATTTCGGTGGCTTGGGGTTCAAGCAATCAATCTAATTTCCCCGGTTACATTACTATCTCCCTTCCTAAAGGTTATCGTTTTACGAGTTATTCTTTTCATTTGACTCGTGATATCAACGGACTCAAGGGAAGCAGCAGTTATAGTCCTAATACGACTTCTGATGTTACGATAAGTGAGACCGGGAAAAATGTTGGAGATGATAATAGCAGTCCTTATAGCAGAAATATTAATTCTGCTACTATAATGCCATATTCTGCTAACAACGCAACTCCTGTTGAGTTCACTCGTACTGGAGATGACATGGGTAATATCCTATATTTTAAGACTGTTTCTTCAGGCTCAGGATTCTTTGAATTGAATTGCAGATATATCGAGTTGAGATTTACTGCAGATGCAGATGCTACAATTGGACTTGTACCAAGCAGTCAGGTTTCATCAGGAAGGAGTCTGGTAGAAATACCTTTCCACACTGGTAAGGTGGATTTGGGTACTATCGGTCCTAACACATATAACAATCAGACTCGTATCAGTTATATGTACAATACGGTATCCGATATGTCAGCCAACATGTTACTGTATGAGTACGAATCCACAGAGCCAGGAACAGCTTTGGACGGAACTCAAGGTTTGGTGGCTTATAATAAAGCCGGAAGCATTACAACCTCTGGTCAATATTTTAAGTTTGCTCCCTCTTCTGATATAGCAGAACAAAAATATGTGTTGGAAACACCTGTTAGTGCTACCATGTCTAATACTAAGGAGAATCCTGTTCAATTCCGTATTACAGAGGCTACTGTTCATTACTCAAGTGAATCATCTAATACATTCCATATTACTTTTATGGATGATAATGGAACAAAATACTATTTGACTACTAATAATGGCAGATTCTCAACCACCGAACAAACCGTTTGGTCCATAGATGACGACGGACATATTAAGAGTGGTACCAATTATCTTTATGGAAGTGATGGGGATGTTTCAATAACGACAAGCAGTTATAATGCAACGACTTATTCTATTAGCGATGACGGTGTGATTAGATATCAAAGATACAATGGAACCTATAGGTATCTTAAGGCACATGCTAATTATACAAATGAGGGGTCATGGCTTAATCCAAATTATGTTTTAGCATATTATTCAGGTAATATGACAACTAATACTGGAGAAGATTATAGAACCTCAACGACTGAGTATATCCAAGATGAAGCTCATTCTGGAGCAGAACTCTATGTGTATGATAAGAAAGGAAATACAAAAGAAACTATCCAAATATCAGGTAAAGGATCGAAACCACTCTACGACCTTAATAATGATGCCATTATTATTGGTGTCAAGGGAGGAAAGGTTGCTCTCGTGAATTTCGAGGTGAAACTCCAGGCTTTGAATCCCTATATTGACCAGATGACGGTGGTGCTGAATGACAATGATGATAATAAGAATATCCGTCAGACACGTACCTTCACAGCTGATGATTTCTCTGTTGGTGGCGGTACATTCCGTTTCTATCTGCCGACCGATTGTGTAGATGACCACTTGACAATCACTTTCGAAGATCTTTATAGTAAGTATGGTGATGATACCTATGATCACACAAAGAATGCGGGTACGAGCAGTAGTCGTTACAACTTCGTGATGTCGCAGCATCATCAGAATTTCACGAATGATAATATCTATAGTGATAGAGACGAGGCCGCCAGCGGAACTCTTGAGTCTGCCAGAATAGAGGCTAAGGAGAATATCAGAACGCAGGTGGGTACCGTTGGTAATATTGCCTTTAGGTTCAACAATGCAGATGAGCTGGCTACTAATGATGGTTATTTGACCGAGTATCCTTTCACCGTTGCTAATTACCAGGCACAAACGGGAGAGGTAGTTGAAGATGGTGTGACTACAACAGCAACTGGTAATTTCATCACGGCTGAGTTTGAGCCTTCTAAGGTGCAGGTTGCGCTTCACGACAAGACCTTCTACGTGTTTACCACCGACGAGACCCGATACAACATCGCTCCTACAACGGCCACTCAGCATCGCTTCTATGCTTTCTATGCCATGAAGGTGGAAGTTGTATGCCAGGATTACTCGCCAATTATTACTTTTGAAAAGGTTTACGACAAGACGGTCACTGAATCTAATGTGAACGACCCAAATACGGCCTTCTACGGTGTGAAAGTGACGGCTCCAGCTGGAATCGATGCACCTCTTGCATCCGATGTGGCTACCTACAAAGCTATCTGTGAGGCAATGGAAGCAGGTGGTGACGTTCCTGCTTATCTCACGAATATTCTCTATGTTGACATGAGTAAATTGAACGGTGTATACCATTCTAAACCGATGAAGGCAGAGGATGATAAATATACTTTGGAAAACTTCGATAGCCTAAGAGTAAAGCTTGCTCCTAATGCTCTTGTATTCCTGCCCGCTAACTCTACGGCAACATTCGATAACTTCGCTTACGCCAAGAAGGGTGAGGTCGCAGGTTCGTTCCAGTCGGCCAACAACATCATCCTGACCGACAAGAGCCCGTTCTATACGCCGTATACCATTCAAGTGGATGCTGCCAACTACGCTACCTACACGCGTCTGAGAACAGCCGCAAGTGAAGACCTTGTGAAGAAAGCCACGGTCGTTCTGCCGTTTACGATGAAAGTAGAAAACGGTAAGCACAAGAATGACACCGAGGATGGATTTGAATTCAACCTGCGCTACCTCAAGAGGCTGACGACACAGAGTGGCACTGACCAGTATGGAACGGATGGCGTGGATGAAGGAACAGGAAACTTCGTGCTGATAGAAGGCACAGAGACCAAGGCCAACTATCCTTATATGGTAGAGGTAACGTCGGCTAACGGCTCCGACTACTCGTTCATCGCTGCGCAGAAAGGCTCGAACATCATTGCAACGCCTGAAACAATTACTGGCGAGTCCGTTGCTGACCCTGGGCTGACGAACACAGGCACATACTCGGGCGTGAAACTTTCGACGACAAAGAGCTTCTACTACTTCACAAAGAACAAGTATGTGGCAAGCTCAACAGCGAATAAAAGATATAATGAGATTTACGTGCAGCCGTTCCGCGCATACTATGTTGCCCCGACAGCCGGCAGCAAGCTGAGCATGTTCGAAATCGTCTACGATGAGATCGACGAGGATGAGGGTCTTGTGACCGACATCACCAAGGCACACGCACGCGGTCCGCTGACCGTCGTCACTGGCAAGGGCTTCATGACGCTGACAGCAGCTGAGGACGCCACTGTCACGGTGTTCAACTTGCAGGGCACGATGATTGCCAACACGATGCTGAAGGCCGGTGAGCGCCATGACATCAGTGTGCCTGCAGGCGTGTACGTAGTGAACAGGAATAAGGTAATCGTTAAATAAGAGAAGGAGGACAACACGATGAAAAAAACGTATCAAAAGCCCGAATTGTGGGTATCGGAAAACGTTCTCCTTAACCTAATGAGTGCTTCCTTCGGCCAATGGGCCGATGGCAAGGAGAACAAGACTCCCAATGACTACATCGACGATGAGGAAGACCATCTGAATGCAAAGTTCAACTGGTCCGTCTGGGGCGATGATGAAGAGGAGGAAGACAACTGATTCCTGTACGACGCAAGCATCGTTATGAAAAAGAGCGTCGCTGACCTTAAAAGGTTGGCGACGCTCTTTTTTTGCCCTGCCGTAGAACGCGCCGCCATTTCGTTCTCTGGAGCTTTACAATCACGTCAATTTTTCGTTTTCAAAGGAGTGGAGACATTAATGGCCTGCGGCGCAACACGAATGATCACGTATGGACACGAATTCACATAAATATTATTTTTGAGTATTCGTGAGTCACACATGAACATTCGTTTGCGCCGCAGGCCTTTAACTCATATTTCCGTCAATTACTGGTGATTTCTTTCCCAAAAGTCACGTGGGGGCGAAGCGACGGCAGGCGAACGGGCATTCAAGATGACTGAGATGACCGCTGAGGCTGCGGGGAAACTCAGAGTTTCTCGCCGAAGCAGAGGTCACCGCAGTCGCCGAAGCCGGGCACGATGTACTTGTTGGCGTTCATACCAGGGTCGATGGCAGCGCACCAGACGGTGGTATCGTCGGAGACAGCCTGCCTGACCACATCCAGCCCCTCGGGTGTAGCGATGACGCAGGCTATGTGGACGCGAGCCGGCTTGCCGTTGTGCAGCAGAGCCTCGTAGGCAGCCGCCATGGATCCGCCCGTAGCGAGCATGGGGTCAGCGACGATGAGCGTCTTGTTCTTGGTGCTGGGTGCCGCCATGTACTCAGCGTGTACGCCCACTTCGGTGTGTTCGCGGTTGGTGTACATGCGATAGGCAGAGACGAAAGCGTTGTCGGCATGGTCGAAGACGCGCAGGAATCCCTCGTGGAAGGGCAGTCCGGCCCTCAGCACGGTGGCGACGATGATGTCGTCCTTGGGCAGGGGGATGTCGATGTTACCGAGCGGAGTGGTGACGTTCTTCGTCTTGTATTCGAGCGTTTTGGACAGTTCGTATGCCATCATCTCCCCGATGCGCCTGATGTTGTTTCGGAAGAGCATTCGGTTCTGTTGATACTTCCTGTCTCGAATCTCTGACATGTAGAGGTTGACGATGGTGTTCTGTTCGGAAAGGTTGACGATTTTCATGACGATGTTTTGTTTAGAAGAAATGAAACGCGGTGATGCAGGCAGCTCTTCACAGGCAGGAAGGCATGCTGCATGTGCATGCAAAAGTACACAAAAAAAACGGAAACGCGCGTCTGTCGGCCGAGGAAAATGCACTGCGTCTCGGAAGATGAGAGCAGGAAAAATGAGAATGGAAGCAAGAATGCTCGGTTTTTCGTTAAATAAAATTAAACTTCGTAAGCCCACACGGCATAATATGAACAAAACCGTTACCTTTGTGGATGCTAATTTACGACAAACAAGCATTAATAGCTCAAAAACCATTTATTATTTAACTTAATAAGCTTATGAAGAAAATTTTTACTCTTATTGTCATGGCTATCATGGCAATCGGTGCAAACGCACAGGAAAAAGCCCTGTTCAGCAATGACGGTACCTATGGCAATGGTGCCACGCTGACAACGGAGAATGCTTCGGTGGTTCTCGGCAACGACCGCAGCACGAAGAACTATGACATCAAGCTGTCTTCTCACAAAGCTTACTGCGCAGACTTCGCTCAGACAGTGATGGTGAAGAACGAAGACACGGGCGAGATGGAAGAGAAGAGCCGCGTGGTGTACGTGGTGGGCAACCAGAACCCGAAGGACGGCGAGCTGGACGGCGACAAGAGCACGGGCAGCGGCTACAATGCAGACAACGGCAATCTGCCAAAGTCGGGTACCTACTACATGCTGACCGCAACGAAGCCTGGTACGATGAAGGCATTCATCGTCCTGAACAGCGGCAAGAGCCTCTTTGTAGCAAAGCAGTCGGACGGCACCTGCCTGCCCAACTCTGCCCTGACACTGAAGGCCGACGGCGACGAAGGCACCGTGGTTGAGCTGGCTGACGACCGCACTACATCTGAGAAGGTGACGGGTACTATAGAGTTTGCTGTTGCAGCCAACGAGACCTACTACCTGTTCTGCACCGGTTCGAAGCTGAGCTTCGGCGGCTACATCTTCACTCCGGGTGAAGGTGGCGGCGAAAGCCCCATCGGCGACGGCGCTGACAGCTACAGAGCTATCGAGGTAGATGGCGACGGCAACATCTCGCTGGAGTCTGAATTCCTCGCTGTGGTGAACGAGAACGGCGAAGCAACGAACGTGAACGACGGTAAGTCGATTGTCAGTGTCTATACAGACAACGTGACCATGGAGGCCGTAGGCGGCTCTACACCTGCCAACGTCGACGGCGGTGCACAGGACATCACTCCGGGTGCAGCCATGCCAGACTACGTGGATCCGAAGGGTGAGGCTCATCCGTACGCCCACGCCGTTGCTTCTATCGGCAGCTGGGCTCCTATCAAGTGGGAGAACAAGAACAACAAGACCGACATCAACGACGCTGCCGGCACGAAGATCTACATCCTGATGGGTACGGGTAACCCCTACATCAACATGTTCTGCGAAGAGATTGTCACCGACGATGTTCCCACGGGCAGATATCGCGCCATCTATGAGTACTACAAGCCCGGCATGGATCTGCCGGAGGTAGGTCTCTACTACAAGTTTACCACAAAGGTGGACGGAAAGATGAAGGTTTTGATCTGGGCCAACAAGGGTAACCGCAACACTTACCTCATCAACGGCCAGACGAAGGAAGCTGTTCCCTACAAGGCAGAGGGTTACATCAACGGCCAGCGCGCCAACGACGAGACTCGTCCGGTTCTGAACGAGGACGGCACTCCGAAACTGGACAACGACGGCAACCCCGTTTACGAGCAGTATCAGATCTACTTCACAGCTGATGAGATTCAGAGGATCCACGATGAAGCCAAGTTGAACGACCAGGGCGAGGACACCGCTCCCTACGTGATTGCAGCCGGCAACCAGGCATTCTGGGGTTGGATTACGTTCGACGCCAAGGCAGGTGTTGACTACTGGCTCTTCCAGGACAGCTCACAGGTGGGCTTCGGCGGCTTCGAGTTCAACGCTGGCGGCACCGTCGGCATCGAGAACGTCCAGGCAGTGAAGGTTCAGGACAACAGAATGTTCAACCTGCAGGGTCAGGTGGTCGGCAACGACTACAAGGGCATCGTCATCATGAACGGCAAGAAGTTCATCAAGAAGTAATTGTCGTCCAGAACAACGAAAAAAACATCAAGGCAGGGGCCCCGTCGGGGTTCCTGCCTTTTTGTTTTCACGGCTACAGGCGCTGCCGACGCGTGATGAATAATACTGAAACATATTGACAAAAAGTCCGTTTTGGGCCTCCGTGAGTGACATCGTTCTGAAATAAAAATCCGGCGGACGCGTACACGCGATTCTCGCGGAAGTGCCAAACCGCTGGAAACGAACGACTTGTGTTTTCTTTACATTTTGAGCGGTTCCAAAATGACTCATTTTGAACTTCAAAACGAGCCTTTTTTCGCTTCAGAACGGCCCATTCTGCTCGCCAAAACGGCCCATTTCGAGCTGCAAAATGAGCCGTTTTGAAAAACGGAGCCATCTCGGTCGGTTTTTTGTTCAGTTCTTTTACCAAAACAAAGGCTTTCATCCTCAAAAAATGAAAGAAAATCCATACACGATTTTTCGGTCAAAAATATTGACAGACAAGGGCCGCGACGCTATCTGAGAGAGAAGGCGGCAGCGGCTGAAGCGGAAGAAGAAATCCGCCACACTCCTTGCTTTCCGGCGGAAATCGGCCCAGACATTAGACATAACCAACAAAAAAAGCGTACTGACTGGTTACAAGCGCACGCAACGCGCGTCCATTAAAATAATAGAAGAATTTAATGTATAACTTAATAACCAAACTATCTATGAATCAAAAACAGTTTTCAAGAAAGAGCTGCTTCTTCACAAGACTGCGGCAAGGCGGACTGTTGCTCGGCGCAACAGCGCTGATGCTGGTTTCATGTGCTGAGGACGGCTACGACGACGGAGAACGCTTCGTGAGCGACGTCTCGGGTGCCACGCTGGTATCGCCGCAGGCTGACCAGATCACCGTCACTCCGAGTACGGACGGAAAGACGCAAACCATCACATGGCCCGTGGTGAAAGGAGCAGGCGGCTACCTGTTCTCGTTCTTCGATGCCGGAAACATGGAAGCCCCGATTGTCAAGGACTCGCTCATTGACGGCTGCTCCGTGACGGTGAAGCGCGAGGAAGACATGAACTACGTGGCCCGCATCAAGACCATGGGCAAGCCGTCGGCCAACAACAGCGAGGCCGCTGAGGCGACAGAGCTGCGCATCTCGACGTTCACACCGACGTACATGACCATCCCGTCAGGCTCTGACCTGAACGACTGGTTCGCCGCCAACCCCGTCCCCGACGAGGCCATCGGCAGCAACCTGAACTACGACCTCGAGGCAGGCGGCAGCTACACCGTGAGCAAGGAGCTCGACTTCGACGGCCACTGGGTGACGCTGCGCTCGAACAGCAAGACATCGCCCGCCACCATCAACTACAGCACCGAGGCATCGTGCATCAACTTCGCCGCACCATTCGGCGCCAAATACCTGAAGTTCGACTGCAAGGGCATGGCTGCCAACAACGGCGTGTTCGGCTTCAGCAAGGCACCCACGGCTGCCCGCGACGCTGAGACCGGCTTCGTCATCTTCGGCGGCAACGTGACCATCGTGAACTGCACGTTCGACAACGTGAACGGCTACTTCTTCTGGGACAACCGCAAGGACCAGAAGGTGGCTGCCGTGCAGTTCCTCATCGACAACTGCGTGGTCGAGATGACGCCTCCCGCCTCGAACAGCGGTGCCGTGATCTGGACCAACAAGGGCGGACACATCAACGATCTGACCATCAGCAACAGCACCTTCTTCAACCGACAGGCCGAGGGCGACGTGAAATACTTCTATCAGGCCGGCATGTACCGCGCCAAGGACATCAACATGGGTGCCGACAAGGGCGGTCCAGGCAACAGCGTCACCTACAAGAACTGCACGTTCTACCGTCTGGGATGGAACGGCGGACAGTGGGGCAACTACAACGGCATGAACGGCAAGACCGACTCCTACTGGACACTCACCGACTGCATCTTCTACGCCTGCAGCCAGGCCGGAGGCGTGCCGCGCCGCTTCCTCCACGGTAAGAGCAACCAGCCCACGGCCAAGTTTGCCAACAACACCTACATGCAGGCCGACGGCACATTCGACAACGTGGGCGAGTACGACACGTCGGGCACGCAGATTGAGGAAGACCCCCAGTTTGCCAACCCCAACGGCGGCGACTTCCACATCAGCGGAGCCACGCAGCTGAGCCGCCGCACGGGCGACCCGCGCTGGCTGCCCTGAGGCCGTCGAACCACAGTGATAGAAGAATGAAAACAGATTGCTTGGCATTATTGAACAAAAAAGGATATGAAATATAAAAGATATATCATCAGCTTGTGCCTCGGACTGCTCATGGCATTGCCCGCGCTGGCACAGAACAAGACGCAACAGGGAACCGTCGTCGACGAAAACGGCGAGCCCGTGATTGGCGCCACGGTGAAGGTGGAAGGCACGAAAGACGCTACCGTCACCGACCTGGATGGAAACTACAAGCTTGACGTTCCGAAGAACGGCAAGGTCATCATCTCTTACATCGGTTACAAAGACATGGTCACCACGGGCGGCCGTGTGCAGCTGGAAGAAGACAACTCGACGCTGGAAGAAGTGGTCGTCGTGGGTTACGGCACCCAGAAGAAGGCGCACCTGACGGGTTCGGTGGCCACCGTGCCCGTGGACGAGATCCAAGACCTGGCAGCCGGCGGACTGGCCTCCACGCTGGGCGGACTGGTGAACGGTCTGGGAGTGAGCGGCGGTGATGCCCGTCCCGGTGAGAACGCCCGTCTGAGCATCCGCGACACGAACTCGCTGAGCGACGTGGGCTCCACGGCTCAGGAGCCGCTGTTCGTCATCGACGGATACATCTATCCCAACGACGTGAAGGTGGGCAACAGCTCGCAGAACCTCGGTGCCGAGGCTTTCAACAACCTCGACCCGTCGGAAGTGGAAAGCATCTCGGTGCTGAAGGATGCTTCGGCTGCCGTCTACGGTGCCCGCGCTGCCAACGGTGTCATCCTCGTGACGACCAAGAAGGGTAAGATGGGCAAGCCGTCCATCTCCTACAGCGGACAGTTCGGTTTCACCGACGAGGTGGCACGCCCGAAGATGCTCAGCTCTTACGACTACGGCCGTCTGTACAACGCCATCACGGCTGCTGACCCGACCAATACGTCGCTCAACAAGAAGACAGCCCTCTTCCAGGCCGACGAACTGGAGGCCATGAAAGCGCTGAACTACGACCTGCTCGACAAATACTGGGAGACCGGATCGACGATGCGCCACTCGGTGAACGTCAGCGGAGCTTCGGACAACGTGAGCTACTTCGGCGGCATCTCCTACTTCGACCAGGACGGTAACCTCGGCAAGCTGGACTACAACCGCTGGAACTACCGCGCAGGCATCGACGTGAAGATCAGCAAGTGGCTCTCGGCCAACCTCACCGTGAGCGGCGACTACGGCAAGAAGAACAAGCCCATGCTGAAGGTGGGCGGCACGAGCGACGAAAAGGACTACAACCTGATGCTCACACGTCCGCGCTACATCCCCGAAGAGGTGAACGGATACTACATTCCCACCTACGGACCGAGCAACGGCGCACGCGTGCAGAACCAGAACTACTCGTTCCGCGTGCTGCAGGACAACGGCGACTACACCCGCACGATGACTTCAAACACGAGCATCAACGCCGGTCTGAACTACGACTTCGGGTGGAGCAACATCCTGAAGGGCCTGAAGCTCAGCTTCGCCTACTCGAAGAGCATCAACACCGACAAGAACAACCAGTACGGTTCGAGCTACACGCTCTACCAGATGACACGTCGCTACGGCAGCGGTGAGCACATGTACACCCCGACAGCGGGCGACGACAGCACGTTCGACTACCTGAACTTCGCCAACTTCAACGCTCTGACGCTGAACAACGGCGACATCCTCAGCCGCCAGATGATCCGCACGGACAACTACCAGATGAACTTCACCGTGCAGTATGCCCGCGACTTCGGACTGCACCACGTCAACGGACTCTTCTCCATCGAGCGCTCGGAGGCTGAGAGCGAGCTGACCTACGCCAGCAAGACGAAGCCCCTGGAGTTCACCACCGGTCAGGACAACTCGGTGAAGGACGGCAGCGAAGAGGATGCACAGTTCCGTCGCTCGGAGAGCGGCACGATGTCGTACATCGGACGCATCAACTACGCCTACGCCAACCGCTACCTGCTGGAGTTCCTGCTGCGCTCCGACGCTTCCACCAAGTTCTCGAAGAAATACGGCTGGGGCACCTTCCCCGCTGTCTCCGCCGGTTGGGTGGTCAGCGAAGAGCCTTGGTTCCAGAACAGCAAGGCTATGAGCTGGGTCGACTTCCTGAAAATCCGCGCCAGCTACGGTCTCACCGGTCGTGACAACCTGGCTCCCTGGCAGTGGATGCAGGTCTACGCCACCGATGCCAACAAGGGAACAGTGTTCGGCGAGGGCCTCGGCAACGACTCGGGCAGCCGCATCACCATCAACAAGAACAACTCGGCCGTGAACGTCATGGTTCACTGGGACAAGTCGTATAAGTTCAACGCCGGTTTCGACATGCAGGTACTGCACAGCCGTCTGAACATCGGCTTCGACTACTACTACGAGCGTAACCGCGAGATGCTGATGAACCTGAAGGAAGACGTGCCCGGCACCGTCGGTTCGCAGTCGGCTTCGACCAACATCGGCGAAATGGACAACTGGGGATGGGAGCTCTCGCTGACCTGGCGCGACAAGATCGGCAAGGACTTCAAGTACCGCATCGGCATCAACACCGGCATGAGCGACAACAAGGTGAAGGTGATGGACTGGCCCACAGAATATCTCTACCGCCAGATGACGCCCGGCAGCCGCACCGATCTCGGTCTGTGGGGACTGCAGTGCATCGGTATGTTCCGCTCGTTCCAGGACATCGAGGAGTATTTCGCACAGTATAACATCACCAGCTATCTCGGCATGACCAAGGACAAGGTGCGCCCCGGTATGCTCATCTATAAAGATGTACGCGGACCGCAGCAGCCCGACGGCACTTATCTCGGCCCCGACGGCGTCGTGGACCGCGACAACGACCAGGTGCAGCTCGGCAAGCGCGGCAACATCTACGGCTTCACGATGAACCTCGGCGCCGACTGGAAGGGCATTTCCGTCACGGCACAGCTCGGTGCCAGCTGGGGTGGCTACACCACAGTGCCCGCTCAGGCCATCGGCGTGGCGTCGAACTCGAACCTGGAGTTCTACAACATGCCTTCGTTCTGGAATCCCGACAACATGTATGTCTATCAGGACATCTACGACGGAGGCGGCAATCTCGTCATGGCTCAGAACCGCGAGGCCGAGTATCCGAACCTCGCCTACCAGAGCGTCAACGCCATCGCATCCAGCTTCTGGCGCATCAGCAACGCCAGCGTGCGCCTGAGCCGTCTGACCATCGCCTACGCCCTGCCGTCAGCCTGGCTGAAGAACACCGGCATCAAGGGCATCCGCATCAACGTGACGGGCCAGAACCTCATCAATTTCTACAACCCCTACCCCGACCACTTCACCAACCCCATGGCAGGAGCCTTCGGTTCGTACCCGAACCTGCGCAAGTGGACTGTCGGTGTGAACCTGAGTTTCTAAACACATTCGTGAAACAATAAATGATGAATGACAATATGAACAACAACATAAAATTCATTGGATTAGGTCTGGTGGCCGCCTTCGCCCTCACATCGTGCAGCGACGACTTCCTTTGGGAGAAAAAGAACTACGACAACGTGAGTGCCGACGCCTACAACTACGTCAGCGGCTGCAACGGGCGCGTCAACGACATCTACAGCTGGTGTCTGCCCACAGCCAGCGATCTCTCGTGGAAGTATCCTTCCATGGGCAATGCCGACATCGCTGCCAAGTCGACCGAAGAGTATTCGGGCTTCAGCAACTTCGTCAATCCGGAGATCGAACTGTCATCTTCGGGCACGAACAATTCCGTTCCCGACTTCTTCCTCGCATCAAACAACAACATCCAGGAGGCTGTCTACGGTCGCATCCGCAATATCAACGACGCCATCAACGGCATCTCGGGCAGCACCATCAGCGAAGAGCAGAAGCAGCTCTTCCTCGGACAGTGCTATTTCTTCCGCGCATGGTGCTACTACAACCTCGTGAAGTGGTACGGTGGCGTGCCCATCGTGACCGACGTGCTCGAGCCGGTAGCCGAATCGTTCACTCCGCGCTCATCGGCCAAGGCGTGCTTCGACTTCATTCTTGAAGACCTGAGCAAAGCTGCCGACATGCTTCGCGAACAGACAACGCACGGCGGATGGAGCGGAAGCGACTACGGACGCGTCACCACCGGCACGGCTCTTGCCCTGAAAGGCCGCGTGCTCCTGCTTTGGGCAAGCCCGCTCTTCAACCGCGCCAACGACCAGAGCCGCTGGACGCAAGCTTACAACGAGATGAAGAGCGACCTGGGCACTATCGAAGCCTGCGGTTACGGTCTCTATTCAGCCGGAAACAACATCAACGGCTCTGACTTCGCACGTCAGTTCCTCACTGCATCGAAGAATCCCGAGGCTGTCTTCGTCACCTTGCACAACAATGTGGCCAGCGACGACGGTCTGGACAACCAGAAGAACAACCGCTGGGAGCGCGACATCCGTCCCTCCAACACGGGTGGTGGCGGCAAGACGGCCGGTCTGATGCTCATCCAGCAGTTCCCAATGGCCGACGGAAAGATACCCGCAGGCACAGGAACTTACACGAAACTCGAGACATCGGAGTACAGCTACGAGTCTGATTTCCCCTTCATGAACCGCGATCCGCGATTCTATCGCACCTTCTCATTCCCCGGTTTCCGCTGGGCTTACAACGGTGATCCCACGCAGCGCGACAGCCACAACCCGTCTTACGACAGCGGAAAGAACTATGTTCTGTGGAACTACGTGTGGTACACCGACCTGAACGACCAAGGAAACCCAGAGAGCGGCAACTCCTACGCTGCCGATAACCTGCTCGGAAGCAAGTCTGGTGTGTACGTACGCAAGAAGAGCGACGACCTCGACGTGAACGCAAGCCCGCTCTACATGTACGAGCCGCTGGGCAGCAAGGGCGCCGGTCCGTTCTTCTCGGCTGCACCGCTCATGGAAATTCGTTTTGCTGAAGTACTGCTCAACCTTGCTGAGGCAGCATGCGGTGCAGGCGACATGGGCTTTGCTGTTGAACAGTTGAAGAAAATCCGTGCTCGTGCAGGTTACACAGCCGCCAACGACTTCGGTCTGCAGACGAATCTTTCTGCCGATCAGGCTGCCTGCATGAGTGCTATTCTCTACGAACGCGAGATTGAATTTGCATACGAAGGCAAGCGATTCGACGACATGCGTCGCTGGATGCTCTTCGACGGCGGTGCTGTTCAGGTGCCGGGCGCACCCTCTTCATGGACACTGACAGGTTGGGGCGGCAACACCTGCACCTGGTTAGGCTTCAAACAGTTCAACGGACAGCGTCGCGAGACTATCGAGTTCCGCGTGGCTGACAAGTATGGAGTCGGCGGAACTCAGTGGGACAGCGACCCGCTTGTCAAGGCTGGTACCGAACGGCCCGCCGGTGTGGACCTTCGCAAGGATCTCGCCCCGCAGCTGGAAGCGCTGAAAGCATGGTATCAGGACAACCTCGTATTGAAAATACGCAAGGGCGACGGCCGCGACTCGCAGCACAACGACGAGTTCATCCAGTTCCGTCCGAAGTATTACTTCCTCGGTCTCTCGTCGGGCGCACAGAATTCCAACAAGGGTCTTGCACAGACCATCGGTTGGGAAGACTACAACAACGGTGGTGCTGCCGGAACCTTTGACCCCTTCGCCGAGTAAGTTGAGCTTTGCTCTTTTTGCAATAACGGCCGTCTCTCAATGTGGAGACGGTCGTTTTTTTGTGCACCTTTTTCATTTATCTTTCGGTATTTCTGAAAATATTCGTATTTTTGCAATCTAAAAAGAAAAGGAAAAGAGACATGGAGCAACTGCTGCACTACGTCTGGCGCCACAAAATGCTGCCATTGGGAAGTCTGACAACGACCGACGGCAGGGAAGTGGAGGTCATCGACCCCGGCCTATACAACCGTCACCATGCCGGTCCTGATTTTTTTAACGCGAAGATCAGAATCGGAGAAACCGTGTGGGTGGGCAACGTGGAGATTCATGAACGCGCCAGCGACTGGTATCGCCACGGTCACGACAACGATCCGCACTACGACAACGTCGTGCTTCACGTATGCGAAACTGTCGACACCGAGGTGCTCACTCACGACCATCGCCCATTGGCACAGATGGAAATCGCCGTTCCGCAGCAAGTCGCCGACCACTATGCCGAACTGCTGCACGAAGATCAATACCCACCCTGCTACCGCATCATTCCTAACCTGTCCGCGCTCACCATCCATTCATGGCTCAGCGCCCTGCAGACCGAGCGTCTGGAACAGAAGACGGAAGCCATTCGCCAACGTGTCGAACAGTGCGAAGGGTCGTGGGAAGCTGCCTACTTCATGACATTGGCTCGCAACTTCGGCTTCGGAGTCAACGGCGATGCTTTCGAGACATGGGCCCGTCACATCCCACTGGCCAGCGTCGGCAAGCACCGCGACGACCTCTTCCAGGTGGAAGCCATCTTCATGGGACAGGCCGGACTGCTCGAACTGGCGATGGTTCCCGAGCGCTATCACGAACAAGCCCTGCTCGAAGGATACTTCACACGGCTGCGAAACGAGTATCTCTATCTCGCACATAAGTTCGGACTGCAGCCCATGAATGCTTCTCTTTGGCGATTCCTACGTCTGCGACCGCAGAACTTTCCGCATATCCGGATTGCACAACTGGCCAACCTCTACTACGAACGTCGGGCAGGACTGAGCCAACTGATTGAGTGCCAAACCGTGGAAGAGCTGAAACAGCTGCTACAGACACAGGTCACGGCCTACTGGGAGAACCACTACACTTTCGGTTCCACCAGCTGCAAGACAGACAAGCATCTTTCCGCGGCATCGTTGAACTTGCTCATCATCAATACTGCCATACCTATGCTCTTCGCTTACGGCAGACATCAGTCTAAGGAACAGCTCTGCGACCGCGCCTTCGACCTGCTGGAACAACTGAAGGCAGAGAACAACCACATCACCCGCATGTGGCAACAGTGCGGACTGGAGGTCATCACAGCAGCAGACAGCCAGGCTCTTATCCAGCTCAAGAAGGAATACTGCGACCGACGCGACTGTCTGCGATGCCGCATCGGATACGAATACTTGAGAATTAAGAGTTAAGGGCCCCCCAAGCCCCCGAGGGGGATGTTGGTGAAGAGTTAAGAATTAAGAAATAAGAATGAATAGTTAAGAATGAATACGAAATATATCTTTGAGACAAGGATGTTGGTTCGCGACTATGAATGCGACATCGAAGGCATTGTGAACAATGCCAACTACCTGCACTACATCGAGCATACGCGTCATCTCTTCCTGAAACAATGCGGACTGAGCTTCGCCGAGATGCACCGAAAGGGCGTGGATGCCGTTGTTGCCCGCATGAACCTGCAGTATAAAGCCCCGCTGCGCTGCGACGATGAGTTCATCTCACGCATGGGACTCACCAAAGAGGGCATCAAATATGTCTTCCACCACGACATCTTCCGCGCATCCGACAATCAGCTCAGCTTCCGCGGAAAGGTGGAACTGGTGTGTCTCGTCAATGGTAGTCTCGGCACCAGCGAGGACTATGAACGAGCATTTGAGCAGTATATGAAGAAGACGGAAGCCTGAAAAATGCGAATTCTTTTTCATACCAGCAATCTCTTCAGATCGTAATCAGACCTTTCAATTATCAACCACGGGTTGTCAACCTATAGAATGATGTTCGACAGACAACAAGAAGAACTCTGCGCAATGGCGCTGACGCACATCAGCTACTTCAACCTGACCTCCCTGCGACAGCTCTACGAGGCTGTGGGGTCGGCCTGCGAAGTGGTGACTCACCACAATGATATCCGCGACGTGATGCCGGATGCTTCACCACGTCTCATCGAAAGCCTGCGGAATATCGACGAACCTATGCGGAGAGCTGAAGCAGAACTCGACTACGACCAAGCACACGGCATCGAGCCGCTGGCCATCAGCAATCCACGATACCCGCAGCGGCTGCTCGAATGCGCCGATGCACCGCTCGTCCTCTTCCACCGTGGCAACGCCGACCTCAACCAGCAACGCGTCATCTGCATGGTCGGCACTCGCCACAGCACAGCCTACGGGCAGGATCTCGTTCGCCGTTTCATCGAAGACCTGAGACAACTATGCCCGAAGGTGCTCATCGTCAGCGGACTTGCCTACGGCATCGATATCCATGCACACCGCAACGCACTGCTGCAAGGATATGAAACTGAGGCTGTCCTGGCCCACGGACTGGACCAGCTCTATCCGCCGCGCCACACACAGACAGCCCGCGAAATGGTGCAGCAGGGGGGCCTGCTCACCGAGTTCTTCACGAATACTCGTGCAGAGAAGATGAACTTCGTGCGCCGCAACCGCATTGTGGCAGGCATGAGCGACGCCTGCATTCTCGTGGAGAGTGCTGCCCACGGCGGCGGACTCATCACAGCACGGCTGGCTCACGGTTACAACCGCGACGTTTTCGCCTTCCCGGGCAACGTGGGCGCTCAGTATTCCGAGGGATGCAACAATCTCATCCGCGACAACGGAGCCACGTTGCTCACCTCGGCACAGGACTTCGTCAATGCCATGGGCTGGCAAGATGACAGCACCCTCATACAGGCACGCCAGGCTGGCATCGAGCGCGACATGTTCCCCGAGCTGTCGGCAGACGAAATGCTTGTCGTCAACACGCTGAAAGAGCACAACGACCTCCAGCTCAACCTGCTCTCCGTACGCACCAACCTGCCCATCGCCCGTCTCTCAGCCCTGCTCTTCGAGATGGAAATGAAAGGTGTTGTGAAGCCCTACGCCGGCGGAACCTATCATCTGCTGATGTAGTGCAGACAGAAGATACGCATGATCGACAGTGGATATCGTGATTTTCTTCACTTTGTCATTTTATTACAAAGCATCGCAATTCTACACTTAAAATGAAAATAGGCAACATACAATTCGGCAAACATCCTGTCTTCCTCGCTCCGATGGAAGATGTCACCGACATCGGCTTCCGTCATCTCTGCAAACGCTTCGGAGCCGCCATGGTCTACACGGAGTTCGTATCGGCAGAAGCACTCGTAAGGTCTGTGAAAAGCACCGTCAACAAACTGCAGATCGACGACGCCGAACGGCCTGTCGGCATCCAGATTTACGGACGCGACGTGCCGCAGATGGTAGAAGCGGCGCAGATTGTGGAGAGCGAGGCGCACCCCGACGTCATCGATCTGAACTTCGGCTGCCCCGTAAAGAAAGTGGCAGGAAAAGGTGCCGGTGCCGGCATGCTGCAGAACGTCCCGCTCTTGCTCGACATTACACGCGAGGTGGTGAAGGCTGTAAACACACCCGTCACCGTAAAGACACGGCTCGGATGGAATCAAGAACAACTCATCATCACGACATTGGCGGAGCAATTACAGGATTGTGGCATTCAGGCGCTCACCATCCACGGCCGTACACGGTCGCAGATGTACACCGGCGAGGCCGACTGGACGCTCATCGGCGAGGTGAAACGCAATCCGCGCATCCACATCCCCATTATCGGAAACGGCGACATCACCACGCCAGAACAGGCACGGCAGGCTTTCCTGCGCTACGGTGTCGACGCCATCATGGTAGGACGCGCCACTTTCGGACGTCCCTGGATTTTCAAGGAGATCACCGACTACCTGAATGCCTGCGACGAACAGCAGCCCGACAGTCATGGAGCCGCAAACGCTCAGCCGGAGAGCGACGTAGCTTTGTCGCAACTGCCCAATCCCTGCGACACCATGACCGTCAGCGACAAGCTCGACATCCTCATCGAGCAGCTCCGCATCAACATCGACCGCATCGACGAATACCGCGGCATACTGCATACACGCCGCCATCTCGCAGCCACGCCCATCTTCAAGGGAATCCCCGACTTCCGGCAGACACGCATCGCCATGCTGCGCGCCAACACCCTCGACGAGCTTCTTCCCATCCTCGAAGCCTGTCGTCAGCGGCTATCGCGCTCCTGAAAAGACGGTCAGGACCCTTTCTCTGCAGCCTCTTGACTGAAACCACACGGCCTCAGGACGATTTTTGAAGCTCCATCATACAAAAAAACGAGCCGCTCCTCCCATGAAGAACGGCTCGCTATTGTGTTTTCTATCCTTATAATTCAGCAATCTCTTCACAACTGAGACCCGTGGCACCCACGATGGTTTCGGTGGGCAAGCCCATTCCTTTCAGCTTTCGCGCCACTTCCACTCTTTCTTCCGCGCGACCTGCCTCAATGCCTTCGGCACGACCTTCAGCGCGACCCTCCGCACGGCCCTCCGCGCGACCTTCAGCACGACCCTCCGCACGACCTTCGGCACGACCTTCGGCACGACCTTCTGCACGACCTTCTGCGCGACCTTCCTCACGCCCTCTTGCGCGACCTTCTGCGATGCCCTCAGCGATGCCTTCCATTCGCGCAGTGCCGAGCACGTCGTTCTGAATCATGATGGCATTCAGGTGCTCGTCGTAGGCATGGCGGTCCCTGTCATTCATCATCAGGTACTGCAACTTCTGGCGTGCTTCAGCCAGACCGGGAGCCTCCGTGTCATCCTTGATATGGCCGTTCTTCAGGTAGTCCACCCACTCCTCAAGCGGTGTGGTGGCCACCTTGTTGAATTCGTTCACGCGGATGATGAAGTATTCGGGGAACAGTTCCTCGGGCGTCTTCATGCGAATCACACCTTCCTCCTTCACGTTGATGCGCAGCGTGTCTTTCGTATGGACACCCGTAAACTGGCTCACGCCGTGATACAGATAGTCGGCACCCTTCCCCAAATCGAAATAGACAATGCTGATGGAATACACCTTCTTGATGTCGCCGTAGGTGCTCCCCAGCTTGATGTGCTCCGTAATGGCTTTCGCCGTTCCGTAAAGAATCCGCTCCAGATAGTACAGCTCGCGCGTCAGCTGAACCTCTACGATAAAGATTTCGCCGCGGTCGTTCTTCGCCTTGATGTCCACACGGTTGTACTTGTCGTCGATGGTGTTCTGGTTTCCCTCGCTCTCCAAGAGTTCCACTATGTGCACAGGCTCGCCGAGCAGCACCGTGATGAGTCCTTCAAGCACACCAAAATTGGCCTTGTCGCGAAGCATCCGCTTTACGGCCCAGTCGAATCGTATGTATTTGTTATCAGCGTTCATATTCGTCTGCTATCCTTTCCGATGCAAAAATAAGCATTATTTCCCGTTCCACCAAATAAAATGGCTGAAAACAACAACTTCCGTTCCGCCGAGCTTGCTGTTTCTACGGACGTAAGCAGAAACCTTCACAAGGCACCTGGCCATTTTTCCCTCCTTTATCATTTGTAGTGGCAATCTCTCGTCTTCATACACTACTGTAAACATTTACGACAGAAAAATCCTGCAAGATTTTTTCTTCGTTTTTTGAAGTAAAAAGGCATCAAAAAGCAAAAAAAACCGTTCTCGAAAGCCTCAAAAAACACTTCGTTTTTCAAAATGAGCCATTTTACGTCGTAAAATGAGCTATTCTGCTCGCCAGAATGACTCATTCTGAGCGACAAAATGGGCCATTTCCGATTGTAAAATGAATCATTTTGGAAGGCAGGAAAATGTAAAGAAAACACAAGGCGCTTGTTTCCAGCACATTATAACACTCTCAAAATTCGCGTGTACGCGTCCGTCTGATTTTTATTTCAGAACGATGGCACTCACGGAGGGCAAAAACGAGCCTTATGTCCTATTTTTTCAGGAACAAATAAAACGCGAATGCTCATGAATGACACACGAATGTTCATGAATGACACACGAATGCTCATGAATGGCACACGAATGCTCATGAATGATACACGAATGCTCATGAATAATACACGAATGCTCATGAATGATACACAAATGCTCATGAATGATACACAAATGCTCAAAAATAGAATTTATGAAGATTCGTGTCCATTCGTGAACATTCGTGTAAAAGAATGACGGTAACCGAGGGAAATTTTTGTTCGTGTTAATTGTTTAGCGCAGTTTGTTAAAAAAAACGATGAGAATCTGCAAGTTTTCGGAGACATTCATCGTCAATTCAAAAGAAAAGTATATATTTGCAATTGAAAACCATTAACAGATAAGATTATGAAACTGTTATTTACTACATTAACGATGATGCTTGTGCCGTTATGGGCGATGGCACAGACCAACTATGCTCCCCTGCTCGAAGAGGGGAAGACGTGGCACTACACCTACCACAACTGGGCCACGGGGAAAACATACACCTTCACCGACAAACTTTCGGGCGACTCTGTCGTCAACGGCGTGACCTACATGAAGTATGTCAGCCACGACCAGTCGGAACCGGCGAGGCTGCTGCGCGAGGATGGCGGTAAGGTGTACATGTATGACACCCGAAAGGAAGCCGAGACGCTGCTCTACGACTTCACGCTGTCCGTTGGCGACAATGTGGAGAACGTGCAATCGGAATTACCCGATGCTGAGGTGAGGGTCACAGACGTGAACAACGTTCAGTTCCAAGACAAGTCGCTGAAGATGCTGACCATCAACGAATGTATGAAAGGTGACGAACCGCCCTACGACCCAATCAGTATGAGCCAGGTGTGGGTCGAAGGCATGGGAAGCGCCGGAGGCTTGTTCATTCTGTATCTTCCCAATCTTGGCAGCTTTGTGAAGCTCGACTACATTGAGATGCCCGACGGTACAGAGTTCCACTTCGGCGATGTCATTGCCGGAGTGAAGACAGCAGGACGCTCAGAGCCCACAGAGCGATCAGCTGTTTTCGGTCTCGACGGCCGGAAGATACAGAACCCGTCACGAGGTGTGTTTGTCATAGGCGGAAAGAAAGTGATTGTCAAGTGACATCAGCCTGTTTGACTGCACTCCTTTCACCCCACCACTCCTAAGCCCTCTACCCCACTGATAAAGAGTCGCGCGCTGAGATTGATTTCCAGCGCGCGACTCTTTTTATGAACTTGGCGACGAACTGTCGGTGTCTCCTTTTCTGCACCTTTATGTAAGTACAAAGCGCGTACCAGTGCGTCTTATCCTTAATGAAGAGACAGTAATTCTAAATAGAGAAACCGTAATGAAGATGAAAAAAGTATTGTTTGTATTCTTATACATCGTGCTCGGCTGTCTGTGGCCGGGCGAGACCGTAGCGCAGGAGGCGCGCTACCAGGTGGGCGTGTGTGACTGGATGGTGCTGAAACGCCAGAAACTGGGCGAGTTCGACCTGGCCCGACAGTTAGGGTGCGACGGTGTGGAGCTCGACATGGGCGGTCTGGGACAGCGCGAAGCGTTCGACAACCAGTTGCGCGACGACGCACAGGCAGCCCGTTTCCGCCATGTGGCCGACAGTCTGGGCGTGAAGGTGGGCGCAGTGGCCATGAGTGGCTTCTATGCACAGGACCTGACAAAGAAAGACACCTACCTGTCGCTGGCCGACGACTGCTTCGACACGATGGACAAGATGGGCGGCGTGCGCGTGGCCTTCCTGCCATTAGGCGGCTGCGGCAACGACTGGACCACGGACAAGACGAAGCGGAAGGAGATTGTCCGTCGTCTGCACGAGATGGGCGAACGGGCGAAGGCTCGCGGCAAGGTGATCGGTCTGGACACGCCGCTCGACGCGCGCGGCAACCTGAAGCTGCTGAAGGAGATCAAGAGTCAGGGCATCGCCATCTTCTATAAGTTCCAGACGGCGCTGGAGTGCGGCGTGGACATCTGCAAGGACATGCAGCAGCTGGGCGCCAAGAACATCTGCGCCATCCATGCCTCGAACACCGACGGCCGCTGGCTGCGCAACGACTCGCTCATCGACCTGCCCGCCATCCGCCGCACGCTCGACAAGATGGGCTGGAGCGGCTGGCTGTTTGTGGAGCGGTCGCGCGACGTCAGCATGGTGCGCAACGTGAAGATGAACTACGGTGCCAACGTGTTCACGCTGCGCGAGGTGTTCAGCACGCCCGTGGAAGCCACGGTGAAACTGAACGACGAGGGCCGGCCGGCCGACTACGTGCAGACCATCCTGGGCCGCGCTCAAAAAGCAACCGACGAGCTGAGCATGACCTACACGCGCGAAGGGCTCAACGTGCGCAACATCGTAGCCAACCGCTACTTCCAACTGAACGACATCTACGCCGAGCGCGACTCGCTGAAGAAGACGGACAAGAAGCTGGCGGAGGCCGTGGCCGACTCGAAGCTCTACCGTTCGCACTTCGCCTTCGACGCCGACCTGCTGCTGCGGCTCCGTCCGGATCAGGTGGAACGCGTGAAGGACGTGATGACGTTCAATGTGGTGAAGGTGACCTACGACGCGCAGTGCGACATGATACCCTCGCTGAAGGCGGAGGAGAAGGCGCAGATCATGGCGTGGCTGAAGGAGGCGCGCGAGCTGGCCATCGACGCCGAGAGCTCGAAGAAGAAGCACGAGGTGTTCGGAAAGTACAAGGGCCGCATCAACAACTACCTCGCCAAGCGCGGCTACGACCTGACGAAGGAGCGCGAGGAATGGTATAAGCGCGTGAAAGCACGAGGAGGACAACTTTAGCGGCCTGCGGCCTAAATGATAAATGATAAAGAATAAACAAAACATAACAACATGAAAACAAAGGATTTAATTATAGCTAAACGATGGATGATGGTAATATGT
>JAFPME010000012.1 GCA_017402445.1 Prevotella sp. | reverse complement strand
GCGGCGCGAGAGGATTTGAAGCACGCGCCGAATCTCGTCGTCACGACCGATGACGGGGTCCAGCTTGCCCGTGCGCGCATCCTCCACCAGGTTCTTGGCGTACTTCGACAGACTCTGGTAGTTCTCGTCGCCGCTCTGGCTCTCTACGCGGCTGCCCTGACGCAGGGCACGGACGGCCTTCAGCGCGTCGTTGCTGTTCAGTCCGGCATCCTTCAGGATGCGCGAGGCCGTGGAGTTCACCTCTAACAGTGCCAGCAGCAGCGGTTCCACGCTGACAAACTCGTCGCCCATCTGCTTCGACATGTCTATGGCGCGCATCAGCACGTCGTTCGACTCGCGGCTCAGGTAGGGCTCGCCACCCTGAACGCGCGGCAGATGCTGTATCTCGGTGTCCACGAGCGTCTCCACGTGCGTGGCGTTCACGCCCAGTTTCTGGAAGATGAACGTCGTCACGTCCTTGCCTTTCTCGAGCACACCCTTCAGCAGGTGTACCGGTTCGATGACCTGCTGTCCGTTTCTTCGCGCGTGCTGTACGGCTTGCTGTACAGCTTCCTGCGCTTTAATGGTAAAATTCTCAAGTGTCATATTGTTTCTCCTTTCTTTGTTTGTCTGTTCAGAAGGTCGGCCGACAAGTCGTCGCACCGACCGTTAGCTTCCGTTCAAAGAGTGTGCCCGTGCAGCAGGTGTGCCAGATTGTCGCAGCAGTTCTGTCGTGTTGTCGCACCGCGATGGCTCGCGTTCCGTTGCATTTCGATTTCTTGCCGCTTCCATGTCGTGTCGTCTGGTTTCAGCTCCCAGTGGCAAATACGTGCCGAAATTGCTCTGCTTCCTTTTCCTGTCCTGCAGACTATCGCTGATATTTCAATTTCTTTACCGATTGTTTCATTCTTTCTTGAAAACTGTCAGAAATTTGGGCGTTTCTCTTTTTTTTCGTAACTTCGCAGAAGAAAAAAGGGGATATATAGGTATTAACAGAGACTCTGTCCGATTGACGGGCAGGTCTCCATCGGCAGACAGAGAGTTCGTGACGAATCGTATGACCTATTATATTATTGAGAAAAAATATGGGAAGAATTCAACGTGTCGTTAGTTATGCCATTGTCTGCCCTCTGGTGCTGAGCATCATCAACAGTTTCGTGCACCACGACTTCCTCTGGCTGACTGCTGCCGTGTTGGTATCAATCTGCCTTCTGTGCATCATCGTTTATCGGGAAGACTTCAGCAGTCGGGAACCGAGCACGCGGCTTGTCGTGCTGGCCGGTTTGCTCACCATCGGGCTACTGCTTTTCACGTAGGCAAAGAAACGCTAACCGTTATGGAGAAAACCAATATCTACGAGAAACCACACCTGCCCCGCATTCTCAAAGACGTGGGGTTGACGGTGCTGGCAGTGCTTTTGCTTTCGGGGCTGATAGCCCTGAAGCATCGGGGTGGCCCCTTCCTGAACGCCGTTACCGACGTGGCAGCCGCATTGGCCCTGCTTGTCGTGCTGGTGGAGTCATGGCTCAAGGTGCGCCGATTTGCCCACAACCATATACTCCAACGCCCTGCAGTCATGCTGGACAGCACTTCGTTGCATGTCTATTCGCCTCTGCGCAACGACTACACGGCCATCGGGTGGGACGAAATCGACCTCTTCTTCTGCTCGCGTTCGCGAGGCCGACGCTTCGTGTTCCCTCTCTATAAGGATAAGAGCAGGAACAGACGCAGCCTTTTCTACACGCTTTTCCCGATTCTGCGCACTGACTGTCTGTTCTACGGGCGCCTGGAAATAGGGGAGAATGAGCTGCTGGACGAGCTGATGAAGAGAATAGGAAAGGACGGGAACCGAAAGCATTGAGCGTCGGTTCCCGTCTTTCTTGTCTGTCCGCTGCCCGTCCCTCGCCGCGAAGGCAGAGCTTCTTCATCTGCACGCAGACCGTCTCTCGCCCCGAAACCGTGTTTCTTTATCTGTCCGATAGCTGTCCTTCACTCCGCCGACAGTGCCGCTTGGTGACGATGGTGACGTCGCAAGTGGCGGCGTCTCGCCCGGGCTGGTTGGCCAAAGGCCCCTTTTGTGCTGCCAATCGGGCTGTCTTTGTTTGTCGGAAGGCAGCTGTTGCGTTGCAATTTCAGTGAAATTGGTCAGCAATGTCAGTGATTTTGCGCTGCAATTTCACTGATTTTGTTCTGCAATTTCACTGAAATGTCATCGCCGACAGGTCCGTTTGTCATTGCAGAAGGTGTCTGTCG
Organism: Prevotella sp.; assembly: GCA_017402445.1. Lineage (GTDB taxonomy): Bacteria > Bacteroidota > Bacteroidia > Bacteroidales > Bacteroidaceae > Prevotella. The sequence continues at coordinate 62,452 of JAFPME010000012.1, read as the reverse complement.
TCACTCTGTTCTGGCGTCTCCGTCATCACGATGCTGCCGTTTCTCCTGACAGGAAGAACGAAGCGTCGATATGAAGGCGCAGCCGTGGCGAAGGCAAAAGTCAGTGGCGACCGAGCCGTCTGGCGTCAGAAAGGTGGCCGTCGGTGAGCTCGTATCGGGAAAAACGTCTTTGATGACGGCGTTTTTTGTTAGATTAACAACAAAAAACGTGTATTTTGTCCGATTTGCATTATCTTTGTACCCGAATAAAAAACACAAGACTATGAAGAAATTCATCACAATCCTATTTGTTATGGTGTTCATTCCGACATTCATGATGGCCGACGGTTACAAGAAAATGTGGGACCGTGTGGAGGAGGCTCGCGAAAAAGATCTGCCGCAGACGCAGATGGAAGAACTGAAAAAGATCATAGACCGTGCCAAGAAACGGCATGATTACGGTCAGCTGCTGTCGGCCCAGCTGATGTACAGCGGTGTCCGCGTACAACTGACGCCCGACAGCATGCAGTGGGTGTTCAATACGCTTGAGTCGGAAGCCGCCGCGCTGGAAAAGAAGGACGAGGTGATGGCTGCCGTCTACTATAACGTGCTCGGCAAACTGTACGAGGACGACTACACTTGGCTCGTTCCGGGAGCTACCCATGAGGAAGCGATGGACAAAAGCCGTGGCTACTACAAGAAGTCTCTGGCCAATCCGGCCTTGCTGGCCAAGCATAAGGCTGGGGAACTGGCGCCTGCCCTGTCGGAAGGTGCCGACAGCTACATCTTCAAAAACGACCTGCTAAGCGTGCTCGGCTATACGGCTCAGGACTTCGAGACCCTTCATGCGTGGTATGACCAGCACGGTCCGCGCACAGCTGCGATGATGACAGCCCTGGAATTGGTGAGACGGAAGGACGAAGCGCGCATGCACGTGCTGAAAGACAGCAGATACGTGGCGCAGCTCGACTCGCTCATCAGCCGTTACGGCGATTTGCCCGAGTGTGCTGAGGTGGCACTGGCGCGTTATGAATACATATCGAACTGCTACGACGTCGAAAAGGAAGGCAAAATCAAGTGCATCGACGAGACGCTGGCCCGTTGGGGCAAGTGGAAAACGATGGACAGGCTGCGCAACGACCGCATGAGGCTGACGAATCCGGAGTTCCGCGTCACCGTTCCCAGCGATGTCGTGCCTGCGGGCAAGCCGATGAAGGTGGAAATCAAGTCGGTGAGGAACATCAAGAGCGTCACCTTGCGCCTGCTCCGGCTGAATCTGACGGGCGATAACGACTATAATCCGGAGATCAAAAAGGACTATGCGGCTCTGAAAGAGAAGATTGTCGCAGGATCAGAGAAGAAGTGGGTTCGCACGTTCAACATTCCGAACGATTATGAAAGCGCTGACGATGAGTTCGAAATAGAAGGGCAGCCCAAGGGACTCTATCTGTTGGAGATGTTTGCCGACGAGAGTACTGTGCCTGTCAGGCGCGCTCTGCTCAGCGTGAGCGATCTTTACCTGATTCATCAGGACATGCCTGACCAGAAAATCCGTATGGTCGTGGTCAACTCCACAACCGGACATCCCGTTCCCGGCGCAAAGATTGACTGCAAGTATCGCATCAAGAACAATGTGTTTGAAACAGTCACGCTGACCTGCGATGCCAATGGCGAAGCCGTATGCAGCAACAAGGATAACCGTTATCCGCAATATGCATGGCCTCACAGCAATGGCGACGAGGCCAGTCCGCGCTTGTATTTGGGTTGGCAGAACGGATACTCCAATCCTTCGCCGAGCCGTGAGGATAACGTACAGGTGGAATTCTTCACCGACCGAGCCATCTACCGACCGGGCCAGACCGTGCACGTGTCGGTTCTTGCCTTCAAGACTATTCGCGAATGGACGACAGAGGTGATAGGCAACAGGCACATGAAGCTGGCACTGCGCGATGCTAACCACAAGATTGTGAAGGAAGAGGACGTCGAAACCGATGAGTTCGGTGCTGCCGAGGCCGACTTTGTGCTGCCTACAACAGGGCTTACGGGCTCGTTTACGCTGCAGAGCTCGATGGGTCACGATTCGCATTACATTCGTGTGGAGGAATATAAGCGCCCCACATTTGAGGTTGAGTTCGATCCGTACAAGGAAAAATACAAGCAAGGCGAGACGATCACCGTGACTGGTCACGCCCGGTCGTATGCCGGCGTGCCCGTGCAGGGTGCGAAGGTACACTATGTCGTGAACAGGAGTATGGCCTGGTGGTATTGGTGGCGCGACCGTAACGAGGACGCAGCACTGGTGGCCGAGGGCGATGTGGAGACCGATGAGAATGGCGCTTTCCACGTGAATGTCCCGCTGGTGCTGCCCGTCGGCGATGACGGTTTCTTCCGTTTTAACGTAGAAGCCAATGTTACCGACCAAGGTGGTGAGAGCCATGTAGGAGAATTGGAACTGCCGCTGAGCCGCCGCGAAACGGCTTTCTTCTGCAATGTTCCCGAAATGTCGGAGAAGGAAAAGCTGAAGACCATCACCTTCGGACGCCGCAATGCTGCCGGTAACGACATCGACGGAGAGGTTCGCTTTACCATCGACGGAAAGAATCCGCGCGTGGTGAAGGCCAACGAGCCCGTCGATATCAATGCGATGGCACTCAACTCGGGCAAGCATGTGCTCGAAGCAACCTGCGGCGACGACAAACTGAAGGAGCAATTCATACTGTTCGGGCTGGATGACAAGAAGCCTTGCATCGAGACGCACGACTGGTTCTACCAGACAAGCAAAGAGTTCGACCGCGAAGGCAAGACGCCTGTCACCGTGCAGGTGGGTACCAGCGATGCCGACACATATATATTATATAATGTATTCTCGAAAGGTGAGGTGCTCGAAAACAGCCACATGGTGCTCAGCAATGCCATTGACACGCGCGAATACCTCTACAAGGACGAGTATAATACGGGGCTCCTGCTGACTTATGCGTGGGTGAAAGACGGGAAGTTCTACACGCATCGCACGCAGATTCGCCGTCCTGATCCCGACAAGAGCCTGAAGATGACGTGGACAACCTTCCGCGACAAACTGAAACCGGGACAAAAAGAGGAGTGGGCGCTCACCGTGAAGAAGCCAGATGGAAAGCCGACGCGCGCACAAGTCGTGGCAACGCTCTACGATCAGTCGCTCGACCAGCTCCAGAATCACTCTTGGAATGTGTATTTGGGCATTCATCAGTATCTTCCAATGACCAGATGGGACGTGACGCACGACAATATCATTTCCAAATCGAGTAGCGCACAAATCGCATTGAAGGATGTCCCGACGCTGGAATTCTCTTCCATCGATGAGAATTTGCTGAACAACTACATGGAATATACGGCGCCTATAATCAAATATGACCGCCAATTGACCAGAACGGTATTAGGGAACGGTGCTCATGAGATTCTCATGGAGTCAAGACCGATGATGAAAGCTGCCGCTGAACCTACGGCTGTAATGGCAGATATGGCTGTCAGCGGGGAAGATGAAGTTTCTCTTGATTCTTTAGAAGATGTTTCTGTTGCAGGGAAGACGACAAAAGGCGATAAGAAGAGCAGCCAGAGTGAGCAGGTGCGTGAGAATCTGAACGAGACCGCTTTCTTCATGCCTCGCCGGATGACCGACGGTAAAGGCAATCTGAAGTTCGTCTTCACGCTTCCTGAAAGCATCACCACGTGGCAGTTCAAAGCTATGGCGCATGACAAAGACATGAACTACGGCTGGTTGGACGGTGAATGTGTGGCGAAGAAGGACGTGATGGTGCAGCCGAACATGCCGCGCTTCCTCCGTGTCGGTGACAAAGCTTTGATTGCTTCGAAAGTAATCAACACCGCGGACAAGGCAGTCGTAGGAACGGCATGCATGACACTCATCGATCCCGAAACTGAAAAAGTGGTGCTGGAACGTGAACAGCAGTTCTCGGTTGAGAAGGGACAAACGGGCAATGTGAGCTTCTCTTTCTCCACCGATGAGCTCAGTGGTGAAGTGAAGCCGCTCTATATCTGTAAGATTATGGCTTCGGGTAAGGGCTTCAGCGACGGCGAACAGCACTATCTGCCCATCCTTCCCAACACGGAAAGGGTCACCAATACGAAATCGATCACGCAGCATGAACCCGGAACGGCTACCATTGACCTGAAAACACTCTTCCCAGAAGGTAGCTCGCAGCGCCAACTGACGGTCGAATATACGAACAATCCGGCATGGCTCATGGTGCAGTCGCTTCCTTATATGAGCCGTTCCAACGACAAGGACGCCATCAGTCAGGCATCCGCATTCTATGCCAACAAGTTAGGTAAGTTCATTCTGAAACAATCACCGACTGCCAAGACTACTTTTGAGCAGTGGAGAAGAGAACAGGGAAGCGAGACTTCGCTGATGAGTAACTTGCAAAAGAACCAAGAACTGAAGAATCTTGTGCTCGAAGAGACACCGTGGGTGATGGATGCCAAGCGCGAAAGTGACCAGAAACAGGCCCTTTCTAACTTCTTCGATGAGAACATCCTGAACAGCCGAATGAACACAAATCTGGAGAATCTCGCCTCGTTGCAGAACGCTGATGGCTCGTTCAGCTGGTGGCCCGGAATGCCTGGCTCAACTTATATCACTGCAGAAGTGATGGAAATCCTCGCTCGTTTGAACATGCTTACTAACGCCCAGAACGACACGCGCAGCATGTTGGACCGTGCTCATGACTATCTCAGCAAGGTTGTCGTAAGGGAAGTGAAGGAGTTCAAGGACCATGAGAAGAAAGGAGAACCTGTTTATATCTCATCTTATCACGCCATGCAGTGGGTCTATATCAATGCCATATCAGACCGAAAACTTTCAGCCAAGGAGCGTGAGGCTGCTGACTACCTGATGGCTTTCTTGGAGAAACAGAAGCTCAGCCAGTCGCTTTACGGAAAAGCGCTCATGGCTGTGGCGCTCTTCAAGGACGGAAAGAAAGAGAAAGCACTTGAATATGTCGAGAGCCTGAAGCAGTACAGCGTGTTCAAAGAAGAGAAAGGCCGATACTTTGACACCCGTCGTGCCGGCTATAGCTGGTTCAGCTATAACATTCCGACGCAGGTTGCAACGATTGAAGCCCTCCGTCTGATTACACCAAACGACGTGCAGACCATCGACGAAATGAAGCGCTGGCTGCTGATGGAGAAACGTTCGCAGAGCTGGGACACGCCCATCAACTGCGTCAATGCAATCTACGCCTTCCTCAACGGCAACAGCAATGTGCTCGATCAGCAGGAACATACCGAGCTGGCTATCGACGGAAAGGACCTCACTTTGCCTCAAGCTACGGCAGGAATCGGATATGTGAAGACCGTCGCCGAGAACCCTGACGGAAAGCTTTTCACTGCAACAAAGAGCAGCAAGGGAACGTCTTGGGGCGCACTCTACGCACAATTCATGCAGCCCACCAGCGAAGTGGAAGAGTCGGCAGAAGGCCTGAGCGTCACACGCGAAGTGCTTGTGGACGGGAAACCGATGCTGGACGGGCAGAAACTGCACGTGGGCGACCGCGTGACGGTGCGCATCATCATCAAGGCCGAGGACAACTATGACTTCGTCCAGGTCACAGACAAGCGCGCAGCCTGTATGGAACCGGTCACTCAGCTGAGCGGCTATCACTGGGGATACTATATCGCACCGAAGGATCAGGCTACGAATTACTACTTCGACTTGATGCGGAAGGGAACGCATATCGTGGAGAAAGAGTACTACGTTGACCGTGCCGGACGCTATGAGAGCGGGACCTGTACCGTTCAGTGCGCCTATAGCCCCGAGTATTCAGCCCGCGCCCGTTCGCTGACCTTCGTCGTTGAGTAAAGGCCGTGGCTATTCAAGAACCTAAAAACAAAAGATGAAAAAGAAAACCATAATACTTTCCGCACTGACATGTGCTACACTTTGTGCCAGTGCACAGAAGATTACAACAAAGAACGAAGTGATTGACCTGGGAAACGTGCTCTTCCAGTCTCCATCGACGGCTACGTTTGAACTGCAAAACACAGGCAACAGCCCGCTGCGCATCACCAATGTGAAGACCAGTTGCGGTTGCACGACGGTCAGTTATCCGAAGGAAACCATCGCTGCAGGGGCTTCGTTCACTGTTTCTGCTACGTACGATGCTCAGCAACTGGGACACTTCTTCAAGGACATCGCGCTCTACAGTGAAGGAGCACAGAAGCCTTACTACCTCTCCATACGGGGCGTTGTGGTGGACGAAGTGGTCGATTTCTCGGGTACATACCCGTTCACCATCGGCGATGTGTCCGCTGAAAAGAACGACATCGAGTTCGATGACGTCAACCGAGGCGACCATCCCGTGCAGAAGGTGCACATCAAGAACAACACGACGCAGCCCGTGAGCCCCGTCGTCATGCACTTGCCCGACTATCTGACAGCCGTCGTTTCGCCGACAACCATCCGTGCCGGCAAGGAAGGACTGCTCACGTTCTGGCTCGATTCGCAGAAACTGCGCGACTACGGACTGACGCAAACCAGCGTATTCCTCGGCATGTACCCCGGCGACAAGGTGGCTCTGAACAAGGAAATCACCGTTTCGGCCGTATTGCTGCCCGCATTCCAGGAGATGTCGGAGATTGAACTGGCCAATGCTCCACAAATGCGTATGTCAGCCGAAGAGCTGAACATCAGCCTGAAGGGGAAGAACAAAGCCAAGGAAACCATCACCATTGAGAACGTGGGCAAGTCGTTGCTCGACATCAGCTCGCTGCAGATGTTCACAACGGGCCTGAAAGTGAAGCTCACCGAGAGCCGTCTCGACCCGGGCGAGAAAGCCTCGCTGAAGGTCACCGTGGATGCCCGCGCGTTGAAAACCGCCCGCAGCAAGCCCCGACTCATCATGATTACCAATGACCCGATGAAGCCGAAGGTCATCATTCATATCAATGTTACGGAGTAAGGACACGTGCCTTGCTCCTCAACCTATTACTTCTAACCTTCAAACAGCATTATGGAACATCCCGAAAACAGCGAAGAATACAAAGGACTGCAAGTGAACAGCGGGGTCAGTCAGCAGTCTATCATCAATCCATACCTCAGCCGTTCGCGCTTCCGCAGGCGCGAGATGTCGGCCAACGACATGGTGGAGGGCATCGTGAAAGGCGACATCACCATCCTCTCGCAGGCCGTAACGCTCATCGAGAGCGTCAATCCCGACCATCAGGCCAAGGCACAAGAGGTCATCAACAAGTGTCTGCCTTACAGCGGAAACTCTGTCCGTGTAGGCATCAGCGGCGTGCCTGGTGCCGGAAAAAGTACCAGCATCGACGAATTCGGCATGCACGTGCTGCGCGAGAAAGGCGGTAAGCTGGCCGTACTCGCCATCGATCCCAGCTCGGAACGCACCAAGGGCAGCATCCTCGGCGACAAGACACGCATGGAGAAACTGGCGCAGCATCCCGACTCTTTCATCCGTCCTTCGCCATCGGCAGGCTCGCTTGGCGGCGTGGCGCGCAAGACCCGTGAGACCATCATACTCTGCGAAGCGGCCGGATTCGACAAAATCTTCGTCGAGACCGTGGGCGTAGGTCAGAGCGAAACGGCCTGTCACTCGATGGTGGACTTCTTCCTGCTCATACAGGTGGCCGGAACAGGCGATGAGCTGCAGGGCATCAAGCGCGGCATTATGGAGATAGCAGACGGCATCGTCATCAATAAATGCGACGGCGACAACGTGGACCGTTGCCAGATGGCTGCCAGCAATTTCCGCAATGCGCTCCATTTCTTCCCCATGCCCGACAGCGGATGGAGCCCGAAAGTGCTCTGTTACAGTGGCTTCTACGGCACTGGCGTGAAAGAGATATGGGATATGATCTATCAGTACATCGACTTCGTGAAGCACAACGGCTACTTTGACTACCGACGCAACGAACAGTCGAAGTACTGGATGTACGAAAGCATCAACGAACATCTGCGCAACTCCTTCTACCACAACCATATCATCGAGCAACTACTGCCCAAGACCGAGCAAAGCGTGCTGCGCGGCGAGAAGACTTCCTTCACGGCTGCCGGCGAATTGCTCGACCGTTATTTCAACGACATACGTGGATTCCGCACGCGGAAGGAAGGCGTTTAGCCTTTCTTCTGCCCATGCGAACAGCACAACGGAAACAATTAACGACAAGAAGAATGTATCAGGTAGAGATAGACACAGGTTCCGGCTTCTGTTTCGGCGTGACCACGGCCATCCGAAAGGCTGAGGAGGAGTTGGCAAAAGGCCACACCCTCTATTGTCTGGGCGACATCGTGCACAACGGAATGGAGTGCGAACGGCTGAAAAACAGAGGCCTCGTCACCATCAACCACGACGACATGGAGCAGCTCCACGACGTCAAGGTGTTGCTACGGGCCCACGGAGAACCGCCGGAAACGTACGAGCTGGCTCGCCGGAACAATATTGAAATCATCGACGCAACCTGTCCCGTGGTTCTGCAGCTGCAGAAACGCATCAAGAACCAGTACGCTTCGCAGTTCGGTTCGGAAGAAAGCCAGTGCGGCGACGGTCCGGACTCGGCTTCGTCCGCGACTGTCAGCTCGGAACAGCAGACATCGTCGAGGCCGCAGATTGTCATCTTCGGAAAGCCCGGCCACGCCGAAGTGCTTGGTCTTGTGGGGCAGACAGCAGGCAATGCCATTGTCATTGCAAACCTGGAGGACGCGAAGAAACTCGATTTCCAGCGCGACATCTACCTCTACAGCCAGACGACCAAGTCGCTCGATGAGTTCCATCGCATCATCACCTATATCCAGGAACACATCTCAAGCAGCGCTCGGTTCTGCAGTTTCGACACCATTTGCCGTCAAGTAGCCAACCGAATGCCGAACATTGCAACCTTTGCTGCCCGCCACGAACTCGTTCTCTTCGTCTGTGGCCGCAAGAGCAGCAACGGTCGAGTGCTGTTCAACGAGTGCCGACGCATCAACAACAACAGCCATCTCATCGAGGGCCCCGACGAAATCAACCCCGAGTGGCTGAAGAGCGGTGTGCGAACCATTGGAATCTGCGGAGCAACCAGTACGCCGAAATGGCTGATGGAGCAGTGTCGCGATGCCATCCTGTCCATGGAATGACGGCCGTTTGTCCGTCATTCCACTTTTTCTCTTTGCCCGCTTTACTGTCGGCGGCAGGCCATGAAGTTGTTTCCTGCTTGCCGACTCGTCGCTTTTCTTTGTCAAAGAGGTCGTTTCCCATTTGCCCATCAATCGCTTTCCTATTGACACGAAGCAGCTTCTTGCTTGTCAGTATTCTGTTTCTGCGTTGCCATTTCACTGATTTTGCCCGGCAATTTCACTGATTTTGCAAAGCAATTTCATTGATTTTGCCCAGCAATTTCAGTGAAATGGCATCGTCGTCCGGCCCCGATGGCAAGACAAATCGGCCCCGATGGCAAGACAATACGGCCCGATGGGCAGCCCCGTTGACGTGAGCCGGGAGGCAGCACGTGCGCCATTGACGGGCTCTTTCGCAGGAAAAGGAAACTCTGACTCATGAAAAAGGAAACTCTGACTCAGCAAAAGGGAAACCCGGACTCATGAAAAAGGAAACTCTGACTCTGCAAAAAGGAAACCTGGACTCAGGAAAAAGGATGGTTGGAGAAACGAAAAAAACAGGAAAGAAGCAATCGGCTCCTTTCCTGTTTTTCGTTTGGTTGGACAATGTTCAGGTCTTATCCCATGACGACTTCCACTGTGTGCTTGCCCTCTGTTGCAGGCACTATGTTGCCTTCAACGGGCTTACCGTCCATCGTGATGGACTTCACTCCCTTTTGAACGCCGTCGGGATTCTTCACGTTGATGACGTACTCCGCTCCACGGAACTTGCGGCATACGGTGTACTCGCGTGCTGTCTGCGGCACGCAGGGGTCGATGAGCAGTCCGTTGTAGGCGGGCTTGATGCCGAGAATGAACTGCGTGATGGTGTACCAGTTCCATGCTGCGGTGCCTGTGAGCCAGCTGTTCTTGCCTTCGCCGGGACGGGCCGCGTCCTTACCTGCCACCATTTGGCTGTAGACGTAGGGCTCCACTTTGTGCAAAGTCTGGTCCTTGATGAAGGCGGGGCATATCTTTGCGTAGTGTTCCCAAGCGTCGTTGCCTCGGCCTACGACGGTTTCGCCGATGATGACCCACGGGTTGTTGTGGCAGAAGATGCCTGCGTTCTCCTTGTATCCGGCGGGGTAGCTCGAGATTTCGCCCATTTCGACGTAGTAGTGTGTGAAGGCCGGGTTGTTGAGCACGATGCCGTGCTCGGAGTCGAGGTACTTCTTGGTACTGTCGAGCGCCTTGTCTACCATGCCTTCCTCCTTGCCGATGCCTGCCATGGTGCACCAACCTTGGCTCTCGATGAATATCTTGCCTTCCTCGTTCTCGTGCGAACCGATCTTGTTGCCGTAGAAATCGTAGGCGCGCAGGTACCATTCGCCGTCCCAGCCGTGCTGCTTCACGGCCTCTATCATGGCGTCAACCTCCTTCTCGGCGCGTGCGGCTTCGTCTGCTTTGCCCAGCTCGCGGCACAGTTCCACGTAGTCCTTACCGCAGACGACGAACAGTCCGGCAATCATGAGTGACTCGGCCTTCGAGCCTTCGGTCTTGTTTTCGGTGGTCTGGAAGCTCTCGTTCGGATCCCACGAGAAGCAGTTCAGGTTCAGACAGTCGTTCCAGTCGGCGCGCCCGATGAGCGGCAGACGGTGCGGTCCGAGGTTTTCCACGACGTGGTTGAACGAGATGCGGAGGTGCTCAAAGAGGCTGACCTCGGTGCCGGGCTCGTTGTCCCAGGGCACCTGTTCGTCGAGGATGGAGAAGTCGCCCGTCTCTTTGATGTATGCCACGGTGCCGAAGATGAGCCACATGGGGTCGTCGTTGAATCCGCCTCCGATGTCGTTGTTGCCCCGTTTGGTGAGCGGCTGGTACTGGTGGTAGCATCCTCCGTCGGGGAACTGCGTTGATGCAATGTCGATGATGCGCTGTCGTGCGCGTGAAGGAATCTGATGTACGAAGCCGACGAGGTCCTGGTTGCTGTCGCGGAAGCCCATCCCGCGGCCTATTCCGCTCTCGAAGAAGCTTGCAGAGCGCGAGAAGTTGAACGTCACCATGCACTGGTACTGGTTCCAGATGTTCACCATGCGGTCGAGCCGTTCGTTTCCGCTCTTCACGCTGTAGCGGTCGAGCAGGTCGTCCCAGTAGCGGCATAGTTCGTCGAAAGCTTTGTCCACCTGTTCCACGGTGCTGAATTCGCGGATGGCTTCCTGTGCCTTTACCTTATTTATAATGGTACGGTCGAGCTTTCCGAGCGAGGTGATGAGCCCTTCCGAGGCTTCTGCGTACTTCTCTTCTTGCGGCATCTCCACGTATCCGAGCAGGAAGACGAAGTCCTTCTCTTCGCCTGGCTGCAGTTCCACTTCTATATAGTGCGAAGCAATGGGGCTCCAGCCGTGAGCGACTGAGTTCTTCGGCTGTCCGGCCATTACCACATCGGGGTTGGCAAACTCGTTGTACAGTCCGACGAACGATTCCCGGTCGGTGTCGAATCCCTGAACGGGAACGTTGACATGGTAGAAAGCGAAGTGGTTGCGGCGCTCCTTGTACTCCGTTTTGTGGTAGATGGTGGAGCCGTCAATCTCTACTTCGCCGGTAGAGAAGTTGCGCTGGAAGTTCTCCATGTCCGTGGCTGCATTCCACAGACACCATTCGGCGAAGGAGAACAGCTTCAGGCGTTTCACGTCGGCAGAGGTGTTCTTCAGCGTGAGCTTCTGCACTTCGCACCATTTCTTCAGCGGAACGAAGAAGAGCACAGAGGCTTCGACGCCGTTCTTGCTGCCCGTGATGCGCGTGTAGCTCATGCCGTGTCGGCACTCGTAGGTGTCGAGCTGCGTCTTGCAGGGCTTCCAGCCGGGGTTCCACACAGTGCCGTTGTCGTTGATGTAGAAGTAGCGTCCTCCATTGTCCATTGGAACGCCGTTGTAGCGATAGCGCGTGATGCGTCTGAACTTGGCATCCTTGAAGAAAGAATAGCCGCCGGCAGTGTTAGAAATCAGCGAGAAGAAGTCCTCGTTGCCCAGATAGTTGATCCATGGCCATGGTGTTTTCGGGTCCGTGATGACATACTCGCGGTGAGTATCGTCAAAGTTTCCGTAAATTTTGTTCTCCATATTCGTAGTTAATAATTGGTATTTGTTTTGATTACGTTGCAAAGATACGCATTTTATGTTTAAAACCATGATACTTTATTACCTTTTAGCGATACTTTTCGGATTTTTGTAGTATCTTTGCTGCCACATTTTTATTCACAACATGATGACATCTATAAAACGATTCTGTATGCTCACGTCGTTGCTCCTGTGTGCCTTGTCCGGCGTACGGGCAGCACGGACATGGATTGACGTGACTCAGCAATACGTGACGAACCCCAGTTTCGACGACAATACGTCGGATGGCTGGACGGCGACGGGCTTTTACTCGAAACTCGACGTGCAGTTCGGCTGCATGGAGTTCTGGAACGGAACGTTCACCCTCAGCCAACAGCTTTCAGGACTGCCCGACGGGCAGTACCGGCTGCGCGTCCAGGGCTTCTATCGCACGCGCGATAACAACACAGCTTACCAGAGTCACCAGAACAGGACGGAGAACATAACGGCCTTTCTCTATGCCGGCGCTGCGCAGACGAAGCTGCACAGTGTGTACGACGAGTCGTTCGGCGTGAATCTGGCCAACAATTGCTGGGGTCAAGGCAACTGGTGGGAAGGCATCAAGTACTTCCCCAACGGCATGGCCAGTGCGCACGAGGCGTTTGAAATGGGTCGTTACGAGAACCTGTTGGAGTTCAGTGTGGTGGGCGGCAGCGTCGTCATCGGCATCCGTAATGCCACGTCGCAGAACGACAACTGGTGCATCTTCGACAATTTCCGGCTCGAGTACTTCGACGAAGTGGACGAGGCAGCTGCTGGCAACGTGCTGCTGAACGAGGTGATGGCAGCCAACGTGGACATGTTCTGGAGCGAAACTGCCAACTTCGATGGTTGGGCTGAGCTGTACAATCCTACCGACCGGCCGGTGATGTTGGGCGGTTGCTATCTGAGCGACGACGCCAACCGGCTGACCCTGTGGCGCATTCCCGATGAGGCGGGAGCCATTGCTGCCCACGGCTACGGCGTCGTATGGTTCGACGACAGCGGACTGAGCTCCCGGCATGCCCCGTTCAAGCTCGACACAGACGGCGGTTCGCTCTACCTCAGCAACAGCAAGGGCGAACTGATGGCCACCGTGGACTACCCAAAGGCCCTGCCGCGCACGTCGTATGCCCGCACCGCCGACGGAACCGGGCCGTGGGCGCTGACTGCCATGCCCACACCTCGGCGGAGCAACAGCTCGTCGGCCTTCGCCACGCAGCAGCTCCCCATGCCCGTAGCCGACAAGCCGTCGCAGCTCTTCAGCGGAAGCCTGACGGTGGAAGTGCAGATTCCGGAAGGTGCTACGCTGCGTTACACCACCGACGGGACCACGCCCACGTACGACAATGGCGTTGTCAGCACGACGGGCCGCTTCACAGTGAGCAGCACCACGAACTATCGCTTCCGTCTGTTCCGCGACGGATGGCTGCCCAGTAACGTCCTTACATGCTCCTACATCGCCACAAACAACCACTATACCATCCCCGTTGTCTCCATCGTGGCCGACAATGAATTTCTGTACGGCAACAAGTACGGAGTGATGACACAGGGAACCAACGGCAAGCCGGGGCACGGACAGGCGCAACCCTGCAACTGGAACATGGACTGGGAGCGCCCCGTGAGCTTCGTCTACTTCGGTCCTGACGGCCGGCAGCTCTTCAGTCAGGAGGTCAATCTGGAGATGTGCGGCGGCTGGAGCCGTGCCTGGACGCCACATTCGTTCAAGTTGAAGGCCAACAAAGTGTTCGGAACTGGCAAGACGCTGGACTTTCCTTTCTTTGAACAGAAACCGTTCATCCGAAACCGCACGCTCCAACTGCGCAACGGAGGCAACGATACGCAGTGCCGTTTCAAGGATGCTGCCCTCGAAACCATCCTTTTCCGTTCGGGCATCGACCTCGACGTGCAGAGCTACCAGCCTGTGATTCACTACATCAACGGCAAGTTCATCGGACTGCTCAACATGCGTGAACCCAACAACAAGCACTTCGTCTTTGCCAACCGGGGCTGGGACGACGACGAGATTGACTTGTTCGAGATGGATCCCGACTCCGCCTACGTGCAGAAATGCGGCACGGAGGAGAGTTTCCTGCGATGGTACGATCTGAGCAGACACGTCAACGAGGAGGGCGTCTACGACGAGATTTGCGAGATGGTCGACGTGGATGAGTACGTCAACTACATGGCGGCGCTCCTCTATCTGGGCACCACCGACTGGCCACAGAACAACCTGAAGGGCTACTTCAAGCGCGACGGCGGCCGCTGGCGCTTCGTTTCGTTCGACCTCGACTTCGCTTTCAACACCAGCGACTCGTTCAACACCTTCTTCGGAAAGAAGAACTACACGTTTGAACAGCTCTACGACAAGCACACACGCATCACGGCGGAAATCAAAATGGTCACCATCTTGCAGAACATGCTTGCCAACGACCGTTTCCGCCGCCGGTTCATTGACGTGTTCTGTCTGATGGGCGGCAGCATATTCGAGCCGACACGTGCCAAAGCCATCATTGACGAACTGGCCAACAACGTGGCTCCGATGATGAAATACGAGAACGGGTCGCCTTGGAACACTGCCAACCAGATGAAAGAGAGCCTTACGAACTGGATGCCCAAGATGATGAATACGCTGAAGCGGTACAGTCTGATGAAGCTGCAGGGCATCAGCGCGCAGACCGTGAGCCTGAAGGCCGACACCGAGGGCGCAACGCTGCTCGTGAACGACGTGGAAGTGCCGTATGCTGAATTCACCGGAAGGCTGTTCGCACCGGTACGTCTGCGTGCCGAGGCCCCGGTCGGCTACACGTTCAGTGGCTGGAAAGACATGACGACAGGGCAAATCTGCTCGACCGAAGCTGAGATGGACCTGCCCGAAGGGCTCGTCGACCTGACAGCGACGTTCCGACCGAACGTTGATGCCGCTGCCGTTCACCCAGTGGTCAACGAGATCAGCGCCAGCAACGACACCTACGTGAACGACTATTTCAAACGTGCTGACTGGGTGGAACTCTATAATCCGGGCTCCGAACCCGTCGATGTGGAAGGCATGTATCTGAGCAACGACGCCGAAGACCTCCACCTGTGGCGCATAGAAAAAGGCGACAGCGAGGCTTCGACAGTGGTACCCGCCCATGGGTATCTCATCGTATGGTGCGACAAACAGGACAACCGAAGCCAGCTTCACGCCCCGTTCAAGCTGGGCAACGGCGGCGGTACCGTCTGCCTGACGGCGCAGGACGACTCATGGACCACCTCGATGCTCTATCCAGCACACTCGATGGACCAGACAGTGGCGCGCTATCCCGACGGGAGCGAGGCTGTCTATGTGTCGAACGTGCCCACCATCGGACGGCGGAACGTGCGCACCAGCTATTTGGTTGCAGCCGAACAGCAGCCTTCGGGCATCGTCTCGGCCGAGTCGGCAGGCGCCGAGCTGCGGCTCTCCTACGTGCTCGACCGACTCGTCGTGACCGCGCAGAAGGGTGGCGAAGGCCGCATCACGGTCTGTTCGGCAGCCGGTCAGACGCTGACAGACCGCTCGGTTCAAATTGCCGACGGTCGCACAGAGGTCTCGATGTCGGCCCTTCAGCCGGGCTACTATGTGGCTACACTTGTGATGGCTGACGGCCGGCGTGCCACATGCAAGCTGCTGGCCGGCCGAAAGTAGGGCTCTCGCAGCCCTACTTCCAGCAGGAATCGTCCGGTCGTCCTGTGTTAAGAATTTTAAGTCTGCCTGTCCGAGATGTGAGAAAACCGTAACTTTTTAGCTGAATGTTTGCTGTTTTGCTATTTTTGCTTTACCTTTGCAGATCAAACTATTAGTGAAAGCAAGATGAATTTTCAGAAGTCTTACGTGTTGACCGCTGTCTTTCTTGTGTTCTTCGCGTGTAACGCAGCAGCCCAGGAGGAGGAGAACGATACCGTGCAGCTGCACTTCATCAAGTCGAACGATGTGCATCTGACCGTCGAAGATCCACGCATGAAGCTGGGAAACGGGAAAGTGCACTCGGGAGACAAGAACATACTGAACCACATGGATGCCGCACTGACGGTCGGAACAACAGGTGTGGGCATCGATTTGGCCATGCCCGTGGGCAACACCTTCCGCGTCAGGGCAGGATATGCTTTCATGCCCAGCTTCAAGCATACCATGAACTTCGGCCTTTCCATCGCCGAGAGCGACCCGATGTACGATGCCGAGGGCAATCGCATAGAGACAAAGTTCGAGAAATTGAGCCGTCTGTTCGAGGAAGTGACGGGCCGTCATGTGGGAACATCGGTCGACATGATCGGCCGTCCGGTCTACGGTAACCTGAAATTCCTCATCGACATCTTCCCGTTCCGGAACAAGAAGTGGTTTTTCACGGCCGGATTCTACTACGGATCGGAGAACGTTGCCAAAGCATATAACCGACAGGAGGACATCGCCGCGCTCTATTCGGTGGACATGTACAACCGTATGTATGAGAAAGTGATGGCGGCCTACGACGATCCGTGGAACCCTTTCAACGACGTGTTGCTCTTTGAACACAACGGAATTCCTATCTACATCCCCACCGACATGGCCGACATGATGCATCAATACATGACATCCTACGGCCGGATGGGTATTCATCTGGGCGACTATTTCCTTGAACCTGACGAGGATTGCATGGTCCGGGCCACGGTGAAAACAAAGGCTTTCAAGCCTTATCTGGGCTTCGGTTTCGGCAATGCAACCCCGAAGGGCGACAAAAAGTACGGCTTCATGCTTGAAGCGGGCGTCATGTTCTGGGGTGGTACGCCGCGCGTGGACTGCTACGGCACCGATTTGGTCAAAATGAACGTTAAGGGGAAAGTGGGTGATTACGTGAAATTCTTTGAAGCACTGAAGGGGTTCCCGGTCATCAACCTGCGCATTTCGCGGCGACTGTTCTGAAAACACCTTTCCACGACAAAGCTACGAAGCTGCTGACCGTTCCCAATGAAGGGAGCAGACAGCAGCTTTTCTGATGACGTACGTTCGAGACTGCAGGCTGTCAAAGCCTTGAAGAAGCCGCTGGCAATCTTTTGTCGCACTGAGAATCCTCAATTCTTTCAAATATGTATAATTGGTTTGATTAAGCCGTTAGGGTAAACTTGTCTTTGAAATATTTGTGTGAAACGTGTCTTGGCGTGCACCATCTGCTTTTGTTTCTACAGAATTGTCTATTCTTGTTCGTACAAAAAAGTGAACTCTGTTATCCTATTAGCAATAGGATGAGAGTTGTTTTGTCGTTTTTTTTGCACTTGATGCAACTTTCTGTGTCCTTAGTTCGTCTAACAGACAGAAATAAGATGGCGATGCTTCGCATCTAAATAATAAATGATAAAGCGAAAAACCGTTTTATGTTAAGAGTTAAGAACCAACGGCTGCAAGCCGAAAGGTAACAGGTTGGCAAGCTTTGCTCGGAACGGGAAAAAGCAACTAAGAGTAAAAAAATATAATAAGAAGGATATGCAAATGAGAAAGTATTTATTGTTGTTGGTGCTTGTCATCGTGGCTTGTATGCCTGTAGACAGCATGGCTCAGAAGCACCGTCACAATCCGCAGTTGCTTGGCGGAGGCGCTGTTGACACAGTTACGGTTGGAATACCGCCGACACATAATCCCGTAGCCACTGCCGATTCGTTGAAAAAAGCTGAAGCCGCGGTGACTGATGCCGCAGACACGATGGGCGTTGAGGCTTTTTCGGACACGACGTCGGCAGGTGGTCAAGTCCCGAATATCGTTGGGGGAAACAACTGGGACGACGATGAAGACCTGGATGAAACCAGCCGGACGTGGTTCGACATTCGCGACCTGCCTTCGATTGGCTTTGGTGAAGGTGTGTTTGCCGTGGTGGTCATCATTTTCGTCGTGCTGTTGCTGTTGGCCCCGTTCATCCTGTTGGGATTTATCGTTTGGGTAATACTCAAAAACCGCAACCAGCGCTACAAGTTGGCCGAGAAAGCCATGGAGCAGGGGCAGCAGATACCGGAGCCACTGCTGAAGGACGCTACGCGGACGAACTCCGACTTGTGGAGCCGCGGCATCCGCAATGTGTTCTTGGGGTTGGGACTGGCCGTGTTCTTCCTGTGCTGGGACGCCAATTTCCTGTCAGGATTGGGTTGGTTACTGTTCTTTTACGGTGTGGGTCAGGCTGTCATTGCCAAGACGTCGGGGAATGGCGATGCTTCACATCTAAATGAGCCCCCGAGGGGGATGTAGTCCCTCCAAACCTCCACGCGGTGGAGTTGGAGAGAGGCCGTGGTCCACTGCTTGTTGTTGAGGGTGCAGGTCTCGATAGCGTTTAAGCGAAACATGTCTTATATATAAATTAAGGTAAGGATGGATACGAACAATTCAATAGAAAAAAGAATGGAAAAGAAAAGATTGACTCGCTCGACCGACAGAGTGTTAGGCGGCGTATGTGGCGGAATTGCCGAGTATTTCGATTGGGATCCTACGCTGGTGCGTGTGGGTTATCTGTTCCTGACACTGTTTACGGTGTTCAGTGGGGTGCTCATCTATCCGATACTGTGGCTGGTGATTCCTGAGAAGAGATAAGAATGGGAAGCCCTCGGGGAGGACGCAGCCCCCTTCAAACCTCCTCGAGGGGAGGCTTCCTGTTTCGCGATGGGGGACAATGGGTTAAGACTTTACTTTCAAAACTGACGTAAGGCACAGATGGAGAAACTGAGCGACATTTCTCTCGTGGCGCAGGTGGCTGTTTTTCACAACAAGCGGGCGTTTGACCAGCTGGTGAAGAAATATCAGTCGCCTGTGCGCAGGTTCTTTCTCAGCCAGACGTTGGGCGACAGCCAACTGAGCGACGACCTTGCTCAAGACACGTTCGTGAAGGCTTACATGCACATCAGTTCGTTCAAAGGGCTTTCCGGGTTCTCCACCTGGTTGTTCCGCATTGCTTATAACGTTCTCTATGACTATCGGCGCTCGCAGAAACAGACGGAAGACATTGACCATCCAGCCATGGCAAGCCTGCAGAGTGCTGGCGTATCAACATCTCTCCGTATGGATCTTTATCAGGCTCTGGCCTTGCTGAAGGCGGAGGAACGCGCGTGCATCACGTTGCAAATGCTTGAAGGTCAACCTATCGATAAAATTGCGGAAATCACGGGCATGCCACAAGGAACGGTCAAATCGCATCTGTCCCGTGGTAAGAAGAATTTAGCAGACTACTTAAAACAAAATGGATATGGAAAGAAATCATGAACAGGAGGAGTTGCTTTTGCAGCAATTCTTCAACCAACAACGGTTTGATGTGGAAGATAATGGTTTCTCACATAGGGTGATGAGGATGCTTCCTGACCGTGCCCGTCGGCTGAATAGGCTGTGGACGGCTGTTTGTACGGTGGTGGCGGTGGCCTTCTTCGTAGCAGGACGGGGTTGGAAGGCTGTTTCCGGTTCGCTGCAAGGCGCTTGGGCTGATATCAGCAACCATGACCTGATGTACCAACTGAGTCCGTTAACCATCTACATGGGATTGCTGTTTCTGGCAATTGCCGGAAGCTACAGACTGGTTTCAAAGAGTTAAGTGTTAAGAGTGGGGAAGCTCCAAGCTCTCGAGTAGGGTGTTATAAAGTCTACTCAAAGTAGAGAATGTCGTCGTCGGTCTGGCTCTCTTTCTGTTTGGGTTTGGGCTGCACTTTCAGATTGCCTTTCTCGTCAAACATTCCGTAGGTGGTGCGCAGCACAATGAACTCGGTGCGGCGATTCAGCTGGTTGCAGATTTCCTGCTTTTCGTCATCCAGTTTTTTGATGAATTCTTCTGAGAGAACATCGTCTTCTTTCAACCAAGGGTACTTCTCCGTTACTTTCTTGCGGATAGTCTTTGGCTTCTCTTTTCCGTAGCCCACGGGGGTCAAGCGGTCCTGCGGTATTCCATGTTCGATGAGATAGTTGACAACGCTTTCTGCACGATGCTGCGAAAGCGTTTTGTTGTATGAAGCACTGCCTCGGTAGTCGGCATGTGCACTCAGCTCGATGGTCACGTTGGGGTTTTCTTCAAGCATTTTTACCAGTTCGTCGAGTGCTGTCTTGGACTCAGGGCGCAGTGTCGCCTTGTTGTAATCGTAGAAGATATTGTCGATGAGCACGGGCACCCGGATGCTGGCCAGGGGGAACTGTAGCGTGTACTGTTTGGATTCGCTGACGGGTTGTACGCTGATTTCTTCCTTATGGTTAAGGAATCCTTTGCATGATGCCAGCAAGATATAGTTTACTCCTGGTTCAATCACTTCTTCAAACGAGCCGTCGCCCTTCACGCTGATCTTCTTGTTCGTGCCGTCGTTGCCGACCAGATGTACTTGCGCTGCAGGCAGTTCGTAACCATCCATTTCGTATACCCATCCCTTGATGGTCTGTATGATTTCGGGTTTCTCGAAGCTGTAGATGTGGTCCCAGCCGCGTCCGTCGCCGCGGTTGGACGAGAAAAAGCCTCGGTTGTGTGGTCCTTCGAAGGTGCATCCGAAGTCGTCGGCCTGCGAATTGAGCGGGAATCCGGGGTGTTCCAGTTTGTAGTGTCCGTCGTTTCCCACCTTTGCGATGAAGATGTCAAGTCCTCCCATACCCGGATGTCCGTTGCTCGAAAAGTAAAGATCGCCGTTGGGACGGAAGGTTGGGAACATCTCGTCGCCTTCCGTGTTGACGGGTTCGCCGATGTTTTCGACACCTCCCAGACCTGCTGAGGTCAGACGGATTCGCCAGATGTCGAGTCCACCTTTGCCTCCGGGCATGTCGCTGACGAAGTAGAGCCATTCACCATCGGGTGAAATGGCGGGGTGGGCATAACTGGAGAGCGTATCGCGCGTCAGTTCTACGAGTGATCCTTTTCCCCATGCTGCGTCGGAGCGTGGCGACTTCACTATGGTGGCATAGCGTGGATAGTCGGGGTCGGAGGAGCACTGTGTGAGGTACATGGTGTTGCCATCGGGCGTGAGACAGCAGGCTCCTTCGTCATATTCGGAGTTTAGTCCGCTCTCAATGGTCTGCGGTTTGCCCCATTTCCCCTTGTCATCTTTCTCAGACACGAAGATGTCGCCGGGCTTTGTGCCTGTAATGCCGCTGAGCTCGTTGCCTTGTGCCTCGTTGCGTGTTGAGGTGAAGAAGAGCCGGTCGTTGTCGTCGCCACCCAGGACGGGGCAATAGTCAGCCCTTCTCGAATTGAAGATGTCCATCTTCTTGACTGTGTAGCGTGAGCCTTGCTCCTTGATGGTCGGGGCTGTCTGTGCGGATTGCAGACCGTTGAGTGCCATTTCGTTGTCGGGGAGCGAGTCCAATACCAGCTGGAATTCCTGTGCTGCCTCTTTGTAGTTGCCGTTTCTGAGCAGTTGTCGGGCAAAGCTGAGATGTGTTTCCACGTCGTCCTGCTTGTAGCGAATGACGTTGCGGTAGCTGGCAATGGCCTTCGGAGTCTGGTTGATTCGCTCCCAGCATAGGGCCAAACGCTTGGAAATGCGTCCTCGTTTGTCGCGTTCCTTTGCCGGTGTCTTCTGATAAGCTGTTTTGAATTCGTTGGCTGCATCAAAATATTCGCCGAGGGCGAGATATTTCTCTCCCCGTTTGAGGTTCTTGTCCGCTCCGCAAGAGGCGAGCAGCAGAACCGTAAGCAAAAGAAAAAGCAGTCTGATGCGCATACTTTAATGTAACGCGTGAAGTCGGTTTTTATTGTCTGACCGTGTCAGTTTTCATCTGTCGGCGTCGGCGTTTGGGGACCAAAAGGGCGGCGGAAGGTGCATCCCGCCTTCCATTCGCTGCATCCGTAAGCCGTCTTTCCTTTGATGATATGCCCTTTCCCGCACACGGGGCATGGCTGTCCTACCAAATCAGCAACGGCCGAGATACCCCTTCCGATTTCCGAGGAAGAAGTCTCCCCCTCGGGGGAAAGGCTACGGGTAGGCGAGCTGTGCTCGGGAATCGGAAGGGGGCCCGCACCCTTCGGAGAGGTTGGGCGGGTGTCGCTTTGCTCGGGAATGGATTTGGAAGTGCCTTTGCTCTTGGAAGTGGCTTTGCTCTTGGAAGCGGCTTTCTTGTTGGCCTTCTTTTTCTTCAGGTCTTCATCTGTGGTGACGGTGACGCGACGGTTTGAATTGTCGGACAGTACCTGATGCACTATGGCCGTGATCTGCTCCTTCAGTTCGTTGATGAAGAGGCTTGGGTCATACTTCTTGTGTTCAATGTCGCGCAGTTTCTTTTCCCAAATACCTGTCAGCTCGCAGCTCTTGAGCAGTTCTTCCTTGATCATGTCTATCAGTTCGATGCCAGTAGGTGTGGCCACTAAGCGTTTTTTGTCACGCCGGATGTAATGCCGTTTGAACAGAGTCTCAATGATTCCAGCACGCGATGAGGGCCTGCCGATGCCGTTTTCTTTCATGGCAGTTCGCAGTTCCTCGTTGTCGACGAATTTACCGGCAGTCTCCATGGCACGTAGCAATGATGCTTCGTTGTAGTAGGGTGGGGGAGTGGTTTGTTTCTCGGTCAGCGTGGGCTTGTGCGGACCGCTTTCACCCTTGACGAAAGCCGGGAGCGTTTTCTCTTCGTCGTCTTTCTTCTCGTCGTCATCTCCTGTTCCATTGTTGTAGGGGGCCGTTTCTTGTCCTGATGGTGAAGCCTTTTCGTATACTACACGCCAGCCCGGGTCAAGAATCTGCTTTCCTGTCACCTTAAACTCCACGCCCTCACTCTTTGACTCGCTGAAGCCTTCCTTCGGGGAAGTTTGGAGGGAATCTTGCCCGCTTGGGGTGTTCACAGTGCCCCTTGCCACTTCGCCGAGCACCGTTGTCGTGGCAAATTTGCAATCGGGATAGAACACGGAAATGAAGCGACGAGCTATCAGGTCGTACACGTGGCGCTCCATGTCGCTGAGCGATTGTGGCGCAACACCCGTAGGAATGATGGCGTGGTGATCCGTCACTTTGGATGTGTCGAACACGCGTTTCGATTTCAGCAGGGCTTTTCCGCCGAGCCGTTTCACCAGTTCTGCATAGATGGGCACGCCACCTTGCTTCGTCTGGTAGAGTCCGTTCATGATTTGCGGGCACTTGGGATAGATGTCGTCCGATAGGTATTGCGTGTCCACACGGGGGTAGGTGGTCAGCTTCCGCTCGTAGAGAGCTTGGATGGTGTTGAGGGTCAGTTCGGCGCTCATGCCGTATTTTCGGTTACAGTCCACCTGAAGTGATGTCAGGTCGTAGAGCTGCTTAGGCGCTTCCTTACCGTTTTTCTTCTCCACTTTCGTCACGGTGAACGGTCTCCCCGCGATGGTTTCGAAAGCTTTTTCGCCCTCTTCCTTGCTCAGGAACTTCCCTTTTGTCGCAGTGAAGAGCGTGTCGCGATAGATGGTGGGGAGCACCCAGTACGGCTCGGGTTTGAAATTGTCTATCTCTTTCTGACGGTTCACAATGAGAGCCAGCGTCGGCGTCTGCACGCGTCCGATCGAAAGCACCTGTCCGTTCTGTCCGTATTTCAGCGTGTAAAGACGCGTCGCATTCATGCCTAAAAGCCAGTCACCGATGGCTCGCGACAGTCCTGCCAGGTAGAGCGGCTGATACTCTTGCTGGTCCTTGAGCTGCTGGAAACCTTCGCGGATGGCTTCGTCCGTCATTGACGATATCCACAGCCGTTTGACAGGACACTTAGCCTGTGCCTTCTGCATCACCCAGCGCTGGATGAGTTCTCCTTCCTGTCCGGCATCACCGCAGTTGATAATGCCGTCGGCAGCCTGCATCAGGCGTTCAATGACGGCGAACTGCTTCTTGATGCCTTGGTCTTCGATGAGCTTGATGCCGAATCGCGCCGGTATCATGGGCAGAGCAGACAGGCTCCACGTCTTCCACATGGGCGTGTAGTCGTTCGGTTCCTTCAGCGTGCACAGGTGTCCGAATGTCCAGGTTACCTGGTACCCGTTGCCTTCCATGTAGCCGTCGCACGAACGGTTGGCACCGATGATTCGTGCGATGTCGCGTGCCACGCTTGGTTTCTCTGCTATGCAAACAATCATATCTCTGTCTCTGCTTACTATTATGAATTATTAATTATGCCTTTTATGCATTATGAATTATAAAGTTCGTTGCAGCGTAACGCCCATCAGACCTATGACGACGTCGTTCGAGAGTGTCCGTACGGTCAGGTCTTTCAGTCGTTTCCGCGGGTTCAGGGGCATGTCAAGAACGATGCCCGCCCCTTTGCTGAACCTTCTTTCGCCGTAGCGCGGCCCCATCGGAATCAGCTCACGACTGGTACGTCCTGTCTCGAAGTCGATCCTGAATGGACGGGGCTGCGCGGCATGGAAGGCAAGACCGTTCTCGTAGTAGTCCTGCTCGATGGGACACCAGTTGTGTGGGTTCCTCAGCCGCAGGCTGTCTGAAGTCCCGTCGGTGTAGCCGACGACGATGATGCCGTTGTCAATGTGGCTTTGCATGTGATTGGTGCTGCCTGCCATCAGCAGATAAGCGTGGCTGGCTTTTCCTTTCAGGGGCAGCGTGATGGCATCGGGGTAGTTGTCCCACAACGTCGTGTAGGCAATGTTGTTCCCCGACGAGGCCATGCGGAAGGGTATCGCGGCAATCAGTGAGTCTGTCGCTGAGATGGAAGATCCGGACTGCGCCTCCGAATTGAAAATCGACGCCGACGGGGAAAGGCAATGGCGGACAGTCTTGGTCAGCCTGACGTTCAGTATGCCGTCGGTCGTCAGGCGGCGCAGCCCGCTGTCGTCGATCGTGGGACATGTTTCAGGATGGCACCAGTCACCCACTCCCTGCTTGGGAATCTGCAACGTGGTGTAAGGAGGGCGCGGACTGAGGTATTCGTTCTTGAATATGTCGTCGGCACGACTGTTGAAGCTGCGCTCCATCGGCACCGGTTCCAGTCTTTCTTCCTCCACGTTGCTGAAGCCGTTACCCCATGCGCAACCATCCGTCTCCGTCTTTTTCGCTATTGGGGTGGGCGCGGCCACGCGCGGAGGACGTTCCACCACGAAGGTCTGCTTGCGCGCGTTGGTCCCCACGGTCTCTACGAATCCGAAGCCGGTGTTCTGTCTGAGGATGATTTCTAAAGGTTGGTTGAAGCGCTGTTCCACCTCGTAGACCTCCTTGTCGCCTTCCCGACGATAACTATATGTAATATAAGGTGTACTTACCGAAGCATGGTCCCAGTCGGTCGGAAAGCCAGGGCGGATGACACAACGGCCACGAAGTGCGTCGGGAACAATCCCGAACAGGCCCTGCAGCAGCGCCCGTGCCGCAATGCCCGTGCAGTCGGCAAAGTCGCGGTAACATTCGCCCCTGACGGCATCGTGCTGGCTGATCTGACCGAAATTCCCCGGACTGCTGCCCAGATACATCTGGTCCATCACGTTCGCTTTCAGCAACCGGAACCCCATCTCGCTGTTTCCTGCCTCGAAGCAGGCCAGCGCCGTATGCATCACCTCAGCCGCTGCCACGTTGTTAATGCTCCATTCGTAGGGCATCCAGTCCGTTGTCGAGATTGTCTGCAGGCCGGGAGCAACAGGGATGTGCGGCAGACACACATCGGCATACTGCGTCGCGCGGAAAGCCTGCGCCTCAGTGGCTGCTCCGCAGTCAATCGGAGTGTACACTGACCACAGCGCAGCGTGCTCATGCACACGGCCCAGACCCATCAGGTCCGCGTATTCTGCCCAGTGTCCGCTGTCGCTCATCCACAGACGCTCGTTCATTGCCTTCAACGTCTTCTCCGCTTCAGACCGATACCAAGAGCCGTCTTCACCTATCAGCTCAGCAATTTGTCCTGCCAACAGCATGCCCCTGTAGTTGTAAGCCGACGAATGAGTCACCGCACCGCCACTGTAGTACAGTGCGTCGCTCGCCCAGATGCAGCAGTAGCCATCGTACAGACCGTCATCGTCGGGGTCGAAGTTGCGCTTCTCCCATTGCAGGTGGCTCACTAACATCGGCCACATCTTGCGCATGTAGGCCCTGTCTGCATCATACTCGAAGTGCCACAGCAGCTCGTCAATGCAGTTCAGGTTCATGTCGTAGTGCGTCATCTCGTCACTCTTCCCGGGCCGGCGGCTGATGTAACCATTACTGTACATCTGCGTACCCCAGCGTTTTACCGCACGGGCCAGGTTCAGCGTGCTGTCCTGCGTCGGGTGCTGCTCACGCGGCGGCACGTTCTTCACTTGGCTCTCAGCGTACGCATTGAAGTGACTGCGCGAACGGTCCCACCATCCTAACACGTCACCCAGATAGCCACCACGCCAGCCAGCCAGCGCAGTGCGCCAGCCAACAGCCCCGTGTTGCCATGTCCGGCCGTCCCAGGCGCCGTCGGCAGCCATCACCAGTGCAGAGCCTAAAGGATTGATGTATGCGTCGGGCGTGTCGAAGACAATCCGGTTCTCCAGCGCCGAATAGTAATCCAGCGTCGGCTGCAGCAGCGCTCCCGCCTCTTCTTCGTCCACGATGCGCAGCGTCAGGCTGTCTGCAGCGATGTAGATGTCCTTCGCGACACACTGGCTCAGTAGCTGAATCGTCTCGCCGTCGCTCTCGAAGCTGTCCGCCGAATCCACACCGATGTCGCCGTTGCGGCTCAGCCGCTTGTTCTTCACACCCGTGATGCGAACCTCCAGCGTCGGGCGGCCTCCCGGAATCTGATGGCGGATGTGCCACAACGCACCGTCGCGGTCGCTCAGACAGTAGACTTCCATCGTCAGCTCCCCACCTTTCCATGCCGCGTCTGTCAGCTGGTAACTGCGCTTGCCGCCGCAGTAGACAGCCTTGCAGTGCTCCGTGCTGTCCAGCACCAGCCATTTTCCTTCGTGCTCCAGGCGAAGACTGACGTTCCTTGCGTTTCTTGAATTCAGGAACAGCGCGAATACCGGGCGGTCGCTTGTCTCCACACGGTAACCGTCAGGCCCGCCGTAGAGCGCACGCGTGTAGCGATGGCCTCCGTCGGTGCAGACGATGGCCCGTCCTTCCGGCCTGTACTGCGCCCAGACCACACAGGCCGAGCACATCAATATCAGTAAGATCAGTGTCTTTCTTCTCATTCCGCAGTTTGTCTGTAAGCTCCGATGAAACAAATATGAGGTGAACCGTAGCTGTCCTCAATCACAATTCGTACTTTCCGTGTCGTTACAGCCTCGTGTCGCACGATGCGTTTGTAGCCGATGGTGCTTGTCGCCTCGTCAAAATGAAGCTTTGTCCATTCACGTCCGTTCAGATACTCGACGCGGAAAGCACGTACACGTTGCCCTTTCGAGATGTCTTCCTGCAAGACAAGGTGGCTGAACGTGATGGGCCGTTTGGTCGAATAGGTCATCAGTACCTGCGATTCCTTCTTCCTCACGGAAACTTTAGCGTCGGCAAGCAGGTTGTGGGCAAACGTCTTCGCGATGTTCCGATGAAACAGGACGGCGTTCACCGAGTCGGTCTTGCTGATCAGACCCTCTCTGTTCACGGGAAAGTTCAGCAGCATGGTTCCATTGCGACCTACGCTCTTGTAGTAGATGTCTTCCAGTTGCTCAGGGGTTTTCACCTCATCGTCCTCCTTGGCGTGGTAGAACCAGCCGGGGCGAATGGACACGTCGCATTCGGTGGCCGACCACTGGTCGCCGTCTTCATGTCCCGAGGGCAGCTCCTCATACTGTGCATAGCCCGGATATACATCCTTCCCTCGCAGCCAGGCCCAATTGGTTTCACCCGCAAAACCGCGCTCGTTGCCCACCCAACGGCAGCCGGGACCGCCATCGGAGAAGATAATCGCATTGGGTTGCAACGTCTTTACCTTATTATATATGGAGGGGAAGCCGTAATATGTCCTGCGGTCGATCTCTCGTTTCTCGTTCGCACCGCCGTACCAGCCGTCGCCACCGTTCGCTCCGTCGAACCAAATCTCAAAGATGTCGCCGTACTGCGTGAGAACTTCCTCCAGCTGACGGTGGTAGTAGTTCAGGTATTCAGCGGTGCCATAGCTGGCCTGATGGCGGTCCCAAGGGGAGAGATAGACACCGAACTTGATGCCATATTGATGGCAGGCATCTGACAATTCGCGCAGGATGTCGCCTCGTCCATTCTTATAAGGCGAAGAAGCGATGCTGTAGTCAGTGAAGGCCGACGGCCAAAGGCAGAAGCCATCGTGATGCTTGGCAGTGATGATGACGCCTTTCATGCCCGCTTCCACGAACGTGCGCACCCACTGTTTGCAGTCTAAACGTGTGGGATTGAACGCTGCCGCGGGCACGTCGCCGTAGCCCCACTCCTGATCGGTGAACGTGTTGAGTCCGAAGTGCACAAAAGCGTATGTCTCCATCTGTTGCCAGTCTATTTGTTCCTGTGTGGGGACAGGTCTTTTCCCGTAGTCTTTGTTGTCGACCGACGGGATGTTCTGGGCACTCAGAGCGAGGCACCCGACAAGCAGGGAAATAGCTGCAATCACTCTTTTCATGTTGCAAAGTTACAAATAAGCGAGTGAAATACAAAAGGAAAGCTTGCTTTTCTTTTTATATCCGAGCGATAGTAACTTATTTAAAGTTACAAAAAATCTGAGTAAGCGAGAAGCAAACAAATTTTTTTGTTTGATCGAGCGGGAAGATTTTATTCAATAAGCGAGTGAAATACAAAAGGAAAGCTTGCTTTTCTTTTTATGTCTGAGCGAGAGTAACTAAAAAAAACCAGAGTAGGCGAGAAGCAAACAGATGTTTGGGGAACGCTGAATTATGCTTACAAATTAACAAATATTATGCGAAAATAAGGCGGGTTCTCCAAAATAAAAGTCAGGCGGACGCGTACGCGCGAATTATGAGAAGGTTATAAAGCACTGAGAAAAAGCGACTTGTATTTTCTTTACATTTTTCGGGCTTTCAAAATGACTCATTCTGCACGCGAAAACGGCCCTTTTTGCTCGACAGAATGAATCATTCTGCGCGGCAGAATGGACCATCTTGCTGCGTAAAATGGGCCATTTTGAAAATCGGAAAGAAAAATCTTCTGGTTTTGTCCGATTCTTTTATCAAAATAAGCGCATTCGTTTTCGTAGAATGAAAAAAAATGAGTACCCGTTTTTTCGGTATGAAATATTTACAATCTCCGTTTTCAACTCTCTTTTGTTACGTCAGTTCCCCCAAAGAACTCTGCCTGTCTGAAACGCGGGAAAGGGATGAAAACACAAGAAAACGTATGAAAAACGGTCTGTGTGTAATGAAATGTAATGAAAAGATTGGCCGAAACGGCGTTTCTTCCTACCTTTGCATCGTCCGGACAAGACATGTTGAACCCTTTAAACAAAAAAAGAAAATGAAAAAGATGTTTTTCCTGATGGCAATGTTCGCCATGATGACTTTAACTGTTCAGGCACAGAAGAATGACGTAACGGCACCCGTGTATGACAAGGTGGAGGTGATGCCTGAGTTCCCCGGTGGCATGACGGCCATGATGGAGTTCATAATGAAGACGATGAAATATCCCAAGGAGGCTGAAAAGCAGCAACTGCAGGGACGCACGCTCGTCAGCTTCATCGTAGAGACGGACGGCTCTGTGAGCAACCTCGATGTGATGCAGTCGTCGCATCCCATTCTTGACAAGGAAGCCTTGCGCGTGGTGGGGCTGATGCCGAAGTGGAAACCTGGCCGCCAGAAGGGCAAGGCTGTGCGCGTGAGCTACGTGCTGCCAGTGACATTTGCCCTTAACTGAAGCTTTAATGCATAATTCATAATGCATAATTCATAATGCATAATGCATAATTCATAATGCATAATGCATAATTAGTGATGTATGATGAAGAGTCTCAAATGGTTTGTATTCTCTCTCGTAATGATAGCCGTTGCGCTGGCTTGCTCTGAAAGCCAGCGCAACGGCCTGCCTGCTGCCGACACAACGGTGCACGGGACATTGCTGCGCGTGGAACAGCTGATCGACGTAGACCCTGACTCTGCCCAGCTGCTGCTCTGTCAGATTGTGCAAGGCGACTCAAACGCGGTGCGTCATTTTGGGTCGTGGGACAGTTTCAGACCCGACGACGAGGCAGACCTCGCTCTCTACGGACTGCTCTACGCCGAGGTGCTCCACAAACGTGGTGTGAAGGTGGAGGTCGACTCGCTCATCAGCAACAGCGTCGGCTACTACGAACAGACGGGCGAGCAGCGACGGCTCTGCAAATCGTTACTACACCGCGCCATATCGCTGCAGCACTATCACCGCCTTTCAGAAGGGGCGGCTTTGATGAAGAGAGCGGAGACGCTGGCCTCCGATGTTGACGATGACTTGCTGACGTTCGACGTACAGATGGCTCTGGGCGACTTGAACCGTCAGGCTCGTTGTCGTCAGCTGATGATGGACTATTACCGACGTGCACTGAGCACAGCCCATCGTATCAACCTTGCCGATCGGCAAGGGGCGATTATCAACAGGATGGCCAGGGCTTATCTGGAGGTTGGCGAGTTGGACAGTGCACGCTTGTATGTGGGACAGGGACTGGCTCTCAATGGCCGCATAGACCGCAGCATGTGCGCGGACTTGCTGGCCAGCAAGGGACGGCTGCTGATGGAAGAGGGAAGGGCCGACGAGGCTGAGCGCCTGTTGGTGCAGGCCCTCGACAGCTTCCCGTGCAGCTATGCTTCGCTACATTTGGGTAATCTTTATTCCAAGACAGGCAACATGCAGCTGGCTTGCAACCGATGGGCAGAGGCTTTGCAGGCTCTGGATGCCGACATCAGGGTGGAGGCGTACCGCCATCTCATCAGCTACTACGAGCATCATGAGCAGTGGAGAGCCCTCGATTTGAGCAAGCAGCTGAACGAACTCTATGAGCAGACGAGCATCCATGAGGACACGGAGATGATAGCCGACGTGCAGGCGAAGTACGACAGCCGACAGGCTCAGCGCCGACTGCACAACCGCATCTGGTGGCTGTGTGGTGGCTGCGCCGTGCTGGCACTCGGTTGCTGGTTCCTCTTCATGAGTTGGCGGCGCAAACGGCGCGACTATCGGCAGGTGCTTCGTCGCATTGAGGACCTGCAGGCGCAGCTCTTGACGATGGAGACCGGCGATGCTTCGCATGCGGCTAGCGGCCTAAATGATAAATGTCAAATGGCAAATGATAATTGTCAGATGATAAATGATCCGGCCGTGGAGACGCAGGCTGAAGCTCTGCAGGCGTTGCTTGACGAGAATCTCGTCTATTGGTTCCACCGCAAGGCCGATGCCGGACGCCAACCTGAACACGAAGACTGGCTTGAGATGGCTACGCTCTTCGACCGCTATCAGCATGGCTTCGTGCAGGCACTGAACCGCAACGAGACCCTCACAGAGCGCGACGTCCACATCTGCATGCTCATCAAGATGCGCTTCCAGCCGTCGGAGATAGCGGTTCTGGTGGGTGCTTCGCCGCAGACTGTCACCAACAGCCGCACGCGTCTGCTCGGAAAGATTTTCGGAGAGAAAGGCGGTGCACGCGATTTCGACCGCCGCATCCGCCAGATGGGAAGCTCATAAAGCATAATGCATAATTCATAATGCATAGTTCATAATGCATAATTCATAATGCATAATTCATAATTCATAATTAATAATTCATAATGCATAGTTCATAATGCATTTTTTTTGCTTTTCGTATGCAAGAATCTGCGCTCTGTAACGTTTATCGTTAAAGGCGCGGACGGTAATACCCGCGTTCCATTCTGTTTATGAGAGCGTTTTTAAACATCAACATATATGTAGCGACATTGCTGGGCCTGATGCTGATGTCGTGTGCGAATTACGATTCTGGACCTGTCGACGGGCCTGATCCGCAGGATTATTATTCCGACGCTGCGGGACCTTCTGTGGTTGCAACGGGTGTGTGGACGCTCGACGGGGAGCTGGTTGGAAACGGTGTGCTGCAGATTTACCATTCCCCGTCGTCGGCGATTTCCAATTCGGACAACCGCAAGCTGACTTTGTCGAATGTTCCCTGTTCGGCTCTGCTCAGACATGTGACAGCAAAGGGGGAGGAAGGCAAGTCGTGGACGTTGGCTGACGTTGAAGATGGCGTATTGAGCACGCCGTTGCTGCCGGTAGGCCACACTGAGAACAGCGAATACTGTTCCTTGTCCTGTTCCGGACATTTGTTCCGGCTCACCATCGACGGCCATCCTCGCAAGGCTGAGATTACATTCGGCAGTGAAAATATGTGTGTAATGAACAGCGTGGCGCGCACTGTCGCCGTGAGACTGAACGTGGAGTCTGTCAGGTTGAATGACAGTGATGAACCTGAACTGTTGGCTTCGGACCTCAACATGCAGCTGGTCTTCGCTGGTGATATGAAGTGACGCTATCAAATGGAGACGGAAGAAGAACTGTTGCGCGAACTGAGAGCTGGCAGCCGAAGCGCCGGCCGACGGCTGTATGAACGCTACTCCGGGGGGCTCATGGCTGTCTGTCTGCGCTATCTCGCCGGACGTGATGAGGCGCGCGACGTGTTGCAGAACGTTTTCGTGAAAGTACTGACAAGCCTGCCACGCTTCTGCTACCAAGGCGAAGGCTCGCTGAAGGCATGGATGACGCGCATTGCCGTGAACGAGAGCATCACGTTTCTTCGGCAAGACGACCGACTGACTTTCAAAGACGAACTGCCCGACGTCCCCGAAGCGGCAGCTCCACAAGCAGGACGCGTGCCGCCCGACGTGCTGCAAAAGCTCATCGAGCAACTGCCCCCAGGCTACAGAACGGTGCTAAACCTCTATGTCTTCGAACAGTTGCCGCACAAGGAGATAGCTCGGCGGCTTGGCATCAGCGAGGGAACATCGGCTTCGCAGTACTCCAGAGCCAAAAAAACACTGCAATACCAGATTAACGAATACTTGAAACAACAGGAACAATGAAAGAGAAAAGCTTTGAATCGGAACTGCGCGACCAGCTGGACGGCTACGAGGTGGCTGCTCCTGATGGGCTGTGGGAAGCGATAGAAGGCTCCCTGCCTGTTGTTGAGACAAAAAACGACTCTCCTCAGCGGAAGTCGCGATCCGTCATGCTGCTTCGCTGGGCTGCCGCCGCTGCAGCGTTGCTGCTGGTGGGTGTCAGTACTTTTTGGCTTTGGCCTTCAGCTGACAAAGCCGGACAGGAGCTGACGGTTTCAAAAGCATCCGGAGTTCCCCTGCAAGAAGGGAAGGAAAGCAGTAGCGACGTCGTAGACAATGATTCACGACTGCTGCCGAAAGCGATGCCGATGGATAGGAGTGCCGCCCCTCGGGCACGTCAGTTGGCACAGTCGCATGGGACCATAGCAGAGCCTGCCGCGGCTCTTACGACCGTAGAAGAGTCGGTGTCAATGCCTGCTGAGCATGACGTAGCTGCGACGGAAACCAGCGATCTGCCTTCGACGAAGGAAGAAAGAGAGAGCTCGGGAACCGTCGGCAACACGGAACCGACGGGCATCAGTCGTTATGAGGGTGTGCAAACGGCTGTCCGGCCGAATCGCCAACGTCCTTCTGTCAGTCGCCGCACGGTCAGGAAACAGAGTGAAGGGGCGAGGCTGACCGCCTCCATCTATGCAGGCAATTTGGTCAGAGGGCAGCGCATCGACAGCCAACCGGTGATGATGAGCGGCGGCGGTGACGTCATGCACCAACTGGACTACACATCGGCAGCAGGAAAACGCATGGTCATGGGCACCGTCTATGATTTCGAGGAGCGAACGGAGTACCACCATCCGGTGAAGTTCGGACTGTCCGTGGCTTACGCGTGGTCCGATCGTTTTCGTGTACAAACGGGGGTGGTCTGTCAGAAGGTGATGACGGACCTTATTCAGCGTATGCGCAACGTGCAACTGATAACAGAGAACGAGTACCTCTACATTGGCGTCCCGCTGAAGGTGAGCTACGACGTGTGGCGTAACAAGGCGATACGTATCTACGGAGTGGCTGGGGCAGAGGCTGACTTCAATGTGAAAGCACGGCAACGGCTGCAGCAACTGGAGAGTGAAGCGAAGAAAGACAAGGTGCAATGGGCGGCTGACGGAGGAGTCGGCTTGCAGCTCGACGTGGTTCCGCGCCTCGGAGTTTTCGTTGAATCGGGTGTGGTCTACTATCTAGATAACCACAGTGGCGTCGACAATATCTTCAAGGACCAACCGCTGAATTGGAATCTCGAATTCGGCATTCGGCTCGACTTGCGCTGATTGGCGTTGAATTTCTTAACTCTTAATTCTTATGATCACTTCGTCGATATCTGAATCTTTTTGGTTCAGATGCGATGCGATGAATTATTTTGGCTTTTTTGAAAGTATTTCGGATAATTTCTTGCTCGTTTCAATATTTTTTGTATATTTGCATCGAAATCTATTGACTAACTTTTTTGTATTAAATCTATTAAGCGAACATTTATATAATAATCACATGAAAATCGGTTTATTTATACCCTGCTATGTCGACGCCGTGTACCCTGAGGTCGGTGTCGCCACATACAAGCTCTTGAAGAGTCTCGGAATCGACGTGGAGTATCCGTTGAACCAGACCTGTTGCGGACAGCCCATGGGCAATGCCGGATTCGAAAAAATGGCTGTGCCGTTGGCAGAGAAGTTCGAAGAGAAGTTCAAAGGGTTCGACTACATCGTGGCTCCCAGTGTCAGCTGCACGGCGTTCATACGTGTGAACTATCCGCGACTGCTGAAGGGCAAGACAAAATGTGAGACGGCGGAGAAGGCGATAGACGTCATCGAGTTCCTGCACGACGTCGTGAAGGTGAAGAAACTCCCAGGAAAGTTCCCCTACAAGGTAAGCCTCCATAACTCTTGTCACGGTGTTCGCGAACTGGGGCTGAGCTCTCCGTCGGAACAACACGAGCAGAAGTTCAACAAAATCAAGGACCTATTGGAGTTGAAAGAAGGCATCGAAGTGGTGGAGCCCGACCGTCCCGACGAGTGCTGCGGCTTCGGTGGCATGTTCTCTGTCGAGGAAACTGCCGTTTGCGAGCAGATGGGAAAGGACAAACTGAAACGACACATCGACACAGGAACCCGCTACATCACGGGGGCCGACTGCTCGTGTCTGATGCACATGGCCGGCATTGCCAAGAAACAGGGAGTCGGCATCGAGTTCAAACATGCCGTAGAAATCTTGGCTGAGGGCATTTAAAGAGTTCATAGTTCATTGCTTGGAGCTCTGAATTATGAATTATGCATTATGAATTATACATTAACAATCATGAGTACACCACATAGCAACGCAGCAAAAGAGTTCTTGAAGAACCAAAAATATGCGAGCTGGCACGACGCAACGTTTTGGTCGGTTCGCTCAAAGAGAGACAACATGGCCTACGGGCTCGACGAATGGGAGCAGCTACGAGAAATGGGAAGTGCCATCAAGCGCCATACCATCACGCACCTTGACCAGTATCTCGACCAGTTCGCCACCAATGCCGAGAAGAACGGATGCATCGTTCACTGGGCAAAGGACGCTGACGAGTTCAACCAAATAGTTTATGACATCCTCAAGGAACACAACGTCAAGAAGATGGTGAAGTCGAAATCGATGCTCACCGAGGAGTGCGAGATGAATCCTTACCTTGAAAGCAAGGGCATCGAAATCGTAGAGACGGATCTTGGCGAGCGCATCATCCAGCTGAAAGGGCAGAAACCAAGTCACATCGTCATGCCGGCCATTCACCTGAACCATGACGATGTGGGCGAACTGTTTGAGGAAAAGCTGGGTACGGAGAAAGGAAATCACGATCCAACCTACCTCACCTACATGGCACGTCTGAGTCTTCGCAACGAGTTCCTGACTGCCGATGCAGGAATGACAGGCGGAAACTTCGGTATCGCAGAGACGGGCGACATCGTGGTCTGCACCAACGAGGGAAACGCTGACATGTCAACATCGTGCCCGAAACTGCACATTGCAGCCATCGGACTGGAGAAAGTGATTCCGAACTACGACTGTCTGGCTGTCTTCCAGCGCATGCTCTGCAGGGCAGGAACAGGTCAGCCAACGACCACCTACACCTCACATTTCCGCAAGGCGCGGCCCACGGCACAGCAGATGCACATCATCCTGGTGGACAACGGGCGAAGCGAATGGATCGGGAATCCTGAACACTGGGAGGTGCTGAAGTGCATCCGATGCGGCTCATGCATGAACACCTGCCCCGTCTATCGCCGGTCGGGTGGCTACAGCTACTCTTACTTCATTCCTGGACCTATCGGCATCAACCTCGGCATGCTCCGCGACAAGCAGAAACATTCGGGCAACATTTCGGCCTGCACGCTCTGTCTGAGCTGTCAGACTGTCTGCCCTGTGAAGATAGACCTCGGCGACCAGATCTACAAATGGCGCCAGCAGCTCGACGATTTCGGAACGGCCAACCCCGAGAAGAAGATGATGTGCAAGGGCATGAAGGTGCTCTTCGGAAGCAGCGGCATCTATAACACGGCCATGAAGTTCGCTCCGCTGGCCAACTGGGTGCCTTCCGGTCTGATGGAATGCGGTTTGAATCCGTGGGCTCAGGGCGGTCATAAGATGATGACATTCCAGAAGAACTCGTTCCAGGAACTGTGGCGCAAGGGGAAAGTGAAGTGAGTCCGGCGTCCGTCATTTGTAGTTTAAAACACAACATTCTATAATTATAATGTTATGAGTACAAAAGAGGAGATTCTGTCGAAGTACAGAAAAAACATACAGAAGAAGTTCGACATGCCCGATTTGTCGCAAATCAAGGCCATCAAATACCCTGACCCCCTCGTGCAGTTCATCTCTATGACGCAGAATGTGGGCGGCAAGGTGTATGAACTGGAGCCCGGGCAAGACATCAACGACGTGATCCGCGAGCTCTATCCCGATGCCAAGGAGATTGCCAGCAACCTGCCCGAGGTGACGATTGCTACGCGCAATCCCGACACATGCGGCTCACCGCAGGCATTGAACGGCACCGACGTGGGCGTCATTCGCGGCATGTTCGGGGTGGCAGAGAATGCATGTGTGTGGATTCCGCAGCAGATGGTGGAGAAAGCCGTGTGCTTCATCTCTGAAAACCTGATCATCCTGCTGAAGAAATCGGAGATTGTGAACAATATGCACGAAGCATACAAACGCATTCAGTTCAACGACTATGGCTACGGCACATTCATCAGCGGACCGTCAAAGACGGCCGACATTGCCCAGGTGCTCGTCATGGGCGCCCAGGCAGCCCGTTCGGCAACGATCGTGCTGGAGCCTTGATTGAAAGAATAAGAAATTGCTGTTTCATAAGTCGGGGTTTTACACCCCTTTCACCGCACCGCTCGCGACTATCGTGGGCGGTGTTTTTTTGTCTGTGGGGGTGGTAGGGTGGGGTATCTACCGCCATTCAGGCTTGATAATTTATCATTTTGTGGGGTATCTACCGCCATTCTGGCTTGATCATTTATCATTTTGTGGGGTATCTACCACCATTCAGGCTTTATCATTTATCATTTGTCATTTATCATTTAGCCCCGCAGGGGCTCCTACAGCTCCCATGCGTAGGTGTCGTAGCAGACACCACGTGCGCCGAACCCTTCCTTCTGGTAGATCAGGTTCTCGTTGAGCGTGTCGCTGTGCTGTTCGGTCGACTTTCCGAAATCGAAATAAGTGAACTGTGGGAAAGTCTCAAAGAACAGATGGTGGATGATGGCATCGACCACACCGAGCCGTTTGCCCTCGGGAGTGGCCGAGATATACTGCGCATGGACCACCTGCGGAGTGACGTAGACCACGCATCCGCCGAGCATCTCACCGTCTTTGTGACCTGCAAACAGCATGATGTTGTGCGGAAAACGCTGCTGCAAAAGCAGTATTTCGTTGAGCGAATGAACAGGACTGACACCGTGGCAAGTCTCCAGATTGTGCGTCAGAATGTTCCAGAAGGTGGCATAGTCGGCGCTTTGTCCGACGGCAATGCCGCTCTCGGTGGCTTTCTTCAGTCCGTGGCGGCGGTCTTTCTTCCATCCCAAAGGCCGCTGCAACATGACGGTCGAGGAAATGTCGCGCTCCAGGAGCGTGTAGCGGCACTCATGGTGGATGGCATAAAGGTCTTCTTCGGCGGGCACAAGATGATAGATCCACGGCACGGCCTTGTAGACTACCCGTCGGATGCCTTCTTCACGCAGGCCCTCGTTCATCTTGCGGACGATCTCCATCAGGTGAACCGTGGTGCAATGTGCCGACATCACCAGGCCGCCGTAGGTCAGTCCTTGGTGCGAGAAGAGCGTGTCTTCGCGGATGTTGGCAGGCAGCAGGGCGTAGAGACGGCCTTTCACGTAGCACATCAGCGAGTGGTCGGCGAAGCGGTCGCTGTGGTAGTCCATGTAGTTGCGGTCGAAGAGGAACGTGCCGTTCTTCGACTGCGCCACAAAGCGGTTCCATTCGCTGCGTCGGCTGGCGTCGTATCTGACAATCTCTACCGTTCCGTCGTTCATTCCTTCTTGCCGATATAGGTCAGGAAATCATCGTAATCGTAGATGTAGTCCTCCTCGTCGAACACTTCCGAGGCCAGTACCAGACAGACGGCGCCCGACGAGAAGTCGTCGAGCGTGCGCCAGGTGCCGGTCTCGATGAGCAGAGCCTGCCACGGATGGTTCAGCAGGTACGTCTGTCGGTGCTCACCGTCGTCGAGCGTGACGTGGAACGAGCCGCTCAGCGCCACGACGAGCTGCCTGAGCCGCTTGTGGGCATGGCCGCCACGGCTCTCCCCGCCGGGCACGTCGTAGACCCAGTAGGCGCGCTTGATGTCGAAGGGCACGTCCTTGAGCTGTTCGGCCACGGTGAGGTTGCCTCGCGGATCGGTGATTTTCGGCAGGTCGATGATTCTTCCTAACGTCTTCATTTCTTCATGTAGGGGTCTGTTCCGAGCACTGTCTTTGCCAGGCGCTTTGCTTTGTCGCGCAGGGCCGTCGTGTCGGCATCGGGTTCTCCGTAGCAGAGCACCACGCCCATGCGGCGGCCGAAGTGTGCCTCGGGCTTGCCGAAGATGCGGATGCGCGTGCGGTCCTCGGTCAGTGCTTCGTCCACGTGGTAGTCGAGCGGCTCCTGGCTTTCCACGGGAGAGAGGATGACGGCGCTGGCACCGGCGTGCTCCAGATGGATGCCGGCGATGGGCAGTCCCATGACGGCGCGGAAGTGCAGCTCGAACTCGCTGAGGTTCGTGGTGTGGCCGAGCGTCACCATGCCCGTGTCGTGCGGACGGGGTGACAGTTCGGAGAAGATGACCTCACCCTGTTTGGTCAGGAAGAACTCCACGCCCCATATTCCGTATCCCGTGAGAGCCTTGGTCACTTGGTCGGCCATGTGCTGCGCCGTCTTCAGGGCAGCGTCCGAAATCTTGTACGGTTGCCAGCTCTCGCGGTAGTCACCGCCTTTCTGCACGTGTCCGATGGGCGGGCAGAAGATGGTGGGAGCGTTCTTTTGTGTCACGGTGAGCAGGGTGAACTCGGAGTCGAAGTCGATGAACTCTTCGATGATGACTTCCTTCACGTCGCCGCGGCTGCCCTCCATGGCCTCGCGGAAGGCCTGCTCCAGCTCGTCGTCGTTGTGAACGTAGCTCTGTCCGTGGCCGCTCGACGACATCAGAGGCTTCACCACGCAGGGGAAGCCAATCTCGTCGGCAGCCTTCTTGAACTCGTCGAATGTCTTGGCGTAGAAATACTTCGCCGTGCGCAGGCCCAGTTCCTTGCTGGCCAGGTCGCGGATGGCACGTCGGTTCATCGTGTAGTTCACCGCACGTGCACTGGGCACCACCTGAATGCCCTGCTCCTCGAATTGGAACAGGCGCTCGGTGCGGATGGCTTCAATCTCGGGAACGATGATGTCGGGCTGGTGTTTCTTCACGACAGCTTCCAGTGCGTCGCCGTCGAGCATCGAGAACACTTCGCGCTCGTCGGCTACCTGCATGGCGGGCGCGTTGTCGTAGCGGTCGCAAGCAATGACATACTGCCCTGCGCGCTTTGCCGCGATTACGAACTCCTTGCCCAGTTCGCCAGAGCCTAAAAGCAATATCTTCTTCATTTTGGTTGTTTCTTTCTTGTAAAATCGTTTTTCATGAGGCCGCTTCGCTTGCCGAAGGCGGGTTGACGAGCGTCTTCAGCATCTGCCATTCGGGCGTGATGGCCAGCCGGTGAAGGTTGGTGTCAATCTGCTCCATCATGGCTTCGGGCGACAGACAACGCTCGCGGGCCAGTTGGGCCAGCGGTTCCTGTCGGTGGCCGAGCACACCGAAATAGTGTAGTACGGCTTCTTCTTCATCCACGGGCAGCAGATGGAAAAGATGTTCCAGGTAGTGCTCGGTCTGATGGCTCACCGTTTCCGGCTGATACGACAGCCGGACGAGAAATGTCTGCAGCTCCTTGGTCAGCGTGTCCATCAGCGGTTGCCGTACATTTGCTCGTAGTATTTCTGGTAGTCGCCCGATGTAACGTCGGCTATCCAGTCCTGATGTTCCAGGTTCCAACGGATGGTCTTCACGATGCCGTCGGCGAACTTCGTCTCGGGATACCAGCCCAGCTCGTCCTTGATCTTCGTCGGGTCGATGGCGTAGCGCATGTCGTGACCCAGTCGGTCGGCCACGTAGGTGATGAGGTCGTCGTTGATCCAGTCGATGCGGATGTCGCCGTTCTCGTCGAGTTCCTGCTTCTTGAGCACCTTGCGCAGGCTCTTGTCCTCGGCCATCATGTCGTGGATGGTCTTGATGGTGAGCTTCACGATGTCGATGTTCTTCATCTCGTTGTGGCCGCCTACGTTGTAGACTTCGCCTTCACGTCCTTCGCGCACCACGAGGTCGATGGCCTTGCAGTGGTCTTCCACGTAGAGCCAGTCGCGCACGTTCTCTCCCTTGCCGTAGACGGGGAGCTGCTTGCCAGCGAGGATGTTGTTGATGATCAGCGGAATGAGCTTCTCGGGGAAGTGGTAGGGGCCGTAGTTGTTCGAGCAGCGCGTGATGCTGACCGGCATGTGGTAGGTGTCAGCGTAGGCTTTCACAATCATGTCGGCCGACGTCTTCGATGCGGAGTAGGGGCTGTGCGGGCAGAGCGGCGTCTCCTCGGTGAAGAAACCGTCGGCACCCAGCGAACCGTACACCTCGTCGGTAGATACCTGGTGATACCTCTTGCCTGCCTTCCATACGGGATAGCCGTCGTCGCCCTTGCCGATGACCCAGGCCTTGCGCGCGGCGTCGAGCATGTTCTGCGTGCCGAGGATGTTCACCGAGAGGAAGAGCTGCGGATCCTCGATCGAGCGGTCCACGTGGCTCTCGGCGGCGAAGTTCACCACGTAGTCCACGTCGTTCTCGGCAAAGATGCCGTCCACCAGCTCGCGGTCGCGGATATCACCCTTGACGAACACGCAGCGCTGGCCGTCGATGTCGTCCTTGATGGTGCCCAAGTTGCCGGCGTAGGTCAGAGCGTCGAGCACAATCACCCGGATGTCCTCGTCCTTGTACTTCTTGTTGAGCAGATACTTTACGAAATTGGCGCCGATAAAGCCGGCGGCACCTGTTACGAGATACGTCTTCATGTTTTCGTTCTTTTCTTCGTTTATGCTATTTCTTCGTTTTGTCTGCAAAATTACGAAATAAGTGAGAAAAAAGAAAAGAAAACCATGCTTTTCTTTCCCCTTCTATGCAAAATTGTTTGTCGCAGGAATGCTCATGCTCTGCAGCTGTCGTTTGGTGTTTATCCACCTGCCTGATGTCTCGGACAGAAATGAAGTAAGCCCCGGCATCATTCTTTCCACGAATCAGAAATAGCGTTTCTGCAAGGTCGAAGTGCTTCCGGGGTGAGATGTTGATGTTTATTATTGTAAATAATTTTAATCGAAAAATTGTGCTGGGATTTTTTATCATTCTAGAGAGACGAAAGCTTTTGAAACGGTAAAAGAATCGAACAAAACGGCACGAAAAATCATTGCGATTTTCAAAATGAGCCATTTTACACTTCAAAATGGGCCATTCTGCTTTTCAAAATGGCCCATTCTGCGCGGCGAAATGAGCCATTTCGGAGTGCAAAATGATTCATTTTGGAAGCCCCGAAAATGTAAAGAAAATACAAGTGCTTCCTTTCCAGAGCGTTACAACTTTCGCGAGAATCGCTCATTTGCGCCCGTCTGATTTTTATTTTGAAAAACGGCCACTCTCAGAGCACTTTTTTGACTTTTTTGTCCGAAAAATTCAGAACGTCTGTTCAGTCGGTCTGTTCGGAAAGACGGCTTCGTTGATGAATAAAAAAACGGCCCGATTGCCGCGAAGCAATCAGGCCGTTGGGTATGATAGTCATGGGTGTCAGCCGATGAGGTCGACGGAGCGCTTGAGGAAGGCATCGAGGGCGGCACCCTTCAGCATGCCGTTCTGCAGCAAGGCGAGGTCGATGAGCTGGTGCACCACCTTGTTGCCCTTGGCATAGTCGGCGATGACGGCCTTCTTCTTGTCCTTCTGCTCGTTGAGGGCTTTCTCGCTGTTGTTCAGGTCGTCCTTCTCCTCCTGGGTGATCTCGTC
Organism: Prevotella sp.; assembly: GCA_017402445.1. Classification (GTDB taxonomy): domain Bacteria; phylum Bacteroidota; class Bacteroidia; order Bacteroidales; family Bacteroidaceae; genus Prevotella. The sequence continues at coordinate 19,786 of JAFPME010000012.1, read as the reverse complement.
GTACTTCTTCTTGTTCTGCTCCTGACGCAGCACGTCCACGCGTGCCTGCATGCCGCGAATCTCGCTCTCGATGGGCTTCAGGGCTTCGCTGACGCTTGCCGTTTCCTCTTCGAGCACGCGCTTGATGAGCGGGTGGTCGGCGTTGAGGATGAGGTTGTAGGAGTCGGGCATGGTGGCGTAGAAGCTCATGCCCTGCTGGTAGCGGCTCATGTCTTTCATTCGGCGCATGTATTCGCTCTGGGTGATGACGACGGGCTGTCCGTTTTCGCCGAGCGACTGCACCTCGACCATGAACTCGGCCTTCTCGAGTTTCGGCATCTGCGAGCGGAAAGCCTCTGACAAATTGTCAGACTGTGTGGCGTCGAGCTCGTTCTTCGGTGTGTCTTCCTTGACGATGAGGCGCTCCACGATGTCGGCATCCACGCGTGTGAAGCGGCTCTTCTCCAGCTTCTGCTCGAACATGGAGACTGTCGGCGTGTCGAGCTGTCCGTCCATGAGCAAGACGCTGTAGCCCTTCTTGCGGGCTGCCTCGATATAGCTGTACTGTTCCTCCTTGTCGGTGGCGTAGAGGTAGACGAGGTTGCCGTCCTTGTCGGTCTGTTCGTCCTTGATGAGGGTGCGGTAGTCGTCGAGTGTGAAGTACTTGCCGTCTACGTCCTTCAGCAGGCAGAAGTCCTTGGCGCGGTCGTAGAAGTCTTCCTGCGACAGCATGCCGTAGTTGATGAAGATCTTCAGGTCGTCCCACTTCTCCTCATACTGCTTGCGGTCTTCCTTGAAGATGCTGTTCAGGCGGTCGGCCACCTTCTTGGTGATGTAGGTGGAGATTTTCTTCACGTCACGGTCGCTCTGCAGATAGCTGCGGCTGACGTTGAGCGGGATGTCGGGCGAGTCGATGACGCCGTGGAGCAATGTAAGGAACTCAGGCACAATGCCTTCCACCTGGTCGGTGACAAACACCTGGTTGCAGTAGAGCTGAATCTTGTTGCGCTGAATGTCGAGGTTCGACTTGATGCGCGGGAAGTAGAGGATTCCGGTGAGGTTGAACGGATAGTCCACGTTCAGATGGATCCAGAACAGCGGCTCGTCGAACTGCATGGGGTAGAGTGTGCGGTAGAAGCTCTTGTAGTCTTCGTCTTTCAGCGTGCTGGGAGCCTTCGTCCAGAGCGGTTCCACATTATTTATAATATTGTCTTCCGCGGTGTCTACCTGCTTGCCGTCCTTCCATTCGGTCTTCTTTCCGAAGGCTACGGGCACGGGGAGGAACTTGCAGTATTTCTGCAGCAGCTGTTCTATCTGCGCCTTCTCGAGGTATTCCTTGCAGTCGTCGTCGATGTAGAGGATGATATCAGAGCCGCGGTCGTCGCGCTCGGCATCTTCGATGGTGAACTCCGGGCTTCCGTCGCAGCTCCACTTCACGGCCTTGGCGCCTTCCTGGTAGCTTCGTGTGACAATTTCGACCTTCTTCGACACCATGAACGACGAGTAGAAGCCCAGTCCGAAGTGTCCGATGATCTGGTTGGCGTTGTCTTTGTACTTGTCGAGGAAATCGGTGACGCCCGAAAAGGCTATCTGGTTGATGTATTTGTCGATTTCTTCTTCGGTCATTCCGATGCCTCGGTCGCTGATGGTGAGCGTGCCCTTGTCTTTGTCGAGGCTGACGTGGACGGTCAGGTCGCCCAGCTCTCCCTTGAAGTCGCCCTTGTCGGCGAGTGTCTTCAGTTTCTGCGTGGCGTCGATGGCATTGCTGACCATCTCGCGCAGGAATATTTCATGATCACTGTAGAGAAATTTTTTGATGACGGGGAAAATGTTCTCGGTCGTAACCCCGATGTTGCCTTTTTGCATAAGGATGATATGTTTTAAACGTTTGTGATTTTTTTACCGTGGTACATGCAAAATCCGTGCCAAAAGAAACGGACAGACCGCAAGCGACACAAATCACATCGGGAAGTCTTTGCTGTATGTTGCAAAAATGATAGAAATTTGTATCATTCACATTTTTTATTTAATAAAACGGTGAGACGAAAAGGAAAAATCGTTATCTTTGCAGATAGAAATGAAAACGAGGCCGCACTACAGCGGCTTGATAAACCTAAGCATAAGCACGAAGAAGTGAACATGGGAGATACGGAGGTCAGAAACAGCTTGATTGCTGACTACTATGCAGCTCACCGCGACGAGTTGCTGGCGTATGTCAGCAGGATGCTTCGCCATGACGCCGTCGCCGAGGACATTGTCCAGGACGCTTTCCTTCGACTGCTTTGCTCAGACAAGATGGTCACTCCCGTGACGTTGCCCAATCTGGTGCACAGCATTGCGCACAATCTGGCTGTGAATTACTGGCGGAGACGATGTGTGGCTGCGGCTTTTGAACAGTCGCGGCGCAGCGGAACGAAAGAGGGTGACTGCGAGGCCGACGTGGCAACGGTCTACAATGCGACTGAAATCGTAGAGCTGTTGGAGCAGGGCATGGCCCGTCTGACAGCCAAACAACGCGAAATATACTGCATGAGCGTCTATGGAGGAATGAAGGTGGCTGAGATTTCGGACGAGCTTCGCGTCAGTTACAAGAGCGTGGAGCACCGTCTTGGCGATGCCCGCCGTGAAGTGCGCAGCTACATGAGGCGCATGCTGGCATCGTAGCTTGGTGCCTTCCGTTCATGTGAGAATTTCGATAGGTAGGTTTTTAAGGTTAAACAGAGCCCCTGCACCGTAGTGATACGAAGCAGGGGCAATTCTTTTTTAGTTTTCCTTGACAGCCATGACACCGTCGTCGCGCAGTTCCGGGTGCAGGTAGATGGTGCGGATGAAGGTGTCCTTATCGTGAATGATGGTGGAACGGAGAAACCAAAGCGATCCCAGCTCCTTGTAGGCACCGTATTTGACCGGTTTCTTGAAGAGCGGATCGTCTTTGTGGGTGATGGCATTCATCTTCATGAGCTGTTGGTCTCCTATCTTGTCGGTGCTTCCCAGATTGCCGAAGTGCACGACGTAGTTCTTGTTGGCTAAGCTGTTGTCGAGGAATGCTTCTACAATGCCTTCTGCCTTGTGCTGCTTGCCGCAGGCAGCAAGCAGCAGGGCACAGGCGAAGATAATCGGTGTCTTCTTCATGTTTCTTCGGTTATGATCTGTTGGGGATGTTCTTCAGAATCTCCATCAGATGATCCCAAACCATCTGCACGGTGGGGATATGGAGACGTTCGTCGGGCGAATGGACGCCGCGGAGCGTCGGTCCGAACGACACCATGTCGAGGTTCGGGTACTTTTCGGAGAAGAGTCCGCATTCCAGACCGGCGTGGATGCCGAGTACCTTCGGCTCCTTGCCGAAGAGCTTCTCGTATGCCTCCACGGCTAAGGCGGTCAGCTTGCTGTCCGGATTCATCTTCCATGCGGGGTATCCGTCGCCCTGTTCCACCTCGGCACCAGCCAGCTGGAACACAGCCTTGATGGTGGCAGCTTGGTTGTCGAGCGCACTCATGACGTTGGAACGCTGCGAAGCCACGACGACAACCTTGTCGTCGCAGGTCTCCACGCTGGCTACGTTGCTCGATGTCTCTACCAGCCAGGCGATGGCTTCGTCCTGACACATGGCGAAAACGCCGTTGTCCACAGCCTGGAGGGCCTGAACGAGACGCGTGCTCACTTCAAGTGGCATGACGGGAACGGCTTCGGTACTTTCCAAAGCGAACTGCATGTTCTGTTCGGTGATGTGGAATTCTTCTTCCACCTCGGTCACGAAGATGTTCCATTCGGCTCGGGCCTGCTCCTTGAACTCGGTTGGAACGGCGAAAACAATCACGCCGTCGCGCGGTATAGCGTTGTGGAGCTTGCCGGCATCGAACGAAGCCAGACGCAGTCCCAGCTTCTCCTGTACCTTATATAAATAGCGCGCGATGACCTTCAGCGCGTTGGCACGCTTCTTGTTGATGTCGTCGCCGGAGTGTCCGCCCACCAATCCTTTCAGCGAACCTTTCATGAAGAACCAGCCGGCAGGCACTTCTTCTTTCTGGAAACGGAATGTTGCCGTCGTATTGCGACCGCCGGCACAGCTGACGAAAATCTGTCCTTCGTCCTCAGAGTCGAGGTTGATGAGCATATTTCCTTTCATGAAGCCGGGCTTCATGCCCTCAGCACCGGTCAGACCTGTCTCTTCGTCGCGTGTGAAAACGCATTCGATGGGGCCGTGCTCGATGTCGTCGCTGTCGAGAATGGCCAGTTCGATGGCGCACCCGATACCGTCGTCAGCACCGAGCGTGGTGCCTTTGGCCTTCAGCCACTCGCCGTCGACGTAGGTTTGTATGGCGTCTTTGTTGAAGTCGAACGCTATGTCGACGAGCTTCTCGCACACCATGTCCATGTGGCTCTGCAGAATCACCGTCTCTTTGTTCTCGAAGCCCTTCGTGGCAGGCTTGCGGATGATGACGTTTCCTGTCTCATCGACTTCTGTTTCCAGTCCGTGGCTTTCGCCGAAGCTCTTCAGGTACTCAATCATTTTTTCCTCGTGCTTCGAAGGACGCGGTATTTGGTTGATTTTCGCAAACTGTTCGAACACACAGGCGGGTTTTAATTCAATTGCATTCATTGTGGTGTTATTTTATATAATTGTCTTTTCAGTATTCATATTTTTCTTGGTGACTATGACTTCGCAGAACTTACTTTTCGCTTGTAAATGAAAAGAAAAACCTTTTTCTTTTGCATTTCTCTTACTTATTTCGTAACTTTGCACCGCAAAATTACAAAAAATGATTGAAACTCTTGTCATTACGGTGTTAATAATTGCTATCAGCATGGCTTTGTTGCTGGTGAAACTGCTTTTGAAGAAGAATGGAGAGTTCTCGTCGATGCACATTCATGACAGTCAGGCAATGAAAGACCGTGGCATACACTGCGTGCTGGATCAGGACCGCGAGGCAAGAGAACAGGCCGACAGAGTAAAATTAATAAAGAATACGAGAAAATGAAGAAAACAATTTTCATGGCCATGGCAGCTGTCTTCGCCCTGGCTTCATGCAACAATCAGGCTCCCAAGATGGATGAAAAGGCTCAGGCCGCTGCTCCTGCAGAGCTGAAGATTGCCTATGTAGAAATGGATTCCATCCAGACGCAGTACAAATTCTGCAAGGAATACGAGCCTGTGCTTGAAAAGAACGCTGAGAACTCGCGCAAGACACTGTCGCAAAAGCAGCAGTCGCTGCAGTCGGCAGCCATGAAGTTCCAGCAGGATTTGCAGAACAACAAGTACACACAGCAGCAGGCTGAGCAGGTGAATGCCAACCTTCAGAAGCAGCAGGCCGATCTTCAGGCGCTGGCTCAGCGTCTCGACGGCGAGCTTGCTCAGAAGCAGCAGGAATACCTGATGGCCGTTAACGACAGCATCCAGCATTTCCTGACGAAATACAACAAGGACAAGAAGTATTCGTTCATCGTAACAAAGGCCGGTCTGCTCTATGCTGACAAGGCTTACGATATCACCGACGAGGTGATTGCCGGTCTGAACAAGGCTTACAAGGGCATGAACCAGAAAGCTGCCGACAAAAAGGCTGACGAGAAGAAGACCGAGACGGCTGCCAAGAAATAAGCCGGGAAACCTCCTTCTTTGAGACATACGCGTTCCCTCTTCCACTTTACAAGGTGGCCGAGGGAACGCTTTTTTTGCGCCAAACAATGTCTTTGTTTCAGAAAAATCATGTATATTTGCAGCAAAAACAGCATGAGACGCAAAGAAAGATACGAACGGGTGCTGAGCTATTTCCGCGAGCACATGCCGAAAGTGACCACCGAACTGGAATACGGAAGTGTGTTCCAGCTGCTGGTTGCCACCGTACTGAGTGCGCAGTGTACGGATAAACGCATCAATCAGGTGACGCCAGAACTGTTTCGGCGATTTCCTGACGCGCGTTCCATGGCTGCAGCCGAAGTGGACGAGGTGCTGGCTTACGTGAAGAGCGTGAGCTATCCCAATTCAAAAGCGCGTCATCTGGTGGAGATGTCGCGCATGATCGCAGCCGACTTCGGAGGCGAAGTGCCCACGGAGATGTCCGATTTGCTGAAGCTTCCCGGTGTGGGCAGGAAGACTGCCAATGTCATACAGGCCGTGGCTTACGGACAAAGTACCATCGCCGTCGATACACACGTATATCGTGTGAGTCATCGGATGGGCCTCGTCCCGTCGTCGGCCAACACGCCTGCGAAGGTTGAGACGGAACTGAAACGGAACATTCCGGCCGACGACCGTGCCGATGCGCACCATTGGTTACTCCTCCACGGCCGCTATGTGTGCCAGAGCCGGCAGCCGAAGTGCGACAACTGCCAGTTTGCCGACATCTGTCCGAAGCTGCTCGACGGGTCGAAAGTGAACGGATAAGTCAACAAAAAACGTTATATCGATAAAAGAACAGAACAAATATGCAGTCAGCAAGAATCATTCGTTTCCTGAAAGACATCGCAGCCAATAACAACCGACCGTGGTTTCAGGAACATAAAGCAGAGTATGATGCCGTCAGGACTGACTTCGAGGAGGGCATCGCCATGGCTATCGGGCGCATTTCTGAATTCGACTCCACGATAGCCCACCTCTCCGTGAAGGACACTACCTACCGTTTCTATCGCGACACGCGCTTTTCTCCCGACAAGTCTCCTTACAAGAGGCATCTGGGAGCATACATCTCGGCTCACGGTAAGAAAGCGTTGCACGGCGGGTACTACATCCATATCGAGCCGGGACACTGCATGTTGGCATGTGGCAGCTACTGGTTGCCTACCAACATCCTGACGTCGTGCAGAAATGAAATCATGGGAAACATCGAGCTGTGGCGCAGCATCGTCGAGAACCGTAGGTTCGTGAACTTCTTCGGGACACCGGAATCGACGAGTTCGGCTGCCGTTAAGGGCAGCGAATACGACATGGCCTCGGAAAAAGGCTTTGGCATCATGCACCTGAAGACTGCTCCGAGCGGGTTCCCACGCGACTATGAGTTCGTTCAATACCTGCGTATGAAAGATTTCTGCTGCTGGAAACAAGTGCCCGACACGTTTTTCGAAGGAGACCATTGGCTTGGCGAGATGGTAAAAGTGTTCAAGGTGGCCAAGCCGATGATGGATTTCGTGAACGCTGTCATCGACGATTATGAATAAAAAAGGCAACGCTTCAGTGCGTTGCCTTCCACCATTCAGTTGTTTCTTTTGTTTCTGCTTTCGAAGATGTGCTCGGGTCTGAAATGGAAATGCCCGAGAACTCTTCCATCTTGATGGCTCTCTCGTATTCCATTGCATAGAAGTACTCCGTGTGGGCCTTGTAGGGAACCAGACGGTTCAGCTGCTCTTCCATTTGCTTTGCCAGCGTTTGGTCGGCCTGACAAAGTCTTTTCACGTAGGAGCCCATGTCGAAGAACACGTTTCTGCTATAGTCGTCGAAAGCCTGAATCAACCCGTTGTCTTTAGAGTCCCACTGGTGTTGGCTGTTGATGGTCTTCATCAGCTGCGCCGTGCTTTCCAGTTCGCTGGTCTTCACGACCGAGAGCGTTCCGTACGGCCACTTGTAGGATTTGTAGAAATCGTAGAATCCGTTCACCACGGCAGCGTAATCGCCACGCAGCAAGGCACTTCCCACGGTTGCATAAGGTATACCTTCCATCATCATTTCGCAGGTCGAGGCGATGATGTGGTCCGTAATGCCTCTCAACAGATATGCCGTTTCGATGTTCTGCATGTAGCAGTCGTCGAAAAGCAGGAAGTCCAGATGGCCGAACGAATTGCTGACAGCCGTCTTCAGTACACTGATTTCTGTCTGGTACAACATCTGATTCGGATGTGAACCGAAGTATCGTGTTGGGATTCTCTCCCCAGTGAAGTAGCTGTTCGGCCTGTACGGGGGTACGTTCGGCGCTGTCTGCTGTTTGGCCTTGCTCTTCGCTGTCTCTACGGGCAGCCATCCCATGCCGTGACAGCCAATGGTCAGCCCGTAGTGCTTAGCGGGTGCGGCAGCAACAACATCCTTGAAGAATGCTGTCACACCGTCTGAAGTCGTGAAGCTCGCGGGTGTCAGCGACTGATACCGTTTGATGGTGTCGTCCACGCAAATGCCTCTCTCGTACTTTATTTCCACGAGCAGCGCCCTGTTTGCCGTTTCGGCGACGAGAGTCAGCAGCCTCTTGCCATTCAGTCCTCTTTGATACTCAATGGCCGTCTTCATGGCGGTGATGTTTTTCTTGCATGCATTGTACATCCGAGAGTCGTCTGCCCAAGGAATGTACATCAGAACGGTCTGTTCTGTCACCTTTGGTGCCTCCTCATTCTTGTCGTCGCCGCATGCGATGAGCATGGCGACGATCGACAGAATGGCAATCAAGGCAAAGCCAGTTCTTTTCATGTGAATTCTTTTTTATAGTTTCTTGCGCAGCTCAGCCAGCGATTCCTTCAGCGAGGCAATCTTCTCTTCCGAGTCGCTCTGCTTCTTACGTTCCATGGCAACGACGGCTTCGGGGGCATTGGCCACGAACTTTTCGTTGGCAAGTTTTTTCATGACGCCTGCCAGAAAACCTTCCAAGTGCTTTAGCTGCGTTTCCTGTTTCTCTATTTCTGCGGCCACGTCAATCATGTCGCCGATGGGAATGGCAAATTCATCGGTGCCCACCATGAACTGAACCGAGTCGGCCGACTTCTCGCTGACCACCTCGATGGCTTCCAGATTGGCCATCTTGCTGATGGTTTCATTGTACTGCTCGAAGTGGTTGACACCCACCATCTGCAGCGTCAGTTTCTCTCTCGGAGCAATGTTCTTCTGGCTGCGAACGCCTCGCACGCCCGAAATGATCTGCTTCACGTTCTCGATGGCCTCTGCCAACGCGTTGTCAGCCTCCGTCGGAGCGTCTATTTTCAGCTCGTCGCGCATGATGCTTTCGCCCTCCTTGCGGTCGTAGATGTGCTGCCACAGTTCCTCGGTGATAAACGGCATGAACGGATGCAGCATCTTCAGCAGGTCATTGAAGAAACGCAGCGTGGCGTCATAGGTCTGTTGGTCGATGGGTTGCGGCTGGCCGTTCACGTAGGCCGGCTTCACCATTTCCAAGTACCAGCTCGAGAACTCGTCCCAGAACAGGCGGTAAACGCTCATCAGTGCCTCTGAGATGCGATATTTCCTGAACAGGTCGTCCACTTCGGCGTTGGTCTGTTTCAGCTTGGCCTCGAACCAGTCGATAGCCGTCTTGCACACCACAGGCTGTTCCGTGTCGACTGTTTGCCAGCCTTTCACCAGTCGGAAGGCGTTCCATATCTTGTTGTTGAAGTTTCGTCCCTGCTCGCAAAGGGCTTCGTCGAACAGAATGTCGTTGCCGGCCGGGGCAGACAACATCATTCCCATGCGTACGCCGTCAGCACCGAACTTCTCAATGAGCTCGATGGGGTCGGGCGAGTTGCCGAGCGACTTCGACATCTTGCGTCCCAGCTTGTCGCGCACGATGCCAGTGAAGTAAACATGCTTGAAGGGCATCTTGCCCACATATTCATATCCGGCCATGATCATGCGTGCCACCCAGAAGAAGATGATGTCCGGGCCAGTCACCAGGTCGCTCGTCGGATAGTAATAGTTCAGTTCTTCGTTGCCGGGGTTGTTGATGCCGTCGAACAGCGAAATTGGCCACAACCACGAAGAGAACCACGTGTCAAGTGCGTCCTCGTCCTGATGCAGGTCGGCATCGGTCAGCGACGGGTTCTTCTCTTGGGCCAGTTTCAGTGCTTTCTCACGCGTCTCTGCCACGACAAAGTCGCCTTCCTCGTTGTAGTAGTATGCCGGAATGCGGTGACCCCACCACAGCTGTCGCGAGATGCACCAGTCCTGAATGTTCTCCAACCAGTTTTTGTACGTGTTCTTGTACTTTGCCGGATAGAACTTCAGCTCGTCATTCATCACGGGCGGCAGCGCGATATCGGCAAAGTGCTTCATTTTCAGGAACCACTGCAGCGACAGACGCGGCTCGATGGCTGTGTCGGGGTTGCGTTCCGAATAGCCCACCTTGTTCGTGTAGTCTTCCACGCGCTCCATCAGGCCTGCTTCCTGCAGGTCCTTGGCTATCTGCTTACGGCAGTCAAAGCGGTCCATGCCCACGTAGAGAGGTGACTGCTCCGAGATGGTGCCGTCGGCGTTGAAGATGTCGATGGTTTCAAGGTTGTGCGTCTTGCCCAGCATGTAGTCGTTCGTGTCGTGGGCAGGAGTCACTTTCAGACAGCCTGTACCGAATTCAATATCTACATAGCGGTCCTCGATGACGGGAATGACGCGACCGACGAGCGGCACGATGACGCGGCGGCCCTTGAGCCACTGGTTCTTCGGGTCCTTGGGGTTGATACACATGGCCGTGTCGCCCATGATGGTCTCGGGGCGGGTGGTGGCCACGACGGCGTAGTAGCCGCGCTCGTCGCGGTGTATGATGTTGCCGGCCTGCTCTAGATCTTCTAGATTTTCTAGATTATCTAGATTATCCACATAATATTTAAGGTGGAACAGATGGCTCTGCTCTTCTTTGTAGATTACTTCTTCGGTGGAGAGGGCCGTCAGTGCCTTCGGATCCCAGTTCACCATGCGCATGCCCCGATAGATGAGTCCCTTGTTATAAAGGTCCACAAACACCTTGATGACGCTCTCCGAACGCTTCTCGTCCATTGTGAATGCTGTGCGGTCCCAGTCGCACGACGCACCCAGACGGCGCAGCTGCTTCAGAATGATGCCGCCATGCTCGTGTGTCCAGTCCCAAGCGTGCTTCAGGAACTCATTGCGTGTCAGGTCGTGCTTCTTGATGCCCTCGGCAGCCAGTTTCTTCACCACCTTTGCTTCGGTAGCTATCGAAGCGTGGTCCGTGCCCGGAACCCACAGAGCGTTCTTGCCTTCCATGCGTGCCCGGCGCACCAAAATGTCCTGAATCGTGTTGTTCAGCATGTGACCCATGTGCAGCACACCTGTCACGTTGGGCGGCGGAATCACGATGGTGTAGGGCTCGCGTCCGTCGGGTTTGCTACTGAACAGCTTGTTGTCAAGCCAATATTGATACCATTTCGACTCCACCTCGCGGGGGTCGTACTTGCTTGCTAACTCCATTTTTTCTTGTTTGATTCTTGAATTTTGGGTGCAAAGGTAATCATTTTTATTGAAAATCTGACTCTTACGCATGCGAAAGTAAGCATGCGAACTGTTAATTTCGCAAAATTGCAAGTTACGATGTGAAAATGTTTTGATTTAGGTCAAGAAATAATCTAATTTGCTGATTTTCAGACAAAACAACAGTAACAAATTCGAACAATCTTTTTACTTTTGCAACAGAAAACAAATGTTAAGGTTGAAAAGGTTCAATCAGGATTAAAACTCATTAAAAAAATGGCAGAAAAGAAAGCAACGAAGGCAGCCGCTACAGAGAAGAAGGCTGCTGCTGAAAAGAAAGAAACTGTTAAGAAGACACCCGCCAAGAAGGTAGCGCTCGTAATCAACGCAGAAAATGCAGGTTTCAAGGCTGGCGACGTTTACAATGCTCTCGCAGCAACAGACAAGGCTATGACTGTAGCAGAGATTGCCAAGGCTGCAAAAATCACCAATGAAGAGGTTGTTCTCGGTGCTGGCTGGTTGCTCAAAGAGGGCAAGATCAAAGATGCCGAAGGTAAGATTGTATTGGCTTAATCTTTAATAGGAAAGACGAGGAAGGGCTGCATGCTGTCATGTAGGCCCTTTTTCTGTTTCTTTGCCTACCGCAGGCCCTCGTGGGACGCTTTCTGTTGAAGGGACAGCCTGCCGTTTGTTGCACAGGCAGAATCCTTTTTCTTTCACGTAACAGCCGACTGTGATTTACGATGACAAGATACTCCGCATCTTGACGGAGGCTGGTTCTGACGGATTGAGCGTGCAGAAATTGTCGCGCCACGTCTTCAATGCGTCCAATACACTCTTCGAAACCGTTGATTTCGAAGAGGTTCATCGTTACGTCCAAAGCTTTCTGCTCAAACATTCGCGTTCGTCCGACTCGCTGGTTGAGAATGTCGGGCGGCGTGGTGTCTATCGTCTCAACCCGCGCTCGGCAGAGTCGCAGCAACTGATGCTACAGTTCAGCGACGAAGAACCACACGAAGAGGAGCCGCCCAAGCCGTCGGTAGACCTCTCGCTGTCGCTGTTCTGACCGTTTCTCTTCACGACTGTCACCACCGCTTGTAGCCAGCGGCAGCATTTCCTGATCCCCGGCGACGGCACTCTTTTTATATTCCGTGTCACACATCAAAGTCCACACGAGAATATGCCGATTTCGCTTATCAGTAAAATTCAGTCTGATTTATTTCGTCAAACCCACTTTATTCTATTATTATCTTTCCTCTAAAGTAAAATGAATATCTTTATTCAGCTGGCTCGTATATCGCGTTTTTAAAGTGATTCTGCAGCATAAAGGCGACAATCGTAGTGTTTCACTATCAATATATAAGAACAATGAAAAGAGTATGCAAACTGATTTCTGACTATATGGGAGTGCTGGTGCTGCTGTCGGCGGTGTTGGCCTTGTTGACACCCAGTACATTTAGCGGTATCAAGCCCTCTGTTATCAATCCACTGCTCGGCCTGGTGATGTTCGGAATGGGTATGGCGCTGCGCATCGACGATTTCCGTATCGTCTTTAGCCGTCCTCGTGACATCGTCATCGGTTTCCTGGCGCAGTACACAGTCATGCCTATGCTGGCCTGGGTGCTCAGCCGCCTGTTCGCACTCGACGAGGCGTTGACTGTCGGGGTGATTCTCGTGGGCTGCTGTCCCGGCGGCACAGCCTCAAATGTCATCACCTATCTGGCAAAAGGCGACCTCGCACTGAGTGTCGGCATGACGGCCGTCTCGACCGTGCTTGCGCCTTTCGTCACTCCGTTTTTGGTTTGGCTGTTGGTGGGTCAGACGGTGGATGTTGAGGTGGTCGGCATGCTGCTGAGCATCTTTTGGGTGGTCATTCTGCCCATCGTGGCTGGTTTGGTCGCCAAGTGGCTCTTTCCGAAGCTCACAGAGCGGGCCACTGTCTATCTGCCCGCCGTGTCGACGCTTGCCATCTGTGCCATCGTGCTCATCGTCATTGCTGCCAATGCCTCTAAACTGCTTGCGGGCGGACTCATCATCATTCTCGTTGTGATGCTCCACAACCTTTGCGGACTCTCTGTTGGCTATATGATAGGCCGCATGCTTCATCTGGATGCAGCCAAACGCAAGGCCATCAGCATCGAAGTGGGAATGCAGAACTCAGGTCTTGCTTCCAGTCTCGCTACTCTCCATTTCGCCGCCTATCCCGCCGCCACGATTCCCGGTGCCGTATTCAGCGTGTGGCATAACATCAGTGGAGCCGTCGTGGCACGTCTGTATGCTAAGCATACTGAGGATGAACGGCAGCCCGACCTCGCTGATAGCTAAGGGGGGTTATAAAAGAAAAACAGTATCATTGAAATGGTACAATAGAAAAAGGGAGCGTTTCGTCGTGTGAAGCGCTCCCTTTTTTTGCAATAATAGCAACAATCGTTTCATTCTTCTGAATAATTATCATAAAAACATGGACGCTTTTCTTACATTATTTGAATAGGAGTTTCAGTTTTTTTTGTATTTTTGCAGCGTGGTTTAATTGGATATTATTCAATTATAGACAAGACCGATACAGATTCTGTATCGGGTAAGACGTAAGAGGTGAACAACGTGGAACAATAATAATAACAGACGCTTGATGAGAAAAGTATTTGCAGCAACAGCCCTGTGCTTCAGCCTCATTGCCGGGGCACAGTCTCAACAGGCAGAACGGTTCAGCATAGCCACGCTGAACATCGACGGTCTGCCTCAGAAAGTACTTGTAGTGAACGTCAATGCCGATGGGCCTGGCAGTGCAGGCACGGTGCGCATTGGCAAGTATTTAATGAAGAAGAGCTTCGACATGGTGTTCATGCAGGAGGACTTCAACTACCACGAGGAGCTGACGGCGATGCTGGAAGACGAATACCAGCTTGACGCGTGGAGCGGCGACGTGGGCATTGATGGCCACAAGATTGACTTCCTGCACCTGCAGAACGAACGTTTCGAGTGTGATGGTCTGATGGGATGCTGGAAAAAGGGCCTGAATGTGACGGACGGAGCGCGCACCGCCTGGGCCGACGGCTTTGGAAAGTTCAGCCACAGCAACGACCTGCTGGCCACCAAGGGCTTCCGCCGCTATGAAGTGACATTGAATTCGGGCACACAGCTCGTGGTTTACAACCTGCACATGGATGCCGAAGACGAACTGGACACGGAGGAAGGCAAGGCCGGCGCTGACCGTGCAGCCCGCGTGAACCAGCTGAAGCAGCTGCGCGACGACATTATGAGCAACCTCGACGAGCGCCCGGTCGTGGTCCTGGGCGACTTCAACAGCTTCTACTTCCGCGACAAACTGAAGGAGAACTTCGTTGACTTCATCAACGATTCGGGCAAGGCTACGGTCAGCGACGTGTGGGTAGAGCTGAAGAACGAAGGCCGGTTCCCTGAATATCAGGAGGACAACCGGTCACGCGATGACAAGGAAGAGGAGCATGGCGGCGAGTCGCTCGACAAGATTTTCTACATCAATCCTACTTCTGCTGCCGTGAAGGTGAAGGCCGTCTCTTACCTTCGCGACATAGAGGGCTATCTGCACAACGGGAAACCCCTGGGCGACCACTATCCTGTGTCTGCTCTCTTTGAGGTGACCGACACCAGGGACAACACGGGCGTCGAGGCAGTGTCGGAGACAGACAATGCTCCGGCCGAGTATTACAACCTGAGCGGCCAGCGCATCAGTCAGCCAGCCAACAGCGGTCTGTATATAGAGCGCAAGGGCAAGGACGTTCGCAAGCGCACAGTAAAGTACTAACCACATAACGGAAGGATAAACAGATGAAAAGATATGTGTTCACCATGCTGGTAACAGCAGCTTCGGTGCTGGCAGCCAGCTCACAGGAAACGACGTATAGGATTTTGCACGAGTGCGACACGACGGTGAAGGCAAAGATAGAAGGCATTTCACTGGGTTCGCGCGACGTACATTATATTATATATGATTATCCGTCAAAGGACGGCGATGGCAACGATGCCACCGTCAGCGGAATCATCATGGTGCCATCCGACGTGGTAGACGGCAGCGTGCCCTGCGACGGCATCATCCTCTACAACCATTTCACCATCGGATCCCCCTCGCAGGCCCCCTCGCAGGGCGAACTTGAGGTGCAGTCGGGCTTGCTGGCCAATCCGCTGAAACCGAACTATATCATCGTGTCGTGCGACTATGTGGGCTACGGCTCGTCTATCGACCGCAAGGTGGTGTACCTCACCGGCGATACGAATGCCCGCAATTCGCTCGACGGACTGGTAGCAGCCCGCAAGATGCTGACCGACAAGAATATCCCGTTGGGTAAGTACCAGTTCAACATCGGCTACTCGCAGGGCGGCACCGAGTCGATGTACGTTGCCAAGCTGCGCGACCAGGAGTACAAGGACAAGGGCATCACCTTCGACAAGACCTTCTCGGGGGGCGGTATGCTGGACTGCGAGAAGGCCTACAGCGAGTTCGTGAAGCTGGACAAGTGCGGTTCGTGGAAAGACGTGGTCGGCTTCATCGTCTCTGTGAACGAGAACTGCAAGCTGGGTATCAAGTACAGCGACCTGTTCAAGGAACCGCTGGCCAGCAACATTGCGGAGTATATCGTGAAGAAAGACAAGTCGGTGCTGAGCAAAGGCATTGACTACTCGGTGGACTCGCTTCACCAGTTCATACAGCCTGCCTACCTCGATCTTAAAAGCGACGAGGCAAAGGCCCTGACCGCCAAGCTGGCCGAAATCAAGATCACCAACGGCTGGGAACCGGACATTACGCAGAACTACTTCATCGAGCACAGCCGTCACGACAACTACGTGCCCATACAGAGCAGCCGCGCCATGATTACATGGATGAAGAAAAACGGTTTCAAGCCCAGTCTCGTGCCGGGCAAGTCGCAGTTGCAGACGAACACATTGGTGTTCAAGCTGAATCACCAGATTTCGGCTGCCGTCTGGTTTGTGCAGACAATGGCTGCCATTCAGTATTGGCCGGTGGTCTACTACGAAGGCGAGCAGAACCGCTACTTCCACGACTTGGTACACGACATGAACCTGATGAAGTTCATCAAGACAATCGAGGGCCTGGGCATCGACCTGCGCAGTCTGGTGCGGACGCTGAGCTCGTCGAGCAGCTTCAATGAGGAGCTGGCTGAGGGCCTTGCCGACGGCAGTATCGACCCCGATGGCAGCGTCAGCCAGCTGAGCAATCCGCGCCGGGCAAGCTTTTTCGAGATTTTAGGAAAGCTCTCCGATGTCCTGGCCAAGGTTGACCTGACGCTGGAGGACGCCTACGAGATGCTGGACGATGCCGGCATCTCCATCTTGGACGTCAAGGAAGCCATCGACTACCTGACGTCTTCCCCGTCGGCAGAGGCTCAAGACGTCGCTGACTTGAGCGAGAACATCGAGGCTCCGGTCTATCTGCTGCGCCTGTATGAGCAGACGCTGGCCAACTGGCTCCTGCTTGGCGGCATTGACGTCAAATACGACCTGTGGGGATGGAATTGATTCGGGCTTTCCCGATACCGTAACGGCTTTGCCGGATAAGAATAACGTGGGTTCAATCGAACTCACGTTTTTTTTGATTCGATGGCTGCAATACGGCGAATGCGCCTTCGTAGGATGGCTCCTGCCGCTTGTCTACGCCTGTTCGGAAATAAGACAGTGGCGTGAAACCTCGGCTTTCCCCCTCAGTGTTTTTTAATCGGGTAAGCGCTGAATATCGTTTACAAAATAACATATTTTCACAAAACTACGGCGGGTTTTCCAAAATAAAAATCTCGTGGACGCGTATGCGCGAATGGTGAGAACTTTTTAAAATGCTGGAAACGAACGACTTGTATTTTCTTTACATTCTTTCGGCTTTCAGAATGAGTCATTTTACACTTCAAAATGGCGCATTTTGTCGCGCAGAATGATTCATTTCGGCGAGCAGAATGGGCCGTTTTGCGATGTAAAACGAGCCGTTTTGAAAAACAGAAAGAAAAATCTTCAGGTTTTGTTCGATTCTTTTACCAAAACAACCGCTTCCGTCTGCGTAGAATGAAAAAATTTTGTGAACCTGCTTTTTTAGTAAAAATATTTACAATCTCCGTTCTCCGTCCTCAACTTTCTTTGTTACGTCGGTTCCACAAAAAAGCAATCCAACCGCGTCGTTTCCCGTGTTCATCCGAGAGCTTTGATTGTTTAATTGGGGCTTGATGAAATTTTTTTTGAAAAAAAATGGGGGGATTTTTCCGCTTCAAACGTAATATATAAATAGAAAGGGTAATTATTATCAACTTATTTTATGGCAAACAGATATTTATTAGGATTCGATGTGGGCAGCTCGTCTGTCAAGGCATCGTTGGTCGACGTGGAGAGCGGACAGTGTGCTGCCTCTGCTTTTTTCCCTGAAAAAGAGGCTCCCATCATGGCTGTAAAGGCCGGATGGGCAGAACAAGACCCCAACTCGTGGTGGGAATATGCGAAGCTGTCGCTTCGGAAAATCATGGCAGACACCGGAGCCAAGGGCGACGACATTGAGGCTATCGGCATTTCTTACCAGATGCACGGCCTCGTCTGCGTGGACAAGAACCAGCAGGTGCTCCGCCCGAGCATCATCTGGTGCGACTCGCGCGCCGTGCCCTACGGTGAGAAAGCCTTCAGCGAACTGGGTGCAGACCAGTGCCTGGGCCATCTGCTCAACTCGCCTGGCAACTTCACCGCCTCCAAACTGGCGTGGGTGAAAGAGAACGAACCCGAGCTGTTCGAGAAGATTGACAAAATCATGCTGCCCGGCGACTATCTGGCCATGCGCCTGAGCGGAGTGGTGAACACCACGGTCAGCGGACTCTCCGAGGGCATGCTTTGGGACTTCAAGGAGAACCGTCCGGCCAAGTTCCTGCTCGACTACTACGGATTCCCCGAGAGCGTCATCGCCGACATCGTGCCGACATTCAGTGTGCAGAGCACGGTCAGCCGCGCTGCTGCCGAGGAACTCGGTCTGAAAGAGGGCACGCCCATCTCTTATCGCGGTGGCGACCAGCCCAACAACGCGCTGTCGCTCAACGTGTTCAACCCCGGAGAAATTGCGTCGACGGCAGGAACGTCGGGCGTGGTCTACGGCGTCCTGGGCGATGTGAACTACGATCCGAAGTCGCGCGTGAACACCTTTGCCCACGTGAACCATCAGGCCGACCAGACGCGTCTCGGCGTGCTGCTCTGCATCAACGGTACGGGTATCCTCAACGCATGGGTGCACCGCAACATTACGCCCGACATTTCCTACGCCGACATGAACGACCTGGCAGCTACAGTGCCCATCGGCAGCGAGGGCGTCACTGTCATACCGTTCGGTAACGGTGCCGAGCGCGTGCTCGAGAACAGGGAGGTGGGTTGCTCCGTCAACGGCCTGAATTTCAACAAGCACAACAAGGCGCACGTCGTACGCGCCGCTCAGGAGGGCATCGTCTTCTCGTTCTGCTACGGCATGGAAATCATGCAGCAGATGGGCATGGAGCTGAACAAGATTCACGCCGGAAAGGCAAACATGTTCCTCAGCCCGCTCTTCCGCGACACGCTCGCTGGTGTGTCGGGCGCTACCATCGAGCTCTACGAGACCGACGGCAGCGTGGGAGCCGCCAAGGGCGCCGGCATGGGCTGCGGACGCTATAAGGACAACAACGAAGCCTTCGCCACGCTGAAGAAACTGGCCGTCATCGAGCCCGACGAGAAGAACCGCGAGGCTTACCGTTGCGCCTACGCCGCCTGGAAGGAGCAGCTCTCGAAGATGTAAGCAGCTATCCCGACGGGATTCCCGACAAATCGAAAACAACAGAAATCGTTTATTTTTTTCTTATTATAACTTAGAACAACTATGGCAAAAGAGTATTTTCCGTTTACCGGTAAGATTCCTTTCGAAGGAAAGGAAAGTAAGAACGTAATGGCTTTCCACTATTATGACCCCGAGAAGGTCGTGATGGGCAAGAAAATGAAAGAATGGCTGAAGTTCGCCATGGCTTGGTGGCACACACTGGGTGGTGCCAGTGCTGACCAGTTTGGCGGACAGACCCGCTCCTACGAGTGGGATAAGGCAGACGATGCCGTGCAGCGTGCAAAGGACAAGATGGACGCTGGTTTTGAAATCATGGACAAACTCGGCATCGAGTACTTCTGCTTCCACGATGTAGACCTCGTCGAAGAGGGCGCTACCATCGCTGAATACGAGGCTCGCATGAAGGCTATCACCGACTATGCTCAGGAGAAGATGAAGCAGTTCCCCAACATCAAGCTGCTCTGGGGTACGGCCAACGTGTTCGGTAACAAGCGCTATGCCAACGGCGCCAGCACCAATCCCGATTTCGACGTCGTGGCTCGTGCCATCGTTCAGATCAAGAACGCCATCGATGCCACCATCAAGCTCGGCGGTCAGAACTACGTGTTCTGGGGCGGACGCGAGGGCTACATGAGCCTGCTGAACACCGACCAGAAGCGCGAGAAGGAGCATATGGCTATGATGTTGACGATGGCTCGTGACTATGCCCGCAGCAAGGGATTCAAGGGTACGTTCCTGATTGAGCCGAAGCCCATGGAGCCCTCCAAGCACCAGTATGATGTGGATACAGAGACCGTGATCGGTTTCCTGAAAGCACACGGTCTGGACAAGGACTTCAAGGTGAATATCGAGGTGAACCATGCTACACTGGCTGG